>CALXQU010000004.1 GCA_944390725.1 uncultured Spirochaetaceae bacterium
GGTACTCGAATCCGGAGGAGGCCTTCTTCCGCAAGGAGGAGGGGTATACGATATGAGGATCTACCCGCACCTCTCGGCCGAGCACCTTGCCAATGTCTACACAGTCGTCGACGAGGACGGCAATGCCCTCATAGTCGATCCGGCGCATATCGACAGGGAGCTGCTGGCGGTCATCGAGGAGAGATGCAGCCATCTCTCGGCCGTGCTGCTGACGCATCGCCATGAGACGCATGCCGAAGGGCTGGGCACGCTGCTGAAGATATACCAGGGCGTCAAGGTCTACTCGGCATCGGACGAGATTATGGGCATCCCCTCGATAAGGCTCTCCGATGGCGCCAGGTTCCGCGTCGGGCGCATGGATATCGAGGCGATATCGGTACCGGGTCATTCGATGGACTCGCTGGTCTACAGGATAGATGCCGCGCTCTTCACCGGCGATACGCTCATGGCCGGCACCATCGGCTCCACCAAGAGCGTCATCGAGAAGGAGCTGCTGATGAGGTCGATCAGGGCGAAGCTGCTGCACCTGCCTGACAACTGCCTCATATATCCCGGCCACGGATCGCTTTCGAAGATCCGACTGGAGATGATGTTCAACCAGGACCTGCTGGCCTCAGGCATGGCCATAATCGGCACCTAGCCTATCCATCACCGCCCTGAAGCGGTCGGGAAGCTCCGTGGAGAACACCATCATCTCGCCAGTAGACGGATGCCTTATCTCCAGGCGGCAGGCATGGAGCATCAGCGTGGCATCAGGGAATGCGGCATCAGGCCTGGAATAGATAGGGTCGCCGAGGAGCGGATGGCCAATCGACTGCAGGTGGACGCGGATCTGGTGGGTGCGCCCGGTATGGATGCGGACGAGCAGCAGCGCATAGCCATCCATCTGCGCCAGCACCCTGTATGATGTCCTGGCATCCTTGCCCCTGTCTGGGTTGTCGGTGGCGCGGAACCTCTTCCTGCTGCGCGGGTCGCGCTCTATGTTCGTGCCTATCTCGCCTTCGGAGGATGTGAAGAAGCCCTTGGCGATGGCATAGTAGCACTTGACCGTCCTGTGGCGCTGGAACTCCGACTGCAGCCTGCGGTGGGCCTCGAGGTTCTTGGCGATGACCATCAGCCCGCTCGTATCCTTGTCGAGCCTGTGGACGATGCCCGGGCGCGAATCATCTTCGGATGTGGAGAAGTCCTCGCCGTAGCGCGAGAGGAGCGCATTGGCCACCGTTCCGCTATGGAGCCCCGCCCCGGGATGGACGGCAATCCCCTGCGCCTTGTCGATGACGAGGATGTCATCATCCTCATAGACGGTATCGAGTGGGATATCCTCGGCCTCAAGCGAGGGGAAGACCTCCTCATCGTATTCGATGGCGATGCTGTCCCCAGCCTTCACCTTGGCGCTCTTCTTGGCTGGCCTGCCGTTTATGGCGATGGAGACGGAATCGGAGGAGAAGACGGAGCGGGGGATATCCTGCTCCCTGGCTGCGACAGCATCGATCCTCCCCTCTCCTTCTGCGGTGAATGATAGCGAGTGATGGCGCTTCATCAGCCTACGGCTCCGATGATCCAGTCGGTGAGCGCGATTATCAGTGAGAGGCCTGCGGCGACGCCCAGCTGGATAAGCACCTGCTGGTACGGCTCGGAAGGCCCCTGCGCGCCCAATGATGTCGCCAGCGAATAGGCTCCCATGGAAAGCGGGAACGTGATGGCGAGGGAACCGAAGAAGATCGATTCCGCCCTCCTGAGCTCATGCGCCCAGATGGGGAATTCCTCCTCGGTATACGGTTCGTATTCATACTCGATGGGCTCTGCCACGAGCGGCGGCACCAGCATCGAGAATATCAGCAGAAAGGCAATTATCCTCTTCCTCAAGCTCTAGCTCCGAATATCGCAGTGCCGATCCTCACTTCCGTGGAACCGCATGCAAGCGCTTGCTGCCAGTCGGCAGACATACCCATTGATAGTACATCACAATCGGAGGAAAGGGAATTCATCCCGGCAAACACCTTATGCGCATAGGAGAAAGCCTCCCTGTTCCTCTCCCTGTCATAGCCTAGCGGCCCCACCGTCATCAGCCCCTTCAGGATGATATGGGGGCAGTCTGCCATGATATGGCCTGCCGCGGCGAGGGCCTCCTCTTCCGTGCGGAATCCCGCCTTCTGCTCCTCTCCCGAGCTGTTGAGCTCCAGGAGCACCTCTATCGTCCTCCCGAGCGCCGCGGCCTCTTTCTCGATCTTGTCGATGAGCGGGAGGCTGTCCACGCTCTCGATCCTGTCAGCGATCTGCAGCGCCTTGCGGACCTTGTTCCTCTGCAGCTGCCCGATGAGGTAGAGCCTCATGCCCTCAGGGCGCTCGCCCATGGGAGGGAACTTCGCCTCCGCCTCCTGCACCCTGTTCTCGCCGAAGATGCGCGCGCCTTCGGCATATGCTTCCATGACGGCCTCGTATGGATGCGTCTTCGAGACAGCCACCAGCACGGCGCTGCCCGAGACTGCCCTCACCTCCTGCAGGACCCCTGAATATCCGGTCATTTCCTATCTCCTCTAAGCTCGTCGAGCTTCTCCCTGTCCAGCTCTGCAACCTCGGCCTTCTGCCTCCTGCGCAGCGCGGCACGCTCCCTTGACCAGGAGGCGATGACCTCTATCTGGCGCCTGATCTCCTCGTTCCTCGCGCTCATGCTCGGGTTGGAGCGGGCGACATGGCTGGCCTTGAGCAGGAAGCGGTCCCTGTACTTCTGCAGGTCCTCCTCGAGCCTGGCGCGGAGCTCTTCAGCAAGCTCCTTCTTCCCAGCCGCCACAAGGGCCTTCGTCCTCTCCTCGATATCCTTCCTCTTTTCCCTGATGAGGGCAAGACCCTGCCTGAAGTGGATCATCTTCATCACGGAAAGCGATGTATCGACGGATACGGCGGCCACGATGAAATGGGAAAGCGGCACGAGCACCGCGGAAGGTATCGCCGCGATGATATCGGCGACGATCGGCTCCGCTATCCTTACGGTCACTATGCCCATGATGCCGAAGAGCGTCGAGTTGAGGAGGCATACCCTGCCGTTGATGTTGCCGAAGTGCTTCGAGTAGTCCCAGAGCTTTACCGAGAAGCATTTCTCGAGAAGCCATGAGGTGAAGTACTCAAGGCACGATGTGAGCACGAACGCCGATGCAAAGAGCAGGAATATATTCCCCTTGATAGGAGCCGGCAGCACATACACGATGAGGCCGCCGAAGCCATAGATCGGCAGATACGGGCCATACAGGAAGCCCCTGTTCACGAAGCGATGCTGCGGTATAGAGCAGTAGATTACTTCCGAGATATATCCAAGGATCGAATATATGAAGAAGTGGAGGATGAATTCAGCCATATCATAAAGATAACCCCAACCGGTGCCGAATGGAAGCGATGGCAGCACTTTACATGACCCGCGAGAGTGTGTATACTCTCACCGTTGCCGGAGGATTAGCTCAGCGGGAGAGCGCTTGCCTTACAAGCAAGATGTCACAAGTTCAATCCTTGTATCCTCCACTTGAAAGCTCCTTGCATTGCAGGGAGCTTTCCTTTTGCCGCAGCATCGCCTGTACCATCCCTGTACCATTGGCATGGCAAGCCAATATGCCATAAAAGCAAAACTAAAGCTGCATGAAACAATATTATTATTTTGGTATAATCATATAGATTCTATAATAAACAATGCATAATCATATTGATATAATATCATATCAATTGATACAGCCATATTCTGATACTGCAAAAATAGCAGTCTGATTGTTGGAATACGCAAAGCGATATCATCATTCCGTACCGTGCAGGATCGATATCCTAAGCCTCTTCATCCGGATCTAGGAGATACCTGCCTATTGCATTGGATCAAGCTACTTAGAGCTATCCTTCCGGATACCTGATACAGCTAAAGGCTCCATCCCGGCATCATCGATGCCGAAGGCACTGCACCTTGCATCAGGAAGGTGCAGGCCTTCGCGCGGGCTCATTCCATGTAGCCGCCTTTCATCGGGCTGGTGGCATTCTCGGAATAGACCTTCAGCACTCCGCTATCGTACCTGGGTTCCCGGGGCTTCCAGGCGGCAAGCCTCTCCTCCAGGACCTTCGCGACTTCCCCAGGGGAAAGCCGCTTTCCCTTGACACCGACGATATCGAGGCGGCGGGAAGGGATATCGAGCTCGATAAGGTCACCCTCCTCTACCAAGGCTATCGGACCGCCATCGGCAGCCTCTGGCGAGACATGCCCGATTGAAGGCCCTTTCGATGCACCGGAGAAACGCCCATCGGTGATCAGCGCTATGCTCTTGCCCAGTTCGGAATCGGAGGATATCGCCTCCGTCGTATAGAAGAGCTCCGGCATCCCGGATCCCTTGGGCCCCTCATAGCGTACGATGACAGCATCTCCTGGCTGGATCCTGCGGGAGAGGACCGCGGCAATAGCATCCTCCTCGCAGTCGAACGGACGGGCTGTCAGGACTGCGTGGAACATCTCCTCCGGAACTGCCGAGTGCTTTACCACGGAGCCTTCCGGGGCCAGATTGCCCTTCAGGATAGCTATGGTCCCATGACTGCCTATCGGCTTGCCGTAGGGCCTGATGATGTCTTCCTTGGCAACGCCCTTCTCCCTCCTGTACTTCTCGCAGATGCTGTAGTAGTCAGTCTTCTTCAGGTCCTCCAGGTTCTCGCCCAGGGTCTTTCCGGTAACCGTCATCGCATCAAGATGGAGAAGCTGCCTGACCTCCTCCATGATTGCAGGCACGCCACCGGCATAGAAGACATACTCGGCCGGCCAGTAACCGGCAGGCCTTACATCCAGTATGTAATGGGCATCGCGGTGGATCCTTTCGAAGGTCCCGGCATCGATGTCGACTCCGAACTCATGGGCGATTGCCGGCAGGTGGAGAATGGCGTTGGTAGAGCCTGAAATCGCAGCATGGATGATGATTGCGTTCTCAAAGCTCCTTATGTCGACGATGTCATGGGCAGCGAGGCCTGAGAGCGCGAGCTTCATCGCAGCCTCTCCCGCCCTTTCGGCAGCATCAGGGAGTTCCGGGCAGACCGCAGGAAGCAGCGCAGTGCCTGGAAGGGCAAGGCCAAGTGCCTCGCTCATCACCTGCATCGTGCATGCGGTACCCATGAAGGAGCAGGCACCGCAGGAGGGGCAGGCATTGTGCTTGTAATAGCTGAACTCCTGTTCGGTGATCTCCCCTCTTGCGCACTTGGCATTGTAGGCACCGATCATCTCGAGCGTGAGCAGGCCGGGACCGGCCTTCATGACTCCGCCGGGAAGCACGACGGACGGAAGGTCCGTACGGCCGATTCCCATCAGGAGCCCGGGCAGTCCCTTGTCACAGCTTGCGATGAAAACGCCTGCATCAAAGGGTGTAGCATTGTTGTGTATCTCCACCATGTTCGCAATCATGTCACGGCTTGCAAGGGAATAGTTGATTCCGTCATGGCCTTGGGCCTGGCCATCGCAGATGTCGGTGACGAAGTAGCGTGCAGGTCTTCCGCCTGCCTTCCTGACACCATCGGCAGCCTTCTCGACCAGCGGCAGAAGCCCGCTTGAACCGGGATGGCTGTCACCGAAAGTGCTCTCGATCAGGATCTTCGGCTTGCCGAGATCTCCGATTCCCCAGCCCATTCCCAGACGGAGCGGATCCATCTCGGGAGCAAGCTTCCTCACCTTCTCGCTCTTAAGTCCCTCTTTTTGCATTTCTGTTTCCTGCATATCCTAGATATGATACCAGACAAATCGCTTCCCGCTATCCTGCCGTCCCAACATTGCTGATGAACCACTCCCCGTAGATGTGATTCCAGCATCAGGCCCTATAGCCAGAGCTGAGGATGCCAAACATGGCTCAAAGGCTTATCTTCCTTGGCACATCCAGTACGCTTCACATCCAACTTCCATCAGAATCATTATAAATGATATGTATTATTATACAATACTGTATTGTATTTATAAAAAAATATGCATGATTAGATATAAGTAAATCATCATATATATTGATAAAAATAGACTTTCATATCGTAATAATATCAATTACGTCGCAAAGAACCGAAAAAAACATATAAACTACTGCTGATTATCCAGGATATTGATGCCTCATGGTTCAGAGCAGATCTCCCAACCGCCCTGCCAGATAGAGCGGTATATTGGTAATCTGCCCGTTCATCTGATAGCCCATCTTCGAGAAGCGTACTGCAGTCTTCGGCAGATTCTCCTGATGAATCTCCTGAATGAAGGGGCACTCCAGTCTTCCTCCCCCTTTACCCTATGGGAATCAGGGACGCATCATGCTGAAGCATGAAATCAATCTCCATATTCTTCGTGCTGTAGTATGCCGGATCCACGCTGAACTGCCCCTTCAGCTGCTGCAGGGGATGGTTCTCGCTCATTGGCACTTGAACTGGTGAACTACCCCATCTTAGCCGGAGCTTGAAGATGAAGCTTCCGGCTTCCCCACAGAACGCTTCCATGCCTCATGCGAGACATCGAAGCCTGACATCCGCTCCACCGGAGTACGCTTTTGTTCCGGAAGCGTGCAGGCTATCTCATGCTTGCCTGCAATAAGCACTGTCTTTTGCGGTCTTAGTATCTCGCTCTTCGGTATATCTGCATGCGGAGCAGGCGAACACCCTGTCAGAAAGCGTGATGCTCTCATGGATATGTCCGCATATAGGATACATCCTCGTCGACGGGAAGAAGCAGTCAATCACAAGAACGTTTGGACTTGACATCACCTTGTTCTTCAGCGTGCCGAGGGTTGAGTTCTGTACATGCTTTCCAAACAGCCCCTTGTGCTAGCCCCTGATGTTCTCATCCTGCATGACCACACGATATCGTCCCTGCCGATATCGTGATATGGGCTACTGACACCGAGTACTTCTTCCTCCGTATCATGTTCGAGAGCCGTAAGCCTCTTCTTGTATATAGATCTCGGAAAACACAAAATTTTCTGAACTGATACATTTTTTCTGTAGTTTTACAAACCAAAATTACATTTTTTCCGCATTTACAGTTCATTGAATCATACTTCATCTATAATATATATCTATTATCGATTGATAAACTGCATCGTTATACTATTTTTTTATATAATATATAAATCAGTATCAATTAATACAATATCATTATTATATATTTCATTCATTGGACTTACTAAAAAAAACCGTCTAAAATAGCAGTGAAAAATATTGATATATGACAAATTCATATCGCTAAGGTATGGATAATATGCAATACCAGCATTATCTTACAATTGGATTTAGATTAGATCTTCCTGCGGCACTGCTTTGCAGACAGATACCACCCTCTTGATCCTATAATCGGCGGCATATATAGATTGCGTGCTACGAGACGAATTAAGCTATATGGCAGATATTGCCTGGCATCATGGATTCCTATGCAGGGCTTTGGTGTCAGGCCATCTCACTGGCTATCGAAGAGATTTGATTATCAGAGCAATGCGTCATAGATATCTTCCCCATTGATGAGGATTGCATCGTCTGGCCTATGGGAAAACCCGGATGAGGATATGAAACCTATATTCCTCGCCGTGACTTACTCTCCATCCTATCTCACATTACCGTGAGCCTGAGGATGGAGCTTCTTCCCATTCAAGACACCTGATGGTGCCAGTATCAATGAGCTATCCCCGCCAGCCCAGCGGTTAAGGATGTATTTACCTTCATCCAGCAGGTTCTTACAGCTGTTCTTGTCTCTGTCATAATCCGTGCCGCATGACTGACATGTCCACTCCCTATCAGAAAGCTTCAGGTCATGATTATTCTCATGACACACTGAACATCGCTTTGAGGATGGAAAGAACTTATCAACCTTTACAAGTATCTTCCCCTGATCGTTCAGCTTGTAGGCAAGCATCTCCCTCAGCATCCCATAGCCGTTGTCATATACGCTCTTGCCGAAGTTCAGAGCCTGCGACATGTGCTGGAGGTTTATGTCCTCCACTATCACGGCATCAAAGTCTCTGGCAACATCATGGGAGAGCTTATGAAGGAAATCCTTCCTCCTATTTCTTGCCTTCTCATGGAGCTTCCCGATCTTGTGCTTCTGCTTCCAGTAGCTTGAGGAGCCATATTCCATCCTTGAGAGCTTCCTCTGTTCTTTTGCAATCTTACCCTCAAGATTGCGGTACCAGCGGATGTCATCCGGTGTGATGTCATTCTCACCGGAAGCGGAGACGACAAGAGAAGGCATGGAGTAATCGAAGGCTTCGACCTTCTCGAATTCCTTCTTCGTCTCTATTGATTCTATCTCCGCATCAAAGGTGAGCGATATGAAGAACTTACCGCTTGCCGTCTCCTTCACTGTCGCATGCTTCATCTTCCATCCGCCCGGTATGCTACGGTGGAGTATGATTCGGACAAGTCCGAGTTTCGGCAGCCTGATGTAGTTCTCATCATCTCTTACATGAATAATCTCGATATTGTTGTTTATCCAGTTGGTGGTGTATGACCTTTTATCCTTTCCTTTCTTCCTGAACCTGGGAGTTTTTCCTTTGGCAAAGAGCTTCCTGCATGCCTGATTCAGGTTCAGCTGGACATTGCAGAGCGCCATGCTGTCAATCTCGTTCAGGAACGGATGCTCCTTCTTCAGATGTGCGGGAGTGGTATTGAGAAGCCTGCCTTTGTTCAGCTTCTCATAGCTGATGCGCTCGTCAAGCAGATGATTCCAGACGAAGCGGCAGCAGCCGAAGGTCTTCCAGATGAGGATCTTCTGTTCTTCTGTCGGGTTTATACGGAACTCCATGCACCTGGAGACGATGATGGTGGATGGCTTCTCGTTCTTCTCAGCCTTTCCTTCCATCATAGTCCTCTCCCTGCGTCCTGATGTATTCCTTCAGTATCTCAAGCGGCGCGCCTCCTGCTGTTATCAGACAGTAGCTCCTGGCCCAGAACTGCCCTTCATGGAGATCCTCAACTATCTCAGGGAAGCCCTTCTTCACGAGCCTCGATGAAGCCGCCTTGTATGCGTTTATGAACTTCGATATCCCACTGTCCGGCTCAGCCTTGAAGAGTATGTGGATATGGTCCCTGTCGTGGTTCCACTCTGATAGCGTTATCTTGTACTTGGGCGCTATGTAGCAGAATATGTGCTTCAGATACTCCGATATGACATCGGTGATGACTTCTTTCCTGTATTTGGTGATGAGAATAAGATGGTAGTTCAGGCTGAACACCGAATGGTTGTTCCCGTCAAGCTGTGTCATTATGCAGCTCTTCTCTCTGCTCATCTTATGATAAGTATAACACAGAATATAGAATTAATAAATGACTTTCTTGATTTACCGAGAATTATTTTTCTACAACTGATTAGCTGAACGCCTTGGATATGAAAGGATTCTAGCCTCCGATCCTCCTTGCTGTCAGCCAGAACATCACACATCCGTCAGGACATACGATATCATTCACATGCTTGTCGGAACCACCGACGTTTCTCATGTCTCCTCTGCTCCTCACAGCTTCCATGAGAGGATAGAGAAGCATAATCGTCTTCGAGCAGATTCCATATCCATCCTGATTCACAGGACAGCCATATGTGCAGGGGTATTTATCACCTATTTCTTCCCCATTACGGCAGAGGCCTTCTGTCTTGTCTCCTCTCAGATACCCTGTAACCTCAATCTCAAATTCATATTCTTCATCAAGCCATTTCTTCATGACTTGTTTTTATCATGTCTGATGATTCTTCCTCCATTCCTCTCCATCTTTCGCTTCGCTTAGAAGATGGAGACTCCTGAAGAATTGGGTTGAAGGAAGGTATGGCCTGGATCTTCGAGATTTCCTCCTCGATCAAGGACTTATCCATACGGTCCTTAAGGAACATAACTCATGAACCAAGAAAGCCTTGCCTTTTCCTGCAAGGAAGCGGAGCAGCTTTCCTTTCTCTTTCCCACGTCCTATCATCATTCCCTCTTTTACTAAGTACAGACTTAGTCAATCATGACTTAGTAAAGTAAAGGATACAAACAGGAAGAAAGCAATGGAAACAAGAAGGTGATAGATCCCCGCAATTGCAGCAATGGAATGATGTTACCTGCAGGGATTTCCCTGGATTGCCATGCCGATCATACATGATGCTCCTGGTATCGCCATCACTGCAGCTATATACCGCCTATGGATGCTATGCAGCCTTGGCTATACACGGCCCGGCATGATTGGATGATTAGACTACTATAGAACATAATATAAATCCAGATACGGATTATTCATTTGCGTAATTGCTATTCTTCTTTCTTCTTTCTGCACGACATTGATGTTGTTATCGCGATGCGGGCAGTTTAGAATAATCTGGAGGAGCCTTGATATGGGAAGCTTTCTTGCATTCGGTGAGATACTGTTCGACTGCTTTGCAGACCACAACGTCCTGGGCGGCGCTCCGCTCAACGTGACATACCATGCCGCGAGCCTGGGGCTTGATGCCAGGATCGTAAGCGCTGTCGGCAATGACAGCCTCGGGGATGAGGCCCTGGCAGAGATATCCGCAAAGGGAATCGACAGCTCGCTGGTCGCGGTCCTTGACGGCATCCCGACAGGACGGGCAGACATCACGATGGTCGGCAAGAACGCGGATTACGAGTTCAACTGCCCTGCGGCCTGGGACTGCATACCGCTCCCGGAAGGCCTTCCCTCCTCCGTCGATGTGCTCTACTTCGGCTCCCTTGCGCAGCGCGGTGAGATAAGCAGGCGTACGCTGGCCTCGCTGCTCTCCGCAGTGGGCGCAAGGCATATATTCTTCGATGTGAATATCAGGAAGAATTTCTATTCGCGGGAAATCATAGAGCATAGCCTTGATGCTGCCACGATACTGAAGGTGAACGATGAGGAGCTGCCGCTGATCGCAGCGCTCCTTGGCATCAAGTCAGAGGACAGCGTATCGGCCATCATGGAGCGCTATAGCCTTGAGATGCTGCTCCTGACGGAAGGCAGGAAGGGGACCACCCTATACTGCGATGACGGCTGCATCATCCACCAGGATATCAGCGACGTCAAGGTCGTCGACACGGTCGGGGCCGGAGACAGCCTTTCAGGCGGATTCATCGCAACGCTTGCGAAGACAGGCGACAGGGAGGAATCCGTCAGGATGGGAAGCCTCCTTGCCGATTACGTGGTCACGCAGAGCGGCGGGACGCCTGCCTACAGCAGCGAGGTCAGGGAGCTCTTCGGCCTCTAGGACCTCTTCCTGACTTCCCCGGCTATTATCTCCACGATTTCCTCAGGGGTCCTCTCATCGGTCGCTATGACGATGTCAGCGACCTCCTCTGCCGTGGTGTTGTCGATGCCGTAGATCTTCATGTAGCGGGCGCTGTCGTTGCTGTCCCTCGCGACGGTCTGGCGGTAGCGTTCCTCGAACGTGCCGCCCTCCCTGCGGAGGATGCGCCTGGCGCGCGTCTCGGCAGATGCGGTAAGGTAGACCTTCAGGTCCGCGTCGCGGAGCATCCAGATGGCAAGCCTCGAGCCGAGCACGCAGTCCTTCTCGGCCATGGCCATCTCGACCTGGCGCCTGTCAAGCTCCCTGTCTATCGAGTAATCCTCCTCCGCCATGCGGCAGAATTCCCAGAAATCGACGCCGCGCTCCTCTGCCATCTGCCTGAAGGTGAAGTTGATCATCGTGTATCCCAGCTTCTCAGCAAGGAGCCTTGTCACAGTCGTATTGCCGCAGCCGCTGCGGGATGATATGGCGATCCTCATTCTATGTTCCTCACCTGTTCCCTTATATCCTCGATATTGTCCTTCATGCTGACGACCGCGAGATTGATCTCCACGAGCTGGCTCTTCGATGCGATCGTATTGCATTCCCTCTGCATCTCCTGGCAGAGGAAGTCAAGCTTCTTGCCAACCGGCTCATCGGCAGCAAGGAGCTTGTGGTATTCCTTCAGATGGACCTTGAGCCTGGAAAGCTCCTCGTTGATGGAGTACCTGACGAGGATGGCGGCAAGCTCCGTCATGAAGACCGACTGGTCAGGCTTCTCGCCGGAAAGCCTGTCGAACTTCTCCTGCAGCAGCCTGGAGTAGTGCCCCTCGAGCTCCGCGCTCCTTGCCTCTATCGCGGCAAGCGAATCCTCGAATGACCTGGCAAGCCTCTCAAGGTCCTGCCTGGTACCTTCGCCTTCCCTGTCCTTGGCCTCGCAGAGCATGGCCAGGCAGTGGCTGAGGCATTCGTCGACGCCTTCGCGGAAGACCTCGCCATCGGCTTCCTTATCCTGCGCTATAAGGCCCTCTATCGATGCATAGTCGGAGAACGAAGGCCTGCATCCGGTTGCCTCCGCAATATCGCCATAGATGCTGATGTACGATGAGAGGAGGCCCCTGTCGAGATTGAGCGACGCCTCCGACTGGATCATATGCAGCTTCATCGAGATATCGATATGGCCGCGGCCCACTGCCTTGCGTATCTCCTCATCGATATGGCTCTCGAAAGCCTGCAGCGCAGGGGACAGGTAGCAGGAGATATCGAGATACCTGTTGTTGTAGCTCTTGGCCGAAGCCTCGATCGCGAAGCTGCCGTTCCTGTACGTCCAGTGGCCATAGCCTGTCATGCTTCTCATTGCCCTTCTCCTCCGATGGCGATCATCGCTATATCCTCCGCTCCTGTCGCCCGGGCGTATTCCATCGCCTCATCGGCCGTCCTGACCATGGCGGCGCCTGCGAGCCTCCTCGGCACAGGGGAGAATATTATATTGTCCAGCGCCTTGCGGAATGCGGCGAACTCCGGGATGGACGGGTCCCCGACGACGGAGACATAATCCGCCGATGAGAGGGCCGAAGCCCATGCGGATGGGGATGAAAGCACGTCCAGGGACGGGAATACGATGAATACGCCTCCCTTCTCGGCCAGATGCCTCAGCTCCTTCGGATTACCGATCCTGGGGACGGATCCCGGCATGAAAAATGAGGGCGTACTGAAGTACTCCCTCACCTTATCGCTCAGTTCCTTGCGCCTGAACAGCATATTACTTGGAAAGCTTGGAATTGCATTCCTTGCAGATCTTGACCTTGTTCCCGTCGATCTCCTTCTCGTAAAGGCACTTGATGGCAGTCCTGTGGCAGACCGGGCATGTTGCCCTTCCGTTGTTGAACTGATCGCGGATTCCGGTTCCTCTATGTGCTTTGGACATCTTCTACTCCTTTGGATTACGTATCTTCGGAGACTATAGCCGAATATCGCCAGGAGGTCAATTGCCCTCAGGGGCCTTGGTATCCCTGCCGGTGCCCGGATCGATGGTCTCCGCCTTCGCATCGGCAGCTTCCGCGCGGGCCTTCTCGGCATCGATCTTGTCAGCCGCGCGCTCCTTGGCCTTCAGGTCGCTGTCCTTCCTGTCACGGATCTGCATGAGGGCGAATATCACCATCAGCACGAGGCCGGAATCGAAGACGGCATGGCCGAAATGCGTAAGGGCATTGCCGGCTCCTGCGGTGAAGTCCGAGGTATATCTCACCGAATAGTAATAGAATCCGTTCCCATCCTCATGGTAGTAGGTATGGTGGCTATCTGCGACGCCGCAGCCGATCATCACGAGCCCCGCGATAAGAAGGGCTATGGAGATGACCAATGCGGCCAATGCGCTCTTTCTCATAATCTATCCTCCAACAAGATAGTAAGATAGCACCAAAGGGGCGGAACGTGTCCGATGTTCACGAAAACTTCAGGAAAAGCCTGCTATCTTCCCTTGGCCGCATGCAGCGACACCACCTGGCCCAGGTCCGCATTGATATCCTGCTCTATCGCCCTGATATCGAAGCCGACGACATTGGCCGCCTTGACGGTATCGGAGATGGCATAGCGCTTCATGAGGACCTTCTCCTCCATCGAGTACCATGAATCGACTTCCTTCCTGCCGGACACATCGACCCTGTCGGAGGCAGGGAACGAGAGGAAGAGGCTGCCGCCCTTCACGAGGGCATCATAGAGCGAGAAGAGATAGGACGCCAGCTCGCGTGCTTCCAGCCTCTCGATAGCCAGGGCCGATACCGCGATATCGAAGCCGGAACCCTCATATGAGGAGAAGGGGCACTGTACCGTCACCAGGGCAGGGTCCTCCTCCCTGCACTCGGCAAGGAACGCTCCATCGGAATCCACGGCCACGATCTCCGCATCCGGGTACATCGTCCTCATCACAGGGGCAAGGCAGGCCGATACGGAGCCTGAGAGGAGTATCCTCGCAGCCTCCTCCCTCAGGCAGGGGAACTCCCCTATGTACCTGAAGAGCTCCGCATTATCGTATATCCACATCCCGAGCGGGCTTCTCATATCGTCTCCCTCCAGTATGGGCAGATATCCACATAGCTTCCGTCTGCTCTCCTGAAGCCGCCGGCTATCGTGCCGAGGCTATGGAAGCCAAGCGCCTCATAGAGCTTCCTGGCAGCTGCATTGGAGGCCACCACCGCATTGAACTGCAGTATGCGGAAGCCAAGCGCCGCGGCTTCCCTGAGCGAATCAATGACAAGGGCCCTGCCGATCCCCTTGCCGCGCAGCCCATCCGCTACGGCATAGCTTGCGTTGGCGATATGGCCGCAGCGTCCCACGTTGTTGGGATGGAGGATATAGAGCCCTGCCACGGCGCCATCTGCGGCAGCGACCGCGGTGCGCGACTGCGATGCGAAGAAGGCAGCGGCCTCCTCCGGGCCGAGCTCCTGCTCCTGCGGGAAGGCATTCCCCTCGCGTACGACCGAGTTCCAGATATCCCGCATGGCTGCGATATCGCCTGCGGAATATCCCCTTATGATGAGATCCATGCTGATAAGATAGCAGATAGATGATGCTGCGTCACCGCTGTCCTCAGCAGTGGAGCGCATCCAGGGCATAGCCGAGGATCCGCGACGATATCCTCCGTATCGTCTCATCCTCAAGGAAGGATACGCCCTCATGGTCGAGCCCAGCCGCCCAGTTTATCGAGAAGGCGACCGCGGCATTCCTGATTCCCGCCTCCACCATCAGCTCCGCCTCGGTAGCAAGCGTCATGCCGACGATATCGGCACCCATGCGCCTGAAGGCCTCTATCTCAGCGGCTGTCTCCAGCCTGGGGCCGTTGGTGGTCACGTAGACATTATCGAAGGAAATCGGGCAGCCGTCGTTGAAGGCGGTGCGCGCGAAGGCGGCTGAGAGGCTCGCATCGAACGGATTGACCATCGGCGTATGGCAGAATGCATCGCCCTCCGCGAACGAGCTTTCCCTGCCGTAGGTGAAATCGATGAAGTCCTTGACGATGCCGATGCGGGAAGGCGCCAGGCGGCGCGTGATCGATCCGACTGCGTAGATGGATATGACCCTGTCGACGCCCAGGTCCCTCAGCGCCTGTATGTTGGCCCTGTAGTTTATCCTGTGCGGCGGCACGGAATGCTCCGGCCTGTGGCGAGCGAGGAAGACCGTATCGCCGACGATGGCGGCATAGGCTTCCCCGAAGCGCGTGGACCTCACCTCCGCATTGGCGGCAAAGCGCGGGTCCCTGTCGATTCCTGTCCCTCCGATGATGGCGTTCAGATCACTCCCTCCTTGGTTATGATACCCGTGACAAGCGATGGCGGTATGATATCGAAGCACGGATAGAGGGCCTTTGCCTCGGCAGATGCCGTAGGGGTGCCCATCGCATGCTTCACTTCCTCTGCATTACGATACTCTATCACGATGTCTTTGTGAACTTTCGTACGGTCGATGGAGAGCGAAAAAGCGTAATAAGGCAGGCCGAAATACCTTGCGGCGACGGCATCGGAGAGCGTGCCGATCTTATTGACGACGGTCCTGTCGGCAAGGGCGAGGTCGGATGCTGTCATCACCTTGTCCACGAGCCCCTGGGCCATGACGGCCGCGTTCATGGCGTCGGTGATGATGTAGCACTCGGCGCCTATGGCCCGCAGGCAAGGCTCGGTAAGCCTCGAGCCCTGCAGATACGGCCGCGTCTCCGGCACATAGACAGTGACATGCTTGCCGTTCCTTATCGCCTTGGCGACGGAGAGGATGAAGGTATGCTCGGGAAAGCAGCGCGTGAGGATGCCATCGCCATCGCGTATGAGCGTCTCACCGATATCGGAGATGGCATCATAGAGCAAGTCGTAGTGCCTGAAGGCCTCCTCGACAAGCGCCTCGGGATCCCCTCCTCCCTGCACCCTGGCAAGCATAGCCTCCAGCGTGCGCTTCATCGTCGTGTTGGTAGGCCTAGCGGAGGACAGGACGGCAACGGCATCCGGAAGGTCCTCGCCCTGCCTTGTAGCCAGGAGGAAAGCCAGGAGCGCAGCCTCGAGCGGTCCGCCGCCCTGGGTAGCCATCGAGCGTATCGCTTCAGCTACCTCCGCATAGCCATGACAGCGCACCTCCCTCATCTCGAAGGGGAGGAAGCGCCTGTCGGTGATGACGACATCGCCGCCATCTATCCTTGCGATATTCCCATGCCTCAGGAAAGGAGGCAGAAGCTCTTCCATGGAAGCCATGATACCACGCCCGCCGGAAATAAGCAGGGCCCCGCGGATGGGGACCCTGGCAGTTACCTTATGATCTTGCCGCGCAGGATGATGCCAGATATATCGACATTATCGTCGAATATGAGGATATCCGCATCACGGCCCTCGGCAAGGACGCCCTTGCGGTCATCTACGCGCAGCAGATGCGCAGGCACGAGCGTCGCCATCTTGACAGCCTCATAGAGCGGCACATCGGCCAGCTTCACCATGTTGCGCACGAGGCGGTCCGTCGTCGCCACGCTGCCTGCGAACGCGCTCCTGTCGGGAAGCTTGGCAACGCCATCCTCCTTGATGCACTTGACGCCCTTGCCTATCTGGCCGAGCCAGTACTCGCCGTCAGGCATGCCGGCAGCCCTCATGCTGTCGGTGATGAGGCAGATGCGGTCGGAGCCCTTGATCTTGTAGATCAGCTTCAGCAGCTCCGGCGGCAGGTGGCAGCCATCGGCGATGATCTCGACATACATGTCATCGAGGAGGTAGCCTGCCTCGATAGCCCCTGCCACGCGGTAGGCATTGACCCTCCTGACCGTCGCCATGCAGGAATAGAAATGGGTCATCAGCTCCACGCCGTTGGCGAATGCATTGAAGATCTGGTGGCAGTCCGCATCGGTATGGGCAGCCGATGAGAGGATGCCATGCTTCTTCAGCACGGAGAGGAACCTGTCGGAGCCAGGAAGCTCCACGGCGAATGACCAGCGCCTGATCCTGTCCGTCATCTCCAGCACGCGCTCATACTCATCCGGGCTGGGGTTGCGGAGATAGCGCGGGTCCTGCGCGCCGCACTGGGATGCCGCGAAATACGGTCCCTCGAGATGGAGGCCGAGGATCTCAGGGCAGCCATCCTTGACGAGCTCCACGGAATTGAAGAGCCCGATGAAATCGAAGAGCGACTCCTTCGTGCTCGTCATGCTCGTGGGCAGTATCGTGGTGGTGCCATGCTCGAGATGCGCACGGCAGGCGCCGTAGATATCATCGACGGTGCCATCCATGAAGTCATATCCGCCGGCGCCATGGGTATGCATATCGATGAAGCCAGGGCTCACATAGCGCCCTCCCGCATCGATGACCTCGGCATCGCTAGGCGACGGGGACTGCCCTATCGTGACATCGGCGATCCTGCCATCCTCGATGAGGATGGAGCCTTCCCTCACGCCATATGGGAGCACGAGGCGTCCGTTTACGATCGCTGTCTTCATGCCGTCCCTCCTCAAAGGCACCTTACCGCGCCGCGGAAGCGCTCGAGGAACCTGTTGTTCCACTCATCGCCGCCAGGGCAGTTGCCGCTTCTCCATACAGGCGGGTTGATGCCCCTGTTCACGAGGATGTTGATGGCCTCGACCACGATGGAATTCATCACATAGGCATTGGCATAGGTGCTGAGGGCGCCGATCTTCTGCTCGAATCCCTCGAGCTCGATCGTGGCGTCGCCGAGCTTGACCTTGCAGTCGACATGGCAGTCGACGATATCATGCAGGTTCTTCTTCGACGGATGGCGCGCCGGATGGTCAGCCGGGCATGTGGAGGCATGCTCGACGGAGCTGACGCCGATGACCCTGGCGCCGTTCTTCCTGGCCGTGAGGGCCGCGTCGATGGTCGCGGAATTGATGCCATAGGCATTGACGACGACAAGGAGGTCACCCTCGCCGATGCCGTAGTCATTGACGACGATGGAGCCATAGCCCGGAAGGCGCTCCGTCTGCATCGACTTGAGGGCGCCTGAGCTGAGCATCGTCTCCTGGTTGAGGATAGCCGAGATATGCATCAGGCCGCCTGCGCGGAAGAAGACCTCCATCGCCGCGAGGTTGGAATGCCCGCCCGGCCCGAATACGTATACGAGCTTATCCGCGGCGACCTGGTCCGCGATCATATGGGCAGCCTGGAGGATGTGCTCCTTCTCCGTCGCCCTTATCTCATCGATGATACCGATGACCTCCTTATAGTAGAGATCCATCACTTCGCCTTCCTTCATGAAAGAGCCTCCTTTATGACTTCCTTTGCCTTGCCCTCAGTACCGAGGGCGAATCTTCCTGCTATCGCGAAATAGGGGGCCGAGCCGACCGGCTCATAGCCGCCTTCCCTTATCTGCCTGTCATCCGGTATGTAGCCGATCATGCCATCCGAGTAGCCGGAGAGGATGCATCCCTCCGAGAGCTCCCTTGCGTATGCGGCATAGGAGCGGACGATCTCGCAGTTGGCGAAGAGCATGTCGATGCCGCAGATGCTGAAGCGCCTGACAGTGAGCCTCTCGCCCTCCGGGCATCCCTTCTTCTCCACCCATTCCATCCAGAGCGAGCGCGTCGCATCATCAAGGGGCGCCGAGAAGTCATGCTCCACCGGGATATCCCCGGAGGCCGATGCCGGCCTGCCGATCCCGCCGCTGCGCTCCGATGAGCTCCTGATGGCCTCTATGGCATATTCCCCGGCTTCCCTGCCGAAGGCGATGACACCGCTTCTGGATGCGGGGACGAACCTGTCGCCGAGCACCGAATTGGGCCTCATATCGCCGGTAGCGCCCTGGAGGAAGATGGCCATCGAGCCCGGATACTCCTCCTCTATCCTGTCCACGAGGATGCCAGGATAGTCGCGCTGGAGCATGTTCTCATGGGCGAGGTTGGCATGGCAGGGATAGTGCACGGCAGCTGCGGCCATGCTCCCGTCCTCCTTCCAGAACGAGATTACCGTCATCAGGTGGTCAGCCTCCACGCCATAGTTGGGCAGCATCGCGATACCGCCATCCCTGGCAACGCGCCTGTCGACATTAAGCGGAGCCTCTGCCATACCGTACCTTGCCGTCACCGAGACCGCACCCTGCCCTGCCGCGGCTATGGTCTCGGCGGCAATGCCTGCGAGCCTCTCCATATAGGCCCTCTCGCCGTTCTCGAGCGGCGGGATGAAGGCGTTGCCGTTGCCAGGGCCTGAATGGTTATGGGTCGCCGTGAAGACGACCTCATCGCGGCTATAGCCTATCGTGGCGAGCCTCTCCTCCAGCAGCCCCATCATCTCCGGATTGAACCAGATGAGGTCAGCGGAGACGATCACGGCCCTGCGCCCGCTCTCCGTATCCGAGAGATGGAGCGCCCTGAGCCAGATATCCTCGTACTTCCCCTCATACGGCCCTGTCCTGTCGGCATAGCCGGCCATGCGCACAGGGCTGCCAGGGGTGATCACGGCCCTCGCCGTGCCGCACTTAAGCATTCCCTGCCTCCTTCATGCGGTATGAGAGCTCGAGGACCTTCATGAAGTCGCGCAGGATATGGAACGGATCCTTCACCGGAAGCGCGACTACCTTCTCCTCGGGCCTGCCATCCCTCATCCTGATCTGTATCCACTCTCCATGGACCTTGTCCGGGAAGACGGAGAAGGCGTAATCGGCGCCCTTGCGGTAGATCTCGGCGAACTCCTCATCGCCTGTGAGGGAATAGAGGAGCGGATACGTGTAGAGGACCTCCGAATGGGGCCACCACAGCTTCATGTCCCATGTGTCGAGGATGAGCGATTCGTACCTGGAGCCTGTCGAGCTGCCCTTCGGGGCGCCGCCGTCCATGTCGACGAACCTCAGGAGGCCGCCGTGCTCCTCATCCCAGCCGAGCCTGAAGACGGACTTGGCGATCGCTGCGATGCGGTCGATCCTGCCGTCCAGGCTGCCGAAGTGCGAGAGGAACTCGACCCAGAACCAGGCATCCTCGATCGTATGTCCGGGATTTATATGCCTGTCAAGGAGATATCCTTCCCTCCTGTCATCTGTAGAGGCATGCTCGCGGATAAGGTTGCGCGAGCTGTCGTAGAGGCCGTCAAGGATAGACCCGAGGCACTCCCTGCCATATGCGATGGCATCTGAGGCATCCTCGCCTATCTCATCCTTCATGACGGCGTATTCATCTATCGTATTGATGAGTATCATCGGCACGCCGTGGACGCGGTAGCCTGCGGGAATCGGATACGGCTCGGTGTTGTATACCCCGCTCCTGACCCTGCTGATGATGCTTTCCGCAAGCCTGTCGGCGATGACGCACTCTTCCTTCCTTCCTGTAGCCCTTATGTATTCGGATACGCCGATGAGCACGAAGCAGTCCGCGTATATGCTCGCATCGTACTTACCCGATACGGGATCGATGAGATGGCTGCCCTCGCGTGAGAGGAGATAGCAGCATCTCCATCCATCCATGAAGGCATGCTCCTTGATGAACGAGAACGTGCCTTCCATCCATCTGCCTATCCTATCCCCATCGAGGCCAGGCAGCAGGCCCTCGCGATGGAGGCGGCTGGCTACGGATACCACCCATAGCCAGCGGCCCTGGGACCACGTGAACTTCTCATCCGACAGCTTCTCGGAGCCATCGTTGGTGAGGCAGTTCAGGATCCCGCCGTATTCCTCGTCAGCATATGCTGACCAGAAGGGGATGAAATCATCCTCTATAAGCTTCCTGTACTGATCGTAAAGCGCTGCGTAATCCATGGTGATTCCACCCCCTTTTCGGATCTGCGTCAGAGGCTCTTGTCCGAGAGCTTCACCATGAGATCCTCGATCTCAGGCTTGACTGTCTGATGCAGGACATACTTGTTGATGAGTCCGATTCCGATGTAGAAGAACGCGGACACGAAGAGCGGTGCCGCTATCGCGACGTCGGCTTCCATCTGGATGCCGCACTTGGTAAGCACGAAGACGCCGAGGCCTGCAATCGTAGAGATGACCGCTGCCTTGCCGTCACTGTACTTGAAGCACGGGAAGAGGCCGAAGATGAGCGGGATAGCCGTCGGGCCGAGCAGTGCCGCGAACCACGAGAGGATGAGTCCCGTGACTCCGCCGAAGTAATCGTTGAAGAGGGCGATCACGACGGTGGCAGCCGTGAAGATAGCTGTCCAGAGACGGGCCTGGAAGAGCTCTTCCTTCTCGGAGAGGTCCTTCATATCAGGCTTGAACACCGGCACGATATCCCTTGTGATGACAGCTGCGATGGTGTTGGCATCGGAGTTGCACATCGTCATCGTGTTGGCGAACATCGAAGCAAGCACGAGCCCAACCATGCCGGTCGGCAGGAACTTGTTCGTGAGCGAAGCGTAAAGCAGGGACTCCGCTGTCTTCTGGTCCATTCCCGGGAAGATGACCGGTCCGACCCACATCGGGAAGAAGAGGATCAGAGGCCAGAAGAGGTAGAGGGCAGCCGAGAAGAATGCCGACTTCTTGGCATCCTTTCCATCAGGCGTGGAGATATACCTTGCTGCCAGGTTCCATGTGCCTCCGTTGTAGCTGAAGAACACCGTGAAGAAATAAAGGAGCGTCCACGAGAGCGAGCCCTGTCCGCGGCCTGCGAGGAACACGTCGGTGTTGCCGGCCGGGAGCGCCTCGAACACGGTGAAGAGGTTGTAGCCATAGTCACCGAGGTGGACAGCCACGCCGATGAAGAGGGCGATACCAGCCGCTACCTGTACGATGAACTGCACGAAGTCCGTCCAGAGGTCAGCCATGATGCCGCCGATAGCCATGTAGATGAGGCTGACGAGACCGGATACGAATACTCCGATCCAGAGCGGCATGCCGGTGAATCCATAGAGCAGGAGGCCGATGGAGACCCACTTGGCGGCTACGTCAAGCAGCTTCGAGCCGATACCCGCGATGGCGACGAGGAGCTGTGCTGCCTTGTTGTAGCGCATCTGCAGGTATTCCGTGACGCTCTGGATGCCGAGGGCCCTTCTGAGCCTTGGCCAGCGCGGAGCGACAAGGACGGCACCGACAGCTACGGAGATGGCGATGACGACAGCCCACCAGAAGTAGATGGAGATACCCTGCGAGTACGCGATTCCGGCATATCCTACGAAGACTACGCCTGAGTAGCCTGATACGTGGTGGGAAATACCGGAAAGCCACCATGGCACCTTTCCGCCGCCTACGAAGAAGTCGGAGGAATTCTTGACCTTCTTGCCGGAAAGGATTCCTATGCCGAGAACCAATACGAAGAATGCGACGACGACAAGCCAGTCGAGCCAGTGCATCGTCAGAGTCTCATAACTCATACATACCTCCCGTTAATCTTTATTTCTCCTATATGCCTCGATTTTCTCCACTCTCGAGGATAGGAAATGCTCATTGAAGACTTTCGTCTTTTCCTTATCGCCCTTCTCCATCAGGGCCTCCGTCTTCTTCACGTAGCTGACCACTTCCTGCTTGGGGAAGTAATCGAGCAGCGCGATGTCCAGCGCGGTGTCGCTCCTCGACACGCGGCTGTTCCAGAAGAAGAGGCTCAGGAGGAAGAGCAGCATCAGCGCGAACGGCAGCAGCAGGTTGAGCGCCGCCATGCTGAAATACGATGTCAGCACCTGATGGAACGAGAAGAAAAGCAGGACCACGCTGATGAACAGCATTATCGGCAGGGCGATGAGCGCATACAGCTTCACCGATATGCGCCTTGCATAGCGCAGCACCTCACGCGTGGCGGCGATGCGCATATACGTCTTCCCTTCGCTTTCCAGCACCTTGGGATTCACCGCGACGGCCGCGGGCTTCCCTCCCATCCTCATCGGGCTCACGACCTCGGCGATGCGCGTCATGAAGTCATACTCAGCCATCTTCGCCGATGCATAGGCCTCCACGTCCCAGTCAAGCGGGATATCGAGGTCGATGCGCTCGAGGTCGGCATATGCCTCCTTCCTGTACGGCATGTGGCTGAACTTGCCTATGGCCTTCACGATGGCGAACGCCAGGACGCCGAGGATGAGGACCTGCAGCAGCGGATAGCGGCGCGCGAGCACGGCCGCGAGCACCCCGTCAAGGCACATGAGCGGCAGCGTTATCACCATGTAGATCCAGTTGCAGCTTCGCAGGTGTCTCATCCTATCTCCCATCAGAGCAGCGAAGCCGCTGCCTCATCGACATACATCGAGACGCCGGGTACGGTGCGCAGTATGCTTGCCGGGCATGTTTCCGCCACGGGGCCTTCCAGAGCGTTCCTCACGGCCTCTGCCTTCTTGTCGGTCGGCACGATGCAGAAGACCTTCCTCGCAGAGACAAGCTCCGGGATCGTCACCGTCATCGCATGCTGCGGCACGTCATCGAAGGCCGGGAAGCAGCCGTCATGCACCTGCTGCATCCTGCACACGTCATCAAGGCTGACGACCTTCACCGTCTTCGTATCATGGAAGTCTGCCACCGCAGGGTCGTTGAAGGCGATATGGCCGTTCTCGCCGATGCCCATGAACGTGATATCGATCTCCTGGGACCTGAGGAGCGCTCCATAGCGCTCAGCCTCAGCCTCCGCATCGGGAGCCCTGCCGTTGATGAGGTTGACGCTCCTGAACGGGACCTTGGAGAAGATCGCATCGGTGAGGAAGCGGCTGAATGCCGGCTTGTCCTCCAGCCCGAGGCCCACATACTCATCCATGTGGTATGCGTTCACGCGGCTCCAGTCTATCCCCTCCTCCTCGATGAGGGCGGCGAGGAACTCGTTCTGCGATGGAGCTGCCGCGAATATGCAGCTGATCTCATCCTTGGCGGCGAGCATCCCGCGCATCACCATGCCAGCCTCCGCAGCGGCGGCCTTGCCCATCTCGCTGCGCGTCCCGTAGATCCTCAGGTCTACCTCTCCATAATGCCTTTCAGTCATTGTAGCTGTTCTCCTTCCTCTCTATCCTGCCTATCCTGCGCACAGACTCGCGCCTGATCAGCACAGGATGGAATATCTCGTTCATGCATTCGCTGCCGGGGTCTCCTATCAGGGAGACGGCAAGCCTTGTCGCCATGCGCCCGGTCTCCTCGGCCGGCTGCCTGATGGTCGTCAGCGATGGCGTCATCATGAAGCCGTACGGTATGTCATCGAATCCCATCACCGACACATCGAACGGCACGTTGACGCCGCCGATCTCCAGCCTCTTGATCACCCCGAGGGCGGCTATGTCGTTGATGACGGCGACCGCTGTCGGCATCCCCTTCCTCCGGAGCAGCTCATCCGCGATAGCCACGCCCATCTCGTACTCATGCATGGAGCCGGCGCCGGCTATGGAGACGATGGCATCGGCGCTGCTGATGCCGGCCTCATCAAGGACCTCGCAGAAGCCGTTCCTGTACTGGCGCCTGCTCTCCCTGTCGAAGGGTCCGCAGCCGAATGCGATATCCCGATGCCCCTCCGAGATGAGGAACTCCGCCGCCATGCGCCCCGCCTCGTGGAAATCGAAGCCGACGTAATGGCCGCTGTACCCTTCCGGTATCTGGTCGAAGAAGACCGCGGGGATGCCCAGGTCCCTGATCTTCCTCTCGAGCTTCTCATTCCAGTTCATCGAGGAGATGAGCAGCGCCGCGGCCTGCACCGAGCCGATCAGGTCAAGCAGCCTGCTCTCCAGCTCCGGGTCGTTGTTTGATGAATACATCTGCAGCATGTAGCCGGAGGCAAGGACCTCCTGCTCTATCGCGCTGATGACAGTCGAATAGAATGGGTTGTTGAGCGATGGCACGATGGCGGCGATATACATGCTGCGCCTGCTGCGCAGCATCCTGGCCGCGCTGTTGGGCCTGTAGCCAAGCGCCTCTGCCGCCTCTACCACGCGCTTCCTTGTCTTCTCGTTCACCGGATAGGCGCTGTTGCTCAGCACCCTCGAGACAGTGGAGAGGGATGTGCCTGATTTCCTGGCGACTTCGACTATCGTTGCGTTCAAAGGCATCCCTCCATATAGAAAACGTTTTCTATAAATAGTAGAAATCACGTTCACGCAGAAGTCAAGGAAAAAAACAGATGAATTCACGGGAAGAGGCATCTGCCTGCGCTGGCTGAAAATAGGACAGGCCTCCCCCGCTGCGGCAGGAGAGGCCTGCATGCCTGATCGGCCTGGAAACCGGCTCAGAGACCTTCGATCCCCTCGGAATCGGCCACATCGAAAGGCCCTGCCATCTCGGCACGCAGCCTCTCGTCGGCGGACCATCTGAAGTTGCGGAAGGTGATGTCGCCGGCATTGCGCATGAAGACGGCGGCAAGCGGGCTCTCGATGACGGCCTTGCCCTCGAACGGCCTGAGGTCGTGGAGGTTCTTCGGCCACCGTGTCTTCCAGCTCATATCGATGGAGATGTTCTCGAACCTGATGCCCGAGATATTGGGCCTGCCCTCCCCGTCCTTCGTGCCGTAGACGGTGATGCCGTTCTCGGTATCCGTCATGATGTTCATGAAGACCAGGTTGCGCACATGGCCGATCTCCGTGCCAGGGCGCCTGGGGACAGCCGTGATGGCGATAGGCTCGCCCTTGCCCCACCAGTGGTCGGAGGAGAACATCCTCGTCTCGATGGTGATATCCGAGAATACGCAGTTCTCGATCGAGCCCTCGTCCCTGAGCTGGAGCGAGATGCCGCGGTTGGTGGCGCGGATCACGCAGCCGGTGACGACGATGTTGCGGAAGAGCATCGTGCTCTCGGTGCCGAACTTGATGGCGGCGCTCGTCGAGGAGAGTATGCAGTTGGATACGGTGATGTTCTGGCAGGGGCCGTACTTCTTCGCGCTCTCCGTGTTCTTGAAGACGATGCAGTCATCAGCGCCTTCGATGAAGCAGTTCGCGATGCGCACGTTCTGGCAGTGGTCAGGGTCGATGCCGTCGGAATTGGCGAGGAGCGTGTTGTTCCAGATCCTGATCCCGTCGATGAGGACATCGCGGCAGCCGATCATATGGACTGTCCAGAATGCGCTGTGCGTGAGCTTGACATCCTTGATGGTGAGGTTGTGGATATCCTCAAGGTAGAAAAGCGGCATCCTGGGGTAGAACGAGCCGTCGATATGCCACTTCGTGACCTTGCCGTAGAAGATCTCCTCATTGCCGTCGATGGTGCCGGAGCCCGTGATGCGCACGTTCTCGGCAGAGCAGCAGTAGATGAAGAAGAGCTCCGGCTTGCCAGCGTAGTCGCAGCTCTCATAGGTCGGGACATCGAGCCCGGCCTGCTGCCTTGCGGCGGAGAAGAGATTGAAGTCCTCCATATCGTCGGAGGCCTTGAGGACGGCCCCGTTCTCGAGGCACAGCTCGACATTGCTCTTCAGCACGATGCTTCCGGAACGGAACATCCTCCCTCCGGGGATAAGCACGGTGCCCCCGGTCGCCGTGCAGGCATCTATCGCCTTCTGGATAGCTGCCGCATCATTCGTCTTCCCATCTCCCAATGCACCGTAATCAAGTACGTTGTATACCATCGTCAACCTCCGAAATATATCTTCTCAGCATTGCTGCAGAATATGCTCTCCGCATCGGCGGCAGGAACCGCCTCCATCACGTAATCCACCATCTGCCTTATAGAGGTGCCCTGGGCAACCGTCGACGGGGCATCGCTTCCCCACATCAGCTTCCCAGGCCCGAGGATATCGAGGGCGATGCGGATGAACTCCTTTGCCGTCGGGAACGGATACGCTTCCGGCCTCACCTTCCAGTGGAGCGCGGAGATATCGAATGCGATATTCCCCATGTCCATCGTCCGCAGTCCCCTTATCAGCTCCTCCCTGTGCGTCCGCCTGGGGCTCATCAGATGGCAGATGACGATCTGCAGCCCTGGCAGGCGCTCCGCTATGCGCCTGATGGCATCAGGCTGGCTGCTTCCGTCCCCGGGGCTGCCGAGGTCGAACACGGCGACGCCCCCTATCCTGTCAATCTCGCCGTAGAGGCCCATCATGAAATCCGCATCGAGGGGGAAGTCAGGATGGTTCCCCATGATGCCGCAGCCGGTGGACATCTCGAACTTGAAGATGCGGAAGCCCAGGTCATCCGCAAGGTGATGCAGGATCCTCTCCCTGTTCCTGCAGAACGGGTCTATGGCGGCAGCGGCACGGAGCCTCTCAGGATAGCGGTCCGCTGCCTCCTTCATGTAATGGTTGTCGAAGCCGAGGAGCCCTCCCTGCAGCAGCACGGCCTTCCCTATGCCGTTCTCATCCATCATCCTGAGCAGGGACTCGGCCGTGAAGCAGCCGTCCCCGTATCCTTCCGGGATGATGGCGGCCTCATCGCCCGTGGCCCACATGGCGCGGCCATCGCCGAGCATGCGCAGCTCGCCGTCGGCACCGAAGCCGGCCAGCGTCCTGAAGATATGGGCATGCGCATCGATTATCCTCATATACAGGGAATCCTAAGGCAGGGCAGATGCGGTGTAAATCTATGATTTCGTGACATGGAAATCAAAAAAAGATAATCATTGTCAAGAAAAGGCTACTACACAACCCCGGGATACCGCCTGAGAATCATAATCCGGAGGTAGCTATGAAGAAAGCATTGACTATAATGATCGCGATGCTCATGGTATGTTCCATGGCTTTCGCAGGTGGCTCCAAGGAAGTAGATCCCGAGGACCTCACGCTCAGAATGCTCTGGTGGGGCGGGGACAACAGGCACACGCCGACCCTCGCTGCCCTTGACAACTATACAGCCACGACAGGCATCAAGGTCGAAGGCGAGTATGCCGGATGGGATGGATACTACCAGAGGATAGTGACCCAGCTCGCAGGCGGCACCGCCCCTGACCTCATCCAGATCGACCAGCCCTGGTTCAGCGAGCTCTGCTCAAGGGGAGAGGTCTTCGCGGAAATCGATCCCGAGATCGTCGACCTGACGACATTCGACCAGGGATTCCTTGACGGATACTGCACATACGAGGGCAAGGTCATGGCCCTTCCTACCGGCGTCAACGTCAACACGCTCCTCGTCGATAGGGCTATGCTCGAGGACGCAGGCATCGATCCCGATATCGTATGGACATGGGACAACCTCATCACGGAGGGAAGGAAGGTCCATGACAAGGATCCGCAGAAGTACCTCCTCCAGGCGACTCCTGACCATGTCAAGTTCTGGTTCGAGATCCTCATGGCCCAGATTGCCGGCGGCGTCGTAGGACCGGACAAGGAGATCCTCTTCACGGCAGACCAGGCAGAGCAGGCCTTCGACTATATCCAGCAGCTCTATGACAACGGCGTCATGCCTCCTTACCAGCAGACATCCCTCTTCTACCAGAAGATGTATGAGGATCCGAACTGGATCAACGGCAACTATGCCGCTGTCTGGTCATGGGTCAGCTCGATGGAAAGGGATATGGGACAGAGGGACCTCGACACGACGCAGTTCCCTGTCATGGAGAACGCAGTCGATACAGGCGTCCTCATGAGGCCTTCCCAGCTCTATGTCGTATCCAGCACATCGGACAGCGTGACCGAGACCCTCAAGCTCCTTGACTACATGGTCAACGACGAGACCGCTGCCGAGATCCTCGGCACGGCAAGGGGAATCCCGTCCTCCTCCAAGGCCCTCGCGGTGCTTGAGGAAGCCAACATCCTCGATGCCCTCACGGTGAAGGCAACCAACGAAGGCATCGCGCAGGCCGGCGCTCCGCAGTCGACATGGCAGATGAACTCCGAGGTTATCGATGCGATGCAGCAGGTAATCGACGAATTCGGCTATGGAAGGCTCACTCCGAGAGAGGCTGCAGAGACAATGATCTCCTCCCTCGAGAGCACGCTTGCACGCCTGTAACCAGCCAGGCTAGGGAAAGAAGGCAGGGCTGCCGCGGCAGCTCTGCTTCATGAAAAGGGGAAAAACAGATGAAGAATAAAACCCTCAAGAAATATGAAGGGTATGCTTATATAGGGATATGGCTGCTTGGGTTCTTCACATTGCAGCTGGCCCCTCTTGTAACCTCATTCTGGTATTCATTCACTGATTTCGAGATGATCGGCGGCGCCGATTTCATCAACATCAGGAACTATATCGACATATTCCATGATCCTGACTTCCTGCTCTCGCTCAAGGTGACATTCGCCTACGTGCTGATAGCAGTCCCTGGCAAGATCATATTCGCGCTCATCGTAGCGCTCATCCTCGCCCAGAAGCTGCGGGGGATCAACCTTTTCAGGACGCTCTACTACATCCCGTCCATCCTCGGCGGAAGCGTGGCCATCTCCGTCCTCTGGAGATACCTCTTCATGGAGGGAGGAGTCGTCAACAACCTCCTTTCCGTGATCGGCATCCAGGGACCGAACTGGCTCGGCGACCCGAAGTTCGCGCTGGGAACGATAAGCCTCGTCACGATATGGCAGTTCGGATCCTCGATGCTCCTGTTCCTTGCAGGCATCAAGCAGATCCCGACGACGTATTATGAAGCGGCTGAGATCGACGGAGCCACGAAGCTGAGGAAGTTCTTCTCCATCACGCTGCCTGAGCTCTCGCCTATCGTGCTCTTCAACGTCGTCATGCAGATGATCAACGCATTCCAGGAATTCACCCCGGCATACGTCATCACGCAGGGCGGACCGCTGAGGTCGACATATCTTTACGGCCTCATGCTCTATGAGACAGGATTCGAGTTCTTCCACATGGGCTACGCTTCGGCGCTGTCCTGGATACTCTTCGCTATCATCATGGTGTTCACGATACTTATCTTCAAGTTCTCCGAGCTCCATGTGCACTATGGAGATGACTGATCATGCTTAAGAAAAAGAACACTTCGCTCATAATCTCGTATGTCATCCTCATCGTGCTTGCGTTCATCATGATCTATCCGCTCCTGTGGATGGTCGGTGCCTCGTTCAAGAGCAATGATGAGATCTTCAGCACGGTCGGGCTGCTTCCCAAGCATCCGGTATTCGGCGCCTTCGCCGCAGGATGGGAAGGGACAGGCAGGTATGGCTTCTCGACATACCTCCTCAACTCGTTCGAGCTCGTGCTTCCGACGGTGCTCTTCACCGTCATATCGGGCATCCTCATCGGCTACGGCTTCGCGCGCTTCGACTTCCCGCTCAAGAAGTTCTGGTTCGCGCTGATGCTCTCGACGCTGATGCTCCCCTCGACGGTCATCATCATCCCGAGGTACATCTACTTCAAGAACCTGGGCTGGCTTGATTCCTACATGCCGTTCTGGATCCCTGCCCTCCTCGGGTGCACGACGTTCTTCAACTATATGTTCATCCAGTTCTTCAGGGGACTGCCGATGGAGCTCGACGAATCGGCGAAGCTCGATGGCTGCAACAGCTTCAGGATCCTCGTGCAGATCCTGCTCCCGCTCTGCAAGTCAGCGATCTTCTCGGCAATCGTCTTCCAGTTCGTATGGATCTGGAACGACTTCCTCAACACGCTCATCTACGTCAGCTCGGTCGTCAAGTATCCTGTATCGCTGGGACTGAGGATGTCGATGGACGTCGCGACGGAGTTCGACTGGAACCAGATCATGGCCATGTCGCTCATCTCCATCCTGCCGCCTGTGATCATCTTCTTCGCAGCGCAGAAGTACTTCGTCGAAGGCATCGCCACGACAGGAATGAAGAACTAGCAGGGAATGGCGATCGTCACGGTGACGCCCCTGGCGCCATCCGATGATACCGAAAGGACTGCACCGCCTTGGGAAAATATCCTGAGGCGGTCTCTTATGTTCCTCAGGCCGATGGACTTGCTCTCATTGAGCGCCTCTCCGGCATCGTTCACCCTGGCCAGGGCCTCGGCATCCATCGGCTTGCCGTCATCGTATACGCTTATGCGCAGGACGTTCCCGTCCATATGCACATCAAGCGAGATGGTGAGCATCTCGCCCTCGACCATGCCATGGGATATCGCATTCTCCAGGATGGGCTGCAGCAGCATATTCGGCACCTTGGCATCTATCCCCTCCCCGATGTCCTCCACATAGCGGAACCTGCCGCGGAAGCGGTACTCCTGGAGCCTGATGTAGGTACGCGCATGCTCCAGCTCATCGGCAAGCGGGATGCCATGGAGGGCATCCACCGTCAGCGATGCCTTGAAGAGGGACGAAAGGAGCATGATCATGCGTCCCGCATCGTTCTCCCCTCCTGCGAGCCTGATCGTCTTCCAGTAGATGTTGTCGAGCGTATTGAAGAGGAAGTGCGGGTTGATCTGCATCTGCAGCGCACGGTAATCAGCCACTTCCTTCTGCAGCTTCAGGTACTTGTTCTGCATGAACTCGTCGAGCACGGAGACGGTAAGCTGGCGGTAGAAGCCCCCTGCGGAGGACTTCGGCAGCTCTGTCCTGCCGCTGCCGGAAAGCCCGCTGACGAGGGCTTCCATGAACTCCCTCTCCTCCCTGTCCATCCTGTAGGAGATGACGATGCCCGTGACGGCGATGAGGATGCCGAGGACGAGCGTGAGCATCACGATCGTGCGCGAGAGGTTATAGAGCTCGCCCTTGTCGATATAGAGGTCATAGACCCAGCCGTATGCCTCGCTGATATTCGAGAAATGCTCCAGGCGGCCGTCTATGCCGGAGGGGAGCGTCGAGAAGAGGATATCGCCTTCGGAGTTGCGCACGGTCAGATAGATGCTGCTGTAGGAGAAGTAGGAGACGAAATCGTCCTTGAGGCTGTCCGCGTCGAGGTCGATGGCTATCACGCCGGCCCTCTCGCCCATCGTATTGCGTATCGGCTGGCTGATGCGTATCACGCGGCCATCGCCGATGACCTCGGTACGGGTGCCTTCGGGAGGCGATGCGAGGTAATCGGAGAACCACTCGCGGTCAGGCGATGTCTCAAGGGGGATCAGCCCCGCCTCGTTCACCACGAAGCCTTCCTGCTCCATGATGAATATGTAGATGCTCTCGATATAGCGCTGGGAGCTCACGGTCGCCGTCAGGAACGATGTCAGCAGGCGGATTGACCTGTAGGTATCGTAATCGGCGCTCATGTCGGAGACGGAACGCAGCACCCTGATCGCATCGTTGTTGGTGCTGAATATGAGGTTGAGCGCCGCGATCTCCTCCAGGATGGAATCATAGTAGACGGTAGCCTGCGAGAGCATCTGGCTGGCCTGGCTGAAGTTGTGCTGCGATACGAAGCGTCCCGTGATGCCGATCACGGCAAGGCAGAACAGCAGGACGAAGATGATCAGCGGCAGGCTGTGGCGCAGGAAGAGCCTGGGGATGTCAGACCTTCTCATCATGTCCCCTGAGGCGATTCTTCCTGTACTGCTGCGGCGAGACGCCGAAGCAGCGCGTGAATATCCTGCAGAAGTTCTGCACGTCGGAGTATCCCGTCGCCTCCGCTATGTCGCTGTTGCGGTAGCCAGCCCTGCTCTCCAGCATCGATACCGCGATATTCATCTTCTGCCTGATGAGATAGCTCTGGAAGTTCTCGCCTGTCTTCTCCTTGAAGAGGCGCGAGAGATGGGAGCTGTTGACGCCGAGCTCGGCCGAGACGGATGCCAGCGTGCATGTGGAGGTCTTCTTCCCGATGATGTCCATAGCGCGGCTGATAAGCGGGTTGTCGCTCTCCCCGGCGGCAGCGACCACCGGCGCGCTGGCCTCATCGAGCCGCTCGCGTATGCGCCTGAACGAGCTGCTGATCTCATCCAGCGAGGCAGGCTTCACGATGTAGTCCTGCACTGAATAGCGTATCGCCTCCTTCGCATACTCGAAATCGGAATAGGCTGTCATGATGCAGAACAGCGGCGGGTCAGGATGCGCCGAAAGCTCCCTTATCAGGTCCAGCCCGCTGAAGAACGACATGCGTATGTCGGTGAGCACGACATCCGCCCTATGCTGCAGGCAGTAGTCGAGCGCGCTCCTGCCGTTATCGAAATCAGCGGCTACGCGGAAGCCCAGCTTCTCCCAGGGGAAGAACTCGACGAGGCCGTTCCTCACCTCATCCTCATCCTCGACGATGACAAGATCATACATAGGGTCCTCTCCACTCCATTGGCAATATTATAGCCGAGAGCGGCGGCATCGCCACATTTTCCTGCCCCTTACCCCGCAGGATGATGGCAATCCTGCCATACACGCAGAATACCGACAAAAAACACATCAGGCCGTTGACCGCGGCAGATGGCAGGAAGTAGATTAGTCTCAAGCACTTTCAAGGAGGATCAACTTGTTCCGCAAGCTTTCCATATTCCTATTGATACTCGCTATGATACCGGGCCTTGCCTTCTCGCAGGGGGCGAAGGAGATCGCCGACGGTGAGGAGATTGCCAAGGTGATCTCCGTCTCGCAGTCGGATGACGGCGTCTGGATGATCGATGCGCAGGCCGAGGACGGTACCGAGAAGGTCTATATCGTCGGCAGCGATACCGAGGTAGAGGGGCTTCCTGTCCAGCAGCTCTCCGCAGGCGACTTCATCGCCGTGAAGGGCACCGGCATCTCGACGATGAGCCTGCCGCCGCAGCTCCCGACGCTCTCGGTGAGGTACATCACGCCGCTCGTGCAGACAGGGACGATCGAGGCTGATTTCGCGCCTCTCTCCCACCCTGGGCTCATCATCCAGATCGCAGAGGTCGATGCAGATGACCTGAAGTCCGCTTTCAGCTACTCCTATGGCTATCTCTGCATGGAGGCGCTGAAGGCCGAGGACGTCTATCCCAACGGCGGTTATTTCGCGCGCGGCATACTCGATGCCGGCGATACGTCAAAGGAGCCGCTGATCTCCATCGAGGAGATGAACACCGTCCTGACTGACTATATCGCGAACCATATCCAGAAGGGCCTTCCCGTCAGATACGGTGACGTGGTGTCGACCAGGGAGGCAGTCGAGGCCCTTGGCGCCCCAGCGTCCGCTGATGAGGAGTTCGCCTATGCATACGGCTACTTCACGACCCTCAACCTCTTCTACTCAGGAGTGCCTATCAACGTGCCTGAGTTCGCCGATGGCACCATCACCTCCCTCTATGGCGCATCGCAGCTCTTCACCGCAGAGGAGATGCAGGGCTACGTCAATAGCTATATCCAGCAGCTCCAGCAGGAATACCAGGAGTATGTAGCCGAGCTCGCTGCCGATAACCTGGCCAAGGCCGAGGCTTTCCTCGCCGACAACGCGGCCAGGGAAGGCATCATCACGCTCGAGAGCGGCGTGCAGATCGAGTTCATCAATGATGCCCAGGCGGAAGGAGCGGTCCCTGCTGAGGACAGCGATGTCGTCGTCGACTATAAGCTCACCGATCTGGATGGCAATGTGATGGACCAGGGCGAGGGCGTAGAGTTCAACCTGCAGAGCCTTATCCCGGGCTTCTCCCAGGCAGTGCTGCAGATGACCGTGGGCGACAGCATCAAGGCCTACATCCCGCCAGCGCTGGGATACGGCGAGAACGGCACCGGCAGCATCGAGCCCAACTCGCTGCTGATCTTCGACATAACGCTGGACGAGGTGCTCTAGAAGACGAACCTTACCGTCTTGGCGTATGAGGGGAGTGTATAAGCCACTCCCCTTTTCGTTTCCGCGGAGCCGGGATAGATGAGGAAGCGGCCCTCGGCAAGATGGAACACAGAGCCCTCCACGGAGACCACCTCCTCTCCTTCGAGGGCGATCTCCAGGACCGTCTTCCCTTCCGTATCATGGCTCCTGAAGCCCCTGCCGGAGGTAAGGAACTCATCGACGATGTACCTTACATCGCTCTTCTCCGGGGTGCTATAGCTCCCTGCCGCAGCCTCATACGGAAGCGACCTGTCCATCACGGAGATGATCGTCTCCATGGCAGGGAATGCCTGTGAATATGATTCCATCTGGGAAAGGGTATCGAATACTGTCATAAAAGCTCCGGAAGCCGGCCTCCGGAGCTGAACATACCATGGATACGCAAGATCCGCAATCAGCTTATGCCCTCGGCCTTCCTCTGCGCCTTGAGCTCTGCATACCTGATGATCTCGTCAACGCATCCATCGATGCCGATGAACGCCGAATCCAGCGAGATATTGTACGTGCGGCACATGCCCCACTTCCTGTCTGAGTAGTAGTTGTAGAAGTTGGCGCGGCTCTTGTCGTTCTTGAGGCAGACATCCTCTGCCTTGTCCTTATCGACGCCATATACCTCGACCGCGCGCTTGACCCTCGCCTCGATAGGCGCATGGATGAATACGGAGATAAGGTCAGGGTTGTCGCGGAGGACATAGTCGGCACAGCGGCCGATGACGATGCAGGAGCCTTCTGCGGCTACCTTGCGTATCGTATTCGCCTGGATAAGGAAGAGCTGGTCGTTGAGAGGCATCTCGTTGAAGCCCAGCGTGCCGGAAGCCATCGGATAGCTTCCCATCACGAGCGAATAGAGAAGCGAGGAGGAAGGCTTCTCATCAGCGCTGTGGAACAGCGATTCGGAAAAGCCGCTGTCCTTGGCTGCGATGGCAAGAAGCTCCTTGTCGTAATATGGGATGCCCAGCCTTTCCGACAGCAGCTTGCCGACCTTCCGTCCGCCGGAACCGAACTGGCGTCCGATCGTGAATATCATCTTTTCTGCCATAATCTTCTGCCTCCTGACTGTATTATAAACGGTCAGGATGGCATTTTGTGGAAATCTTTATCAGATTCCGCCCAGAAGATGCTGTATGAGTATCCTCAGGCCGATGATGCAGAGCACTGCGCCCCCGGCTATCTGGGCCTTGGCGCCGAATGCGCTGCCGAGCCCTGAGCCGGCCTTGACGCCTGCGAAGGAGAATGAGAACGTCATCAGGCCGATGAAGAGCGCCGCCCAGAGGATATCGCCGCCGGCTGCGGAGAGCGCGACGCCCGAGGCGAGCGCATCGATGCTTGTCGCTACCGCAAGTGGGAACATCGCCCTGGCGGAAACGGATGGATCTGATTCCTCCTCCTCACCTCTCACCCCTTCGCGTATCATGTTGATGCCGATCATGGCAAGCAGCAGGAACGCGATCCAGTGGTCGACTGTCTGTATATACCGCTCGAACTGCACCCCGAGGAAGAAGCCGATAGCCGGCATCAGCGCCTGGAAGGCACCGAACCACAGTCCCGCGATAAGCGCGTGCCGTATCTTCGCCCTGCCGATGCTGATGCCCTTGCAGATGGACACGGCGAAGGCATCCATGCTCAGGCCGACAGCAAGGAGGAACAACTCCAATAAACCCATAGCTAACCTCGAAGATAAAGGGGCCGGAGCCCCTTCGTCATGCCAGCGTCGCCTTTATCTTCGCGGCTATCGAATCCATCGCCTCCAGCTGGTCCGGCTTCAGCGAGGACTTGATTGATACCATCGGCTCGATGAGCCTGATATCCTTCATTGCTGCCAGCATCTCCGTCATCTTCCTGCCTGCGGAAAGCGCCCATGTGCCGTTCTCGAATACCGCGGCATCCCTGTTCTGGAATGCATGGGCCTTCAGCTCGGTGAGGAGCATCTCCATTCTGGGGAAGATCTCCGCATTGTATGTCGGCGATGCGAAGACGATCGTCGAGTACCTGAAGCACTCGGAGACAAGCACAGACACGTCTGTCTTGGAAGCGTCATACATGTGGATGTTCCTCACGCCGAGGTCAGCGCACCTTGATGCAAGGACATCCATCGCGTCGGCTGTGTTCCCGTAGATAGAGGAGTAGATAATCACGAGCCCCTTCTCTTCCGGCTTGTAGGATGCCCATGTCATGTACTTGTCGATGAACCAGCCGATGTTCTCCCTCCAGATCGGGCCATGGAGCGGAAGGATCATCTTGATCGGGAGCGCAGCGGCCTTCTTGAGCGTATTCACGACCTGTACGCCGTACTTGCCGACGATGTTGATGTAGTACCTCCTCGCATCATCGAGCCACTCCTTCTCGAAGTCATACTCATCCGCATAGAGGTTGCCTGCGAGGGCACCGAATGTACCGAACGCATCAGCAGAGAAAAGGAATCCGTTATAGGAATCAAATGCAACCATGACCTCCGGCCAGTGGACCATCGGAGCGAACACGAAGGTGAAGCTGTGCCTGCCTGTAGAGAGCGTATCGCCATCCTTCACGATGCATGCGTGGCTGTCGATATCGAAGGAATAGAACTGCTTGATCATCTGGATGGTCTTGGCGTTGCCCACGACCTTGACCTCAGGATAGCGGAGGACGATCTCCGCGATTACTGAGCAGTGGTCAGGCTCCATATGGTTGACGACAAGGTAATCAAGCTTCCTGCCGGCAAGGGCACCCTCCACGTTGGCGAGGAACTCCCTTGAGACGGAGTGGTCAACAGTGTCGAGAAGGATAGTCTTCTCATCAAGGACGAGATAGGAGTTATAGCTTACGCCTCTCTCTATCGGGTAGATATTCTCGAAAAGGGCAAGGCGCCTGTCGCTTGCGCCTACGTAGAGCACATCATCGGTAATCTTTCTGTAGTTTTCCATAAAGCGATTCTCCAGCAGGTATTCTATATTTTTAATGGTTATCGGGCAATAATGGGGATATGCAGGTGGATTGCTATCAGGTTAGATAATGATGATAGGATTAAAATATAGAAATAATACATTTATTATATTTTAATAACTTGTTTTGCTATGCAAGATTATCAATATTGCATTGATATGCATCGATACCGCAATCGGATAATCAGGCAAGCATACAGAATCCATTGCGTATCAACGGCAGACTATCGGTATATGCTGCTGATTCCCATATCCTTCCGCAATCATTGCTATGCATTAATTCCAAATAATCGCTATATCTCATCAATCTTACCAATCTCAGATGTTTCAGGAATTTTTGGCTTCAAATCTAAGTCAGATTAAGCGATACATCAGGTATCAGTCTCTTTGCCGTAGGAGAAGGTGTATTTCGTCCTGTTTCCCAAGCTTCAACGGTTCTTTTCGAAACTCCAAGCACATCTGCAGAAGCCTTCTGCGTCATGTCAAAGGCTTCACGCTCTGCTTTCACATCCACATCGGGAAGGCTTCTCTTTCTGGCAATAGTCTCTGCGCTTGCTTTCCCCTTCTCATATGCAAGAGCCTTTTCCAGGCTTTCCTTTATTCCTGTGAAGAAATCGACATCTTTGAAATTGCTCTCTATTTCTTCCACGCTGTATTTTGATTTGAAAACATGGTCGCTCATATCATTCCTCCATTATGTCCTCAATCATCCGCCGAAGAATCTTACGCTGCTCGGGAGCCAGATCCTCCTGCACATTCTTGGGATAAGCGAACAGCAGATAGTTTTTTTGGTTCTTTTCCTCTCTGAGCCTTCCTTTGTCTCAAAGGGTTTATCCTGCCTTATCAGAGGCATAGTATGCACAAACGGTGCTGACCAACCTATCTTGGCTAATTTCTCATCAAGGAAAGATATTTCGGAAGAGATATCATCATCTTGATTGTGAAAAACCATGGCTATGCAGTATTCGGGATTCTGCTTATTAGTAAGGTTAAGATTACCACTCTCATCTATGTGGATAGACAGTACAGACAACCCAAATCCCCTTTAACAAAAAATGCCGAAGGCTTCCTCCGGCTTATGGCGGGGACTCGCCCCTGTTCGGCTTGGTGTCCGACCTGACTATAATGTAACATGAAACAAGCTTTTAGGAAAGCTCTCTTTTATTTTCCTGAAAAAAGCAGGTGTCATCCCAAGCTTCTTCTGAGCAATCCTTGCTGTGATATTACCTGCCTCCAAAAGAGCAATGGCTATGCCTTCTGCCTGTCTCTGCAATGTGCATTCCCTTTCAAACTGAACAACCCTGCAAATATTGTAAGTATCAGCTTTCCCTGCAGGGTTAGGGTGCTTATGTTCTCTTTAAGTGATATGAAAGCAAACCGCTCAGTCTGTAAGACCTCTTTCATATATATGATGTAATCCATAGTTCACAATCAGCCAACAAGTCCTACGCCTTAGGTCTTATTAGCACAAAAGCTATCATCTGATTGATCTTCTCTGCTCTGAAGTGAAATCTTCGTGTTAAGGAACTCCCGGCACAGGTGCATCGGCTTGCTACAGGCTGTACATGGTCCTGAATATCCCCTTTCCTGTCTCCGTCCTGAAGATCCTCTCAAGACCAGACTCCATAGCCTGTACGGGCATCCCGTCCTCAAGCGCATTGACGATGAAATCAGCCTCAAGCAGGATCTGCCAGTCTATCCCGTCGACACCAGTGTATGTGTGATGATGTCCCACAAGGAAGGAAATACGAGTGACAATTCCATCATCAAGGCCCAGCCCCGCCAGAAGCTTCTCGGCCTCAGCCGGCCCTTCCTTCTCCTGCAGCGGTCCATCGCATCTGCCATACTTCATCTCGGAGACCTTGATCCCTACATCATGGACTATTGCGGCAAGTACCGTTGCCTTGCGGGCCTTCTCATCAAGATGCTCGCCATCTGCGATAAGCGATGCGAAGAGATATACCTTTGCAGCATGCTGAATGCGCCTGGGGTCCCCTGAGAAATAGCCATTAAGCCGGAGCAGAAGAGTGTTCTCGATATTCATGCGGTCCTCACATCTACAGATTCTAGCAGGATTACGTTGCAGTCGAAAGCAATAATGCAATCAGACACAATGGATAATCTGATACCTTTGATATATCAAGTTATGAATATCCATATAATTTATGTATATTAAATTCACTATTTCTTATTGATTTACTATGTATATAGTATTTAATTTAATGATTTCTAAATCAATACATAGTATTCAGCTTCTGTATATTATACTTTAGATATCGAAAATCTAATTCTTGATATCATATTGCTGAAGGAAAATACAGTTTTGCAGCAGTTCCTTAGCAACGAACTGATTGTCTTCCAGCAATATCCTTTCCGTGGCGTCTTCAGATAACGCTTTTGTAATACTCGCCAAAATCCGCCATTACAGAAAGGAGACCCTGCAGTTCCTTACCTATATCAGTGAGGCCGTATTCGACTTTCGGCGGATTCGTATGGTAGTCCTTCCTGAATATGATTCCATCTGCCTCGAGTTCCCGGAGGCTAGCAGTCAGGACCTTCTGCGATATCCCATCAAGCGATTTAAGCAGTTCGTTGAATCGCCATGCACGGGAAGATAGGTTCCTGAGTATGAGGAGCTTCCATTTGCTTCCGACCAGGCTGACTGTCGTTGCGACAGGGCAGTCAGGCAGTTCCGCTTTCGTTTTCATGCCTTCATGATACTACACATCCAGAATGTTGTACGCAGTTACCTTTTTGTGCGTACTTTGCAGATTCCCGGCAATGGAATTAGATTATAGGCATAAGGAGAAACCGAAATGAGCAATTACACGAAGATCGGCAAGGTAGACGGCGCAAGGACAGAGCTTCATGATAAGCTCGGCCTTACAGGAGCGGAAATCAGCGTGAACACGCTTCCGGCAGGAGCCTCCGTCCCCTTCGTACACGCGCATAAGGCTAACGAGGAAATCTACTACGTGCTTTCCGGAAAAGGCAAGGCTGTCGTAGACGGAGAGGAAATCAATCTCTGCGAAGGAGACTGGATGAGGATCGCGCCTGCTGGCAAGAGGCAGTTCTTCGCCGCCGCAGATAGCCCGATAAGCTATATCTGCATCCAGGTGAAGGCAGGATCCCTTGGTGCCTATACGGCTGATGATGCTCTTTGACCAAGCATTGCGCCTGCATGCCGCTTAGCCGCCATGCAGGCACATCCTGAATGAAGACCCCGCCTATGCATCCACAGCAGCGCATTATAATATCATCGATATGAGACTTATCAGATATTCCGCTGATTATGATGCATCGATAGCAAATCTCTTCCACGACACGGTGCATTCAGCATGCAGAGGCGCCTATACGCCTGCAGAGCTCGATGCATGGGCACCTGATGATATCGATGCCGCATCATGGTGCGAGGAGCTTGGACGGACATACACGCTGCTGGCGATAGAGGATGGGAACCTCATTGGCTTCGGGAATGCGGATATCAGCGGGAACTATATCGACAGGCTCTATGTCGCCCATGACAAGATCGGGCACGGTATCGGCAAGCTGCTGCTCAGGTCGCTTGAAGCGAAGCTGAGCGGCACCGTGCATGTACATGCCTCTGACACCGCGATGCCGTTCTTCCGGCATATGGGATACAGCATCGTACGGGAGAACCATGTCCTCAGGCACGGCATCGTACTGCGCAACTGGTATATGGAAAAGGAACTCTAAGGCCCATAGGGCCAAGCCGAAAGTGCGGCTATTGCAACAACCAGAAACGCATCCGTATTATCTACAAGACCTATGGAAGCAGCATACGGATTGATATATTTCCCGATTGGATAATGCTATCAGAACTTTTGAATATCAATAGAATACAAATAGGATAATATCCGATATATTACATTCGAATAATAGTAATATCAAATTATAATCAATCAATTAAATACAATTACAATACAAGTATTAGATGGGAATACCGCTTATCCAGCGGTATTCCCTATCATTCCATCAGTAATCCGCGGAGGATTATCAGGATCTATTCCCGAGAGGTAGTACAGCGTATAGCAATACTGCGAGAGCGAGATTTTCTCCGTCGTGAGCTCGATAAGGTCCTTGTTCAGATCGATCTGGCTCTGCAGCACATCCGCCCTGCTGTCTGCCCCGGCATCGCTCCTAAGCGTGGAGTTATCGAGCTTCAGCGATGAGCTATCGGCCTTAGCCTGCAGGTAATCTATCCTTGCGGAGGAAAGCTCCGCGTTAGAATAGTTCTCAGTCACAGCCGTGGCGAGCGTATTGCGCGTATCCTCTATGCGGATATCATTTGAGCGCTGCTGGCTCTTGACCCTGTCCCTGTTGTTGAGGATCTTGCCTCCATCCCAGAGCGTGGTCTTGAAGCCGAGCGTACCCATGAATGACCATTCCTGGGTCGATGACCAGCCGACCTCCCCTGGGAACCTGGAGTTCATCAGGGAGAACGAGAGCTGCAGCGCGAAATCAGGAACGCCATACATCGAGGCATTGGCAACATACTCGCCATACTCAAGCGCCTTGCCGGCCTTCTCGAGCATCTTCATGGCAGCGGAACTGTCGGATGTCGCCATCTCAAGAAGGGAATCAAGGGGATATGCCATGATGGTCGCCCATTCTTCCTCATCAGGTACGTACTCAATCTCATCGAGCTGGAGGCCCGGGATGCCTGTCAGGTTGCGTACATTCTGCAGGAGCTGCATCTGCTGCGTCTTCAGCTCAGCGATTCCGAGGTTGGCCTCGCTTGCGCTGACGCGCGCTTCCACGACATCCTCCTCAAGCATCATCCCTTCCTCGCTGCTCTTCTCAAGATACCCGACTAGCTCATCGGTCGCAGATACCGTCGACTCTAGATAGCCAAGGACATCATCTATGTAGTAGAGGGCTGCCAGCATGGCCTTGAGCTGCACGGTAAGCTGCTTCTGCAGGTCGGTCTTCTGCAGCACCTTCACCTCATTGAGCTCCTTATACATATTCACTGCATTGGGAATCTTGCCCCAGGTAATCAGAGGCTGCGTGAGGTTCACGGAAAGGCTGTACATGGTATTATCCAGGCCATCCCATACCTTGATATCCGTAGATGCAGCCTGCGGTGGTATGCCAAGCTGCGTCAGGATATCATTCGTATTGATGGTCAGGGGATCGTTAAGGGGGCTTACCATATAAGTGAACCCTCCCTGCAGATCGATCTGCGGATGATAGTTCGCCTCCGCATCCTTCACATCAAGCTGGCTCATCTGGATAGCCTCCTCGGCTTCCCTGAGGTCCGTGTTGTTCAGGAGCATGGACATGGACAGCTCATCATAGGTATATGCAGGCAGTGCTGCCAGCAATACCGTAGTGATGAATACTGCCGCGATTGCTTTCTTCAATTCCACGCCTCCTTATTCAAGAACAAGAGTTATGCTATTGTTCCCATCAGAATAGATTGTCATCTCTTCGATATCGCTGATACGATTACTTCCACCGCTTGTACTTTCCTCAAAAGCAATAAACCAGAATGAACGCTGGTCATTATCCTTGCCATCCGTAGGAGAAGACGTAACCCACCTGATATCGAGGGTAACCATTCCTTCACTGTTGGTCTGTAGCGGAGTGGAAGAGCGATAGATATAATCCCTGATATCACGCCCATCATTTCCAGTGAGGATGTTATAGCCGATCTGGGCATTTTCCTCTGAATCGAAAATGTAAACAAAAGCATGCGGAACAGCGGTTTCACGGTCGGATTCAGTCACCGTAACGAAATTCAATGCATCAAATGTATATGAACAGCCTACAGCTGCGAATACGACAGATATAATCAGGATTGCTGACAAAAGCCTCTTCTTCATTTTATTTACTTATCCTCCTGTGTTTTATTCCTAAGTATCTTCCTGATCTTATGACGCTCGAGCACGAAGTAGAGCATCGGCATCAGGAACAGCGTTATGAATGTGCTGGTCGTAAGGCCGCCCATGATTACCTGGCCCAGAGGCGCATAGACCTCCGCGCCTTCGCCTGTGGCGACTGCCATAGGCACGACGCCGAGAATCGTCGTAAGGGCACTCATCAGGATAGGCCTGAGCCTGGACCCCGCGCCTTCCGCGATATTGTCGACAAGCGTCTTCATCTCATCGTCATAGGCCATGAACCCAATCAGCAGCCTGTCCGTCTCATCGACCTTCATCTCCTTGGCATTGGCCGCATCAAGCCTCGACTTCGTCTCCAGCTGGTTGATGTAGTCGACCATGATGATGCCGTTGTTGACGAGCATGCCGACCAGGGAGATGATGCCCATGATCGATACCATGTTCATCGAGGAGCCGAAGACTGCCAGCGAGACGACGACGCCGATTACGCAGAACGGCACGGTGAGCATGATGAGGAACGGCTGGTCGAATCTCTCGTAGATGAGGACGATGACCATATAGACGAGGAATATCGCTATGAGGAGAGCCTTGAAGACCGGACCCATGGAGTCGGCAATCAGCTCCTCAATGCCTCCCTTCTGCGTCGTGATGCCTGCTGCAAGCGGATTCTCCGCAAGGTACGCCGCTACCCTGTTGGCGACATTGGTCGTACTCTCGCCCGTGAGGCGCGCTGTGACCGTCATCGTGGTGGACCTGTCGGAGTGGTTGATTACCGAGAGGTCCGTCTGCTCCACGAGGTCCGCGACCTCGCCCATGGATACAACCGATCCGGCCTGCGTATAGAGCTTGATGGATGAGAGAAGCGACTCATCGACTGCCCTGTCCACAGCATCGGACGAGAGCCTTATGCCATAGCGCTCATCGGACACGGCATCGGTATATGTGCCGATATCCATGCCGTTGAAGAGGATCGCCGAGGTCATGGCGGCCTCATAGCTGGTAAGCCCAAGCGATGACAGGTACTCGTAGGAAGCGTCCATCACCGTGGTGCGGGAATCATAGGATGTATTGATCGATGCAGTGATTACCTCAGGGTCATCGGAGAGGAAGTCCCTGATGCGCTCTGCCTCGCTGTAGAGAAGCTCGGTATCATCACCGACAAGCGTGATGCCGTAGCCGCCGCCTCCGGAGATGTAGCCGACAAGGTAGTCGAATCCGCCGTTCTCTACAGATATCGTGGCATCGGGTATGGCCGCGGAGAGCCTGTACTGCATATCGCGGATGATCTCATGGATGCCGCGCTCCCTTTCCTCGACAGGCACCAGGACAGCATGGATGCCTCCCTGGTTGGATTCGGTCGAGAAGCTCATGGCCTCGACAGACTTGCCTGAATAGACGAGGTCCGTCTTCAGCTCCGGGACATTCTCGATGAGGATATCCTCGATCTGCTCCATGGCAGCACGTGTTTTCTCCGGGGTGTATCCGTACGGGAACGATGCATTGATATAGAAATCGTTGTTATCCGTGGACGGGATGAACGCCATGCCGACCTGCGTTATCGAGTAGATCGTCAGCGCGAGCACCAGGAGCACGATTATCAGCGCGAACGGCGTATGGTCAAGGCACTGCCTGAGCGCGAACCTGTAGCCGCGCTCAAGTCCGGCGACGCCCCTGACGAGGATGAAGTCCTTCTTCGGCTGCCTGTTGCCGTCCTCCTTAAGGAACTTCTTCAGCAGATACGGGACGAAGACGATGGCCACGATCAGCGAGGAGAAGATGGAGAACATGAACGTAAGGGACACGTCACGCAGGATCGATCCGACGATGCCGCTGAGCATCGCCAGAGGAATGAATACGACGACAGTCGTGAGGTTGGAGCCGATGACGGACTTGTCGACGATATCGGTACCGAGGTAGATGGACTGCGTGACCGAATGGATGCCGACGCCATCCTTCTCCATCTGGTAGTATCTGTAGACCTGGTCGAGGACGACTATCGAGGCATCGACTATCGAGCCTAGGGCGACGACGACGCCGGATATCGACATGAGGTTGATGGTGATCCCGAAAAGCTTCATCAGGATGAACGAGAAGAAGCATGAGAGCGGAATCGAAAGCCCGATTACGAACGTCGCGCGCCCGTCATTGAGGAATACATAGATGACGAGGATGGCTATGAGGATGCCCATCACGCCTGACTCGATGACGTTCCTCAGCGATGCGAGGACGATATCGGCATCATTGCTGATCACCTCATAGCGGAGCGCCCCGCCTGTCTCGGCCTCGGACCGCGCCAGGATCTCCTGCATCTGATTCGCTATCTGCACGGTATTGCCGTCAGCACGCTTGGAGACGCTTACCACGACGACATCCTCGCCATATGAGAACACAGAATGGTCTGAGCCTGCGTTCTCCATCGTGATATCCGCGATATCCTGCAGTCTTATGATGGTGCCTTCATCGGACGCACCGACAGGGAGCATGCGTATCTCGCTGATATCCGAGTACTCGCCATCATACCTCAGGTTGATGCTGACCTCGCCCGAATCGGCAGTGCCGAGCGGCATCGATACGTTGGATGCGCTCAGCAGCTGGAAGACAGTCAGCGGGGAGATTCCCCTTGCTGCCATGTCATCAAGGCGCAGGCGGATGGAGACGCGCGGCTCCAGGCCGCCATCGACCTCTATAGATGACACACCGGGAATCCTGGCAATCATCGGGGTAAGCTCATCCTCGATATACCTAGTGACGCCTGCTATATCGTCATTGCCCTCAACCTTGAAGGTGAATATCGGCAGCATCGTGGCGCCGCCCACCAGGGCTATGGGGTCGCCCTGCAGGCCTGAAGGCAGCGAGCTCCTGAGCTCGGATATCCTGTTCCTCACCTCATCGAGCTGGTCATATACATCCACGCTGTCGTTGAACGTGATCGATACCATGCTGACGGAGTTCATCGATTGCGATGTCATCGACTGGAAATCCGGTAGGGTGACGAAATCATCCTCCAGCACATCGGTGACCATCCTCTCCATATCCTCGGCGCTGGCACCGGGATATATCGATATCACGAATACCTGCGGCAGGCTTATATCGGGGATGAACTCCATGTTCATCGAGGAAAGGGAGACGATGCCGAAGAGCGCAAGCGCGATCAGGATCATCGTCAGCACAGGCGTGTGCTTGACCGAGAATCGCGATATCTTCATACGCTATCTCCCGCGACCACGGTCACCGGCTCTCCCGACACCACTGAATTCTGGCCCTTGACGATGAACATCCTGTCCTTGTTCGCCTCCCCGACCGAGAAGAAGCTGCTGTCGGAGATGCCGCCCTCTAGCGTGACGAGCTCCGCCCTGCTGCCGTCCGCGGAAAGGGCATACGCAGAACCATCGGCCAGCCTCGCGCTGACCGGCAGCGACCACTCATCGGATGAGTCATAGACGATCCTCGCCTTCACGAGCATGCCGATCGTGAAGCCGGCAGGCTCATCGAGTAGCACGCGCACCTTGAAGGTCTTCGACGTCGGGTCGATATACGGCGAGACGGAGAGGATCGAGGCGGATGACGAGAGCGTCCCGTCAGGCCTGTAGACCTCTACGGAAAGGGATTCCGGGTCTGCCAGTGCGATATCGTCATAGAACTTCTCGCCCACCGGCACATCGACGACAAGCCTCGAGAGGTCCGCGATGATGGCAAGCGGCATCTCAGAGGATGCCACAGACCCTTCGGAGGAATCTGCCATCACGACGGTGCCGCCCTTGGGGGCCGTGACCTCGGCATAGGAGAGCTGGAGCTCGGCAAGCTCGAGCTGGGCATCTGCCGCATCCTTCTGCGCCTTCGTCATCTCATAGTCCTGCTGCGTGACGGCGCCAGCCTGGTAAAGCGGCTCCATCCTGGACAGGGCGCTCTCGAGGGCAGTAGCCTGGGCCTTCGCCTGGGCAAGCTGCAGCTCATACGGCCTCTTGTCTATCACGGCGATGACATCGCCTTCGCTGACTGCATCGCCCGGCCTTATCGAATAGCTCTCGATCGTCCCCTGCACGAACGGGACGACCGGTATCATCGCCTCCGCCATCACGTATGATGTGTTCTCCGCATATGATGAGATGGTATGGAGCCCGGGGCTGGCTACCTCCACGGGCTTCATCGGAGGCTCATACGTCACCGGCTCGCGCGAATTGAAGAAGATGACCAGTCCCGCTGCGAATGCAAGGAAGACAAGTATCACGATGGCATATCTTATGATTACGGCTTTTCTGCTCATATATTCCTCATAGCTAAATGGTACGGATCGCGGGTAGTCGGAGGAAACTACAAAATCCCGACAAAGTGTCGGATGCCTTGTGAAGATTATATGAACCTCCATCGGTTCACCCCTCATGAGGTTCTATGCTAGGATGTCGCCATGAAAGACTATTCTGCCATGCTGGCAAAGCAGAAGGAGTTCTTCCTCTCCGGGAAGACGCTCCCATATAAGGCAAGGAAGGAGAACCTCGGGAAGCTCCTCTCCGCACTCAAGGCGAATGAGGATGCGATCATAGCGGCCCTGCATGAGGACCTCGGCAAGAGCCCGTTCGAATCATATGCGACGGAAATCGGCATCGCCTATGGCGAGATAAGGTACCTCATGAAGCATCTGAGGAAGCTGATGGCGAAGAAGCGCGTCGCCTCCCCCATCACGATATTCAAGGCCTCGAGCTACACGGTATCGGAGCCGATGGGCAATACGCTGATCTTCTCTCCCTGGAACTACCCGCTGCAGCTGACTATCGTCCCGCTCGCCGCAGCCATCGCAGGCGGCAATACAGCAATCGTCAAGCCCTCAAGGTACTCGAAGAGCACCTCCGCGCTGATGGCAAGGATCATCTCGGAGACATTCAGCGAGGAGTACATCGCCCTGGTGGAAGGCGGGCATGAGGAGAACACGGCGCTCCTGGAGCTCAGGTACGATATGATCTTCTTCACGGGATCCCCCAATGTCGGCAGGATCGTGGCCGAGAAGGCCGCCAGGACGCTCACGCCATGCGTCCTTGAGCTGGGCGGCAAGAGCCCTGTCATCATCGATGGCACCCTTGATATGGACCTCACGGCCAGGAGGCTGATGTGGGGCAAGCTCCTCAATGCCGGACAGACATGCGTAGGCCCTGACTATGTCCTCGTGAAGAAGGGATATGAGGATGCATTAATCTCTGCCATCAGGCGCCAGTCAGCTAGGATGTATCCGGAGCCACTCTCCTCCGAAGAATATCCCAAGATCATCAACGAGAAGCATTTCGACAGGCTATGCAGCCTTATCGAGGGGTCGGAGGTCGCTCTCGGAGGTGCATCTGACAGAGCCTCCAGGAAGATCGAGCCCACAGTGCTCTATCCTGTGAAGGAGACTGATCCTGTCATGCAGGAGGAAATCTTCGGGCCTGTGCTCCCGATTCTGACGTATTCATCCCTTGACGAAGCGATTGCCTTCATCAGGAAGAGGGAGAAGCCCCTTGCCCTCTATATCTTCAGCAAGGACAAGGCGGCAATCGGCAAGGTCCATTCATCGGTATCCTTCGGAGGAGGCTGCGTCAACGACACGGTCATCCACCTCTCCAACCCGAGGCTGCCCTTCGGCGGCGTCGGTGCATCCGGCATGGGCGCATACCACGGCAGGAGGAGCTTCGAATCATTCACGAGGAGGAAATCCATCGTAAATGAGGCAACATGGATCGATCTCCCTATCCGCTTCGCCCCATTCGGCAATAAGATAAGGCTGCTGAGGAAACTGATGTGAGGACTGTGCTTAGATACCTGCTTGCCGCGATAAGGAGCTTCCTGGCCGCCCTTCTCGTAGGGGCTGTCATAACCCTCTTCGCCAATACCGTGACGCTGGCCTGGGAGCTGACGCAGGAGTATCCGCTGATGATGCTCATGCTGCCCGTCTCCGCGGCTCTCACGGTCTATATATTCCAGAAAGCAGGCGATGCATACAGGAAGGTCACATCGATGGCCATCGATTTCCTGCACGATGGGGAGGCCGATGAGGCAGGCATGGAGAGGCCGAAGGTTGAAGGGCTGCATATCTCGCCGCTGATGGGCGTCGCAGCCTACGTCACGGCATCCCTCTCCCACTTCTCAGGCGCATCCGTCGGCAAGGAAGGCGCAGGCGTGCAGATAGGGCTTGCGGCAAGCGAGTTCTGCTACCGCATCGACAGGAAGATATTCAGGGGCAGCTTCAGGTCCAGAGGCGACTACTACCTCATCTGCGGCGCATCAGCTGCCTTCGCGGCGCTCTTCGGCTCCCCTATCGCAGGCTGCCTCTTCGGCCTTACGTTCGCGACTCCGGACACGATCAGGCTCAGCGCGATGCTGCCTTCGGTAATCGCATCCTTCACGGCCGTATGGTTCTCATCGCTCCTCGGCGTCCATGTCATGGAGATTCCCCATTTCACAGAGCTGCCGTTCACCTGGGAAAATGCCATCATAGTAGCCCTCTTCGCGCTGGCTGTGGGTGTCGGCGCCAGGTTCTTCATCATCCTGCTTGAGAAGTTCAAGGAGCGCACGGAGAAGGCATTCAGAAGCGCCTATACCCGTGCCGTCGTACCCGCTGTCATGGTAATGGTGCTGCTCTTCGCGATCTATGCAGCCACGGGAACCAACAAGTATGCCGGGCTCTCGATAGCACTTCTCTACGATGCCATAAACGGCGACACGGCAATCTATGCCTTCGCCCTCAATGCGCTGACCATCTTCCTCTCGATATCGGCAGGATTCGTCGGAGGCGAGGTCGTGCCGCTCCTTGTCACAGGGGGCACATTCGGCTTCACGGTTGCGACCATCGCAGGCCTCCCTACCCCTGCATTCGCGGTCCTCGGCGCCGTAGGCATGCTTGCAGGAGGCACTAACCTCCCTGTCGTATGCTTCGCGCTCGGCCTCGAGCTCTTCGGCTACAACGAGCCGATGCTGCTCTTCATAGCCACAGCCATTGCCTACGCGACATCAGGCAAGCACAGCATCTACCAGCATCAGAGGCAGGTCTTCTACAGGCAGTTCAGGTGAATCCGTCCTTCTTCTGGCAATTGCCTCAGACAGCCTGGATAATCTTTGGTCACACATTAAAATGATGGCAATAGCTGAAGCCTATCAGATACGGATAGGTTTTAGTTATTCCGCAATACAAGTGCGTATACGAATACGTTGCAAATCATGTCATACTTATATGGGGCGATAATGGAATTCTATTCTGTAAGAGAGCTGAGAACAAACATGAAACCAATTTGGGTGAACCTCTCGAAGGACAATGATGTCGTAATCACTGATAATGGCAAGCCATATGCCCTGATGATGAGGATTCCTGAAGGGAGGCTCGATGAGACCACCCGTGCCATACGGCAAGCCAAGGCAATAGCCGCGATAGGCCGCATGAGGAGCAACGCGGAGAAGAATGGATTCATGTCTGACGAGGAGATCGATAAGGCGATAAGGGAAGCAAGGAAAGCGTGAATATGGATAATCTCCATTGAGCCCGATCCTGTCCAGCCTAGCTATTATCGGGTCGCCTACGGGGAATGCCGGAACGGAGAATATATCATGGAGGCGTGTTATGTTGGCAGTCGTGAATCGGCCCCATACTGAGGGATTCTGGATTGAAGGCAGCATCCCAAAGGATGTCCTCGATTACGTTGAGAACAGATATGGAAAGGAAAATGTCTCAATCGTCGACGATTATGGTGACGAGCTCATCGATCCGACGGAGATGGACTTCTACAGGGAAATGAAAACCTGCGAGATCCCAGGTGATAATCTCCGCTTCTATCGGAAGCTGACCAGGATGACACAGAAGGCTCTTGCGGAAAGGCTTGGCACCAGCAAGCAGGCGATTTCCCTTATGGAGCATGGCAAGCGCCCAATCAGCCGCAAGACAGCCAAGGAGCTTGGCAGGATATTCAGCGTAACCCCGAAAAGGTTCTTCGGCCTCTGAAGGGAAACGGATACATAGGAACGGACATCACTAAGAATCCGATATATCGGCTAATATATAGCAGGAAGAGCAAGATATGATTACGGCATTAGCATCAGAATTCAAGGCAAAGTTCGGCTATTATCTCAAGATCGTCGAGAAGGAAGATATCCTGATTACGAAGAACGGGAAACCCATAGCAAGGATAAGCAATCCGAGAATCAGTGCCGTAGACAGGCTCTGCGGCGCGCTTAAGGGCAGGATCCCTGAGTATGCAGACAGGGATTCCATAAGGGAGATGCGCCTTGAAGAAGATTGATGCGCTGATAGATATGGATTCCTGACAGCTTCGAGCATCACTGATATCTTCTATATCCTCCGGAAGGGACTGCACATGACAGCAGCAGTGCATATGACTGCCTTGGAGAGGTCCTGGATATAGCAAGGATTATCCCTGTAACCGAAGATGATGTACTGGATATCTATAAATCAAAAGCTGCGGATTTCGAGGACTGCCTCCTTTCAACCTGTACGAAATCAGCTGCATGCGATGTGATAATCACAAGGAATGCAAAGGATTTCAAGGAATCCAAGGTCCCGGCGATAGAACCCGCTGCAATCCTGCAATGGCTTTCCGGGAAATGAAACCACTGCCTCCGATGAAGGAATCTAAAGGTAGTTACTCACGGACATCAAAGATGCCAGCCAGGTGGGAAATCAAGCCATTTCTTAATCCACGAATCATTGCTCTCTCAATATCATTTCTATCGAAATACCAGAGCTTGTTCTCATCATCGGCTTCATACATCCCATACCTGATATATCCAGCATCAAAGAATGAATTGATATCTTCCTGATAGGTATCCGCTTCAGACTCTGAAGCTATATAGATATCATTATGCTCAGCAAAATCCTTTATGACTCTTCCTTCAAGATTTTCAAGCCTATCAAGTATATCAGCAAACCCGTCGATATCCTTAACATACCTGAAGCAATCAATTTCTGAAAGAATGACGCCAGCAGGCTTTGCTATGAATGAATAATCCCTAGGAAGCTGCTGTATAGTCCCATCATCGGGAAACAAATCATAAAAACGTTTCCTATTGGCATCAGTAGCCATGTGACTATTGTATCCATACAAAAGCTTCTGAATCTCATTACGGGGAACATAAGCTTCATTATCAAGTGTGAATATTGGATTGCCTTTATTATCATTACGCAATGAGTACTTTGTTGACAAACAGCAATCATTAAAATCCAATGCAGGAGTCCTTTCAATCTCAATCTGGCATAGATCCGGAAATGGATTATCAGATATACTATTACGTCTCTTAGTGAATTCAATTAGCATTTCAGTACCTCTTAATAAAATAGGCGAAAAAGATTTCCGCAATCAGCAAAGCCATAGAATCCAACGGCAGAATAATGTTTTTTCCAAAAAGTGAATCCGCAAGCCTCGCGATCCTGACATTTCAAGAACATGCATAATTGATTTCCTACTTCTTCCTCAGCGAAGAGGAATAAGCAGAATCTACAGATGCCCACTCTCTGCCAGCTATCAAAAGCCCAGAAGAATACAAAAGCAGCCCCTCCTTCCCTATTTCCTTTAACTATGGAAATAGTCCGTCCAATCCACTGGAAAAGCAATATCCAAAATATCCATGAATGCAGTTATCAGGGATTTAGCCAATCCCTGTCAGGCTTAGCCAGAAGCCTTGCATTGTTCATCGCCTGATCAAGGGTCAGGCATGTAGAAGCTCTGTACATCGTACCATAGTCCTCCACGACAATCGCCAGATCTGCTTTGTCATTAGAGCTTAGGCACAACGGAATCAGAAGCTGGATTGTACCTGCAGTGATGAAATACTGCGGAACAGCAATCCTGTAATTGCGTCTCAATCTTTCCCTGACAGCCTGGACTCCTCCTGTAATCAGCAGCTGGAGATTATAGTCGAGCATCGTACAGTAAGGAACCGGGAATCTTGACTTATTATCCTGAATGATATGCTCAGCATTGACAACAAGCTCTTTCCTTAGGTCGAATACGAGCTTTGATGGATCATCCCAGTAGAAGGCCATCTCAGGCAGCTGTACATAATTTCGGACATCACTGTCACCTTTCCGAAAGAACTTCCTGTAATGCCAATAACAGGGAATCTGTGGATTTGTATTTACAGTGAACTCCATGTATATCGGTTCATGCTGTGCCCTGGTAAGAAGCCCTGTATCAAAGCAGCAGCTCTGGACATTCTTCGAATATGCTATCTTCTTTTCACGGGCAAGCCTGATATACGTATTCCGGACATAGTTTGCCAGAATCGGATAAGGCGTATTGCTAGGAGTATTGTGGTAATTCCAGTCCTCACATTCCGCAAGCTTGGCAAGCTCTTCAATCACTGCCTGGAAATCTGGAATCTGCGCAAAATCATAGAGATTTTCCGGAAGATCATAAGGATCTCTTTTCATATTTTCCTCCCTTTCTATTCCCTCTCAAAAAGCCCGCTGCATATCAGCAGCGGACCGCATCAATAATCGAAGGATGAGATATTCATCCTGAGGGCAGGGCCCTCATAGGAATACACTCACATTGGATGCATTCCTATCAGAACCCCTGGGAGAATATCGGGCTCCCCATCGCTGAAGAGCCCAAGCATTGATATCCCTGTAGGATCCTAAATCCTTCCTCGTTCTGCCCAGGTGCAGTCACCTAAGGCAAAGCGCCTCTTGTAGTCACGAACGGTATACGTATTCAGTCCCGCAAGCTGCGCTGTCTTCTTGTACCCGTAGCCTTCCTCGAACAGCTTCAGGCATTCCTGCCTCTTCACGTTCGGCACACGGGCTTTAGAACCCCGGAGGGACCTTACCTCTTCCATGGTTTCCCTCCTTAGAGCCCTGCTCCTAGCAAAAGCTAGGGGCAGGAATCAAATCTTTCAGGTTGACGCCTTGAGAGGCTCTGTCTGGATGCGCTGCTGTACGCTTGTAGCAATAACCTTGGGATCAGATACAGCACCATCAGTAACCTCGATAATGAAGTTTACATAAGGCTTATCACCTTCCTTGAGACCCTCAAAGTTATTTGAAGCTATTGCGCTCACTGATGCATTGTTCTTTACATCGACTTTAGCTGCAGTTGTAAGAGCCGTGATTTCAATATCTGCAATCTCTACAGATCCGCCAACAACAAACTTAGCTGCTGCCGTTGAAGCCCAACCGAACTTAAGAGAACTCCAGTCAATCGGATCCTCAACAGTAACAGTGATTGTTGCTGAGGATGGAACATACTTCACATCTGTTGCATTTGTCGCTACGAGCGTAACTGTATACTCAAGATCTGGTGTCGTAGTTGCAGGAGCATCTTCATACTCATCGAATTTTGCAGGAAGACCGAGCAGCTGGTACCTACCAGAATCAACTGTTCCAAGGACATTGCCTTCAACATCTACCTCAACAACGGAAATCTGGGAAACTGCATCAGCCTTGACATCGCCCCAAGTTACGGTCACAGCTGTTCCTGCCTCACCGTTAACCTGGATCTGCCACTCTGATGCAGTGCTGCCCGGCCTGGTGATTGTAAGAGGAATCTTGTATTCGATTTCATCTGAACCATTCAGTGCCTTCACGACGATATTCGCTGTCTTGGTCTTATCTGTGTTGTCCCATGCAATCGTATACTTGCCATCTGCAATTGCGGAGTCCGCCTTCTCGAATGTCTTCGCAACCGTTCCATCCTCATAGAGAAGTTCTACTTTCTCGACATCAGCAGGTGCCGTGGATGCTGGAGTCCAATCCTCATACTCCTCTTCAGAATATGTGGTCTTGTAGTCAGCTGGGAGTGTCACAGTAAGCGTATCTGCATATGCGACAGCCTTCACAAGCACGTATGCTGTAGAACCCGTGTCAGTACCGTTCGGCAGATTGACCTTAACTGCATTCTCTCCGCCAGCAAGCGTCTTATTCTCAGCAACAGTCGTTGTCAGCGTGCTCTCTGTCCCGTCAACATATTTCACATGAACAGTTACTATGGAAGTGCCAGTAGCAAAGGCATCTCCCTCGTAATATGTCTTATCACCAACAAGCGTAATCTCAGACACGAGCGGATTGCCTGTATCCCACTTGATTGTGCTGGGCTGGCATGCAGTGAATGCTACAAGCATCAGTGCAGCAAGCGCTACAACAAAGATTGATTTCGTTGATTTCATTTCTCAACCCTCTCCTTATTAATCTGCCATTAAGTCTACCCCCCCCAGTTGCTGATTGTCAATACTTTTCTGCACGATTTTTCACTTTTCATCGCCGGGCCGCCGGCCATCCTGGTTCTGGACGCCGGATTACGGTTTGCATGGCTTCATCAGCTTCATCATCAGACCTTGCTGAAAATTTCTTCACCTTTGGTGAAGGTATGATGGGATGGCCTTTCTCCGTGATTTTCTTCTTGCATTATGAGGATTTGCACCTTATGCTGAGCAAACCGAAGGCCCCAGGGGAATCATGGGCTTACGGGAATAAAGGAGGAACATCCATAATGCTTTCACGTCTCGCCGTATCCGGCTATCGCCTAAGGGATACCTATGACATCACGTCCTACCTCAGCCTCGAGGCCATGGACTCTCTGCTGCCCTACCTTGATATGGACCTCTCGGAGTTCATATCAGGACTGCCTTCAATGGAATGGCACCCATCAGGAAGGACAATGTCATTCTCCAATGATATGTACCTGTCCATGGCAGAATCATCATGGATGAGGATACCCAAGGCATCAAGGCCTACGGTGGCATCAATCAATGAGGCCGCTGACATTCTTGGGATTGATGTATATGACCTTATCAGGATGAACAGCATGCCAGATGATGGCATAAGGATGCAGAAGGCATCGTTCGGTCCCTTGTCCATGAGAGGCGTTGCCATGCTGTTCATCCTCTCAAGGACGATAGCTGACTATATGCCACTGGATGAGAGGGAGCTGAGCAAGAGGTACGGGAGGACAGGCGGATGGGATATGACCATCATAAAGCTCAACAGCATACTCAGGTGGCTGTCCCTATCCTATCTGGACTTCCTCAAGATAATGGACCCTGATGCAACTGAGATAGACATAAGGCCCTCTGAGTATGGATGCGACCCTATGCTTGAGAGGGATGACATCACCTATGCCATAAGGGAGGCATACAGGAGGGAGGGGATCTCGCTTTCCAGGTCTGCGGATATCCTTGATACGGATACGAAGCATATGAGGCGGCAGTTCCACAGGGACGGGTACAGGACCATGCTGCTCTCGACCGTATCGAGGCTGGCGTGTCCCCTCGGATGGGGAATGGAGGAGGCCTTCAGAGAGGCGCTGAGGGTAAAATCTGCCGGAAGCGATGCTTCGTGCTGACCTGCTTCATGGCTTCATAGTATCCGTTTCAATTTACTAGCAGAACTCATGGAAAAACACCTGCTATAGTAATTTCTAGAAACAGTATTTCTAAAATTAACCAAAACTGGTGTAAAAACTATTAGTTTGCTGTATATTAGAAATGGAGAAGCTTAAATGGAATTATACCGCCAGATTGCATCTATGCGATGCTTTACACATAGCCAGGCTGTCGCCCTGACAGGCTCAGAGAGCGCGGCAGCCTGGCATATACGGCAGTTCCTGAGAAAAGGATATATAGAACGGATCCGCCGTAATCTATATGCGGCAATAAGCCTAGAAACCGACCAGCTTATTCCGAACCGTTTCCAGATTGCATCGAAGCTTTCTGACGATGCGTATATATCCCATCACAGCGCGTTTGAATATTACGGCTTCGCAAACCAGGTGTTCTACACGGTATATGTATCTACGGAAAAGCACATCAGGCCATTCTCTTATGATGGCATCGAGTACTATATCATCGATTCCCCGGGAAATCATGGAGTCATCAGGATGCCAGATGGTGTTTCGGTCACCTCCATTGAGCGTACCGTAATCGACAGCATTGCCGATTTCGAGAAAATCGGAGGGATTGAAGAGCTAGTGCGCTGCATGCAGCTTATCCCATCACTCTCTCCGGATAAGCTGCTCTCATCCTTGGCTATGTATCATTGCGGCAAGCTGTATCAGAAAGCAGGATATGTCCTTGAATCATTCCAGAAGGAACTGGACCTTCCCTCATCTTTCTTCACTGAATGCGAGAGACATCTACCTGATAGCAAATCATATTTCAGCAAGGAGAGAAATGGCTTCGTACTTCACAGAAGGTGGAAGCTATTCGCGCCTGATGATCTGATATCCTTTGTAGACAATAGGTAAAAACCGTGATGGATTGTAACATATGGTATATAAATAATCCGGTTCCTATCATCTACCAAGAAAGAACTTAATTGCTAGTTAATACCAAATATGCGAACAAAGTCTTCGATAGTCTTGATTACGTCTGAGCAGCCAAACCTGCAAATATACAGGCAAAAATAAACATAATTATAGCAATTGAAATAGGAAGGAGAACATGAGATTTTCCCGTCTGCTCATGGGAACTACCCTTTCCTTTCGCCAACCAGCTAATCAACCATATCAGAGCGGATAGGATTGCAACGAAGAATGCACCAAGTACGCTTATTACCGCTAGAAGATCATAGATATTACCAAATGATGCCCCCTGCTTTATACCTTCGAAAGAGAAAGCTATTCCTCCGACCAGACCAAAAAGTATAGATGCAAGAACAGTAAATGCCGAGATATAGGTCCTCTGCATTTCCTTTATATCCTCATTGACAGTATCTCTTGCATCTTTTACTACCTTTTCAGTACTCCTGTCCAGATTGGCCAATATTGCCTCGTTCTGTAAACTGGCTAAATTGAGATCATCATATATCCTTATTACGGCAGCCCTGATTTCAACAAGGTCAACATTCTTGTTTTTAATTGTATCCTCATTTTCAACTGCAAATGCATATTCAAACAGTCTTTCGCAATTACTGATAAGGTAAGCCTGAATCTTAACCTGTTCCCCCTCTTCATCATCATTATTGACCCTAAGCATCTGAGTAGAAAGCCACGAATACATCGGACGTTTGAAATCTGATTTAAGCAAAGGAGCGATTGCAGCAATTGTATCGAGGGGTTTGTATTGATCATCAGGACAGCGCATGGAGTCTATAATCTTATCCATGAGATTCTTCCACTGCCTGCTTTGGTCTGAATCCGTCTTTGCTATCAATGAAGCTGTATTGAGTTGTTCAGCATTAACTTTCATCAAGATGCAGCTCCTCTTTGAAGAATTTCAATATTGATTCATTGGTTATATGATCATTGGTTGAATTGCCGTCTGCATAAGCATCTATCCAAGGCTTTTGGTCATGCGTAAGATTCATCAATTCTATTGCAGACCACCCTTTGAAAGCATCAAGAACCGCATCGATGATTTCCCTATCATCTGCAGAAATGTGTGACTGATACCGTATACGACGCACGCCCATCGGCGCAGATGGATCAGGAACAACATAGCTTTTTATTTCAGGTATCGGAAGATTACCATAGCATTTGAATTCATGATAAACAGCAGGTACTACAGGTCCGAAGGCCCATGCTTTAATCTTATCATCAAAGCAAGGTTCACCATCTCTTTTAATCAGAAAGAAAGCCTGAACAAGATAAAGGAGTTTCTGCAGCTTCATATTTGAAACACTGTAACCTGCGTATCTAGGCGAATTGAATTGATTCACAATATATCGCGCCACATCAATTGCCTTGTAAGCCATGCACTCACCCTCCTTTATCACACTCACAGTATAATATCGATTATAGGAAAACAAATGAATAAAATCACCGCCTCAATGTAGAAACAATGGATTTTCCTTCAAGCATCAATAAGTCAATGAAAACGAGGACTTCCACAGTGATATACAATGCATTCATTTGCCAAGAAGCTGAACGATAAGCAACAGGCTGGCCCTGCGTGAGCCAGCCTGTACGTTGATTACCTGTTGTCTTCCGTGTCGATGTAGCCGAGCATATCGGAGATCGATGCGCCTGGGGCTACCATCGGGTAGACCTTGTCATCCGTCGGGATCAGGGCATCGATGACTACGGGCCTGCCGAGAGCCACGGCTGCGGAGAGCACCGCCTCAGGGTCATCATCAGGGCCGATCCTCATGCCCTCGACGCCATAGGCATTGGCAAGCATCACCCAGTCAAGCGGCGTCTCGAGCGTCGTCTCGGAGTAATGCGACTCATAGAAGAGCGTCTGCCACTGCCTTACCATGCCGAGCGCATGGTTGTTCATCACTATTATTATGATAGGCAGGCGGTAGCGCGCGATGGTCGCCAGCTCATTGCAGTTCATCCTGAATGACCCATCTCCCGCGATGTTGACGACACGGGCCTCCGGATGGGGGATCTGCGTGCCGATTGCGGCTCCGGTTCCATAGCCCATCGTGCCGAGACCGCCTGAGGTGAGGAAGTGCCTCGGCCTGTGGTTCATGAGGAACTGGGCTGCCCACATCTGGTGCTGCCCGACTTCCGTCGTGATATACGAATCCTCGGGAAGGACCTTCTCAAGCGCTGCGAGGATCTTCTTCGCCCTCTCTGCATCGGTGCTCACGCGCATCGGATAGCGCTTCTTGGCATCCTTGACCTTGTCGAGCCAGAGCCTGTGGTCAAGCTTCTTCCCTACCTTCTCCATCAGGCGCGGCAGGGCGACACGCAGGTCGGCGACGATATGGACCTCGGAGATGATGTTCTTGTTGAACTCAGCCGGATCGACATCAATCTGGATGATCTTGGCCTGGCGGGCGAAGGTGCTGGACTTGGAGATGACCCTGTCGGAGAACCTCGCGCCGATGACGATCAGCAGGTCGCAGTTGTTGATGCTCATGTTGGAGACCCTGGTGCCATGCATGCCGATCATGCCCGTGAACCTGTCGGAGCGGCAGTCCACGGCGCCAAGCCCCATCAGCGATGAGCCGCAGGGCGCATCAATCAGCTCAAGGAACTGGTTGAGGTACTCCGAGGCATCGGAGCGGATCACGCCGCCGCCGATATAGCACATCGGGCGCTCGGAGGCGAGGATGAGCTTAGCGGCAGCCTCCAGGTCCTTCTCCCTCAGGCGCGATGAGACGGGGACGACCTTCCTCGGCTCCTCCCGCTCATACTCGTACTCGCCTACCTGGATATCCTTCGGCACATCGATGAGCACCGGGCCCGGACGTCCCTCGTTCGCGATATAGAAGGCCTCCCTGATAGTCGAGGCAAGGTCCCTGATGTCCTTCACGATGTAGTTGTGCTTCGTGATGTTCATCGTGATGCCCGTGATGTCGACTTCCTGGAAGCTGTCGCGCCCAAGAAGGCTGAGGGGGACATTGCCGGTGATGGCCACGACCGGGACGGAATCCATATAGGCAGTGGCAAGGCCGGTGACGAGATTGGTCGCGCCGGGACCTGATGTGGCTATGCAGACACCGGTCCTGCCTGTGGACCTGGCATAGCCGTCAGCTGCATGGCTGGCTCCCTGCTCATGGGCAGTGAGGATGTGGCGGATCCTGCCGCCGCACCTGTAGAGCGCATCATAGAGCGGGATGACCTGGCCGCCCGGATAGCCGAAGACGGTATCGACACCCTGCTCGACGAGACATTCGATGATTATATCCGCACCTGTAAGCTTCAAGTTCAATCCTCCACGATAATCGCACCCTGACGGGCTGACATGACATGCTTGGAATACCTTGCAAGATAACCTGTCCTGATGGGGCATTCAGGCTTGACGAGATGCTTCTTCCTCTCGGCAAGCGTCTTCCCATCGACCTCGAGGTCAAGCCTCAGGCCCGGGATATCGATGCTGATGATATCGCCTTCCTCCACGAGGGAGATGGGCCCGTCGGATGCAGCCTCAGGCGATACATGGCCGATCGAGGCGCCCCTGGTGGCACCGGAGAACCTTCCATCGGTGATAAGGGCGACTTCCTTGTCCAGCCCCATGCCCGCGATGGCAGATGTCGGGCTGAGCATCTCCCTCATGCCGGGGCCTCCCTTGGGGCCCTCATAGCGGATGACGACCACATCGCCGCTGCGGATCTTCCCGCCGAAGATGGCCTCGATAGCCTCCTCCTCGCTGTTGAAGACGCGGGCAGGGCCCTTGTGGACGAACATCTCGGGAGCGACCGCGCTCCTCTTGACGACAGCGCCTTCCGGTGCGAGGGTGCCTGAGAGCACGGCGATGCCGCCTGTCTCTGAATATGGATGCTCGATAGGCCTGATGACCTCCGGGTCCGTGTTCCTCGCCCTGGCCACCGACTCGCCGATAGGCTGCCCTGTCACGCTCATGAGGCTGAGGTCAAGGAGGTCCTTCTTCGCAAGCTCCTTCATGACAGCCATCACGCCGCCGGCCAGATAGAGGTCCTCCATATGGTGCGGGCCTGCCGGTGCCAGATGGCAGAGGTTGGGCACGCGGGCGCTGATGTCATTGGCCTTGAAGATGTCGATATCGACGCCCGCCTCATGGCCGATGGCCGGAAGGTGGAGCATCGTGTTGGTCGAGCAGCCGAGCGCCATATCGACGGTGAGGGCGTTCATGAAGGCCTTCTCCGTCATGATGCTGCGGGCAGTGATGCCCTTCCTGAGCAGCTCCATCACCTGGTACCCCGCCTCCTTGGCAAGCCTGATGCGCTCTGAATAGACAGCGGGGATGGTGCCGTTGCCGGGAAGCCCCATGCCTATTGCCTCGGTAAGGCAGTTCATCGAGTTGGCCGTGTACATGCCTGAGCATGAGCCGCATGACGGGCATGCCGAGTTCTCCCAGTCAAGGAGCTCCTCATCGGACATGTTCCCTGCCGCATGCCTGCCGACGGCCTCGAACATCGAGGAGAGGGACATGCCGCGCTTATCGCCGCCCTTCACATGGCCTGCCAGCATCGGGCCGCCGGATACGAATATCGAGGGGAGGTCGAGGCGGGCAGCCGCCATCAGCATGCCGGGGACAATCTTGTCGCAGTTGGGGATGAAGACAAGGGCATCGAATGGATGCGCCGTGGCCATGACCTCGATCGAATCCGCGATCAGCTCCCTTGAGGCAAGCGAGTACTTCATGCCCGTGTGGCCCATGGCGATGCCATCGCATACGCCGATGACGGGGAACATCACGGGATTGCCGCCATTCTCCCTCACGCCGGCCTTGACTGCCTCGGCAATCTTCAGCAGCTCGGTGTGGCCGGGGATGATCTCATTGAATGCGGCGACGACGCCGATCGTCGGCATGGCGATTTCCCTGTCGGTCCAGCCGAGCGCCTTCATCAGCGACCTATGGGGAGCCTTCTGCACTCCCGCCTTCATCGAATCGGATCTCATCTGGCCATCCTCCTTATTATCTCATCGCCGCAGGCTGCCGTGCCGATATAGCTGCCGCCTGCCGCGATATCAACCGTCCTCACGCCATCGGCAAGGGCCTTGCTGACGGCATCCTCTATGCACCTGGCCTCAGACTCAAGCGAGAATGAGTAGCGGAACATCATCGCGCAGGAGAGGATCGTCGCTATCGGATTGGCGAGGTCCTTGCCGGCGATGTCCGGTGCAGAGCCATGGATAGGCTCGTACATGCCGAAGCTGTCCTCCCTCAGCGATGCGGAGGGAAGCATGCCGATCGAGCCCGTGACCATCGAGGCCTCATCGGAGAGGATATCGCCGAACATGTTCTCCGTCAGCAGCACATCGAAATGGGACGGGTCCCTGACGAGCTGCATCGAGGCATTGTCGACATACATGAAGTCGAGCTCCACGTCTTCGTACTGCGATGCTATCTCCTTCACCGTCTCCCTCCAGAGCCTTGATGTCTCGAGGACATTGGCCTTGTCGACGAGGGTGACCCTCTTCCTCCTGATGCGGGCAGCCTCGAAGGCCTTCCTGGCGATCCTCGCAATCTCAGGCTTCGAATAGGACATCACATCGTAGGCGCCGTCGCCTTCCCTGCCCTTGCGGCCGAAGTAGATGCCGCCCGTGAGCTCGCGGAAGACGACGAGGTCGACTCCCCTGGAGATAACCTCATCCTTCAGGGGCGATGCGGATGAGAGCTCCGGGTAGATCCTGGCAGGGCGCAGGTTGCAGAAGAGGCCCATGCCGCTCCTGAGCCCAAGAAGCCCCTTCTCAGGGCGTCTGTCTCCGGGCATGCTGTCCCACTTGGGGCCGCCCACGGCACCGAGGAGCACCGCATCCGCGGCCTTCGCCTTCTCCAGGTTCTCATCTGTGAGAGGAACGCCATGCCTGTCTATGGAGATGCCGCCTGCATCGACTTCCGTATAGGAGATGCTGTGGCCGAAGAGCTCCGCGGCCCTGTCGATGACCTTGACGCCCTCGCGCACGATATCGGGTCCGATCCCATCGCCCGGGATCAGGGCTATCCTCATATCCATCAGTAGTTCTCCTTGATATACTCTGCGAGCCCGCCGGCCTTGATGAGGGCCTGCATGAACGGCGGGAACGGCTCTGCCTGGTACTTCTTCCCTGTCGTCTCATCGAGGATGGTGCCCGTGGAGAGGTCCACCGATACCATGTCGCCGGCCTTTATCTCCTTCGAGGCCTCATCGCACTCGAGGATGGGCAGCCCGATGTTTATCGAGTTGCGGTAGAAGATCCTCGCGAACGTGGAGGCGATCACGCAGCTGATGCCGCTGGCCTTGATGGCAATCGGCGCATGCTCGCGCGACGAGCCGCAGCCGAAGTTCCTGCCGCCGACGATGATGTCACCAGCCTTCACTTCCTTCACGAAATCCCTGTCGATATCCTCCATGCAGTGCGAAGCGAGCTCCTTATGGTCGGATGTGTTGAGATAGCGTGCCGGGATGATTACATCCGTATCTATATTGTCCCCATAGCGGAAGACCTTTCCTGCTGCACTCATATGAAATCCTCCGGATCTGTTATCCTGCCTGTCACGGCTGAAGCCGCCGCGGTATATGGCGATGCGAGATAGACCTCGCTCCCTGGATGGCCCATGCGCCCTACGAAGTTGCGGTTGGTCGTCGATACGCACCTCTCGCCCTTGGCGAGGATGCCCATATGCCCTCCGAGGCATGGCCCGCAGGTAGGCGTCGATACGACGCAGCCTGCATCGATGAAGATATCGAAGAGACCCTCGTGCATGGCCTGCTTCCAGATCTTCTGCGTAGCGGGGATGATGATGCACCTCACGCCTTCATGGACATGGCGTCCGGAGAGGATCTCTGCTGCGGCCCTGAGGTCGGAGATCCTGCCGTTGGTGCAGCTGCCGATGACGACCTGGTCTATCGCGATATCCTTCCCTTCCTTCGCGGGATGCGTGTTCTCCGGCAGATGGGGATAGGCGACTGTCGGCGGTATGGACGCCAGGTCGATATCGATGGTCCTCTCATACTCGGCATCAGCATCAGCCTCGAAGATCTTCGGCTCCTTCGCCCCGCTCTCCCTGAGATAGGCGAGCGTGCGCCCGTCGACGGGGAAGATGCCGCACTTGGCGCCGGCCTCGATGGCCATGTTGGAAATCGTGAACCTGTCATCCATCGTCAGGTTCTCCACCCCCGGCCCGGAGAACTCCATCGCCTTGTACAGCGCCCCGTCGACGCCGATCATGCCGATGATATGGAGGATGACATCCTTGCCGGATACCATCGGGCCCAGCTTGCCGGCCAGGTTGAACCTGATTGCCGAGGGGACCTTGAACCAGGCCTTGCCTATCGCCATGCCTGCCGCCATATCGGTGGAGCCGACTCCGGTGGAGAATGCTCCGAGCGCGCCGTATGTGCATGTATGGCTGTCAGCTCCGATCACCACATCGCCGGCCGTCACGAGACCCTTCTCGGGAAGGAGGGCATGCTCGATGCCTACCTCGCCTACCTCGAAGTAGTTGCTTATGCACTCGCATCTGGCGAACTGCCTGACCTGCAGGCACTGCTCAGCTGCCTTTATATCCTTATTAGGAGTGAAGTGGTCAGGGACGAGGGCCACCTTGTCCCTGTCGAAGACATGCTCCTTGCCGAACTTCGGGAACTCCCTGATGGCGACCGGGCTCGTGATGTCATTGCCGAGGACCATGTCGAGGTCGGCCATGATCAGCTGCCCGGGATGGACTTCCCTCTCACCCGCCGCATGGGCGAGGATCTTCTCAGTCATTGTCATCGGAATACTCCTCCTCTTTGTCTGTATGGCCCATCAGCATATCGTTCTCGAATGAGAGCTTGACGGCGCTCTTGCCGCCATCGATCGATGCGCTCTCGCCGTCGAGCATCCTGTTGACTGCCGAGAGGCAGGCCAGGATCGATGCCTCGATGACATCAGTCGATACGCCGCGTCCGCGCCAGATATGATCCGAGTCCGAGATCTTCACCTGCGCCTCGCCTAAGGCGTCCTTGTTCTCCGTCACCGCGGAAAGCTGGTAGTCCTCAAGGGAGAACGGATGGTGGATGATCTTCTCCACTGCCCTCAGCGATGCATAGACCGGGCCGGTGCCTGCCGCTATGCCCTCGTATACCTTGTCGCCCTTCCTCAGCGAGATGCAGGCGGTGCTGGTCATCTTGTTGCCGCTGTTGACGACGAAGGACTCCAGGGTCCAGGTCTTCTTCGCTTCCTGCTCAGTCGACTCGACAAGGGCGACGATGTCCCTGTCGGAGACATTCTTCTTCCTGTCGCAGAGCTTCTTGAACTCGCCGAAGAGCCTCTGCGTCTCCTCATCGGAGAGGATGTAGCCGAGCTCCTCGAGCTTCTTCCTGAATGCATGGTGGCCTGAATGCTTGCCAAGCACATAGCTTGTCTTGACGACGCCCACGCTCTCGGGCGTCATGATCTCATATGTGAGCGAGTTCGCCATCATGCCATGCTGGTGGATACCTGACTCATGGGCGAAGGCATTATCGCCGACGATGGCCTTCGAGGGGAAGATCTTCACGCCGGTGGTGGACTGCAGGAGGCGTGCGGAGCGGTAGAGCTCCTCCGTCCTGATCCCCGTCTCCACGCTGTAGAGGTCGGGCCTCGTCTTGACAGCCATCACGATTTCCTCGAGGGCGGAGTTGCCTGCCCTCTCGCCGATGCCGCAGAGCGTGCACTCGACCTGCCTGGCACCGGCCTTGATGCCTGCCAGCGAATTGGCCACGCCCAGCCCGAGGTCATCATGGCAGTGCATGGAGATGACCGCCTTGTCGATATCGGGAACCCTGTTCCTGACATCCTCGACCATCGACCTGATGTCATCAGGTGTCGCATAGCCTACCGTATCAGGGAGGTTGATCGTCGTCGCGCCACACCTGATGGCCTCCTCGACCACGCGGCACATATAGTCCCTGTCCGTCCTCGTGGCGTCCTCGAGGGAGAACTCGATATCCGGGCAGAGTGATGCGGCATACGCCACATTCTCCCTGATCCTCTCGAGCGCCTCGTCCCTGGACATCCTCAGCTTGTACTGGAGATGGAGGTCGCTTGTCGCGAGGAAGACATGGATACGCGGCCTGTTCGCCTTCCTGACGGCGTTCCAGGCTGCGTCGATATCCTTCCTGAGCGCCCTTGCGAGGGAGGCGACCGTCACATCCTTCACGGCTGTGGATATCGCCTCGACGCTCTCGAAGTCACCGGGGGATGAGATGGCAAAGCCAGCCTCTATGATATCCACGCCTAGCGTCTCCAGCTGCCTGGCGATCCTTATCTTCTCTTCCAGGTTCATGCTGTATCCTGGCGCTTGCTCCCCGTCCCTGAGGGTCGTATCGAATATATAGAGATGCTCTGCCATCCTTCTCCTCCTATCCTTATTTCTTCAGCCAGCTCATCAGCGACCTGAGCTTGGCGCCTGTCTTCTCCAGCAGCGACTCCTGCTCCATCCTCTTGGTTGCGTTGAAGTATGGGCGGCCGACCTGGTTCTCAAGCAGCCAGTTGCGTGCGAAGGTACCGTTCTGGATATCGGTGAGGATGCCCTTCATGGCCTTCTTCGTCTCATCGGTGACCACCTTCGGGCCTGAGACGTAGTCGCCGTACTCAGCCGTATCGGAGCAGGAATACCTCATGAAGGAGAGTCCGCCCTGGTTGATGAGGTCGACGATGAGCTTCATCTCATGGCAGCACTCGAAATAGGCCATCTCCGGCTGGTATCCGGCTTCCACGAGGGTATCGAATCCGGCCTTGATGAGGTGGGAGACACCGCCGCAGAGGACTGCCTGCTCGCCGAAGAGGTCGGTCTCGGTCTCTTCCTTGAACGATGTCACGAAGATGCCTGCCTTGCCGGCGCCGATGGCTGCCGCATATGCGAGGGCGACCTTCTCGCTATCGCCGGACGGATCCTGATGGACCGCGATGAGGCTCGGCACCCCCTTGCCTTCCTGGTACTGGCTCCTTACCGTGTGGCCAGGTCCCTTGGGGGCGATCATGATCACGTTCACATCGGCAGGAGGAACGATCTGGCCGAAGTGGATGTTGAATCCATGGGCGAATGCGAGGTACATGCCCTTCCTGAGGTACGGCTCGATGGAAGTGTGGTAGAGCTTGGCCTGCTTCTCATCGTTGACGAGGATCATCACGACATCGCAGCACTTCACGGCATCCTCCGTCGTCATGACCTTGAGGCCTGCCTCCTCGGCCTTCGCCCAGCTCTTGGAGCCGTTGTAGAGGCCTACGACGACATCCACGCCGGACTCATGGAGGTTAAGCGCATGGGCATGGCCCTGGCTGCCGTAGCCGATGATAGCGACCTTCTTGCTTCTGATCAGCGAGAAATCCGCATCCGATTCATAGTACATTGTGCTCATATTACACACTCCTTATTCTTCGCCTTCTAAGCCGAAGGTAGTTTCCGATAATGGCCTCGGGCCGCGCTCAAGCGCGGTGATGCCGGTCCTGACGAGCTCCACGATCCCATAAGGCGTCGCGAGGGTCAGGAACGACTCGAGCTTGTCGAGCGAGCCTGTGAGCTGCATCGTCAGCGTCGTCGGGGTGACATCGATGATCTTGGCCTTGAAGATCTCGGCGATCTCCGCGATCTTCGACCTCGTCTCCTCGTCTGCCTTGATCTTGACGAGCACCAGCTCCCTCTGCAGCGAGCCATGCTGCGTCATCTCATAGACCTTCCTCACGTCGACGAGCTTCTCGACCTGCCTGATGATCTGCTCGACGATCTGCCTGTCGCCCGTCACCACGATGGTGATGCGGCTCGTGGCGGGATCCTCCGTCTCGCCGACGGAAAGGGAATCGATGTTGTAGCCCCTGCGGGAGAAGAGGGCCACTACGCGCATCAGGACGCCTGACCTGTTATTGACGAGGATCGCCAGCGTATAGCTGTTCCTTTCGTATTTCATCTCGCACCTCCATCAAACTAAAAAAAGAGACCCGTCTGCCTGAATGACCACGGGTCTCCTGATATCATCAAATACCTGAATCCGCGGTTCAGCATATAATGACGATAAGGGATAGAAGGAGTACGGATACAGCGATTGATAAGGTCTTTGTCATCATCGTCCATCTCCTTCCTTTCGATTTTTTTCATTTTGTACTTCAATGGCGCCATCGCTGTCAACAAACGGAAACGCATTTCGCATCAAATTCCCTAGCGCGGGAAAATGAGGCTGGATGGGCTCCGGCGCCGCCACAGGCATAGTAGCATATTCCGGCAATATGCAAAAGATGCATATCCATGCACTATCCATGCATCGCTTGTTGATGGTATCCTCTCCTCAGGGAGGAAGCAATGAAGAGATTCTTCGCAGTTTGCCTTATAGCCGCAGTTGCGCTTGCCGGCGCAGCCGCATCAGGAGCCGGGGAGGGAGGAGAGGACCTCTCCCTCCAGAAAGTGATCGACAAGGGCACATTCGTGCTCGGCCTCGACGATGCCTTCCCGCCGATGGGATTCAGGGATGAAAGCGGCGAGATCGTCGGATTCGATATCGATACAGCCAGGGAGGTATGCCGCAGGATCGGCGTCGAGCTCATCCCCCAGCCCATCGACTGGAACGCCAAGGAGCAGGAGCTCGCGACAGGGAACATCGACTGTATCTGGAACGGATTCACGATGACCCCGGAAAGGGAGCGCGTCATGACATTCTCCGAGCCATACGTGAAGAACGCGCAGGTCGTGGTGGTTAGGAGCGACAGCCCCGTGGAGACGCTTGAGGACCTTGCCGGCGGAGAAGTCGGAGTGCAGGCCGGATCGAGCGCGCAGATAGCGATCGACGATACGCCGGGATTCAAGGACAGCCTCAAGGGCGTCATCGAATTCAAGGAGAACCTCACGGCGCTGATGGACCTCGAGATCGGCGGAGTCGATGCGGTCGTCATGGACCTCCTTGTCGCCAACGACAACATCAACAGGTCGGGCAAGGACTTCAGGATCCTTGACCAGACGCTCACGGAAGAGGAATATGCTATTGGATTCAGGAAGGGCGACACCGCCCTCTGCAATGAGGTGAACAGACAGCTTCACGCGATGGCAGAGGATGGCACGCTTGCCGAGATCGCAGTGAAGTGGTTCGGCGCTGACATCACGACGATAGGGAAATAACCATAGATATGAGCGGCCTACTCTCGCAGATGCTGGAAGGAACGGTAGTCTCCTTCAGGATATTCTTCCTGACGCTTGTCTTCTCGCTGCCGCTGGGCTTCGTGGTGGCGAAGGGCAAGATGTCGGCATTCCGACCCCTGAGGTGGATCACTGACCTGTACATACAGATCATGAGGGGAACGCCGCTCATACTGCAGCTCATATTCGTATACTTCGCGCCGTTCTATGTGCTCGGCGTCTCATACGACAGGTTCACGGCCTGCATAGTCGCCTTCGTCATCAACTACAGCGCCTATTTCGCCGAGATCTACAGGTCCGGGCTGCAGGCCATGAACAGGGGGCAGTATGAGGCTGCGAAGGTGCTTGGCTTCTCGAAGGTCTACACCTTCTTCCACATAATACTGCCCCAGGTGATCAAGACCATCCTGCCATCGCTCGGCAACGAGGTCATAACGCTGGTGAAGGATACCGCGCTTGCGCAGACGATCGGCGTGGCGGAGCTATTCCGCGTCGCGCAGACGGCCTCTGCCAGGGAGTTCTCCACCGTGCCTATATTCATCGCAGGCGTCTTCTACTTCGTGATGAACTACATCGTATCGCGCCTCTTCGTCATCGGCGAGAAGAAGCTCAGCTACTACAGGTGATGGCCATGGAAATGATAAAGCTTGCCAATCTCTCGAAATCATTCGGCACGACGGAAGTCCTGCGCGACATCAGCTTCACGCTCGAGAAGGGCCAGGTGCTTTCCGTCATCGGCCCCTCTGGGTCGGGCAAGTCGACGATGCTGAGGATAATAACCCAGCTCGAGAAGGCCGACAGCGGCACGCTGGAAGTCGCCGGGGAGACGATGTTCCGCACAGTGGACGGCAAGGCTGCCTACGAGAGCCCGGAGAAGCTGCGCAGGATAGGCCTCAAGACGGGGCTTGTCTTCCAGTCATTCAACCTCTTCCCCCACTTCTCAGTGCTGAGGAATATCACGGAAGCGCAGCGGGCGGTGCTCAGGCGCACCAAGGATGAGGCCGAGGAGAAGGCCATGGGCCTGCTGAGGAAGATGGGGCTCGAGGACAGGGCCTACAGCTATCCGTACCAGCTCTCAGGCGGGCAGCAGCAGCGCGTCTCCATCGCACGGGCGCTGGCGCTCGACCCTGAGGTGCTCTTCTTCGATGAGCCGACCTCCGCGCTGGACCCTGAGCTGACGAGGGAGATCCTCAAGGTCATCAGGACGCTGGCGGAGGAGAAGATGACGATGGCCGTCGTCACCCATGAGATGCATTTCGCCAGGGCGATCTCCGACTGGGCCATCTTCATGGACGGCGGCGTGATCGTCGAGGAAGGCGAGCCCGAGAGCCTCTTCGGCTCCCCGAAGGCGGAGAGGACGAAGAAGTTCATCAGGTCATTCGAGGAATGACGTCAGGACGCGCCCTGCCCTGCTCCCGGTCCAGATGCCGTCATCAAGCGCAAGGCTCCCGTTGACGGAGATATAGCGCATCCCAAGCCCTTCCCTGCGGAAGAGCACCCAGTCTGCCTTATAGCCTTCCCTGATGTAGCCGCGGTCGGAGAAGCGCATCCTGTCCGCATTCTCGCCCGTCAGGCGCCTGATTCCCTCCTCAAGGGGCATGGCATTCCCCTCGATGACATACCTGAGGAGGAATTCCCTCACCGCCTCCGTGGAGCGCGGATGCTTTATCGGGGAGGAATAGAGCGCATCGGAGCCGAAGCTCATCAGGGGATGAGTCATGATGCGCATGAGGTTCCCATCGCTCTCGGTGACATCGGTCATCACGGCAAGCCCTGTCTCCTCCGAAAGCAGGTCGAATAGCGCGTCCAGCGGATCCTTGCCCCTTGCCTTGCCTATCTCGGAAAGCGACATGCCGGTATACTCATCCATCCCCTCCAGATACAGCACCCTGATATCATCAGGGCCGACCATCTCGTATATGCTGTCCCATCCGGAAGGATGGAGCATCTCCCTCTTTATATCCTCCCTCTCGTTCTCCAGCGAGAGCGCGAGGCGCTGCTCGAGGCGCGAGAGGCCCAGGATATCGGGAGGAAGCAGGGAATAGAGGCTCGTGGAGCCGAATGTATAGGGATACTGGTCGAACTTCACATCCAGTCCCCTGTCCCTGTAATCCTCGATCATGGCAAGCATCTCCGGCACCTTGGCCTGGTTGGCCCGGCCGATGGCCTTGAGATGAGACACCTCGATGCGCACGCCGGCAGCCATGGCAGCGTCAAGGACCTCCCTGAGCGACTCAAGCACATCGTTGCCTTCGCAGCGATGGTGGACGGAGAAGATCCTGCCATGCTCAGCGACGACCTCCAGGAGGGCACAGAGCTCCCTTGCATCGGAGAATACGCAGGGATTGTAGTAGAGCCCTGAGGAGAAGCCTGCAGCCCCAGCCTCGAGTTCCTCGCCCAGGATGCGGCACATCCTGCCGATCTCATCATCGGTCGCGGCGCGGCCGGCATCCTCGCCCATCGCCTTGTAGCGCAGGGCCGAATGGGGCACGAGAAGGGCCTCGTTGATGGCGATGCCGCCGTCGAGCATGCACGACGAGAACGAGTGGAAGCCGCTCCAGTCCCATGCAGGATAATGGCCCAATACATCCTCGCTTGCCTTGCGAAGCGCATCGGTGGCCGGGAAGCAGCCGATGCCGCAGTTGCCTGATACATCGGTGGTGATGCCCTGGACTATCCTCATGCGCGCGTCACGGTCACGCATGACCTCCAGCTCCGAATGGGCGTGGATATCGATGAAGCCGGGCGCAAGCAGGAGCCCGTCGGCATCGATGATGCGCTTGGCCCTGGCGATACCCTCCCCGCCGATGAAGGCGAAGACATCGCCGAATACAGCCACGTTGGCCTTGCGGGGCGCAGACCCCGTACCGTCATAGAGCAGCGCGTTCCTAATCAGGACATCATACATTCTCGATCTCCTTATAGGATGAATGGACAGCCCGCTCCACGAAGGACGTGAAGAGCGTATAGTTGCCCTGCTTTATCGCGAGGGAGAAGGCAGCCTTCTCCTCATCGATGCTGTCAGGCTCGAAGAGAGGGGGCAGTATCCCGTTCCTCAGCAGCTCGCCTGCCAGGATCAGATAGGCAAAAAGCCCGGAGTACTCCTCATACGGGTCGATGCGCAGCACCTCGGCATACAGCAGCGATGCGGACACGAGGCCATGCATATGGCGCCACTGCGTCTCATAGAGGAGCACAGCCCCTTCCATGTCATCAGCCACGCTGACCATCGTCTCCCTGGCCGGGAAGCGCGAGAGGCCGGAGCGGAACGATGACGAGGAGATGTCATCGATGCCCTGCAGGAGGCGGACATATATGTTCTTCATATCCTTCAGGTTCCACCTCTCCTTCATATCGACAAGGGAAAGCATCAGCGAGCGGAAATTGAGCATGATGAGGTGCGTCTCAAGGGAAAGCGATGGGACGATGCGCCCGGAGTAGACAGCCTTCGCATCGCGCTCGCTGACCTTCTCCCCCGCGATCGCCATAAGCGAGGTGAAGGAGCGCAGGATGATCTTCTGGTATGCCTTGGATTCCTTCAGGGATGTATCAGGATGGAAATGCTCCTGCAGCTTCCTCAGCCCATCGACATCGACCGTTCCCGGGCGGATATCGGTATTGCGGTACTTGCGCATATGCCTGCCGTCGGACGGGCGCGGGGCATCGCTGGGTATGGTCCAGGTCCAGCCTAGCTTGATAGCCCCATCTACGCGGCCTGCCGTGCAGAGATACCTTATCCTTCTATCGGACATGCCCCACTTCTGGGCAGCCTCAGTTATGCTGATATATTTCATATGATATTTATAATCCGATTCTGGAATATAAGCAAGGAAAAATAAATCCAAGGAATATCTCCTTGAACCCTATATATGACTCTAAACCCATTCCCTTCTGGATGCAACAGCGATTCTCTTTCAACAAACCCCGACTTCCTGTACAATAGCACTATCCCCAGATGGTGAAATCGGTAGACACAAGGGACTTAAAATCCTTTGGCAGCAATGCCGTGCGAGTTCAAGTCTCGCTCTGGGGATTATCTCATTCAGAAAGCCATAATAGCTTTCCCTGAGTTTCTTTTCATGCTATATTATATATAGGTCGGACACCAAGCCGAACAGGGGCATGTCCCCGCCGTGAAGCCGGAGGAACCTCCGGCAATTTCTTTGCAAGGGGCTTATCTTGTGTCTGTACTGTCAATTCATATCGATGAAAGTGGCAATCTGAATCTCTCCAACAGACAGAACCCAGAATATTGCCTTACTATGGTTTTCCATAATCAGGATGACGATATCTCTACAGAGATTTCTGTTCTTGATGAGAAACTTGAGAATATAGGATGGAATGAATCCTTCATCCATACAATGCCACTTATAAGACAGGATGAGCCTTATGCTACTTTCTTGAGAGAAGAAAGGATAAAGATATTCACAACATTTGCAGCATTTGTATCAGCATTACCAATTAGTTACAAAGCCTTTTTCGTCACCAAGACTTTCTATCAGAATGAATCACAGATGGAAGAAGCTTTTGTTCACCAGATAAGCAGTTTTATCAATGACAAACTCGAATATTTTCAGCACTTTGATAAAATCATAATCTACTACGATCGAGGGCAGAAAATCATAAGCAGGATACTCAGAAATACCTTTGGTGATATCTTCGGAGGAATAGTAGATTTCCGCACAGCTTACCAGAAAGATTACAGACTTATGCAGGTTGCAGATTACATCTGTACTCTAGAACAATCCAGAATCAGATGGGATGAGCATAAACCGACAAAATCTGAAAAGGATTTCTTCCTAACCCGACAGGTATTCATGAAGAACTTCTATAAGAAGATTAGCAGAAAACACCTCTGAAGTTACTTCACGGTCTGTTTTGTTACCAAGTTTGTTACCAAAATACCTATCAATTCCTGATAACAGATATTAACAGCTAAAATCTAATTTGTTACTATATAAGCATAAGTATTAACAGTTAACATTAGCCTACACTCAAATGCTGGACTTAAAATCCTTTGGCAGCAATGCCGTGCGAGTTCAAGTCTCGCTCTGGGGATTATCCCACCAAGAAAGCCAGAACAGCTTCCCCTGAGTTCCTTTTCATGTTATATTCTAGCCAGGTCGGACACCAAGCCGAACAGGGGCGAGTCCCCGCCGAAGAGCCGGAGGCTGACCTCCGGCATTTTTGCAGGCATCATCAAGATACAGACGCATTTATGGCTTTCGGCCTAAGCATGATACCCATCGAGATGTTCTGACATATATTCCCTCAGGGCCTCATTTATCCTCGTCTGATAGCCTTTCACCTTCCCCTTGCCGAAGAAATCAAGGACATCCTTGTCGAGCATTATGTGGCATGATTCCTTGATTGGCGTCACTTTATAGAACTCCCTGGGCGGCACTCTCTTCAATGTCCTGAGATAATCCGGCGTAAGTTCCGGGATATCAGAGAAATCCAATCTCTTATCGTCCATAATAAAGCTGTTCCTCCCTTTTCGAAGCATATCTGGCGGATATGATCCTCGTTATTCCATTCCGGTCAGTAGATACGACAAGTACAGCAAGAAGCTTTCCTGGCAACCTTCCCATGGTTATATATCTTTGCTCTTCTTACGACGAATGCAGTTCATCAAGGAATTCCTGCCTGCCTGGATCCAGGAAAACCCCTATGGCTTCAGGGAATGAGATCCCATGCTTGGCGATATTCACCTTGTTCTTCTCGGTATCCCATTCGAATAATCCATCACGGCTCTTCCCTGTCATATCCAACATCCATATACTAATGTACATCATCTTATGTACAAATCAACAAAGATCATCCCGGAATGCTATTCTTTCGCTTGCCATCCTGCAAGGTATTTGCCAGGGATTCCTCTTGTGCCTGTACTGCCAATCCATATAAATGAAAGCGATAATCCAGACCCTTCCTGAGACCAGTGTCTTATGTATATGATATGCAGGTCGGATACCAAGCTGAACAGGGGCATGTTCCCGCCGTGAAGACGGAGGAACCTCCGGCGATTTCCTTTGCGATACGGGACGCGATACCACCCCTCAAGACAATGAGAACATCAGCGAATAATAGGAGGCCACCCGCTCAGGCTCATCCTTCATCTGCCCTGCGACCCACCACTCTATCGTAGCCATCAGGCCGTATGAGAGCATATCGGTCGCATAGCTTCTCGGTACAGGCAGGCTAATATCCTCTGGCATCATACTCTCAATGCAGCTTGCGAACCTTTCCTGGAAATAACGGAGGAACAGGGATGAGCAGTCGCTTGAAAGTATCCTTGCTATGTTCATGCTGTTATCGCGTATATGGTAGAGGATATGCGATACCATCTGCTCATACCCGCCTCTATCAGAAGAGAAGTCATGGGTGCTCTCCTTATCGAGAGTATCCGAGAATACATGGTCCAGTATTTCATCGGACAGTTCTCTCAGCAGGTCATCCTTCGTAGGGAAATGGGCATAGAATGTCGTGCGTCCGACATCGGCTTCATCGATGATCTCCTGCACAGTGATGCTGGAATACGCCTCTCTCTCCAGCAGCCTGTTGAATGCCGAGAATATCGCAGCCCTGCTTTTCCTTTGCCTCCTATCCATACATTTCCCTCTTTTTGTTCGCTAAGCTATAAAACCACGGAACTGACCATTCACATCCCACCAATGGAATGATAGATATCCATTACAGAACAGATATTCGCTATGGGAGCATTATACAGCAACCAGGAACGCTGTCAATGCGGGGAGGATGGATGCTGAAGAGGATAAACGATTTTCTTGCGGGAATCCCGATGACAATAGCCGCAGGTGCATTCCTTGTATTGAGCCTGATGCTGTCATTGATGGACATATCGATACCGATGGACCCAGCCTGGATAGCTGTCATCATAAGCGGCCTCCCGCTCCTCTATCTTGCTCTCTGGAGGGTTGTGCACAATAAGGGGATTGCCAGGATCTCATCAGCCCTTCTCATCTCAATCGCCATGATTGCGGCCATTGCGATCGGAGACCTCTTCGCAGCCGGAGAGGTAGCCTTCATAATGGCGCTGGGTGCGATTCTGGAGGAGAAGACCACGCAGAGGGCGAGAAAGGGGCTGAAGAAGCTTATAAGCCTCGTCCCGAAGGCAGCAAGGCGGATAAGCAGCGGCAAGGAGGAGCAGGTTCCTCTTGAGGATATCAAGGTCGGCGATATCCTCCGAATCCTCCCTGGAGAAAGCATACCCGTAGACGGGAAGATAGTTTCCGGGATGACATCGATTGACCAGTCCGTAATGACAGGGGAATCCCTGCCTGTGGACAGGAACATCGGCGATGAGGTCTTCTCCGGCACGGTGAACCTTTATGGTTCTGTAGACATCACAGCTACGAAGGTTGGCAAAGACAGCTCCCTTGAGCAGATGATAAGGCTTGTCGAGGAAGCTGACGAGAAGAAGGCCCCCATCCAGCGTATCGCAGACAGATGGGCAAGCTGGCTTGTCCCTGCTGCCCTCATCATAGCGATACTTGCATATGCCTTCACTTGCAGCATCGTAAGGGCGGTGACTGTACTCGTCGTCTTCTGCCCCTGCGCTCTTGTGCTGGCAACCCCTACTGCGATAATGGCAGCTATCGGCCAGGCGACAAAGAACGGGGTGATCATAAAATCAGGAGAGGCTCTGGAGAAGATGGGCAAGGTCGACACGATTGCCTTTGACAAGACAGGAACGCTGACTTATGGCAAGCCAGCAGTCTCCGACGTCGTTGTCCTCGATCCCTCGCTGAGCACCAAGGAATTCCTTTCCCTTGCAGCCTCTGCAGAGCAAAGGAGCGAGCATCCGCTTGCGAAGGCTCTCGTTGGCTTTGCAGCTTCAAACGGAGCGGAGATCTGCGAGGCGGAATCTTTCTCGATGGAAGCTGGCAAGGGAATCAGAGCCAGGATCGCGGGGAAGGAAGCAATATGCGGAAACAGGCGGCTTATGGATGAATATGCGATTCCGCTCCAGGATGCAGATAAGGCCATGACACTCCTAGGCAATCAAGGCAAGGCCATGGTCATCGTAGCCGTGGACGGCCTGGCTGCGGGGCTTGTCGGATTCTCCGACGAACCGAGATCCACGTCTAGAGACATGCTCTCAAGGCTTTCAGCCATGGATATCAGGAGCGTGCTTCTCACAGGGGATAATGCAAGAGCAGCTGGCTATATGGCTTCTGGGCTCGGCCTGTCGGAAGTGCGTTCAGACCTTCTCCCTGCCGACAAGGTCGATGCGATATCCGGCCTTCAGGAAGAGGGGCATGTCGTTGCGATGATCGGGGATGGCGTGAACGATGCACCAGCGCTCAAGACGGCAGATGTCGGGATTGCAACGGGAGCGATGGGCAGCGATATCGCAGTCGAGGCTGCTGATATCGCGTTCATGTGTGATGACATCTCCAGGATCCCATATCTGAAGAGATTATCCAATGCGACGGTGAACACGATAAAGCTGAGCATATCCCTTTCGTTATGCATCAATATAGTGGCGATCGCATTATCGCTGCTAGGGCTTCTCACACCTACGACTGGAGCACTGGTACACAATGCCGGTTCAGTCTTCGTGGTTCTTATCGCAGCGCTTCTTTATGACAGAAAGTTCTGAACCCAATACATGCCACCTTCCCATAGGGCAGCATGGCCGATGGCTGAATGCAGCCATTCCATTTCCAGTGATAGGCAGCTGATATTGCGGGAAGGTCCGGTATCATGCCGGCGGATGACCACGGCCAGCTGGAAACCAGCCGGTTCCCCTATTCCAATAATATGTACAGTTAGGTGCAATATCCGGCTTTCCGCCTTCGCAGGCAATGACAGAATCAGATCCGCATGGGAGAATGCCATCAGATACAAAAGGAGCAAACAATGACTCGCAAAGGACGTTTGGCAGCCATCGCTCTACTCCTGATGGCAATGCTTATGCTTGCGGCGTGCAGCGGCGGACGCGGGAATCCGGGCAGCACGGCACCAAATGACGTGGCAGTCGCGGCCATGAAGGCGATGACGCAGGCTGCGGATACGGCAGGACAGGCAGCTGGCGTATCAAGCACAGGGAACACCTATACACTGACAGGCTTCACAGCTGATGACGGTGTCACAAGGGTCGTAGGCGGCAGTTTCGAGATGGACGGCAACGGCAATGTCATCAACGCCGATCTCACGCTGCAGATCAGCAACCAGACACTTGAATTCATCCTCAAGCCAGCATCTACAGGCACCGGCTCGGATATCACGGTAGATACTACACCTGTATCGGAGTCAGTGATGCCGGATCCGATGACACCTGAGGAGAAACGTGCCTTCCGGATATTCCTCATCGGATTCGATGAAGTGCAGGATGATGTGCGGGAAGCTGTCGAGGAAGCATTCGAAGACCTTGAGGACATCTACAGGAAGCCTGGCCAGGTTAATATTTCCCATCCCCTGATTTCAGGGACCATTGAGCTTGGCCGGGAGAAGGATGATGACTGGGATGACCTGGAAGTAATCGGAGGCAATGTGCGCTTCACGGACTTCCCGATAGACGATGACAGGCATTCCGACAAGGTATCCGGCAGCTACAGCTTCGAACTGAGGGATGACGATTATGAGAGAGCGACCATGAGCGTGACGATCTCATCCTATCATGATGACGGCATCTCCCTCAGCAACTTTGCCATCAACGGGACAATAGTCGAAGACGAGATCCGCGACGATGACAGATTCACGTTCGATGGTACGGCATCAGGGACATTCGAATTCAGCACCGGATCCTCGAGGATCTCATTCGATGGGAAGATCAATGCCGAAGAGGACAGCTGGATAGAGTTCCCGGAATACAGCCTGAAGATCGACGGGAGGGAAGTGGCTATCGGCAGGCCGGAAAGGCCATTCATATAAGGGAATCGGAAGAAGATATCCTCAGGAGGCTGCCCATAAGGCGGCCTCCTTTCTTCTATGGTTTACGTATTCCCTTTTCATGCTTATCTTTATAACAGGAGGCAATGGAAATGCCAGATACGAAGAAAGTGATGCTGATCGGGTGCGGGATGGTAGGCATGAGCTATGCATACGCCCTGCTCAATCAGAACATCGTCGATGAGCTGGTGCTCGTCGATGTGAATAAGGAGAAGGCCATGGGAGAGGCGATGGACCTCAACCATGGGCTTGCGTTCGCAGCGTCTTCCATGAAGATATACGCCGGGGATTACGGCGATGCCAGGGATGCGGACCTCGTGGTCATAGCAGCCGGCGTGAACCAGCAGCCAGGGGAATCGAGGATAGACCTCCTGAGCAGGAACACAGCGGTGTTCAGGTCAATCATAGAACCTGTCGTTGATTCCGGATTCAATGGGATTTTCCTCATAGCGACCAATCCCGTGGATATCATGTCGCAGATCACGCTGCGCCTTTCGGGCTTCTCCCCTGACAGGGTCATCGGCTCCGGTACGACGCTTGATTCGGCAAGGCTGAGATACCTTGTCGGCAAGAAGCTCTCCGTGGATCCGAGGAACATACACGCATACGTGATCGGCGAGCATGGCGAGAGCGAGTTCGTGCCATGGAGCCAGGCGCATGTCGCCACCGTATCGCTTGACGAGCTCAGGCTGAAGCATCCTGAGAAGAGCGCAGAGCTTGACATGACCGAAATCGAATCGGAGGTGAGGAACTCCGCGCAGAAGATCATCGCAGCGAAGAAGGCCACCTACTACGGAATCGGCATGGCGCTGGTGAGGATCACGAGGGCGATATTCTCCGATGAGGATTCGATCCTGACTATCTCCTCGCTTGTCGATGGCCCTTACGGCATCAGGGAGACATACCTCGGGCTGCCATGCATAGTCGGCAGGCAGGGCCGCGTGAAGCTCCTGGAGCTCGACCTCAATGATGAGGAGACAGCGAAGCTGAGGAAGAGCGCCTCGATAATCAGGGAGGCATACGATTCCATCAGGTTCTGACACATACAGCTGCCGCAGCTGCGGCAGTTCCCGTATCCTGCAGCAAAGGCGCTGATGGAACGCCTTGAATAACGAGAAGCCGGATGATAGCATCTTGATTGCATAGGAGGGCTGGAATGTCATCGAGCAACACAAACCGCTAAGCGCTTTATCCCACTGGAGGTTACGATGCTTCTGCAGCTTGATGATATCTCGTTCTCATATCCTGGTTCAGGATGTGCATTGTTCTCATCCCTGTCATTATCATTTCCCGCAGGCTGGACAGTGATAGCCGGCCCGAATGGCGTCGGCAAAAGCACCCTTGCCTCGATAATCGCAGGCATTATCGCCCCGGATTCCGGCCGTGTCAGGAAAGACAGTGACGCTATACTATGCCCGCAGGTCTTCGGAGGCCTCATGCCGGAGGACTGGGCCGATATCTTCTCCGGCGGCAATCATGTGGGGATGCTCAAGTCAGAGCTGGGGCTTTCGGATGGGATGATAGAGAGGGCTGATACGCTTTCCGGCGGCGAGAAGAAGAGGCTGCAGCTGCTGGCCGCGCTTTCTCATTCACCTGGGATCCTGATACTTGACGAGCCGACGAACCACCTTGACCAATACAGCAGGGACCTCATAGTGAATGCGCTGCGCTCCTTCGATGGCATCGGCATAATCATCTCCCATGACAGGACCTTCGCATCCGCGCTTTCCTCCAGGACGGTTATCCTCGGACGAGACGCGGAAGGAACCGTTTCTGCCGAGGATATCCCGCTCCCGCTTCCGGAAGCCCTCGAGGAGAGCGGACAGCGCAGGAAAGCCGGTCGTGAAGCATATGATGGCATCCTGTCAGCAATGTCCGCAGAACGGGCCATAGTCCGCAACCTCCAGGAGAGAAGCAGGGCCAAGCAGAGGAAGCTGACGAAACGGGATATCGACAGCAGGGACCATGACGCAAAGGCCCGGATCGATGGCGCCCGCCTCTCCGGCAAGGATGCATCCCTTGACGGGGCGGTGAGGAACCATCAGACGCATTCCCGCCAGCTTGGGGATAAGCTCGCCTCCATCAGCAAGCCCCTGAAGAGGAAAGAGGGGCTTACGCTTTCCAGTGGCATATACGTACCCACACTTTCCTTCCCGGAGACGGTGCTCATAACCGGCGGATATTCCCTTGCCGTTCCGTCGCTGACAGTGGCAGCAGGCTCGCATATCGCGATAACCGGCAGGAACGGCAGCGGCAAGACGCTGTTCCTCAAGGCATTCCACGAGCATCTCCTCAGCCAGGGAAAGGGGCGCTGGGTCCTATATATCCCGCAGGAATTCAGTGATGCTGAAAGGGAATCCCTCATTTCATCGTTCCTGTCCCTCGCCGATGATGAGCGAGGTATCATACTCTCTGACCTGTACCGCATGGGATCCGAGCCGTCATCCCTGTTCTCCGAGTCGCCCTGCCCAAGCCCAGGAGAGCTGAAGAAGCTTGCCCTGGCAATGTCGCGGAGGGATGGCAGGACGGTGCTGATCATGGATGAGCCGACAAACCATCTCGACATCGTCTCCATGCGGATACTCGAGGGGATGTTCAGGGAAGATGGCAAGGAGATGACGATGCTGCTTGTCAGCCATGATGAGGCATTCCTCTCCGCGTGCACCGATACCGTCTGGCGGGTGGAGCGGAACGGCAGCAGCGGACGGCTCATCCCATCCTGAGGCAGCAAGCGGGAAGCATCGGGGTTTTTCTTTTCCTTGCAAAGATTTCAGGAAGGCTTAGACTATAGTCAGATTGGATATGCGAAAGCATTCGATCGAAAACCGCAAACGCTGAACGAGAGTCCAGCGTTTTTCATTCCCAGCCGAATCCTGTGAAGACAGGGACCCCTGAATAATCGAAGGCTTCCTTCTCTCCCCTGATTACCTTAAGGACCTCATCGCGCATGGCTTCCTGCTCAACCTCGCCCCTGTAGGTATAGACAGGCGCAATCCAGCCGCAGCGCTTCCTGATGCTCTCCTCGATATCGCCGAAGCGCATCAGTCCGCCGGTGAGGAGGATCGCATCGACATTCCCTTCCAGCACTGCAGCCATCGAGCCGATGGACTTCGCTATCTGGTAGACCATCGCTGACCACACCGCCATGGCATGTGGATCCCCTTCCTCGACAAGGCGGTGGATGGCATCGGAATCGGAGGTGCCGAAATGGCTGACGAAGCCGCCTGAGCGCGAGCACATCGCCTCCAGGGTATCAGCGCCGTGGGCCGCCGCGTACCTCGCAGTCTCCATTATCGGGATGGAGCCGAGCCTCGTGGGGGTGAAGGGGCCATCTCCACCTGCCCCCTCCGTGCCGTCTATCATCCTCCCATGGCTGTGAGCCGCTATCGTGATGCCGCCATCGATATGGCAGACGATGAAGGAGCAGTCCTCGTATCTCCTGCCCATCGATGCTGCATGGAGGCGGGCGATGCCCTTCTGGTTCAGTACATGGGACTGGGCACGCTTGTAGACACCCTTGATGCCGGTGATCCTCGCCTCATCGCAGAGCTCATCGACATTGGTGGGATCGACGGTATACATAGGCTTCCCGTATCCAGTGCCGAAGGCATAGGCCATCATCACGCCGAGCTTCGCGGGATGGTCGGAGCCGCCTTTATCAGCAGCGGTATCATCGGCAAGCCGCTTATCGATCCTCATCACCCCTTCCCTCTGGCTGTACGCGCAGCCGCCGCGCCCGACGAAGACATCGATATCCTCTATCCTGACGCCATGGCGCGAGAGGCAGCCAAGCACCACCTCGGTCCTGAACGGGAGCTGGTCATTCGTGCTTCCGTATCTGAGGAGCACAGGGGCATCATGGAATACGCTTTCGGTGAAGACTTCATCCTCATCATCGAAGACGCTGACTTTCGTCGACGTCGAACCTGGGTTTATGATCAGCAGCTTCATATTCGATTGCACCTGCATACCATCATACATCATGAAGCCGGAGGCAGAAAGAACTGGCCGTTTATGCTATCATCGCGGATATGGATATCCTGATTGCATACTCGGGTGATGCGGCGGAAGCCACAAGGACCCTGATTGATTCATACGGACTCTCCGGCAGGATCGGAGACAAGGATACGGCCATAGTGCTCAAGCCGAACTTCGTCACGCCCTCGGATGCGGAAAGCGGGGCGACGACCCATATCGGCATAATCGAGACGCTGGTCCAGTATCTCCAGGAGAACGGATTTACGGATATTACCGTAGCAGAAGGCTCATGGGTCGGGGCATCGACAGCGGAGGCCTTCTCGTCGCTTGGGCTGGGCAGGCTTGCCAGGAACTACGGCATACGGCTCATCGACCTGAAGAGGGACAGGTTCCGCCGCGTCAGCTATGGCGGCTTCGATATGGAGGTCTCCGAGACCATCCTCAGCGCGGGCTACCTCATCAACCTGCCGGTCCTCAAGGGCCACTGCCAGACCAGGATGACATGCTGCATGAAGAACCTGAAGGGCTGCCTTTCCGACAGGAGCAAGAGGGAATTCCACAACCGCGGGCTCTCGAAGCCCATCGCGGCCCTCAATGCGATAGTGAAGCCTGACCTCAATATCGTCGACTCCATCTGCGGTGACCTCGATTTCGAGGAGGGCGGCAACCCTGTCAGGACCGACAGGATGTTCCTCGGCGAGGATGCCGTGCTCATGGATGCATTCAGCGCAGGCCTGATGGGCTTCGCACCCGAGGAGATCGGCTACCTTGCCGCGGCAGCAGCCTACGGCATCGGCTCCCTTGACCTCTCGCAGGTCCATCTGAAGGAGCTCAGCAAGCCATGCGCATCATCGGCGCGTCCTACCGGCATGGCCGCCAGGCTTGCGCGCTATACCGCCCCTGACATGGCCTGCTCCGCCTGCTATGCATCGCTGATCCACGCGCTCAAGCGCATGGAGGATAACGGCACCATCGGCAGGCTGGGAAGCAGGAAGGTCGCATGCGGCCAGGGATACAGGGGGAAATCACCGGAAATCGGCTGCGGTGCCTGCTGCCGCGGGGCGGGGATCTCGGTGAAGGGATGCCCACCTACGGCCTCTGACATCCTCGCCATGCTGGAAAGCCTATGACGGTCAGGAAGGCGCGGACGGAGGATGCCGGCGCGATTGCGGATATCTACCGCGGCTATGTGGAGGAAACGGCAATCTCTTTCGAGTATGAGGCGCCCGATGCAGCCGCCATGGCAGAACGCATGGAGGAGGCCATCGCGTATCTCGTGGCCGAGGATGATGGCGGCAGGATAATCGGCTTCGCATATGCCCATCCGTTCTCCGCGAGGGCTGCCTACAGGCGCTCCGCGGAAGTCACCATATACCTGGACAGGAACGAGACCGGCAAGGGCATCGGCAGGAAGCTCTACGAGGCGCTTGAGGACGCCCTCAGGGACACTGCGGTGCATAACCTCTATGCGATAGTGATGTATCCCGGCAGCGGCAGCGTGGAGTTCCACGAGAAGATGGGCTACCGCATCGCAGGCAGGCTCACTGACTGCGGAGAGAAGTTCGGCAGGCTCTGGTCGGTGGTCTATATGGAGAAGATGATATGACGGTGGACAGCCACTTCCATGTGCTATCGATGCACCAGAGAGGCCTTGCGCCCGACCTCAGCGGCACGATCGGGATAGATATCGGCACGGACCCTGGGGACTACGCGGAGCGTGAGCCCCTCCTCCCCGCCTCCCGCATGATATTCGCCTCGGCAGGGGCAGGCCCCTGGTGCCTTGCGAGGACGGAACGCACGGTCGATGGGATGGTCGAGGCCGTACGCGGCGACATAGCCCGCTGGGACCTTGATGCAGTCGGTGAATGCGGCGAGGACTATTACCGCGGCTATGCGACGCCTGAGCTGCAGAGGGAGCTCTTCTACAGGCAGTCGGAGCTGGCGAATGAGCTCAGGCTGCCTCTCATCATCCATTCACGCGATGCCGGCAGGGAGTTCCTCTCCTACCTCAGCTCCTCATCCGCCGCGGAAAGGGCCATATTCCACTGCTTCTCATATGATGCGGAAATCGCGGGGAAGGCCCTGGACAGGGGGTACTTCATCTCCTTCGCAGGCAACATCACATACAAGGGGAATGACGGCATCAGGGAAGCGGCGGCCATGGTTCCCGATGACAGGATACTGGTCGAGACCGACTCTCCCTATCTCTCTCCCATACCGATGAGGCCGAGGCCGTGCATACCGGAGTTCACCGAGATCACGCTGGGCTTCATCGCGGATATCAGGGGGACTGACAGGGAACTGCTGAAGGAAAGGATAATCGCCAACCTCAAGGCCGTGCTAGCGCGGGATGAAAGCGTACGCAAGACCGGGATCTCCCGCGAGGGCTGATCTTATCAGGGCATCCCAGCCGATCGTCACGATGCCATCGCAGCGTCCTGCGGTAAGCGCTGCCGCATCCCTGAAATCAAGTATGGCAGGAACGCCGGACCTTCCGCCGCGCAGGAGCATCGCGGAAGTGGAAGGAGTCAGCAGCAGGAGGCTGTCCGCCCCTTCCGCGCTGCGCAGCACCATGCCGATATTGGCATCGGTCACCCTTCCGTCGTAAACGGCCGTGAAGGCATTGCCATCTGCTTCCATCAGCGCGGCGGCTATAGCTGAGGCATCCGCATCGGATGATTCGAAGACTATGCACTCACGCCCATCACCGAGCGCTGTCTTCCACATCTCCGCCTCGTCGATATCAATGATGCCATCATATTCCTCGCCATCGGCGGCAGGCCTCATCAGGTAGACATATCCTCCCGTCGCCGGGATGCCGGCCCCTGGCATGACGAATACGGCATCGGCTGAAGCCGGGTTCCCCGTCTCCCTGTATGAGAGCGTGAACGTAGGCTCCCCCAGCCTGTACGGCTCCGGATGCGGAGGAAGCACGACGGCAAACGAGGGGCGCGTGAAATACACCGCCGCGGCGATGGCCGCAGCAAGCAGGATGATGATGGGAACGATCAGCGCAGCCCTCTTCCGTCTCATGCGCCTAAGGATACAGTCCAGCCCGATCAGAATCAAGCTGGCAGCATCATGCCGGGGGAAGACTATTCCTCATTAATATGATATCTTCATAGATGTTTAGTAAGGAGGCAGATCGGAATGGTCAGCTATAAGGAACTTGGACTGGTCAACACCAGGGACATCTTCGCGAAGGCGATGAAGGGTCACTATGCTATCCCAGCCTACAACTTCAACAATATGGAACAGATGCAGGCGATCATCATGGCATGTGTCGAGACAAAGAGCCCTGTAATCCTTCAGGTATCGAAGGGTGCAAGGGATTACGCGAATATCAACATCCTGCGCAACATGGCCCGCGGTGCTACGGAATATGCCAAGGAGCTCGGATGCGAGATCCCCATCGTCCTTCATCTCGACCATGGCGATTCCTTCGAGACATGCAAGCAGTGCATCGATAACGGCTTCTCATCCGTCATGATCGATGGCTCCCATTTCCCATATGAGGAGAACATCGAGCTCACGAAGAAGGTCGTAGACTATGCCCATCAGTTCGACGTGACAGTCGAAGGCGAGCTCGGCGTGCTTGCCGGAATCGAGGATGAGGTATCATCCGCGGTATCCCACTACACGAAGCCTGAGGAAGTCCAGGACTTCTCCGCCAGGACAGGCGTGGACTCCCTCGCCATCTCCATCGGCACGAGCCATGGCGCATACAAGTTCACGCCGGAGCAGTGCACAAGGAACGCCGACGGCATCCTCGTACCGCCACCGCTCAGGTTCGACATCCTCGAGGAAATCGAGAGGAAGATCCCGGGATTCCCGATTGTCCTCCACGGCTCATCCTCCGTCCCGCAGCAGTATGTGAAGATGATCAACGAATACGGCGGCAAGCTCGCAGACAGCGTAGGCATCCCAGAGGAGCAGCTCAGGACAGCCGCGAAGTCAGCAGTATGCAAGATCAACATCGACAGCGATGGACGCCTTGCCATGACGGCTCTCGTCAGGAAGGTCCTTGCAGAGAAGCCGGCTGAATTCGACCCGAGGAAGTATCTCGGACCTGCACGCGAGGCCCTCAAGGAGATGTACATGCACAAGAACATCGACGTCCTTGGCTCTGCAGGACATGCGCTTGACTGACATCAGTCCGTCAGGCATCTGGCAGCGGGTCCACGGATCCGCTGCTTTTTGATTCTGGGTAGAAATGCCGCCGGGATACGGCGGCAATATCATGAAAAGGAAGCGCTAGGCAAAAAGCTGATGGTAGTCGGTACCGATCTCCCTGGCCTTGGAAGGCTTGTGCATGATCTCATAAAGCGTGGAGGGGATAGGCACGGACCTGCCGATCAGCGGCTCGACGATGGTATCGAACTTGGCGGGATGGGCCGTAGCGACGACTACGGTATGGCAATCATCAGCATAATGGTCCCTCCTGACCTTCTCGCCGCAGGCTGTGTGCGGGCAGATTATATGGCCGTTCTCCTCCCACTCCCTCCTGATCATCTCCCTGATCTCATCATCGGAGACCGAATAGGATGAGACATTCGACCTGAATGACTCCCAGTCAGGGAACATGGCGAAGAGCCTCTCCATATTGGAGGGTGCCCCGACATCCATGGCATTGGCGAGCGTCTCGATGCTCTGCCTCGGCTCGTACTTGCCAGTCTCAAGGTAATCAGGGATGGTCCTGTTCGCATTGACGGCAAGGACGATCTTCCTGATAGGCGCTCCCATGGCCTTGGCCCAGAAGGCCCCTGTCGAGTTGCCGACATTGCCGGAAGGTATGATGAAGACAGGCTCCTCGCCATAGATCGCCTTGTAGAGGAACGAAGCATATACATAGTAGGCCATCTGCGGAAGCAGGCGCCCGAGATTGATCGAATTAGCCGATGAGAGACCTGAGAGCTCCGGATCCATGAAGGCATCCTTGACCATCTTCTGGCAGTCATCGAACGTGCCATCGACCTCATAGGAAGAGACATTCCCATCCCAGCCTGTCAGCTGCAGGCGCTGCCTTTCCGCAACCCTGCCCTTGGGGAAGAGCACCTTGACGGAGAGGTTCTCCCTGCCATGGAAGGCAGAAGCGACCGCTCCTCCGGTATCGCCGGAGGTGGCGACGAGTATGGTCAGCGACTCGCCTCTCTTCTTCAGCAGCTTCTCCATCGTGAAGGCGAGGAAGCGGGCACCGAAGTCCTTGAATGCAGCCGTGGGGCCATAGAAGAGCTCCATCGTATCCCTGCCGCCATTGCGGAAGAATGGAAGCGGGAAATCGAAGGCAGAGCGGCAGATCTCCTCAAGGTCCCCCTCGCTCTCATCGCCTTCGAAGAATGGCGCGATGGCTTGGTACATCGCCTTCCAGAGACCCCCTGAAAGGGAGAAGTCCGCAGGAAGGGATGGCATCTCCCTCGGTATGAACAGGCCTCCATCCGGGGCCAGCCCCTTGAGTATAGCTTCCGATGCAGTGAAGCACTTACCGTCAGCGGATCTTGTCGATATGAATTCCATGGCTACCTCCTTAGATCTTAGAGCCGAGATAGGCGCTGAGCCTCAGTATATCGGCGAATACGCCGCCAGCGGTCACCTCAGGCCCGGCTCCCGGTCCCTTGATGACAAGCGGCTCCCTGTTATAGCGTGCAGTGGAGAATGCGATGACATTGTCGGTTCCCTTGGCCTGGGCGAAGGCATGCTCCATCGGGTACTCCGAAAGCGACACGGAGCACTTCCCTCCCTCGACCTTGCCCACATACCTGAGGGCCATGCCCTTGGCAGATGCGGCGGCGAAGAGGCTCTCCATCTGGGCATCCATCTCGCCAAGGCGTGCCAGGAACTCATCCCGGGGGACATCCCTGAGCGGCTCAGGCACCAGCGACTCCACCGAGATATCGGAGATCTCGGTCTCATAGCCGAGCTCGCGGGCAAGGATGACCGTCTTCCTGGCGACATCCATGCCGGAAAGGTCATCCCGCGGATCGGGTTCCGTATAGCCGAGCGACTTGGCCTTCAGCACAAGCTCCGAGAACGGCACCGTGCCATCATAGCTGGAGAAGAGCCATGCAAGGGTCCCCGAGACGATGCCCTCGACCTTATTCACAGTATCACCGGTCTCCCTCAGGTCCTTGAGCGTGCAGATGATGGGAAGTCCAGCTCCGACAGTCGTCTCATAGAGGAACTTGCGGCCCGTCCTCAGCGAGGCATCCATCAGGCTCCTGTAATATGCATAGGGACCTGACCCCGCCTTCTTGTTGGGGGTAATCACATGGAGCCCCTGGCTGATGAACTTGAGATACTGCCTTGCCCGCTCCTCGGATGAGGTGCAGTCGATGATGACCGCATGCGGGTAGTAGGATGCGTTGATATGCGAGATGAAGACATCCTCCCTGTAGAGCACGGCATTCCTATCGAACTGCTCACGCCAGGAGGAGAGGTCGATGCCATCCTCTGAGAGAAGCATCTTCTTCGAGCTCGCGATGCCCCTGATGCGGATATCGAGGTCGAACTCGCGCCTGAGCCTCTCGCTTTCGGCAGCTATCTGGTCAAGCAGCGTTCCCCCGATATTCCCCGGGCCGAAGAGGCCGATCGAGAGCGTCTGCGCCGAGAGGAAGAACGATGAATGGAGCGACCTGAGCGCCCTGCCGCTCTCCTCTGCCCTGATGACGACGCTGATGTTCCTCTCGCTCGAGCCCTGGGCGATGGCGAGGATATTGACCCCGCTCCTTGCAAGCGATGAGAAGAACTTGCCGGCGACGCCTACCCTGCCAGGCATCCCCTCGCCGACTGCGGCAAGGACCGCGAGGTCCGTATGGAGGCTGACCGTGGATATCGCGCCGGAGGAAAGCTCCTCGGAGAACTCCTTCCTGACGGTGCGCTGGGCAAGCTGGGCCTCCTTCTGCGGGACGGCGAAGCATATCGAGTACTCGCTCGATGCCTGCGAGATCAGTATCACGGAGATCCCCTCGGAACGGAGGGCGGTGAAGAGGCGCGATGATATGCCGGGGACACCGGACATGCCGGACCCCTCGAGGTTTATCAGCGCTATGTTCCTGACTACCGAGAATGCCTTGACGATGGTCCTGTCATCGGAAGGATGATGGCCCTTGGAGATCAGGGTGCCCATATCGTCGATATCGCCCCAGTAGCGCAGCCTTATCTCCAGCCCCTGCTGGGATGCAGGCTGGAATGAATGGGGATGGATAATCGGGGCGCCGAAGAACGAGAGCTCCGTCGCCTCATCATAGGTAAGATGCTCTATGACCTTGCTGGAAGGCACATCGCGGCGCGATGCGGAGCAGAGGAGCGACCTTGAGTTCCAGAAGGTGATGCCGGCATGATGGGCCGATGCGATCAGCGATGCGGTATACTCGCTCTCCCCTTCCTGCCTCATGCGCCCTGCCGCATCATATGTATTGGGAGCCTCATAGAGATTGCCAGCCACGAAGACAGCGCCTGCGGGAAGCTCCTCCGCCCTGACAGCCTCCTCAGGGGAAAGCAGGGCGGACTCGATACCCTCCAGCCTGAAGCGCTCGGCAGCGATGGCGGACAGGAACGAGCCTGCCAGCTTCGCCAGATGCGATACGGCCGCTTCAGGCACGCTCCTTATGATCCATACCGCCTTGAGGATCTCCTCGACATCGGAGAAGGACGAGGCAATCATATCCTCTATGCTCCTCCTGTCCTGGCAGAGCATGGCCTCAGCGGCTTCGTTCCATGCCTTCTGGCTCCTCTCCAGGCGGGCCCAGAGCCTCTCATCGTTCTCCGCGGCGGCAGAGACAAGGCTATCCATGGCAAGGTCGGCGGAGGCGACATTGGAGATGACGAATACGGAAGACGCGGCCTCCGTCCCGCGGTAGATCCGCAGAAGCTTCCCGATCCCAGTGCGGGAAGAGAGCATCGACCCGTCAAGGGCATGGACCATGATGGCTGGCATAATCGCTCCTTTCAAAAAAAGCTCCCAAAGCGGGAGCTTCACGTCAGATGAACGGCTGTTATACGACCTTTTCCACGAAACCGCTTCTGAGGCAGCGTGTGCAGACCTTGATCGTCCTCGGAGTGCCATTGATAAGGGCCTTCACGGAGACAAGATTCGGCTTGAACGTGCGCTTCTTCGTTACACCGATGTGCTGACCAACACCACCCTTCTTCTTTGCCTGACCTTTGCGCGGCACAACCGAACCCGAAATCGTTCCCTTGCCGCAGATTTCACATCTTCTAGCCATGTTATCTTTCCACCTTGAATTGATTTCTCATCAGAGAGGCGCCGCTCGAGCGCCAGTCACAGCTATCAGATAATAGCCAATCGGAATCCTTTTGTAAATAGGTTCTTCCGATATGCCTCCCTTATGGTTAATATTACTCCACGATGGAGAAGCTTACGATACTGACGCTGGAGGAAGGCTCGCGGCTGGAATGGCAGGAAAGCCTGACTGGATACTTCCGTGAAAGCGGGGACTACACGGCATACCTGATGCCGCCTTGCATCATGCTGCCCGAGGAAAGGGATATCAGGGAGTGGTTCGATATCGGCGATGGCATATTCACGCTTTCAGGTCCGATCGGCAGGGTATCATCATTCTGGTGCATGCGGATTGATGACAGCCGCCTGCCGCAGGGGAGCGGGATGTTCCTCTCCGCAGCCAGGGAAGAGCCCGTGATGCCCCCATTCGCAGGAAGGAAGCTCAAGGTCAAGGCGATAGCCTCCGCCGAGACGGACGGGACATTCTTCCGCATCACCGCCCATCATCCGCTGAAGAGGGGCATATAGAGCCTACGGGGCATCGCGCGCAGTCAGGCTTGGGCCGGCAGCATTCCCTGCCATGGAGGTTAAGCACCATGGAGATACGGGTCCACAGCTCCTCGGGGAACCTTTCCCTTATCTCCCTTGCCGAGGCTGTCCTGTCATCGGTATCGGTGAATCCCAGCCGCTTCGCGACCCTGACGAAATGGGTATCAGCGATGACGGCATTGCCGCCCAGTATCCCCGAGTAATAGCAGGCAGCCGTCTTCTCCCCGACCCCAGGGAGCCTCTGCAGGCCCTCCATGGTCTCCGGGATGCCATTCTCCGCCACTATCGCCGACATCGCCTTGATGTTCCTTGACTTGGCATGGGCAAGGCCTGCCCTGCGTATCAGGGCCTCTATGCTATCGGCATCAGCTGCCGCGATCGCAGCCGCATCAGGATAGCTGGAGAAGAGGGCCTCCGCAGCCTCGGCAGCCTGCCTGTCCGTGGTCGAGGCCGAGAGCATGACGGTGACAAGGAAGCGGAACGGCGATATGACAGGCAGAAAGGAAATCTCCTCAGGATAATGGCCATCGAGGATGCTCCACATCCTGTCCCTGGCGGCTATTGACGAGTCATCGGCCTTTCCGCTACAATCCCTGCGTTGTCCGGGACGTCGCCTAGCGGCTATGGCGCCTGCTTTGGGAGCAGGATATCGATGGTTCGAGTCCATTCGTCCCGACTCTGGGGCTTCGCTGATGCGGAGCCCTTTCTCATTCCTCCCCGCCATCATCCACCAGCTTCTGGCCGCCGCGGAAATGCGGGAGCTTCCTGAAGAACGGGGCAAGGCCGCTGAATACCCTCTCGGACTCCTCCTCGCTCCTCTGCAGGGCTTCCTGCCATGCCTGGGCGAATCCAGGGGCCTCGACAGTGAGCCTCTCAGCGGCCCTCTGCATCACCTGCAGGCGCAGGAGTTCCTTCTTATCGGACTTCTCGGACATCACCCTGAGGCTGACCTCGAGGTTCTTGTTCTGCTCCTTGAGCTTCTCATTCTCTTCCTTGAGGCGCCTGATGCCATCGGCCTCGACTTCCATCTTGTCGGCAAGGAGCTTCCTGTACTTCTCCACTTCTTCCTTTGCCTTCTTCTTCGCATCGGAAGTCCTGTACATCATAATGGCGATGGCGATCACCGCGACTGCGAGACCGCATGCCAGTCCAACGATAAAAGGGTTCATAGGGAAAAGATACCAGCAAAGGGAAGCTAGGACAATGCATCTGTACCTCACATGGGAAGTATGCTAATATGTAGATGCCTATAGGGCGGCAATCTGAAGCCTCTTGGAGCAAACCTTATTTTTGGGGTCCGGCATAGCCTCAGCGGCATTGCTCCCGCACGTTCGGGAACAGAAAGCGGGCAACAGAGATCCCCCCTTGAACATCAGTTCAAGAGCCACAGCCGCCGTTCCCTATAGGTTGCTTTTTATTATGAAGAACCAGGAAGACACGACAATCAGATTCATTCAGCTTACGGAAGATCTCGCAATCGATGATACGGATATCAGGCTGCCGAAGGGCACGGTGCTGCCCGTCGAGGTGCCGAAAGGCACGAAGAAGCTCGAGGCGAAGCATGTGACGCTCCCCGCGATGATGTCAGGCATGGTACAGGCAATCGCCGAGGACCATGAGGAATCGGAGACGTACAGGCGTTTCCTCGCCGCCACATGGCCTGAGCTCGAGAGCGACATGACGAAGACAGGCATCGCGAAGATCCACCAGAAGGACCCGGAAGGCGCCTTCCCCTTCTTCTACAACGCCTACAAGTACGCACCGCAGCCGAATTCCTGCATAAACCTCTCCAACTGCTACCGCGCCATCGCGGAGCTGGCAGCTGACAACAAAGAGGAGGAGAAGGAGACCAAGTCCTGGGTATCGGCGCGCCATACGCTCCTTGCGGGGCTGGACCGCTTCGGCGAGAACGATGCGATACTGAAGGCCCTCGGCGAGCTTGAGTCGCAGATGGGCAACTTCGAGGAGGCCCTTACCTACTTCGAGAGGTATCTGGCCATCGCGGAGGAAGGCGAGGAGAAGGCAAGGATCAAGGGCATCTCGAAGAAGATATCATCGCTCCTCTCCTCCGATAAGGCCTTCCTGGAGGCATATGATGCCGTGATGCTCGGCCACTATGCGGAGGCAATCGAGAAGTCGACCGCGTTCATCAGCGACTCGCCGAAGGTCTGGAACGGCTACTTCCTCAGAGGCTGGGCGAAGAGGCTCTCCGGCGATACGCAGGGAGCCCGCAGCGACATGCTCCAGTGCGTATCGCTCGGCCATGCCGATGCTGATGTGTATACAGAGCTCTCGATGATAGAGTACCTCGACGGCAGCAAGGACCTCAGCCTCACCTATCTCGAGACTGCGGCGGACCTCGATCCGGACAGCGTTTCGACGATGCTCAACCTCGCCAATGCCTATATAGAGGCTGGCAGGTTCGACGAAGGAAGGGAGTGGATCGAGAAGGCCCGCTATGCGAAGGCCAGCCCCGAGCACCTGGAGAAGGTGATATCCTTCTATGAGAAGATGACTGGCGAGAAGATCGGTGACGAGATCATACATGAGGAGATCGTCGAATCAGATGACGATGAGGATGCCGGCGAGATAGCCGACCCTGCCCATCATCATGACGGCTGCTCCTGCGGACACAGCCACCACGGCCATGACGGATGCAGCTGCGGGCATGACCACCACGAAGGCTGCTCCTGCAGCCATAAGGAGGAATGATGGTTTCCCATTCTTTCGAGGAGACGGAGGCTTTCGGATACGAGATCGGCAGGAAGCTCGCCAAAGGCAGCGTGATCTCCCTCAGGGGGTCCCTGGGAGCCGGCAAGACCGTATTCGCCAAAGGCGTCGCCAGGGCGCTCGGCATCGAGGAGGCCATCGTCTCCCCTACCTTCACGCTTGTGCAGGAATACGATGGCACGATGAGGATGTACCACCTCGACCTCTACAGGCTCTCCGGCGAGGATGAGTTCGAATCGATGGGAGGAGAGGAATTCCTCTATCCTGACGGGGTATCGCTGATAGAATGGTCGGAGAAGATCGGGTCGATGCTTCCGGATGATACCATCTACGTGGACATAACGATCAATCCCGACCAGACAAGGACCATCGATGTGGAAGGAGGCATCTCTTGAACATCATCGCTTTCGATACATCCTGCGATGCCGCGACGGTAGCGCTCAAGACGGATAGGACCTATGAGGAGCGCCTGATACAGGGCGCCTTCTCCCCTTCCGAGCATCTCCTGCACGAAGCGGAGGAGCTCCTTGCCAGGGCCGGCATATCATTCAGGGACCTCGGCATGGTGGCAGTGACGAAAGGCCCCGGCTCATTCACGGGGCTGAGGATCGCGATGGCATCCGCAAAAGGGCTTGCCTCAGCGCTCTCGATACCTCTCGTATCGGTCCCGACGCTCGACGTGATCGCGATGGCAGCCTCGCCATGGGACGGCCCGGTCCTCTCCTGCATCGATGCCAGGAAGAGGAGGTTCTACCTCCAGCTCAGGAAAGGCGGTTCCATACTAGTCCCTGACAGGGACGGCAATGCCGAGGACATCGCCGGGGACATCGCCTCGGCAGGCGGCACGACGCTCGTCACAGGACCTGATGCGGCGGCATTCGCGGAGAAGCTCGCTGCCGCAGGGGCTTCCGGCTTCATGGTCGACGAAATGGCACCCAGATGCCTTGGCAGGGCGCTGATAGCGCTTGCGGAGAGGAAGCTGGCCGAGCAGGGCCCTGACGATATCGGGGAAGGGCCTGTATACATAAGGCGCTCTGATGCGGAAGAGGCGCTTCTGAGGAAGATGGAGGGAAGGAACGATGGCTGATTGCGATATCCTCATCATCGGCGCAGGCCCTGCGGGGCTCAGCGCGGCTGGCTATGCTGCCAGGCTTGGCTACAGGACAGTGGCGATCGATGCGCTCTCGCCCGGCGGGCAGCTGCTCTACATCGACCAGATAGAGAACTATCCGGGCTATGAGTCTGCATCAGGCTATGAGCTTGCCGAGAAGCTCGAGAAGCAGGCAGCCTCATTCGGCGCCGAGATCCTCTTCACCGAGGCCCTCTCCATCAGCAAGGACGGGGATTCCTTCATGACCGCGACCACCGATGGGGACATCCGCTCGAAGGCAGTCATCTATGCAGCCGGAGCGCATCACCGGAAGCTGGGATGCCCCGGCGAGGAGGAGTACCAGGCGAAGGGCGTGAGCTACTGCGCGACATGCGACGGCCCCTTCTTCAGGGATGGCCAGATAGTCGTCGTCGGCGGCGGCGACACTGCCCTCACCGATGCGCTCTACCTCGCCAAGCTCGGCAGGGATGTCCATATCGTGCACAGGCGCACGGAGTTCCGCGGGCAGAAGATGCTCGAGGACCGCGTCAGGGCGCAGGGGAATATCCACCTGGAGCTCGGCAGGACAGTCGCCTCCATCAACGGTGACGGGAAGAAGGTCACGTCCGTCACCCTTTCCGACGGCAGGGAGATAGCGGCGGACGGCGTCTTCATCTTCGTCGGCATCGAGCCGAACACGAAGATCCTCGAGGGATTCGCCGAGCTGGACCATGGATTCGTGAAGGCAGATGGGCATATGAGGACATCGGTCCCCGGCCTTTTCGCAGCAGGAGATGTGCGTACGACGCCCTTCAGGCAGGTGGTTACGGCCGCAGGCGATGGCGCCATTGCCGCACATGCTGCAGATGAGTATATCCAGGGTATTTAACCCGGCTTTTACATTATCATAGGATTTTTTGCCTTGAGTTATCGTGCAAGGCGGAGGATAATCATATTCTATGAATATCCTGATGGTGACAAGCGAAGCGGTTCCATTCTCCAAATCAGGCGGCCTGGCCGATGTACTGGGCTCGCTTTCGCCTGCCCTTGTGAAGAAAGGCGCATCGGTGAAGGTGCTGATGCCGCTCTATTCCTTCATAGAGAGGAAGGGGTTCCGGAAGCAGCTTGAGCTGCAGATTCCCATGCTCGGAGGCGAGGAGAAGGCCTCTGTCCTGTCCAGGAAGCTCGACGGCGTGGAGTTCCTTGCCATAGAGCATCCATGGTATACGGAACGCAAAGGCATCTATGGCGATACGTCATTCGAGCCTTATCAGGATAACTGCAGGCGCTTTGCCCTGCTGGCCGAATCCGCAGCGCTCTATCTGAAGGAATCAGGATGGGAGGCAGACGTCGTCCATGCCCATGACTGGCCGGCCGGCCTCGTCCCGTTCTACCTGGAGAAGCACAGGATCAAGGCAAAGACCGTCTTCACGATACACAACCTCGCCTACCAGGGCGATTTCTCGCGCTATGACGCGGTACTGACAGGCGACAGGTTCCCGGAGGAGTGCTTCAAGGGCAGCGCCGGCAGCGAGAGGCTGAATATGCTGCAGTCGGCGCTTCTGCTCTCGGATAGGATAACCACCGTATCGCCCACCTATGCGAAGGAGATACAGACAGAGAAGTTCGGCTGCCAGATGGATCCGATCCTCAGGGAGAGGAAGGATGACCTATACGGCATCCTCAACGGCATGGACACGACGGAGTGGAGCCCCGCAAGGGACAGGTTCTTCTCCGAGCACTACTCAAGGACAGACCTCTCCGGCAAGGCAGCGCTCAAGAGGAGGCTGCAGCAGGAATCAGGGCTTGAGGTCAATGACGGCATCCCGCTGTTCGCCATGATCAGCCGCATCGCGGACCAGAAGGGCTATGCGGAGCTTCTTGGCGGCAACGTGCCGATCCTCGGCGAGATCCTGAAGATGAACCTGCAGGTAATCATCGTCGGCACAGGCGACCGCCATTACGAGGAGAAGCTGGAGGATATGGCGGCGCTCTACCCCAACCTCTCCGTGCATATCGCATTCAGCCAGAAGCTGTCGCATGAGGTGGAGGGAGGCGCGGACTTCTTCCTGATGCCATCCCGCTATGAGCCATGCGGCCTTAACCAGATGTATTCGCTCCACTACGGGACGCTCCCGGTAGCTCACCGCACAGGAGGACTCGCCGATACCATCATCGACATCGATGATGACAGGAAGAACGGCACCGGATTCCTGATGAATGACCTTTCATCGGATTCCTTCATGGATGCCGTCAGGAGGGCTGTCGAGTTCTACAGGGAGGATAAGGAAGGCTTCCTCAAGGCGCAGAAGCGCGCCATGAAGGAGGACTTCACATGGGACCGTTCCGCAGAGGAATACATAGACCTATACACACGACTGGAAACAGGAAAAGCAATCAGATAGGAGGAGGAATCGAATGAACAAATCAAAGAAGAAGAGAGTGATTGCAATCGTTCTCGGCGGTGGAAGGGGCACCAGGCTCTATCCCCTCACGATGGGAAGGGCTAAGCCTGCCGTCCCATTCGCAGGCAAGTACAGGCTTGTAGATATCCCTATCTCGAACTGCATCAACAGCGGCATCAAGAAGATCTACGTCCTGACGCAGTTCAACACGGCATCGCTCCATAACCATATAACGAACACATACCAGTTCGACCAGTTCTCCGGTGGATTCGTCGAGATCCTCGCCGCAGAGCAGACGCCTACGAGCGAAAGCTGGTACCAGGGCACGGCTGATGCGGTAAGGAAGAACCTCACCCACCTCCATGACCAGCAGGCAGACTACTATGTGATCCTCTCCGGCGACCAGCTCTACAGGATGGACTTCAATGTCATGCTCGAAAGGCACATCGCGTCGAATGCGGAGCTGACAATCGCAGCCAAGCCGATCTCAAGGCAGCAGGCCACCGGCCTCGGCATCATCGGAGCCGATGAGGAAGGCATGATCAAGAAGTTCTATGAGAAGCCGGCTCCTGACATGGACATCTCCGAATACAAGGTGCCCGAGAAGTGCCTCAAGAGCCAGCTCGGCCTCGACAGGACATGGGAGAACGAGTACCTTGCATCGATGGGTATCTACATCTTCAACGCCAAGACGATGGAAGAGGCCCTCAACAACGACAAGACTGATTTCGGCAAGGAAATCATCCCGGAGCTCATCAAGACGAGGAGAGTCGGTGCTTATCTCTTCAATGACTTCTGGGAAGACATCGGTACGATCAAAGCGTTCTATGAGACGAACCTCAACCTCGCATCTGAGAAGCCTGCATTCAACTTCTACGACGAGGAGATGCCGATCTACACACATCGCCGCCACCTCCCTGCGACGAAGGCGAACTTCTGCAATATCTCCTGCTCCCTCACCTCCGAAGGATCGATCATCACGAATGCGTATATCGTGAACTCCATCATCGGCGTCAGGACATTCATCGAGGCAGGCGCATCGCTTGACGGCGTCTACTGCATGGGTGCCACGGCATACGAAACCGAGGAGGAGAAGGCGGAGAATGCCAGGAAGGGCATCCCGAACATCGGAATCGGCAAGGCCACCATCATCAAGAAGGCCATCATCGACCAGAATGCCAGGATCGGCTCCAACTGCCGCATCGGCATCGACAACATCCCGCGCCCGGAAGGCGACTACGAGATGTATTCCGTCCATGACGGCATCATCGTCATCAACAAGAACGCAGTCATCCCTGACGGCACGGTGATGTAAGCCCTCAGCACTAGATAGCATGAATCCCTCCAGCGATGGAGGGATTCATCATCATTGATGGAGCTATGCCTCAGGCGCCCCACATATACGCGATAGCAGGGATGACCACGAACATGGCAATCGTGCAGACCGTGAGGAGGATGAAGAGAACCCTGAGCTTGATGCCGTTATAGGCGATGAGCACCTTATCCTTCCTGACCTGCGCGCGCTTTGCCGCGATAGCTTGGTATGTCATGATCATTATGACGGCCAGCGTGAATATGTTTATCATCGTGATCAGCGAGAAGATACCCGCATCGGATACCATCGAGAGCCCGACGAGCATCGATGATATGACACCGAAGAGGCCTGTACCGAGCATCCCTACGCTATCCTCCCCCGTATAGCTCTGGCTATAGAAGGCGATGATGATCCAGATGACGACGCTGAAGAGGTTGATGAAGGCCTGCAGGAAGAGCGAGAGCCCTGCCCTATTGGCCCTGACGATGATCTCCAGCTGCGTCCTTACCGAGTCATCGAAATGGACGGCCGGATCGTTGTTGGTATCGTAGTAGTAGTTCAGGCGCAGCGTGAAGTTATCGACCTGGTCGGTATCGTGGATAGGCCTATAGCCCGAGGTGATGCCGAAATACGGGGTGAATCCGCTCACGAGCACGCCATCGGAATCGGTGGACCTGTCAGGCACGTACCTGATATAGTCCGCATCCATCGTCGGCAGGATATACATCTTGAACTGCACTGAATCGAGAGGATACCTCACGCTGTCGAAGGCCTTCTCAAAGGCTCCGTTGAAGCGGATCTTCTGGTAGCACATCGTGCGGAGATTGCCCTCCTCATCGTAGTACTGCACCTCCTCAAGCTCCTTAATCTTGCCGAGGGAATCAGGGACGAACTCTCCGTTCCCGAGGACGAACATCGTCTCCTTATCGGTCAGCACGTTCGACGGGGTCTCTCCCGGATAGTACTTATGGTCATTGGAATCGACCCATTCCTCGAAGTAATCAGCATGCGAATCGAGCCACTGGTCATAGGAGAAGGTACCCGCAGGCCTCGCTTCATCGCTGGATGAGTAGTAATCATCGATTATCTGATCAGTAAGGACGTCCCTCGCATAGTGCCTGAACATCTCCCTGAACTCATCCTTATCGAACTTGAAGTAGATCTGCATCCTCGTCTCATAGGAGGAAGTCTCGCTGTGGATGTTCTTGATCTTCTCAAGCACGGCGCCAACCGTCACCTCTACATAGTAGGCATCGGGATTGTTCGCCCTGGAAGTCCCCTCCAGGTCATCATGGTACTTGACCTAGATTGGATTGTACTTGTCATAATCGGGGCCGTCGCTGCCGATGATGTACTTATGCATATCATCAAGGCGCTCATAGGCTACCTCGGATCCGCAGTAGAGGATGAATGCGATAAGCGGCACTGCCACGATAAGCACCGACAGCACGAGCTTCACGCGCTTGCGGTAGCCGATCATGCGCCAGTTCCTGGCGATGAAGTGCTTCTGCTTGATCCTCTCGATATCGTTCTCGATATCATTCCTCTGTACCGACATGAGATCCTCATCAAGCTGGAGGGTCTCCAGGTCCGGCAGTTCCTAGCCATCGTCTGTCAGGATATCCACATGGATGAAGAAGTAGTCAGCGACACGGAGGCATACCTTGTATGAAGGCTCCTCCTCGCCTGAGAGTATCTTCTCCATCTTGGCAGGGTTCACGGAAACGGCCCTGGCAAGCGTGATACCATGGCGGCTCTCGATGAACTCAGCAAGGATCCTGAGCTTCTCTATAGTCCTTTTTCCCATACTCATACGGCATAGCTTATGATATATCGCGATAATGGAAAGCATGCCCTATCCTGACTGGAAAAGTCCGTAGTGGAGCGCATCGATAAGCCATCAGAGGATTGGTGATCTCATGGCAGCACAGCCATCTGCTGCACGTCAATCAGAGCCATTGCATAACGAATACGGGCTCTCCATTTCTGAAGAGCCCAAGCATTGATATCTCCATCAGGGATTGTCAAACCCTTTCACGGTACGCCCAGGATTCATCCCCCTGAGCATACCTACGTCTGTAGTCCCGGACAGTATACCTGTTCAGGCCGGTTATCGTTGCCGTGCTCTTATATCCGTTCCCTTCCTGGAACAGGGCCAGGCACTGCTGCTTCTTATCCACCGGGACCCAGTGCTTCTTCCGGAGAGAATCTCGTTCTTCCATTCGTTCCCTCCTAACTGCCTAAACGGCAGGATTCAACACATCAGGTAGTTGCCGGTGTGTTTTCTACAGTAACCGTAGGTTTAGAATTGCCATTCCAAGCAACTGTTCTATCACCATACTTGAATGCAACTTCAACTTCTGTTGTTTCGTTTGCAGTATCGTCAGAATAACCAAATGGAACAAGAACAAAATCCATGTTTGCTACATCAAGAGATATCTGATCTGCAACGGCTGGTGCATCACCTGTATCATATTTAGCCTTAGATGCCCATTCAGTTACTTCAAAGTTGAAATCATCAACGGAGATTCTTTCACCCTGCTTGACAAGGTTATTCGTCTTCTCAGTAGCTGTGATTGCCTTTGCATAGTCCTTTGCGAAACCAACTTTGAGCTCACCATTAAGGATACCGGTGCCATTGCCAAGTTCATCTTCATGCGCAGTCTTGTATGTATCAGTAAGGGTAACAGTTACCTTGAAGGTATCCTGAGTTGATTTCCCATCAAAAATGTACTTCTCAGGATTGTAGTCTGTGAAATCAAAGTTGTAGTCAGTTGTCTTATTAAGAGCTGTCTCGGCAACAGTGTTATCGGAATAGACAAGATAGACTTCAAATTCTACATTTGAAAGTTTCTGCATCTGCTCTGATGGCACTTCGGCAATGTTGAATATCTCATTACCATCCTTCTGTACAAGCTTGACACCAGAGATTGTCTTCTCCTCAACAGGAGTAATCGTGACAATCCACTTAGGATCAATCTTTACAACAGGGTTAGTTGATATGATCTCAACCTGATTCTCAGATCCAGCTACAGCCTTCTTATCAAAGCTAGATGCCAGATTTGGTACAAGACTATCGGCAACAGTTACGCTTACAGTCTTGAAGTCAGCTCCATTGTTGTAATATGCCTTGAAGATGATTTTCTTAAGGATATTCTCATCAACTGAGGAGGCATCAAAAGACGTTACAGCAGAACCATCAATCACAAGCTCATGGAAATCAACGGTTTTGATTGTAATATCGCTATCCTTCTCAACGACCTTATCGCTATCATTTGTCTTGACGCCATAATAGACTGTGAAAACATCTTTTTCTGCATCGCCAGTCATCTCGAATGGACCATAGCCATCTTCACCTGTGGCAGTTGACGATGTCCAGTCCTTGCGTGTCATGCCAAGCTCAGCACCAGTGAATGTCTCCTCAGTATGATCATCATAGACAACCCTGAGCTGTACATCAGCAGGATTAAGAATCTCTCCTTTGAAGAGATCCGGTGTGGAAATGACCGTCACGGTCAATACATCCTTGCCGAAATATGAAACTGTCGATGGAGAGCAGGCAGCGAATCCGAAAATCACTGCAGCTGCCAGTAAAACAGTTATTATCTTTTTCATTTTCTAAACATCCTTTACAAGCAAGGGAAGAATCCCTGCTTTTTTTATATGCATGCAACGCATGCATTTATAGAGATAGTATCCTCTTATTTTACTGTTGCTTCTTCCTGAGGAACGAGAGTAATCCCACTTTCGAACTCTGCCTTTTCAACAGTCTCGAGACCTACATCACCGCCGTAAGTGAACCAAATATCATAGTGTTCCTTTGCCTCAGCATTAAGCTTGAAGCTAGTCCTGTTCGGAGTGAAATCTGTCTTGGACCATGATGGTTCCTCACCTTCAGCATAGGTGTTTCCAGAAGCCCAGCCATCAGCAGGTACTGCAAATGTGAACTGGCTTACTGAGATATTGGACTTCGGTCCCCACTTAGCTTCACCTTTTCCATCTGCTCCTGTACCGTTTGCAGTCACAGTGAATTTAGTTGGGTAGTCAGCCCTGGCAGCTACCGTAAGAGGAACTTCCACCGGATCATATCCATCAAGGGTTGCCTTGATAAGCATCTTCACTTCTTCGCCGACTTTCTTGAATGCCCAATCATCCTCATGGGAAATCACATCGAATTTAGTGCCAGCAGTAGCCTTGGAAATCGTTTCAGTTGTTTCAGTAGTTCCATCACTATAAGTGAATGTGATTTCATAATTGACATCAGCAATCTTGCTTTCAACGAAGATTTCATCAGAAGCTTCCTTAACAATCTGCTTAGCTTCGGCCTTTATAATCTTCTTTGCATTATCAGCAAGAGTCAGAGTCTTGGAACCTGTAACATTGACTTCAACACCGTCGATTGAATTCAGATAGCTCCTGAGCTGAGCCAGGGTGTATGTCGTTTTGTTATAAACAACCTTGATATTTGACGAATCGATTGTGATTGTCTGCTCTGCCTTAGAATCAGCTTTTACAAGTGCCTTGACCGTTTCAACAAAACCAGCCTTTACATTTGCACTATCAAGAATCTCTGCAGAGACATCCCTCTTCGTTCCGCCATTGTATGTCACAACCAGCGAGATTCCATCAAGGTCAAGATCATCAGCTGTGTATGCACTTGATTCCTTCAGAGGAAGTGTTGCTGCCTTTATACCGGAAAGATCAACATCAATCGCCTCAATGGTATATGCATTGATGTTCACATTGAATTTCTTTCCATCAGCAAAAGTTGCAGTGAAGACATTCGGGCCGACAAAGAACCAATCCTTTGTACCAGTATCACCGATTGTTTCTGGCTTAAGATTCAGCTCATCACCATTGTACTGCATCTTCTCGCCATCATTGAAGATAACATTGAGGGTTACATCAGCAGGGTCGAATGTTTTCAGACCATCATAGATTCCGAGCCATTTTGCAGCCGTTCCAGCAAGATAATCCGGCGCACTTACCAGAGTTACACCTTGCACATCACTGCCATATATCGGGGCAGTCGGGCCGTTCGAGCATGCTGTGAACGAACCGAGCGCAATAGCAGCAATCAAGACAAAAAGAATCGACTTTGATTTCATCGTTCAATCCTCTCCTTAATTAATCTGCACTAAATATACCCCCCCCCCCCCCCTTTTTATTTTTAACTGTTTTCTGCATGAATTTTCAGATTTTGCACTCTGCCCTATTCCCTTCGGATTCCGACGGCCTGACTGGAATCCGAAGCTTGGTTCCTAGTTTCATCACTCTTTGTTTTCAGAATTGCATTTCCTTTGGGTAGAATATGTAAACGTAAGGTATGTGATGATAAGCATGTCCCCATCGGAGGGGACATGAAAGTGATTGGAATATATCTGGTTGAATAGGATTATGTGATTGGCTGGCTTCTATCTTGCTACGTCATTGGTCCATCGCATCAGGATGGAGGAGGAAATCAAAGAGATTGATTATCAGGATGCCGTCTTCCGTACGACGGGGCTTGATCCTATCCCTGGTGATTACGATCTTCCTGAAGGAATCGCGTATCATGGAAAGGGAACGCAGCTCCTGCTCCAGCTTGCCTTCATCAAGCAGCGTCAGCGCAGACTGGATGTAATATCGCCTACTGGCGAGATTCGCTACGAAATCAACCTCATACTGGCGTTCCCTGTATCTGCCATCATCTGCCCTGTATCTGTGAGGCACGATACCGACATCCACGAGATAGCCCCTTACCCTCAGCTCATTGTAGATGATATTCTCCATGATATGGGTCTCCTTGACCTGCCTGAAGCTGATCCTGGAATTCCTTATACCAATATCCGAGAAATAGAATTTGTAAGGGGATTCGATGTAATCCTTCCCTTTTATGTCATATCGCTGTGCGCGTTCGACCATGTAGGATTCCTCGATGAACCGCAGATAGCTGGAGATCGTCTTGTCCGACATCCCACGCTGTCCCCTGCTCCTGAATGTGTTGGCAAGCTTCGACGGGTTTGTCAGGCTCCCTGTAGCAGAGGACAGGAGATCAAGGACTGCGCTGATGCCTTTATCATCCTTCAGCTTGTTCCGTTCGGTGATATCCTTGATATAGATGGTCCTGGCAGCATATCCCAGGAAAGACACCTTCTGCTCGTCATCCATCTTCTCGGCATAGATGGAAGGAAGCCCTCCATATGTGGAATAGTCGTTCCATGCCTCATCATCCGAACCATAAAGAGGCCTGATCTCATTGAATGACAGCGGCCTCACCCTCACCTCATCGCCACGGCCCCTGAACTCCGTGATGATATCAGAGGAAAGGAACCTTGAATTGCTGCCGGTGATATATACATCCAGATTAGGCTTATGCAGCAGCCCGTTGATGACCATCTCAAAGCCGTCTACATTCTGGATCTCATCAAGGAAGACATAGTATGTCCTGTCATCCTTGATCCTGGAACGTATCTCAAGCCCCAATGCATGCCTGTCCAGCAGATGCTCGTTCTCATCATCATCGAGCTCGATTGCGATGATATGGCTATCGTCAACCCCGCTGGAAAGAAGATAATCCCTGAAGATGGTAAAGAGGAGATAGCTCTTCCCGCATCGCCTTATGCCGGTAATGACCTTGGCCCTGCCATTGCCCATCCTCTTTATCAATCGCTGAAGATATGCATCCCTCTTTATCTCAATCATCGGTCACTCCGGAAAAAGCGTAGTTTTACGCTTTTTCCGTATATATCCTAAGCCTCACATCCTATACAGTCAATCTCCACTCCGGAAAAAGCGTAGTTTTACAGGAAATCCGTATTATATGAAGGCACCGGACATCCGCTATGATAAGAAAAGCTGCCTACCGACAAGCAGGCAGCCTCTGGATGGATCATCCCGATGATTACATGATCTTGCGGATCCAGCCTTCCGGTCCCTTGATCTCGCCTTCCTGGATTCCCGTGAGGGTTCCCCTGAGCTTGGTGAGGACAGGTCCCATCTCCTCCATGCCGGATGGCACTTCGATGACCTTGTCTGGGCATGTGATGGACCCTACCGGGGAGATGACAGCAGCAGTGCCGCAGAGGCCGATCTCCACGAACTCCGGAACCTCCTCAAGCGCGACAGGCCTTTCCTCGACTTCCATGCCGAGCATATCCTTGGCGACGACGAGAAGCGACCTTCTCGTAATCGATGGGAGGATCGTGCTGGACTTCGGCGTGACGATCTTGCCGTCCTTGGTGACGAAGATGAAGTTGGCTCCGCCTGTCTCCTCGACATGCGTCCTTGTGGCAGCATCGAGGTACACATTCTCCGCGAATCCGTTCTTATGGGCATAGTCTCCCGGATAGAGGGACATAGCGTAGTTGAGCCCTGCCTTGATATGGCCTGTGCCGTGCGGTGCGGCCCTGTCGTACTGCGAGAGAAGCAGCTTGATAGGCTTCACGCCGCCCTTGAAGTACGGTCCGACAGGGGTTGCGAACATCCTGAACTGATAGAACGGAGCCGGTGCGACTCCGATGACAGGACCGGATCCGAAGAGGAACGGCCTGATATACAGCGTAGCGCCTGAGCCATATGGCGGGACCCATGCCGCATTGGCCTTCACAAGCTCATCGAGGGCATGGAGGAAAAGCTCTGTAGGAACCTCAGGCATCAGGAGCCTGTCAGCGGAGTCCTGCAGCCTCTGCGCATTGAGGTCAGGGCGGAATGCGACAATAGAGCCGTCCTTCTGCGTATATACCTTGAGGCCTTCGAAGCATGTCTGCGCATACTGCAGCACGCCTGCGCTCTCAGAGATCGTCACATTGCAGTCTTTCGTGAGGCCGCCTTCATCCCACTTACCGTCTTTCCATTCGGAAACCCAGCGGTAATCCGTCGGCATGTATCCGAAGCCGAGCTTAGACCATTCGATATTCTTCTTTTCCATAGTCCATCCTCCCGATTTGACTAATCATAGTCCTCATGGCATGGCGACTACAAGATTCCGGATTGCACATGGCCGAAGTTTTCCGATATCCTCAGCCCATGTCTAGAATCAGAGAACTCTGGAAGGGCGTGGCCATATCGCTGGCCATAGCGGTCCCCTCCTACCTGCTCGGGCTGGCATTCCCGATAGCCGGCGGACCCGTCATAGCGATTATCGCGGGGATGGCCATCGCCATCTTCCTCAGGCAGGGAAGCAGTTTCGCTGCCGGCATCAGGTTCACCTCCAAGAAGGTGCTGCAGTGGGCAGTCATCCTCCTCGGCTTCGGCATGAACCTCTCGGCAGTCGCCCAGACAGGGCTGCAGTCGCTGCCGATAATACTCACTACCATCACGGTATCGCTGGCCGTTGCCTTCGTGATGTCCAGGCTCCTCGGCATCAAGGGCAATACAGGCGCACTCATAGGCATCGGATCATCGATCTGCGGCGGGTCCGCCATCGCGGCAGCAGCTCCTGTGATGGATGCCGATGATGGGGAGATCGCCCAGTCGATAAGCGTCATATTCTTCTTCAATGTCCTCGCGGCGCTGCTCTTCCCCATCCTTGGCTCCGCCATCGGCTTCAGCACCACGGACGGAACCCCATTCGGCATATTCGCAGGCACGGCAGTCAATGACACATCCTCGGTGACGGCCTGCGCATCGACATGGGACAGCATGTGGAGACTGGGATCAGCGACGCTAGACAAGGCAGTGACGGTGAAGCTGACACGCACGCTGGCCATCATCCCCATCACGCTCGTCCTTGCCGTGATGAGGACGAGAAGGTGCGCAGAGGGCAGCAGCGTATCGATGAGGAGGATCTTCCCCTTCTTCATCCTCTTCTTCATACTTGCATCGGTCATCACCACCGTGCTGATGGCGATGGGCGTAAGCGGCGATGCCTTCACGCCCTTCAAGGACCTCTCGAAGTTCATGATCGTCATGGCCATGGCAGCCATCGGACTCAATACGGATATCGTGAAGCTGGTGCGCACAGGCGGGAAGCCACTGCTGCTCGGCCTTTCCTGCTGGGTGATGATAACCATCTCCACGCTGCTTATGCAGCATCTGCTGCACCTCATATGAGATGATGCCCCTCGGAGGAGGGGCACCATAGCCTTTGCGCTGGCCTGGGATCAGTATGCGGCGTTGAGCCACTCGATCCCGTCGATCTGCACTGTGAAGTACGGTGCGGACTGGAAGAGCGATTCGTGGAATGCGCCATCGAATACGGCTTCCTCGGAATCAGCGGTGAAGTCACCATCGGTGTCAAGCGCGAATGCATGCGTAAGCGTCTCGCCGCCGACTGTGAAGGTGCTGGTATCGAAGACCTGGATGGAACCGTCTGCGATGGCAGCCTCTACCTCCGCGACCTTCTCTGCAGTGCCAGGAGCCGCGATGGCTTCATTGAGCGGAGTCATGACGACAGCGCCGTCTGCCATGCCCTTGCACCAATCCTGCGGGATCTCCTCGCCATTCACGTATGCCTTGATGGCCTCATAGAAGTAGATTGCCCAGTCGATCCTCGTCGAGATGAGGGATGCGGCAGGAGCGATGCCTGTCATATCGTTGTTGTATCCGGTGTGGAATACGCCGCGTGACTGTGCCGCAGTCGCCGGAGTCGTATTGTCGGAGTGCTGTGAGATCATCACGCAGCCTGCGTCAGCAAGCGCGAGGGCGGCATCGGACTCAGCCGTGGCATCCGACCATGAGCCTACGAAGGAGACCTTCATCGTCACGGACGGGCATACTGACCTTGCGCCGAGGAAGTAGGATGTGAATCCGGAGATAACCTCCGCGAAGGAATATGCGCCTACATAGCCGATCACTGCCTCTTCCGGAGCGATCTCGCCATTGTCGATCATCTGCTGGAGCTTCAGGCCGGCTACGACACCCGCGATATACCTGCCTTCATAGATGTTGGCGAATGCATTGTGGGTATTGTCCCTGCCATCGAATGCGGAAGCGCAGTTCGTGCAGCTGATGAACTCGATCTCAGGATACTCGTCTACGACCTCGAGCATGAACGGTTCGAAGCCATAGCTGTTGTTGATGATGATCTGGCAGCCTTCCTCGGCAGCTTCGATGTTCGCATCCGTACAGGTAGCATCCTCGCCGATATTGTACTTGGTGACCCATTCTACGGTGATGCCGTCTGCTGCGAGCATCTCGGTCGCCTCGTCCCTGCCCCTGATGAAGTTATAGGTATAACCCTGGTCATTCTCATCTCCGATGCAGAGGAGACCGACCTTCACGGTATTCGGATCGGATGGGGCGGCAGCTTCGCTGGAACCGCTTGCGAATACGAAACCGGAGAAGAGCAGCAACGCGATCAGAACAAACGTTATCTTCCTCATTATGTACTCCTTTAGATATTCATAAGGCCTAAGCCCTTATCTACATTCTAGCAGAACTCCGGAGAAGCGCTATCTTTCTTCCCTGAAGTAGTTCAGCCCGAGCGAGGCAGGCGGCTGCCTGTCCCTGCTGTTCCTCATGCTCGTGAGTATGAGGACGATGACCGTGACGATATAAGGCAGGATTTTGTAGATCTCCGTCGGTATGAAGGGGATCGAGACCCTGAGATACATGATCATCATGGCACCGAAGAGCACGGAGCCCCAGATTGCGTTCAGCGGCCTCCACATGCAGAAGATGACAAGCGCCACCGCCAGCCAGCCTACGCCTGAAAGGCCCTCATGGTTCCATACGCAGCCCGCGGTCGTCATGATATAGACCATGCCGCCGATTGCCGATATGCCGCCGCCGATCACCGTGGCAAGGTACTTGTACTTCGTGATGTTGATGCCAGCCGCGTCGGATGTCGACGGGGACTCGCCTACCGCCGTCAGATACATCCCGTATCTGGTCTTGGCAAGGAACAGGTACATCAGCACGGCTACGGCTATCGCGAGGTAGAAGAATATGGTATGCGAGAACAGGATGCTGCCGATTACCGGTATATCCACGAGGAACTTCGGGAATACCTGCGCCGAGAAGACCCCCTTGAGGTCGTTGCTGAGCGCGACATAGCCGCCCTCGCTGACCCTCATGAACTCTCCGACGAACTGGCCGATGCCTGTGCCGAATATGGAGAGCGCCAGTCCCGTGACGTTCTGGTTCGCCCTGAGGGTGACCGTTATGAAGCTGTATATGGCTGAGGCGGCCATGCCTGCGGCGAATGCAGCGGCGATGGCGATGATTATCGCGAGGGGGCCGCTGACCGCGGCTCCTGCCGCCTTCTCGTAGTAGAATGCGCCGGCGAGGCCGAACGCGCCTCCCATGTACATGATCCCTTCCACGCCGAGGTTGAGGTTGCCTGACTTCTCCGTCAGTATCTCGCCGAGCGTACCGTACATCAGCACGGTGCCGAAGGTGACTGCAGCTGTTATGAGCGTGATGATCGTCGTCATGCCTTTGCCTCCTCCTTCACCTTATGGCGGAAGATAAGGGAATAGTTGATGAAGAACTCGCAGCTGAGCATGCAGAACAGGAGTATGCCCGTGATGATGTCAGCGATCGATGCCGGCACCTGCATCCTCGTCTGCAGCGTGTTGGCGCCCTTCTCGAGGATGGCCAGGATCATCGATATCACGATCATCGCGAATGAGTTGAGCTGCGAGAGCCAGGCCACGGTGATGGACGTGAAGCCAACCCCGTTGGCGACTCCCTTGTAGAGCGTGAAGTTCGCGCCGGAGACGATGATGAAGCCGACGATGCCGCAGATGGCACCGGAGATGAACATCGTGCGCATGATGATCCAGCCTACGTTCATGCCTGCATAGCGCGCCGTATTCACCGAATCGCCGATGACTGCTATCTCATAGCCCTGCTTGGTCCTCGTCATGTAGATATGCATGATGACGACGAGCACGAGCACGATGATCCAGCCGCAATGGACGCCGAAGACCTGCGGAAGGCGTGCCGCGTCGTTGAACATCGGTATCAGCTGGGAGCCCTTGCGCCCTTCCCAGGGACCGCCCTGCAGCCAGGCCACGATGCCGATGGCTATATAGTTCATCATCAGCGTGAAGAGGGTCTCATTCGTATTCCACCTTGCCTTGAAGTAGGCCGGGATGAGTCCCCAGATACCGCCTGCGACCGCTCCGGCAAGGAACATGATGGCCAGCAGCGCCACATGCGGGACCTTCCCTACCCAGAAGAGCGCGAAATAAGTCGCTGCGACAGCACCCATGGTGATCTGCCCCTCTGCACCGATGTTCCAGAACCTCATCTTGAAGCATGGGGCTATCGCGAGCGCGCAGCCAAGGAGGGGGATGGCAATCTTTATCGTCTGCTTGAGGTAGATGGGCCTGGAGACAGAGCCCTTGAGGATGACGCCATAGGCCTCGATAGGGCTGTTGCCTGTCAGTATCATGGGGATGCAGCCGAGGATGAGGGCGACGATGATCGATGCGACCCTGATTGCCCAGATCGTGCGGGGAGGCATCTCAGAGCGCTTGGCAAGCCTTATCAATGGGGTCCTGTTCTCCGTTCCGCTCATTCCGCCCCCTTTGCATTGAACTGCGTCATCATCAGGCCTATCTCCTCCTTGGTCACGCTGCGGGCGTCGACGCATCCTGCCACCTGCCCGCCGCAGAGCACGAGGATCCTGTCCGCAAGCTCGATGAGGACATCGAGGTCCTCGCCTACGTACAGCACCGCTACACCCTTCATCTTCTGCTCGGTCAGGAGATTATAGATCGTATATGATGTATTGATATCGAGTCCCCTGACGGCATATGCGGTCATGAGGACCTGGGGATTCCCTGCGATCTCCCTGCCGACCAGGACCTTCTGGACATTGCCTCCGGAAAGCCTCCTGACGGGATATGTGATGCTGGGCGTGACGACATCAAGCTCCTTCCATATGCCGTTGGCCAGGTCCTCGGGCTCCTTCTTCCTGAGGAAGGCCCCCCTGCCATTGCGCCATGACCTGAGCATCATGTTCCCCGTCATGCCCATCGAGCCTACGAGGCCCATGCCGAGCCTGTCCTCGGGGACGAACGCCATGCCGACGCCTGTCTCGCGGATCCTGCGCGGCGTCATGCCCACCAGCTCAGCCTCGCTGCCGTCATCCCTGACGAAGCGTATGCTGCCTTCCTTGACCGGATAAAGCCCGGTAATCGCCTCCAGAAGCTCCTTCTGCCCGGAGCCGGAGATGCCGGCCACGCCGAGTATCTCGCCTGTATTCGCCTCGAACGATACCCTGTCCAGCTTCCTGACGCCCTCATTGTCGACGCATGTCAGGTTCTCGACCACGAGCTTCCGCTTCGGCTCAGGATACCTGGGCCTCTCGATATTCAGCGTAACCGCGTGTCCCACCATCATGTCGGTAAGGGCCTGCGGATCCGTCTCCGATGTATTGACGGTGCCTATGTACTTCCCTTTCCTGAGGACGGCCACCTTGTCGGAGACCTCCATGACCTCATGGAGCTTATGGGTGATGATGACGATGGCCTTGCCGTCGGCCTTCATGTTCAGCAGCACCTTGAAGAGTTTCTGCGTCTCCTGGGGAGTAAGCACTGCCGTGGGCTCATCAAGGACGAGGATGTCGGCCCCGCGGTAGAGGACCTTGATGATCTCTATCGTCTGCTTCTGGGAGACCGACATATCATAGACCTTCCTGGACGGATCGACCTCGAAGCCGTAGCGGCTGCAGATTTCCATCACCTTCTCATTGGTCCTGCGGAGGTCCATCTTCTCATCATCGAGCCCCAGCACGATATTCTGCGCTGCCGTGAAGACCTCGATGAGCTTGTAGTGCTGATGGATCATGCCGATCCCGTATCCGTAGGCCTCGCGCGGCGATCTGATGAAGATGCGCTCGCCATCCTTGTAGATCTCGCCCTCATCGGGCTGGTATATGCCGGAGAGCATATTCATCAGGGTCGTCTTGCCGCTGCCGTTCTCGCCAAGGAGGGCAAGGATCTCGCCCCTGTTGATCCTCATATCGATGGAATCATTGGCCACGACCTGCCCGAACCTCTTGGTGATGCCCCGCATCTCGATTGCGCAGTTATGTTCCAAAAGCATACCTCTTGATATGATGTTAGCACGATCGGCCATCTTCAGGAAATGATTTCGGCAAGCCGGAAGCCAGACTATATCATCTTCTCGAGCAGTACGAGCCCCACGCCCTCGATGCCGTTGAAGACGGTAGGCACGATGGCGACCTCCCTGTAGCCGAGCTTCGCATAGAGCGAGCGGGCGGCTGCGTTGCGGCTGTTCGTGTCCATCCGCAGCGCACGGCAGCCATGCTTCCTGGCATAGCTCTCATAGAACGATACGAAGCCACGGCCGTATCCGCGGCGGGATGCAGACGGCAGCACAGCCAGCGTATGGAGGACCATCACCTCGCTCTCGGGGACATCCCCTGACCAGGGAGCGCCGGCATATGCATCGACCTGCTTCCGGTTGATCACGCCGGCTGCTACAAGAATGCCATCATCGTATCCGACGAAGAGCTCCCCTGCGGCGAATGCCTTGCGGACCGTCTCATCAGTGGGATAGACACCCCTCTTCCATCCTATGGTAAGGAGGCCTGCCTCCTCCGCGCTATGTATGCTGTCATAGAGCCTGCATACCGCCTCGATATCATCTGCTTCCGCTTTCCTGAACATGGGCAGAGGATAGTACATCACCGCAGTTTCCTCAGCACCTTGCGGAACTCATGCTGGAAGAGGACCGCCGTGAACGTGACCGAGAGGAAGTCGGCTATCGGCTCGGCAAGGAAGACCGCCATCGTCTGGCTGCCTGTGAGGATATGGGGCAGGATATACATCAGCGGTATGAGGAGGATGAACTTGCGGAGCACGGCGACGAAGGTCGAGCACCTGGCATTGCCAAGGGCCGTGAACGTCATCTGGCAGGCCATCTGGATACCGAAGAGGCCCGTGATGGACATATACAGGCGCAGCGCGGGGACAGTGAAGGCAATCAAATCTCCATCGGAAGTGAAGAGCGATGCGAATCCATGCGGCAGCAGCTCGACAGCGGACCAGATCGCGAACGCATAGACGAGGCTTGATGCAAGCAGGCAGAGATACGCCTTCCTCACCCTTTCCCGGTTCCCTGCTCCGTAGTTGTAGCTGATGATGGGCTGCGCGCCCTGCCCAAGGCCCTGCAGCGGCAGCATGGCGAACTGCATGACGCTCGAGAGGATCGTCATCGCGCCGACAGCTATATCGCCGCCGTATCTCAGCAGCGACGAGTTGAAGCAGATGTTTATCACGCTCTCGCTCGACTGCATGACGAAGGTGGCGAAGCCGAGTGCCAGCGACGGCATGACGATATTCCTCTCCAGCTTCATCAGCGACGGCCTGATGCGGAGGAACGTCCTCCTGCCGAAGAGGAAGGATAGCACCCAGATGGCGGAGAGGCACTGGGAGATGATCGTGGCCAGGGCCGCTCCCCTGACGCCCATGCCCAGGGTGAAGATGAAGATGGGATCGAGGATGATGTTGGCGACGGCTCCGATGGCAACCGACAGCATGCCTGTCCTGGCGAAGCCCTGCGCGGTGATGAAGTAGTTCATGCCCAGCGTCACCTGCACGAATATGGTGCCGATGGCATATATATCCATATATTCGACGGCGTATCCGATCGTATTGCCGCTGGCGCCGAATGCCAGGAGGAGGTCCTCGTTCCATATCAGGAGCACGGCGGTAAGGACCAGCGATATCAGTATCTGCATCGTGAAACTCTGCGAGAGAATCCTCTCCGCCGTATCATGGTCCTTCCGCCCCATGAATATGGAAGCACGCGGAGCGCCTCCCGCCCCGACAAGGGCAGCGAATGCCGAGACGATGAGGATGATCGGCAGGCAGACGCCCACTCCGGTAAGGGCAAGCGCCCCTTCTCCTGGTATATGCCCTATGTAGATCCTGTCTACGATGTTGTAGAGCATGTTGATCAGCTGTGCCGTGACAGTCGGCAGGGCAAGCCTGAAGAGAAGCCTGCCGACAGGCTCCCTGCCTAGGAACTCCTTATCCCCGCCGCTCATGCATATCCTCCTCCCCTGCATGCCGGAAGCTATCTATCGCAGGCATCGAGGCGCTCCTCCAGCAGCTTCCCCAGCTCCTTGAGAAGGGCTGCGCTGTCATCGGAATAGGCATCCGTGACCGTGATATCCGCCTCAGGGCCGATTTCCGACTCCAGGCCATAGGAGAAGATCGCGGAGACGAGGCTGTGGCCCAGCTTCCTGCCGTACGCACGCGGCGAGGCGAAGGCGCCCGTCACGGAAAAGAGCGTACCGTCCGCATCCGCCTGCATGATATCCGCAGACAGCGCCACGATATCCGTCGCCTCGCGGGAAAGCCCCTCATAGGCATCCGAGGACATGGCGATATTGTTCATCGCCCCCTCCAGCCTGGACTCGAGGCTGTCGAGATCGCCTGCATCTATATAGCCTGCCTCGCATTCCACCACGGCAGCGATCACCACTACGCAATCCTCGTCATCCTCATCGCCGAATCCCGCCGGCATGGCATTGCCCTTGGAAACCATCGAATGCCTCAGCTTGTCGAGGTCGCTGAAGAACCTGCGCGGGGAAAGGGGCCGGATCTTCGACTTATGGAGCCTCACGCCGGTAATCACCGCGGTGTCGCCATCGGCAGCGGCATCCCTAAGGTTCCTGAACGCTGACATGGCAAGAAGCTCTGCGGGCCCTTCCTCCATACCCTCAGGAATCGCGATGAAGTCCACGCGCCGCATGCGTATCTCATGGTTGCCGTGGTCCAGGCCGCATGTGAAGGCGCCATCGATCATCATCAGCCCGGCATTGGCAAGGAACCCCTCGAGCTTATCCCTGAGCTCATCCTCATAGGCTGCGGTGATATCATCAAGAAGCTCCTGCATATAGCCATGCATCTCCCTGGGATCGGAAGGTATCGGGTTATCCTCGCCCATGAACTCCTCGGGATTGAAGACGATGCCGTACTCTGCCTGCAGCCACTCCCTATCGTCAGGCAGGCGCAGCGGATTGAGCGCTGAATCGAAATCGATCCCATCGTCATCATCGCCATCGTACTCATCGAAATAGCAGTCAGCCGCATAGTCGCTCAGCGCCTGGAAGTCATGGATATCGCAGTCGACAGGCTCCAGCTCGATATCGTTCTGCCCGCCGTCGAGGATATCGCCAAGCGAATCAAGGGCATCGCCGAGGGCATCCATCACATCGTCCCTGTCCTTGGCGAGGAACCTGCCTGGCTTATAGATGAAGTCCATGGCAGTCATCACCGCGGAAGAGGCCCCGACTGCATCATCATCGACGAAATGGTAAGCTGGCGCATAGATGAGGCCCTTGGCGGCAAGATGCCTGCCATATGCCTTTATCTGCTTCTTCCTGATGGAGAGGATCTCATCATCCAGGCTAATATCATCGCCGAGCCTAGCGATATAATCGGAATGTACGGATATGACCATGCAGCCCTCCTTCCGCTTATTGTACAGCAAACGGGCATGCCGTTTATATATGCGCAATGTGGATTTTCGATGGCAGCCGAGGACTGCCTTATGGCAACGCCTGCCGAGAGTCCATCCGGAGCGATTCCCAGCAGCAGGATATCCACATCAGGGAGGATATACGCCCTCAGATGCGCAGGCTGTCCTTGAGGCTCTCGACCTCACCAAGCGAAAGGCCTGAGTATTCCGCGACCTTGTCAAGGGGTACCAACCCATCAGCCAGCATGCTCCTGGCAGCCTTGATGGCGGCATTCCTCTCGCCACGCTTCTCACCGCGTTTCTCCCCACGCCTCTCTCCGCGCTTCTCACCCTTGAGCTCCCATTCCTTCCTCGAGGCCTCCGTTATCTCCCTGACCACCTTCTCGAATTCGCTGTTCATCCTTCTCCTCCCTTCCTTCGCTCCCTTGAGGCGCCTCGCCTCCTCCCTCAATACATCATAATGCATTTCCTCAGGGTCCGTACACGCGAAGTCATGCATCAGGTGCCCCAGCTCCGTATCCTCCCCGGCATGCTCCGCATCCACATACACGATATGCGTCCCATCCCCGAACGGCTCCTCCAGCCCACCTATCATCCTCTCTATCCTGTAGAGCCCCCTGCCATGCCCCAGCACGTCATCCGGCGTGATGAAGACCACGTAGCTCTCGGGCAGGGCCTCATACCCCATCCCCTTACCCAATGACGACGCGTCCATCATCGCGCTGTAGTAGCGGGCGCGCCTCGCCCCGGCTCCCTCCTTCCTCTTCTGGATCTCGATGTCATACACCCTCCCCTCATCATCCTCGCACCAGACATCGAGCCTCACCGAGTGCCCCGTGGCGTTCTGCAGCCATCTCTGCGCCTCCGCCTCCACCACCGTAAGGTCCTTCCTGCCCAGGATGATGCGGAGCATGAGCTCCAGGCACTCCCTGCTCCCCGAGAAGAACGGGCCGAAGAACTCATCGTCCATCAGGCTCAGCGAGCCTATGATCCTCTCAAGCTGGCTGTCCGTAAGCATGCCGCCTGCCATCATTGCCTCCTTCAGGACCGCATCCTCAGATGCTCCTTCTATATATACGCGCCGAAGCGCCAATCCTGACAGCCGGATTGCGGCATAACCTGATCCCGGAAGGCAATACAAGGCCTCCATACATTGCGTATTTCCTTATCGATATTTTTGTATCTTATTATAATAAAATATCTTACAAATATGGAACATCGTTCCGTTTATGCTATTTCCTTTTTCTCGCCTTTCAGGTAAAAGGGACTTATCAGGAGGAAGTCATGGTCCACGTCATAGCAGAAGCCGAAAGATGCCTGCAGTGCAGGAAGCCCATGTGCATGGAGGGATGCCCCATCAGCACGGAAATCCCTAGGATGATAAGATGCTTCAGGGAAGGAAAGGTCAAGGAAGCAGGCAGCTTCCTCTTCGAGAACAACCCCCTTTCCCTCGTCTGCTCGCTCGTCTGCGACCACAACAGGCAGTGCGAGGGCCATTGCGTGCTGGGAAGGAAGGGGCAGCCTGTGCATATCTCCTCCATCGAGAACTACATCTCGGAGGCCTGCCTCGACAACATGGAGATAGAGTGCGCTCCCAGCAATGGGAAGATGATCGCCGTAATCGGCGGCGGCCCTGCCGGGATAACGATCGCCATAGAGATGAGGAGGATGGGATACGATGTCACCATCTTCGACGCGAAGGACAGGATCGGCGGCATCCTCAGATACGGGATCCCGGAGTTCAGGCTGCCGAAGTCGATCATCGACCGCTATGCAAGGAAGCTGAGGAGCATCGGCATCAGCATCAGGCCCAATACGACCATCGGCGGCGCGCTTGAGATCAGGGACCTGGTCAGGGATGGTTACAAGGCCATCTTCATCGGTACCGGCGTATGGAGGCCGAAGAAGCTCTCGGTTCCCGGGGAGAGCCTCGGCAACGTGCATTTCGCCATCGACTTCCTTGCCAACCCCGCCTCCTACGAGCTGGGCGAGGATATCGCGATAATCGGCGCGGGGAATACGGCGATGGATGTCGCCAGGACCATACTCAGGAACGGCAAGCATAACGTCACGCTCTACGCCAGGAGCCTGAAGAGCGATGCGAATGAGGATGAGATCGAATACGCAAAGCTCGATGGAGCAAAAATAGAATTCGGCATGAAGCCTGTCAGGATCGAGAAGGCAGGGCCTGTCTTCGTGAGGAATATCTTCGATGAGGACGGCAAGGCAATCGGCTCCGAGGACGAGGAGATCCACATCAAGGCAGACCAGACATTCATCGCCATCTCCCAGGGGCCGAAATCGAAGCTCGTCAATACGACGGAGGGGCTGAAGGCATCCGCCAGCGGCCTGCTCCTCACCAATGACAAAGGGGAGACGACCTGCGAGGGCATCTTCGCCGCAGGCGATGTCGTGCTCGGTGCCAAGACGGTCGTGCAGGCAGTAAGGTATGCGAAGGAAGTCGCCAGGAACATGGATGAGTACGTAAGGAGCCTGGAAGGCTGAGAGCTGCCGGGAAAAAACGTATCATCACCCCCTTATTCCCAGCTTTGCATCGGGATACAATGCCAGCATGAAGGAAGATGGCAGGGAGGCCTGGACCGCAGAGATGCTCGCATGCGACCTGGAGCGGACCATAGGCAGGATACCGCCAGGCAAGCTGTCCTGCTACCTTTCCTCCCTCCTTGCCGCCTGCAGGGAACAGGGCCGCATAGATCCCAGGGTATTCAGCAGATGCGAGGAGGAGAATGCCGATGCGCTCGAGGCAATCGCCTACATCGCATCTTCCCACGAGGAGATGGGCAGGCGCGTCATGAGCGCCAGGCTCTTCGGCGACTCGAAGCACTTCGAGCGGAAGACGGAGCGGAACGTGCTGAGGATACTCCGGGGACTGCATGGGGATATCGATGGCGATGAGATGCTCAGGATCTACGGGATATGCGGCTATCCGGAGGTCTTCGAGTTCACGGGACCTGTCTCCGCCATCATGGAAGACGGCTCCCTGCTGGATTTCTCCCATATGAAGCATGGCGCGTACATCAATTCGGAGACAATCGCCGAGACCGTATCCATCAGCGCTGCCGCCAGGCACATCACCTCGATCGAGAACAAGTCGAACTACATAGAATATGCGCGCCATATGGGCAGCGACGAGATCGCCATATTCACCGGAGGCTCCTTCTCCAGGGCCAGGAGCCGCTTCCTCTCGCTCTTCCCGTACATACCGTGGCGCCACTGGGGAGACATAGACATCGGCGGCATGCGCATCTTCCTACAGCTGAGGAGGATACGGCCCGGTGCCAGGCCGTACATGATGGATGCGATGACTCTCCTTGGCAACGCAGGGCGCGGGAGGGCGCTCGACGGCCGCTACCGGGAGGAGCTGGCCATGCTGCTTGAGGATGAGGCATATTCCATCTTCCATGAGACGATACTGATGATGCTGGACCTGGGCATCAGGCTCGAGCAGGAAGCCCTCCTCTAGCGTCATTTGACCTTTTCACCCCATGGTGCAATCATTCGTGCCATGAACCAGGATCTCACGAACGGGAATATACGCAGCCTCCTCTGGCGCTTCACGCTCCCGCTGCTGGGCTCGATGCTCTTCCAGCAGCTCTACAATATCGCGGACAGCCTCGTCGCCGGCAAGTTCATCAGCTCCGATGCGCTGGCTGCCGTAGGCAACTCCTACGAGATCACGCTCATCTTCATAGCATTCGCCTTCGGCTCGAACATGGGGTCATCTGTAGTGGTATCGCAGTACTTCGGCGCAGGCAGGAAGAGGGAGATGAAGACAGCGGTCAATACGACATTCATCGCCACGCTGGCCCTTTCCATCGTCCTTACGCTGCTCGGGCTGCTTTTCACGGACCCGCTCCTGGAAGCCATCAACACGCCGCCTGAGCTGCTGGCGATGAGCGCGAGCTATCTGGATATCTATATACTCGGGCTCGTGTTCCTCTTCTTCTACAACATCGCCACCGGCATATTCACCGCCATGGGCGACAGCCGCACGCCTTTCATCTTCCTTGCCATCTCCTCCACGGCGAATATCGGCATGGACATCCTCTTCGTAACCGCATTCGGCATGGGAGTCGAGGGAGTCGCATGGGCCACGTTCTTCTGCCAGGGCGTGAGCAGCGTGCTTGCGATGGCAGCCCTGGTGCTGAGGCTGCGCAGCATCGGGGAGGCAGGGGAAAAGGCACCGCTCTTCTCCTTCCACATCCTCAGGCGCATCATCGCGATAGCGGTGCCATCGATCCTGCAGCAGTCCTTCGTCTCCGTAGGCAACATACTCATCCAGAGCGTCGTCAACAGCTTCGGTCCGATGGTGATGGCAGGTTATGCGGCATCGATCAAGCTCAACAACATGGTCATCACATCCCTGACGACGCTCGGCAACGGCATCTCGAGCTTCAGCGCGCAGAACTTCGGCGCAGGCAAGCTCGACAGGGTGCGCGGAGGAAGGAAGGAGGGCCTGCTGATTGCCTCGGCATTCTCCGTCTTCTGCACGCTCATCTTCGTCTTCGGCGGCAGCCGCCTGCTCCTGCTGTTCATGAATTCCGATGCATCCGCCGCCCTCGCGGAAGGCATGAGGCTCCTCCGCATAGTAGCGCCATTCTATATCGTCATAACCTTCAAGATCATCACCGACGGGGTGCTGCGCGGCACAGGCGATATGATGCCGTTCATGGTAGCGACATTCTCCGACCTCATCCTGCGCGTGGGACTGGCATTCATCCTCTCATCGTTCCTCGGCGCCGTGGGCATCTGGCTGAGCTGGCCCCTTGGCTGGATTGCCGGCACAGCCATATCGACAGCATTCTACAGGAGCAACCACTGGGCGAAGCGCAGGGCCATCAGCTGAGGAAGCTTCCCAGCGCGATATCGGCAGCGGCCATCATCGCCTCCCAGTCCGCTGCGGAAGCGCTGTCATAGACCGCTGCGGTACGGAAGCCAGCCTTCCCTGCCGTGCGGATCCCCCTGAGGATATCCTCGTATACAAGGCACTCATCCGGCCTGAGCCCGAAGCGCTCCGATACGGCAAGGTAGACATCAGGATGGGACTTATCGCGTCCGCAGCCCTCCGTCGTGGATATGAAAGAGAAGCAGTTGAGGATGCCATTGCGCCGCAGGCAGCCCTCGGCGAGGTCCAGGGAAAGATCGGTCGCTGCCGCGATGATGGCACCATCGCCATGCAGCTTCCCCACATAATCCCCTGCCCCCTCCTTCAGCGGGATGCTATCCATATAGGCAGCGCGTGCCATGCCGTTCCATATCGCCAGCAGCTCCTCTGGGCTCTCTTCGAGGGAGAAGAGCTCCTTCGTATACTCCGCAGCCTCCCTGAAGCCCTTCGAATTGAGCGCATCGACATAGCCATCCGGCATTGCGATGCCGCGTTCCCGCAGGAATTCCCTGTCGATATCCTCCCAGAGCGAGGAGGAATCGAAGAGGGTACCGTCAAGGTCGAAGATGGCGCACCTCAGGCCAGCCATAGGCTCCTCAGCTTCCTGGCGGCCTCCGCCGGATCCGGGGCTGCGACGACCGCGGAAACGACAGCGATCCCATCAACGCCCAGCCCCTTGTAGCTGGGTATCGTCCCCATGTTGATGCCGCCGATGATTACAATCGGTATGCGTACTGCCCTGCGTATCTCCTTCAGGGTCCCGATAGTGACATTCTCTGCATCGGCCTTGGTCGCTGTCGGGTTCATCGCCCCTACGCCGAGATAGTCCGCGCCATCGGCCTCGGCCCTGATAGCCTCTTCCACAGTCGAGGCAGAGACGCCGATAATGGTCCCTTCCGGCATCATCCGGCGCAGGACGGAAGCCGGGAGGTCCTCCTGCCCCACATGCACGCCCTCGGCGCCGATTGCCAGGGCTATGTCTGCCCTGTCGTTGATTATCAGGGGAATGCCATGGGCCATCGTGATGCGATGGACGCTGGCAGCCGTATCATAGAAGCTGCGGCTGCTGACATCCTTCTCCCGCAGCTGGATGATGCCGGCGCCTCCCTCGATTGCCTTCTCCACGCTCTCCTCGATGGTAGGAGAGGACATCAGGTGCCTGTCCGTGCAGACATAGAGCGTATAATCAGGCTTCTGCATATACAAGCTTCCCATGCTCTGCGATGAAGCCATCATCGACATGGCTCAGCGCATCTATGAGCGCCATATGGAAGCTGCCGTTGCCTCTGGCGCCAGCGGCAGCGAAGGCAGCCTCGCCGGATGCCCCCATGGCCGCGATAGCAGCCGCAGCTGCCCTGAATGCATCATCAGAAGCGCCCACGAAGGCCCCGATCACGCCGGAGAGCATGCATCCCGTGCCCGTGATGGATCCCATCTCCGCACATCCTGAGGAAATCCTGGCGACCCTGCTTCCATAGCAGACCGTATCGACACGCCCCGTGATGGCAGCCACGGCGGAGAACGAAGAAGAGACAGCCGCTGCCACGGCGGCAGGATCCCTGTCCTTCTCGGTAAGCGAGGAATCCACGCCTTTCGTGCCGCCGCCAAGCCCCGCGATGTATGACATCTCGGAAAGATTGCCCCTGATGACCGTGAAGCGCACCTCCCTCAGGAGCCTGTCAGTGACCTCGCATCTGTACCTTGAGGCCCCTGCCCCTACAGGATCGAGGATGACGGGGACGCCAAGGCTGTTCGCCTTCCTGCCTGCGAGCAGCATCGACTCCACGGTACGCTCATTCAGCGTCCCGATATTGATGACCAGCGCCTGGCTGATGGAGACGATATCCTCGACATCCCTTGCCTCATCGGACATTATCGGGGATGCGCCTATGGCCAGGATCGCATTGGCCACGTCATTGACCGTCACATAGTTCGTTATGCAATGCACCAGCGGGCATTTCGCCCTTACGTCCGCAGCCTCATTCATGGTCATCGCCTCCTGCCATCTGCCAGAAGATGAGCTCCTGGCGGCTTGCCTCGCGGAAGACCGCACTCATACGCTCCAGCTCCTTGCCCTCGATTCCCTCGAGCTTCCTATCGCAATACGCGGTCCAGCTATCGCAGCATTCGCCATACCACGGCGCGGTGTAGTCTGCCACAAGCGGGCCGAAATAGGTATCCATCACCTCCGGGTGCCTCCTGAGCGTCTCCTGGAAGACATAGCCATAGCCAAGCATGCACGGCATGACGGCCATCAGGATCCCAGGCAGCTCCTCCTTCTCCGCGCTGGAGATGAGGAATGAGGTATAGCTCCTGCACGCGACCGATAGCGGCACTTCCTCGACGTCATCGTCAGTCATGCCGAAGTCCTTCAGGTACTCCAGCCTTGTAGCGTTCTCGCTCTCGTTGACGAAGCCAAGCACAGAGTACAGGAACTGCATATCACGCAGCGTACCTGCCTTGAACATGCCCATGGCGAATGCCTTGAGGTAGTACCTCAGGTATATGCTATCCTGGATGATGTAGTTCCTGAAAAGCTCCTTCGAGAGCGTCCCCCTGCCCATCTCATCAAGGAACGGCTCATCTGCCGCTGCCTTCCACAAGTCCATGGAATCAGCGATGATCCTCTCCATCCTGCTCATTTGCCTTCCTCCTTCCTGTACATGAAGAAATGATCTGTCGGCCCATTGCCCCTGCCGAGATTGAGGGCATGCCTGATCGCGCCTGTGACATATTCCTTGGCAAGGCCTACAGCCTCCGCCAGGCCATACCCGAGCGCGAGGTATGACGCGATGGCGCTTGAGAGCGTGCATCCCGTGCCATGGGTGTTCTTCGTCTCTATCCTTGTCCCATGGTAGATATGGAAGCCCTCGCCATCGAACAGCACATCATCGGGAGACGCTATGTGGTGGCCTCCCTTGACGAGGACGGCATGCGCGCCGAATGAGGCTATCTTATCCGCTGCTGCCTTCATATCGTCGATCGTGCTAATCTCCATGCCTGCGATCTTCTCCGCCTCCGGGATATTAGGCGTGAGTACCGTGGATACCGGTATGACCGTGCTGATAAGCGCTCCAATGGAGCCTTCCTCCATCAGCGGCGAGCCGTTCTTGGCGTACATCACCGGATCGACGACGATGTGCCGCGGCCTGTACTGGCCGAGCTTGGCAGCCACGCATTCCATGCAGGCAGGCGATGAGAGCATGCCCACCTTGACGGCATCGGGGACGATATCCTCGAATACCGCATCGATCTGGTCTGCGATTACCTTCGTGGAGACATCCTCGATGGAAATGACGCGGCAGGTGTTCTCGGCGACGACAGAGACTATGACTGACATGCCGAATACGCCAAGGGCCGACATCGTCTTGAGGTCTGCCTGGATACCGGCGCCGCCTGAGCAGTCAGAGCCGGCTATCGTGAGAGCTGTATGCATATTCCTCCTTGATGCAGAGGAACGAGGCAAAGCGGACAATGCTCCCTACGCTGGTCTTAACCAACAGGTTCCAAGGGTCAGGTTCTACCTTCTCAGCTCCGCGGAGCTCCCCTGCATGCTGCCTTTTATTCTACACGGCCGGAAGCGAATGGCAACCGATATCCATCAATAAAATAAAAATCAATATATAAATTCCGGATTCGGATGCATAATTAGATATAGTCATATAGCCCGGGACACCGCATTGAGCCAGCGCTCATCCGCATGGCCGCTGCGGACATCGCCGGTGATGGAGATGGATATGGGCCTGAAGCCTGATGCCGAGGCCAGGGTGCGGAAGGAGCCCTCATCAAGGTCGGTGTAGTACCTGCCGCCGCGCTCCCCGCATGAAGTGCCGTACTTGAAGGAGCAATAGAGGACCCCGCCGCCATGGAGGGCCCTATGGATCCTGCACAGGGCATCAGGAAGCTCCGCCCTGCGGAGATGGAGGAGCGACGCGCATGCCCAGACCCCGTCGAAGGCATCCTGCAGGTCGAGATCCATGAAATCCATGCACCTTACATCAAGGCCGGTATTCATGGCTGCGATACGGCACAGCTCCGGTGTCCCGTCGATGGCCTCGACGGAATAGCCTTGCGAGAGGAAATAGGCAGAATCCCTGCCGGTCCCGCAGCCAAGGTCGAGTATGCGTCCGCCCGGAGGGATAAGCGGAAGGAACATGCCATAGATATGACGCATATCGGCATGGAAGGTCTCCTCATCATACGCCTCCGCGTTGGCTGAGTAATAGCTGAGCGTGCTTTCATCCATAGGATGATTATAAGGGCTCCGCGGCTTCCGATGAAGCGGCGTATCGACTTCATGCGGGAATCCCCAGCAAGGCAGTTATCCAAACCGCAGCCGATCGCTATAATCAGGGACATGCCTCGGAGAAAGTACGATCTGGGCAGGGATGGGCTGTGGCGCCTCGTGCTGAGCCTTGCCGTGCCGACGGCTCTGGCGCAGGCCGTCAATGTCCTCTATGCCATCGTGGACAGGATGTTCATCGGCCATATCGCGGGATATGGCGACATAGCGCTCGCAGGAGTCGGGGTCGCTGCGCCGATAGCGACATTCATCTCGTCATTCGCAACGCTGATCGGCATGGGCGGGGCCCCGATAATGGCCATGTGCGAGGGCCATGGCGACCATGAGACGGCAGAGCGCACAGTCACCACAGGCTTCTACCTGCTCCTCATCTCATCAGCCATACTCACGCCTGTCTTCCTCATCTTCCGAGATCCCATCCTCATGGCCTTCGGCGCATCGGCGGCAACGCTTCCCCATGCATCCGAGTATCTGGGATGGTACCTGCTGGGAACGCCATTCGCCCTCCTCTCGGGAGGCCTCAACAGCTTCGTCATCAACCAGGGCATGTCGAAGAAGGGAATGGTATCGGTCCTCACGGGAGCCGTGATGAACATCATACTGGACCCCGTGTTCATCTTCACGCTCTCGATGGGAGTGAAGGGAGCGGCAATCGCCACCGTGATATCGCAGATGGCATCGATGGCAGTATCGATCGCGGCCCTCAGGCAGCAGGACACGGCGATAAGGCTGCGCTTCCGGGGCTTCCTCCCCAGGCAGGTCAGCAAGATCATCAAGTTCGGCCTCTCGTCCTTCATCATCATCTCCACCGACAGCGTGCTGCTGATCGTCCTCAATGCGATGCTGCAGCGCTATGGCGGACCGGATATGGGGGATATCCTCATAACATGCTCCACCATCGTGCAGAGCTACCATATACTGGTGACATATCCAATGGGCGGCATGACAGCAGGATGCCAGGGGCTCGTAAGCTACAACTACGGGGCAGGATACACAGACCGCGTGCGCAAGAGCATCTCGAACCTGCAGGTGCTGATCACCTCATACACCATCGCGATGACGGTGTTCACCATCTTCGGCTCCCATCTCTTCGCCAGGCTGTTCACCTCAGATCCGTACATACTGGGGCTCTCTGCCAGATACATGATCATATTCGAGAGCATGGTGATCCCGCTCTCGTTCCAGTATGTCAATGTCGACATGATGACAGCGCTCGGCCAGATACATATCTCGCTGCCGCTGTCGCTGCTGAGGAAGATCTCCTTCATGGTCGCATCGATCATCCTGCCTATGGCCTTTGCGGCAGAGGCGGCATTCCTTGCCGAGCCTATCTCAGACATCCTCTCATGCACCGTAGGCACCATAGTCGTACGCAGGTCCCTCGGCCCCATCCTCGAGAGGAGGAAGAAGGAAGGGCTGCATATCTAGCGGACATTCCAATCGCCCATCCTTTCTGCTAAGCTTGGCACATGAACGATGATGCCAGCATATCAAGCCTTACGCCTGCAGAGCGCTTCCTGCTCGTCCCATTCTATGGACGCTACCTGAAGGCCCGCTACAGGATGAGGACGGAGAACATGGAATCCGTCCTGCCATTCAAGGGACCGGCCATCGTCTTCGCCAACCATGCGCATACGCTAGACCCCTTCCTGATATCCGCGGTCTATCCGTATCACATAAGCTGGGTGGCAGGCTCATACCTCTTCAAGATGAAGATGGTCGGCTATCTCCTGACCCATTGGGTGCACAGCATCCCCAAGGCACAGGGACGCAGCGACCTGTCCACCATCAGGAATATCTCGGAAGCGCTGGGGAAGAACCAGATCGTAGGCATCTTCCCGGAAGGGACAAGGACCTGGGACGGCGAGATGATGGACATCGCATCTGGAACAGCCAAGCTCGTGAGGCTCTTCCGCGTCCCTGTCATATTCATACACATCAAGGGCGGCTTCCCTTCCCATCCGCGCTGGGCCGATGAGGAGCGCAAGGGCCCCATATCGATAGAAGTGCACAGGATCCTCACGCCGGAGGAGATCAAGGCGATGGATATCGGCGAGCTGACAGAAGCAGTCAGGGCAAGCCTCAGCTTCTCGAATGACAGATGGCAGGATGAGGCCCGCGTGCCATTCAGGGGCAGCAGGCGCGCAGAAGGCATCGAGAGCCTCTTCTACCAGTGCCCGGCCTGCGGTTCCTACTCATCCATCAGGGCATCCGGCGATTCCTTCAGCTGCACATCATGCGGAGCCGGCGCAAGGCTGGATGGCTATGACAGGATCATAGACGGCAAGAGGATACCGTTCACGCGCCTGGCCGAATGGCATGGATGGGAGCGGAAGCAGCTGGAGGAGCTCTTCTGCAAGGAGGACGACGGCAAGCCTCTCTTCCCCGAAGATGGCGGCATGCTGCTGATGAAGCTCGAAGGAAACAGGTTCCGCGTCATCTCAAGGTCCTTCACGGCAATCGTCACGAGGAAGGCCATAAGCATCCCCGAGGAAGGGCTGGTATTCAATTTCGGGGAGATTTCATCTATGGTAATAAACGCTAAGCAGACAATCGAGCTCTATTGCCCAGGCGGCGTATACAGGATCAGGCTGGAGAAGGGCTCGAGTCCGCTTAAGATCTGGGAGCTGTACATGACAGTGCAGGCCCGCAAGGAGAATCAATGAATTTCTCGTACATGATCCACGCAGGGATCGTATCCGCTGCCCTGCTGCTCGGCGCCCTGCTGAGGGCAAGGGTAAGGGTATTGCAGAAATACCTGATACCATCATCCATCATCGGAGGCGCGCTGCTCCTCCTCTTCTACAACTATGCAGCGCCCTTATTCGGGCTCGACTCATCGTTCCTGGGCGACCTGGTATACCACCTGCTCAATGTATCGTTCATAGCGATGGCGCTCAGGATACCGGAGGAAGGCGGAAGGAAATCAAGAAGGGCGATAGGCGCCAATGTCATAGCGGTCGTCGCCCAGTACGGGCTGCAGTGCCTGCTGCCGCTCATCGCGGTGGCCGTGCTTATCGCTACAGCGATGCCTGACCTCTTCCCTGCCATAGCCCTCTCGCTCCCGCTCGGCTTCGAGCTCGGCCCGGGACAGGCATACTCGATGTCGCTCCCATGGGTCGAGATGGGGTTCGAAGGCGCTACCTCGGTAGGCCTTGCCATGGCGGCAATCGGCTTCATAGTCGGCAGCGTCGGCGGAGTCATCCTCATAAACATCGGCATCAGGAAAGGCTGGGTCAGCAAGGAGGATGCCGCCAAGCTCGAGCATGGCGGTGTCAGGAGCGGATTCATACCGCGCAGCCTGCAGAAGGAAGGGGCCAGGAACACCACGGAAGGAGAGTCGATCGACTCATTGACATACCATCTTGCCCTCATACTCGGCACATACCTGCTGAGCTATGGCTTCCTCTCCCTCCTCGGATTGCTCCTCGGCATGCTGGGGCCTCTCGGCGACTCGCTGATGGACAGCCTCTGGGGCATCAACTTCGTATTCAGCATGTTCTGCGCGAACATCGTGAGGATGGTGATCATCAAGGCCGGTGTCGCGCACACAGTCGACAACAAGACCATGAACAGGATCAACGGCCTCGCCGTCGATTTCACCGTCATATCATCGCTCGGCTCGATCTCCATCGCGGCAGTGGCCTCATACTGGCTCCCTGTGCTCATACTGGTGGCCATAGGCATCTTCATCACCTGCTATATCCTGCCCTGGTACTGCTCAAGGCTCTATGATGACTACCAGTTCAAGAGGATGCTGATCATATTCGGCACCGGCACGGGAACGCTGCCTACGGGACTCAGCCTCCTCAGGGTCCTCGATCCCGACTTCGAGACACCGGTCGCTACCGACTATGTCTATGCATCCGGCATCGTGTTCTTCACTGTCATCCCCATCATACTCTGCGTGAACCTGCCTGCCCTCAGCTATACGACACAGAACCCTATGCTTTACTGGCTCATGGTCGCTATCTGCGCCGTATATACGATCGGATGCGTCATCGCCTTCCGTATCTACGCCGGCAAGCGCGCCTTCGCATCGCCTGGCAGGTTCTTCTACACAGGCGAGAGCAGGTCCTGAAGGAACTGCAAGCCATGAAAATGAATGCCCGGCAGCCGTGGAGGCCCCGGGCATTCCACTTGTCCTTATCGAGGATCAGATATGCGTATGGTCATCATACCTTGCCGTGAGGAGGCGGACCATGAACCCATCCTTCTTCTTGAGGATCCTGCTTCCGCGCGTGATCTTGCAGAGGGACATCCTGCGCTCAGCCGCGATTTCCCTCTGGGGCTTGCCAAGGAAGATATCCTCGGTCAGCAGCCATCTCTGCACGATATCATTGCGCTCTGATTCAGTCAGGAGGTCATCAAGGAGAAGGCGCATCTCCTTCTCATCATCTATGCCCGTAATGACCTTTATGATGTCGTCATAGGCCTCCCTGGCTTCCTTTTCCCTGTCTATCGGAGCTTCCTTCCTCTTTTTTCTATCAACAGTATCCATATTGGAAAGGGTACGATCCGCAGATGCATCCGTCAAGCTCAGAGTGCGGAGGAGAAGAGGCAGAAGAACGTGCGCTTCAGCCTTGTGAAGAGGCCTATCCTGCCGCACTTCTCCGCAGTCTGCTCCTCAGACATCCCGAAGGTATCCTCGAAATCGGCCTTCACATCCCTGATTATGCCAGCATGGTAGAAAAGGACGGACAGCTCGAAATGCAGGTAGAAGGACCTGTAGTCCATGTTGGTCGTGCCGATTATCGCGATATCGTCATCGGCAAGGAACATCTTCGCATGGAGGAAGCCGGGGATGAACTCATAGATCTTCACTCCAGACTTGAGAAGCGGCATATAGTTCGAGCGGGAGACCTCGAATACCGACTTCTTGTCCGGGACATGCGGCATCAGTATGCGGACATCGACCCCTGACCTAGCCGCAATCATCAGCGTCCCCATCATCGCATCATCGAGGATAAGGTACGGCGTCATGATCCAGACGTAGCGCTTGGCCGAGGATATCACCTGCATATAGACATCCTCGCCTACGGTGATCTCATCGAACGGATTATCGCCGAACGGATGGACGAACCCATCGCCTTCGACATGCTCGGTAGGCGCATAGTGCCCAGGCTGGACATTATCGCCGGTAAGGGCCTTCCACATGGCAAGGAACATGCACGTGAGATTCCAGACGGCAGCCCCGCGGATCTTTATCGCATTGTCCTTCCAGTAGCCGAAGCGGATGAGGTCATTGGCATACTCGTCAGCCAGGTTCAGCCCGCCCGTATAGCAGACATTGCCATCGATGCAGAATATCTTCCTGTGGTCGCGGAAGTTCATCCTCGGATTGATATGCATCCTCACCTTGTTGAAGGCGATGGCCCTGATGCCTTTCTGCTCCAGCGTCTTCGCGTAATTGGGAGGCAGGACGTTTATCGACCCCATATCATCATAGATGACACGGACATCCACGCCTTCGGCGGCTTTCCTCTCCAGCTCCCTGAGGATGGCTGTCCACCAGTGCCCCTGGTCGATGATGAAGTATTCGATGAAGATGAAGCGCTCTGCCCTGCCCACCTCCTTCAGCAGGTCGATGAAGAATGAATCGGCATAGCGGAAATACTCCGCCGCGGTATCCACCCAGGGAGACAGGCTGGTCACGTTCCTGACGAACGATGAGATCCTGGCGTATTCAGGCTCGATGGAACCCAGGAGCTGGACTGCCCTGCTCTCCGGCTGCCCCTGCAGGTTCGCCGAACGCAGCGCCTGGATCTTCTTCCGGCCCAGGCGTCCCAGCTGCTTGTTCGCCATCAGCACATACAGGACGCCGCCGAGGATCGGCAGGACGGCTATGAGGAATATCCAGACGGTCTTGTAGGCGGCTTTCTCGCTTCTGGTGAAGACGACGAGGCTCATGACCACCGAAAGGAGCATGAACGCGAAGAAGAAGCCTGCCCTGAAGCTAGCCCAGAAGACGGCATATACGAGGATGCCGAACTGCAGGAGTATGACAAGGGTGGTCCAGAAGAGCCTTGATGTGAAGAACCTCAGAGCCTTACGCATCCCTATCCCTCAGAGAGAACTCGCATCCGCACCAGTCCTGCCTGTAGAGCCCGAGCTCCTTCGAGAGCTGGACCGAGCGGTTGAAGCCATCCTTCTTCTTGAAGTCGATCTCCATGAATCCGCCAAGGTCCCCGCCCTGCGCGAAGATGGCCTTCGAGGACTTGAACCGCGACACCGTCAGCGTCGTCGCGAACTTATGGATGCCCAGCTCGTCAGCCTTCGCCTTGGCCCTCAGGAGATTGAACCTGAAGCACAGCGAGCATCTTTCCCCATGCTCCCTATCCAGCTCATGGCCCCTTACATATGCAAGCCACTGGCCATGGTCCCAGCTGTCCAGTATCGTCTCAAGACCGTAATGCCTGGCGACTATCAGGAGGTTCTCATACCTCTTCATGAACTCCTCATAGGGGAATATATTGCTATCGGAGAAGAACAGGACAGGCTCATAGCCTTCGGCAAGGAGCCTCTCGACAGATGAAGTGGAACATGGTCCGCAGCAGACATGAAGAAGCAGTCTTTCCCCCATACAGGATGATTCTAGCACAAAAGGCTGAGTGTTTCATTGGCTTCCCTTTCATGGTAACATCGCTTCTATGAAACGATACAGGAACCTACCAGGCATAATCCTCCTCGTCATTTCCGTGATACTCCTGTCCAATGAGCAGATCCCGGCATGGATACCGCTCGTGGCGCTGGTGCTCTCATCGGCGCTGCTGGTATGGGGAGCAAGAGGCAACTACTATTTCTCCAAGGCCGTCAAGCTATTCCAGTCCGGAGGGGATGGAAAGAAGACGCTCGAATGCTTCGAGAAGGCCCTCAAGGCCGGCATATCCGACCAGTATACGGTGATAGCCGCCTCCGTGCTCCTCAGGGCGAACATGAGCGAGAATGCGAAGGAAGCGCTGGAACCTATAACGAAGGGGAGCAATGACAAGCGCGCGGCGGAAGCGAAGGCCGTCCTCTCCATCTACTACTGGTACCATGGGGATATCGACAGGGCCATAGAGCTATGCGAAAGCGCGAAGGAAGGTCCCGGGAAAAGGGACAAGAACGTCTACGTCAACCTCTGCACCTATTACCTCAGCAAGGGGGATATCCGCAGCTTCAGGGAGAACCTCAAGGCCGGCATCGGCATAGACGACGGCTCTCCTGCGATCATAGACTTCAGGGCTGTCTCATATATCCTCGAGGGCAACTACAAGGCTGCCGGCGCCATCATAACCGATATGCTGGACAAGTCCACACCAGCCTTCTCCGACCCATACATCCACCTTGCCATGGCCTATCTCTTCTATGGCGAGAGGGACAAGGCCATCGATGCCATCGGCAGGGCCCGGGACACAGTATGCCACATGACATCGATCTACAAGCGCGAGGATATAGAGAAGCTGGAAGCGGCAATCCGCGACGACTGGCAGGTAATCCCCGCGACGGAGGCCATCCTCGGCAATCCGCTGATGTTCATCAACGGCAGGCTCCCGGACTGGGAGAGGGCTGCTGAGCCATTCACCGGCATGATGCTGCCTGAAACCCATGGCGGGCTGGACCTGCAGGAGCCTCCTGTGCTGACCACTGACGAGGACGTGGCAGAGGAGCCCAAAGACAGCGACGATGTCGATACCGACCTCTCCGAAAGCGATGAGGAGTGGATCCGCAGGCACTCCTAGAATTCGAGGCCTACGGAGAACGATGACGCGAAGCTGCCTGCCCAGGAATCATAGCCCAGCCTGAGGCGCAGAGGCAGCTTCGCTGTCTTCATCAGCGAGAACGATGTCTGCAGCTGCACGCCGGCAGAGACGCTGAACTCGCTCCCGAGGAGCAGCATATCGCAATAGGCGCCGATCTCGCTGTCCTCGATGAAGAGCACGGAACCGACCGACGGCTCTCCCGGGATATCCCAGCCTGCATATATGCTGATCATGGTCGCATGCATGGCACCGGTACCGGAAACGCCCTTGTTATAGTAGTCCTCATTGGCGAGGATATTCGGGCTCAGGTAGCCATCCGCCTGGAAGAGAGGCACGCCGCCAAGGCCATCGGCAGCAATCCTGCTCTTCACGCCCAGCCTGAAGTAGAGCTGGTTATCAAGGGGCGGGATATCGAAGCGGAGATCTGCAGAGACCTGCACGAAATGCCTGATGGCGGCGAACTCGATGGTATCCGACGTAAGCATATACCCAGCCGATGCATCGATCCCCAGCCAGTCAAGCGGCCTGACATCGCCATCCACGCCTGCCGTGATGACAAGCGCCTGCGGCCCTGTGAATCCCGTCCTGTATTCGAAGCTTTCATGGAAAGAGAGCCCATACCAGCTCTCATTGAGGATCATCAGGTCAAGGCCCTGCCTGCCATAGAGCTCAGGGATATACGGAGATTCCAGTATGAACTCCGCCTGCAGGTCGAGCGTGATCCTCATCAGCGAGAATGGATAGAAGCCGACGAAGCCTCCTGCCATCGGCGCCGCGCTGACGGTATTTATCGTGTTGGTATCAAGCACGAATCCGACATCACCTCCGCCTTCGAACCAGCTGTTGCGGTATGAGTACCTGAAAGCGAGATTGCTGGCATCGGTAAGGTAGGAATCGCCTCCATCGAACGGGCCATAGTCGAAATCGGCGCTCAGGACATGGCTGCCCCTGGAAGGCGTCACGCGGCCGAAGCAGAGATTGCGCAGCGAGCTGTCCATCGCCTCCTTCATGGCATCCCGAGAGGGCTGCGGGAACGAATCGGCCGGAACGTCGATAAGCGCAATCGAATCGCTCCACATCGCGGTGCCTTCATAGCCGAGGACACCTATCTCATAGGCCTTGCTGAAATCCAGCGAGCCGTAGCCTGACGGATTGGTATTGACCCAGATGATGCCATCGCGCGACCTGATATCGGCGGCAGCGCGCTGCTTCACCGGTATCGAGAGGGCATCGGCATTCATCGGATTGAGGAGATTGGCCCCGGAATCATACCCGAACGCAGTCGAGAGCATGACGGTATCCGTATACTGGTAGGCGACATCAAGCGGCGCTGCTGTCGAGATAGCGCTGTCTATGAGCAGATGGCCATTGTATTCGATGGGCGGGAAGATGGCAGGATAGGACATAGCAGCCACGGCAATGCGCGCGGCATTGCCTTCCGCTACCCTTACCTCCCTCTCGGTGACAAGGTCCTCGGCGATTACCATGACAGGTATGCGCAGGTCCTCCAGCAGGGTATCGCGGCCAAGGACAGCCTCGAAGAGGGCCTCAAGCGATGAGGTATTGAAGAATCCGCCCTCGACAGGCAGGGTGAGCCTAAGCACCGATGGGATATCCAGGCGTTCAAGGAAATGGGCTATATCCTCAGGAGCGGCTCCTGCGGAATAGAGTATCGCTATGGGCGCCGATGCTGAGTTCGCGATGATGAAATCAGGCAGCATCGACTGCTCCTCAAGGTAATAGAGCACGCCGAGATGGGCAGATGCCGAAGCCCAGCTTCCCGTCATGACCAGTCCCAGGGGATCCCTCTGGCCTTCCGTACGCGCAAGGATCCTCTCCCTGAACCCCGCATCGCCGTATGTAATCACGGAATCCAGCGACAGCACCTGCGAATACACATCCTCCGCACCGAGGACCGGAACCAGCATCATCATAAGCAGCAAAGCACAAGCAATGAATTTCCTACCCATGCCTCTTAGCCTAAACCAAATATAGAGGGCCTTCAATGAACCTTCATCTTGAAAATAAGAGGAAAATGAAATAGATTCTCACTATCATTGCCGATATGGCGGAACTGGTAGACGCAGTAGACTCAAAATCTGCCGGGGGCAACTCCATGTCGGTTCGATTCCGACTATCGGCATTGATCTGCTAGGATCCAATCCTCAGCTTGTCAGCGGAACAGCTCGCTATGGCTACCTGTCCGGGAAAGCACCAGTATCAGGCTTCCTGCATCTATGCGGTATATCAGCAGCCAGTCAGGAGCTATATGGCATTCCCTCATGCCCCTGTATTCCCCTGTCAGCGCATGGTCCCTGTTCCTCTCGGGAAGCTTCTTCCCGTTTCTGAGCATGTCGATGATATCCAGAAGCGGCGATATATCCCTTGCCCTGCTGATTTTCCTGTAGTCCTTCCTGAACTGCTTCGTAAGGAAGATATCAAGCATCGAGTGCCGCCTTCAGGTCCTCCATGGTCTTGTACGGCCCTTCCAGATCCTTCAGGTTCATCGCATCGGATACTGCCTGCATAGTCTCCCTGCTCGGCACTCTCGTGACTGCGAAAGGGATGCCCTCCATAGCAACGGCCTTCCTGAGGAAAAGCGTGCATGCGGTAGTCATATCCATCCCCAGATCCCTGAACAGAGCGGATGCCTCCTCCTTGAGGGCTCCGTCAACCCTGATTGTGATCGTGCTCATCATACCAATCACCTCCGTACATACAATGTTACTACATCATTAATACAAATACAAATCCATTCATATTATCATGCCTCCTGCTACACAGGCAGATTGCGGCTGGAAGGCAATCCTGCAGCTGCTGGGCCCTCATGTCATGACAGTAGGTATTCCAAGGCTTATTTTCTTCCCGCTATCCTTCGCCCCCCCCGATAGAAACTGAGCTCTTTCCCTTACCTATATAGGCATTGCCATCCTATAAGCCGGCAGAAGGAGAAAATCGTACAAACAGTTCTTTACAACAATCACATCATATCAGAGGTAAGCACTGCAACTCCCTCAAGGGTCTTTCACCCTCTAGCAATGAACCATGCCAGTAACATTAAGAAAAGGGAGACACCGAAGCATCTCCCCATAAAGCGTAATCCGGATAACTAGTTACTGCCCTGGGCTGTCAATGCATAGACATCACCAAACGGCACTTCAGTTCCCTCGTACGTGACAGTACCGGAAGCTTTATCCAGGTCTGCCACCTGCGTAACCGTAAGCATCGTACCGGTGATTTCCTGGTTCAGCGGATTCTCGATTGTGATACCTGTTCCCTCTTCATAATCTGCAAAGACAGTCAACGGTATTTCAACATCGAGGCCGAGCTTGCACACAGGCTGGTCATCTCCCTTCTTCACATCAAGCGAACCTGCTGAAGCAACGGTGATAGAATCGAATTCAACATATGTGTCTTTATCTTTTATATACTCGTCATATGCATAGACAGCACTGAAATCAACTGTCATATTGACTGTCCCCTTGTACTGGCACTGGCTTTCATCTGTGAAGATTCTTGAATTCATCGTATTGGATGTTACAGCCATGCTCAAGGACATTGGTGCATAAACTTCCTCAGGCAATGAAAGCACCGTATCTACAATAAAACCAAGGTTTCCAAGAGAGGATTTCAAAGTTGGGGCAATAAGCACCTTTATAATTTCTGCAAAGTTTGCTGTATCAAGAGAGTGTGCAGTAACGGCAAAAGCATAATCGCCATAGGTTACAGGTTCTGTTTTCTCGATTACATCACCAAGAACGATATCAAGCTTCTCTGAAATCTCTCCGAAGATTGTATTAATGCTTGAAACTAATGGAAGTATATTATCCTTAATTGCATCCTTTAGACTGGAACCGCTTTCCACACTAGTGGAGATTTTATCAAGGGCCTCCGCAGTTACCGGCATATCAGTTCCCGCGAAGGCAATAAGTGTATCCAAGGCATTGGCTAAATCAGTTGATGTAATTGAGCTATCGCTGATTGCATTCACGACTGTTTTCAATGCAGCAATCTCATCTGCATATTCAGTCTGGACAGTCTCACCTGCGGCAGCAACATAGGCTGTCAACAGATTCTTGGCGAGAGGATACAGCTTATCATCATAATCGATTGCATCGATGTATTCCGCGGCAGCCTTAGCGGCTTCATCAGCCGTTACAGCAGGTTCTGACGGCACCCATGGCCCTCCTCCGATGACCGGCGGCAGCGGGCCATAGTTGTAGCAGGATGCGAAAAGAAGCACAGCAGCAAGAGCAAAGGCAGCTGCTTTCCTGATGGATTTCATACGAATTCCTCCTTGTTTATTGTCGTAAATATACCCCCCCCCCCGTTGTTTCTTGTCAATATTTATCTCTCTTTCTTGTTGCAGGTCACTGCAATAGGACCAATACAGCTAACGTGGCCCGCAAAGATACAGGACATAGACAAATCATTTAATACAAAGCAAATACGTTGGATAGTCAAATATCACTAGATAGCATGGGAACGCCAAATGGCTATTATTCGCTTTTGATTCCGGCTATCAGGCAGTGCTACGCTCGGGCCATGGAGAACTGGCTCAACACGCATATATCGCTGCCGGTATACAGCAGCATCTCACTTGAGAAGGAGAACGCCTATTCGCACCTTGCAGGCCTCCTGCTTGCGCTGCTTGGCTTCATATGGGTAATCGCCGTGGAGGGAATCAATCCCGGCATGGCGGTATTCGCCGCATCGAATGTCATCATGTACGCATCCTCGTTCCTGTACCACCAGCTTCCCACAGGTGCGCTCAAGCGCCTGATGAGGATAATGGACCACTCATCGATCTATATCCTCATAGCGGGATCGTACACCCCCGTACTGCTCTATATGGGGACGCCGCTTGCATATGGATATGCAGCAGGTATGTGGATAGCCGCGCTCCTCGGCATATTCCTCACCACGAAATACTGGGGGAAGCTCTATGTCCTCCATATAGCGCTCTATGCCGCCATGGGATGGTCGATCCTCTCGGTATGGCCGCAGGTCTACCCGCTCCTTCCCGATGGGCTCTTCCCGTATCTCATAGCAGGAGGGATCACCTACACTTCCGGGATCCTCTTCTACGGCATGAAGCGGATTCCCCATAACCACTTCATCTGGCATCTCTTCGTGCTTGCCGGGAGCATCATCTTCTTCGCAGGCTATGCCATATTCCTCATCTGAGGCGATAAGGGGTATCCTGTCTGCATGAAGACCAATGCGATGAGGATACTCGAAAGCCTCGGAATCGGGTACAAGGTGCATACATACAGCTTCGATGAGGACCATCTGGATGCCATCCATGCCGCAGAGAGCGCAGGGCTCCCGCTGGAACGGGTATACAAGACGATAGTCATGCAGAACCAGGCCAGGGAGACATTCGTCTTCTGCCTGCCTGCCGAAGCCGAGGTCTCGCTCAAGAAAGCCAGGGCCCTCACGGGATCTAAGGAGATAGACCTGATAAAGCTCACCCAGCTCCTGCCGCTGACAGGGTATATCAGGGGCGGATGCTCGCCCCTGGGCATGAAGAGGAAGTTCCCCACCTTCATAGAGGAACTAGCGACGCTGGAGGAAACGATCTTCGTCAGTGCAGGCCAGCGCGGGGTGCAGCTCGAGCTGAGGCCTGAGGACCTGGCAAGGGCTGCCGATGCCCGCTTCGCCGACTTCACCTGATCCTGACTACCATCCCCTCCCTGCGCGGCTTGGCAGGTGCCACTTCCTTAGGATAGCCGAGTATGCAGATGCCGACGCCTTTCCAGCTGCCTTCGATGCCCCATTCCCCCAGCAGGGCCCTGCCCTCCTCCGTCTCGAACATCTCATAGCATCTGTTGATCCAGCAGGAACCGAGCCCCACGGCATGGGCTGCGTTGAGCATATTGTCCATCACGCATGACCCGTCCTGCAGCCAGTTGGCATCAGCTGCATCGACAAGGACCACGACTGCGGTCGGAGCGCCGTAGAACGGATCGGAATCGGCATGCATGACAGCTGCATTCATCCTGGAGAGTTTCCTAAGCGTCCCGGGTTCCTGTACCGCGACGATCCTGCATGGCTGCCTGCCCATCGCCGATGGCGCATATGTCCCTACCTCGAGGACGGCCTCGAGCTCATCATCGCCGATCTGCTGCGGAAGATAGCTCCTGCAGCTCCTCCTTCCCTTCATCGAACTGAGAACTTCATTATCCATACCCTGATGATAAGCCCTGCTTCAGCATGATTCCAGAATTTCCGCCAAAGGATTAGAATCGTGGCAGTATGAAAAGCGCGCTAATCGATGTCGGAGGCGGCATGAGGGCTGTCTACGGTGCCGGGATCTATGACTACCTGATGGATAACGGGCTCTTCCCCTTCTCATTTGGAATCGGGGTATCGGCAGGAGCTGCCGACCTTGCCACCTATTTCGCCCGCCAGCGGGGAAGGGTGCTGCGCTTCTATACGGTATATCCCGGCAGGAAGGAATACATGGGCCTCTGGCCATTGCTCCGCCACGGGACATTCATGAACCTGCGGTATATCTATGAGGAGCTGTCCAATCCCGGCAAGGAGGACCCGTTCGATGCCGATGCCTTCCTTGCCGCGAAGGAGGATATGGCCTTCGTCGCGACCGATGCAGCTACCGGCAGGCCGCTGTACTTCCCCAAGGAATCGCTGCGGAAGGGAGACCTGAGGGTCCTTGAGGCATCCTCCGCGCTACCTGTCGCCTGCAGGCCGATAGAGCTGGGAGGCAGCCTCTGCTACGATGGCGGCATCACGGACCCCATACCCTACATGAAGGCCTTCGAGATGGGCGCCGACAAGGTGGTGGCCATACTCACCAAGCCGCGCCATTTCCACCGCGAGCCGGGAAAGGACAGGTGGATTGCCGATGCGATATCCAGGAAATACCCGGAAGCCGGCCGTGCGATGGCACTGCGCGCGGAGACATACAACCGCCAGCTCGACGGGATGGAGCGCTACGAGAAGGAAGGGAGACTCCTGGCCATAGCCCCTGATGACACCTGCGGCGTGACCACGCTCAGGCACAGGCATGATGATATCATGCGGCTGTACGGGAAAGGGTATAAGGACGCTGAGAGGATAATGCCGTTCCTGCAGGCATGAAGACAGCCGGTCCTATCGGAACCGGCTGCTATGAAGTCGGGCAGAGAGGATTTGAACCTCCGACCCCTTGGTCCCGAACCAAGTGCGCTAGCCCCTGCGCTACTACCCGAAGCTTTAGCGAGTATACTTTCTTTGGCCTGCCTTGTAAACAGCTTATCGGGAAATTCCCTGATGTCACCCCGCCGGCATAATCCCCATATTGGACGGAATTATCCATCAGCATGTTGTTGACACATTCATTTCCAAACGTCAAAATGCAGGTGATATCAAGATTTGGAGGAAAAACATGGCAGGAAGATCCTGGGATGAGATAGATCAGTTCAGAGGCACGATCGTCAAGGGCGAATGGCCGACGATTCCCGAGCTCTATGAGATGGCGGTCAAGCGCTGGCCCGACCACATCTCATTCTCCGTCTTCGAGCCGGAGAAGAAGGCGCTCACCTTCGCTGAGGCATACGAGAAGATAAGGAAGGCGGCAGCCTACCTCAGGTCGAAAGGCGTGTCGAAGGGAGACAGGGTCCTCCTCAACGGCAAGAACAGCCCGGACTGGGCAATCGCCTACTTCGCGATCCTCTATGCAGGCGGAGTCATCGTCCCCATCGACAACCAGATGCATGTGGACAGGTGCATGAGGCTCTCGGAATTCGCTGACGTGAAGTTCGCAATCGCCGATTTCGACGTGCTGGAGAAGATGAAGGATATCGGCGGGAAGTGGTACAGCTCGCTCTACGGGACAGCCATGCTCAAGGGAAGGGACGTCAACTACGTCAAGCTCTCCGATGTCGATATCGCGCCGATGGAGCAGAAGGTGGAGGTAAGCGAGGACGATTATGCGGCAATCCTCTTCACATCAGGCACGACAGGCAACGAGAAAGGTGCCGTGCTTACCCACAAGAGCATCATATGCAACGTATACCAGGCAGCGAATGAGATCAGCTTCCTCACTGACCATGAGGTCTTCTACGCGCTCCTGCCGCTCCATCACAGCTACTGCTGCACGACAGTGCTTCTCGAGTCGGTGAAGTTCGGCAGCGAATGCATCTTCGGCCATGGCATCATCGTATCGAGGATGATCGCTGACATGAAGATGGGCAAGGTCACCGTATTCATGGGCATCCCCCTCCTCTACAACAAGGTCATCGCAGGCATCATGAAGAAGATCAGGGAGAAAGGCGCGCTCACATACGCACTGATCCGCACGCTGATGGCATTCAATGGCTGGTGCAAGGTGCACTTCGGCAAGTCGCCTCTCAAGGGCTTCTTCCAGAAGAAGATCACAAGCCAGCTGGGACTGGACCACGCGAAGCTCCTCATCTGCGGTGCCGGCCCGCTCTCGCCTGAGGTATTCAAGCAGTACCAGCAGCTGGGGCTCGACTTCCTCCAGGGCTATGGCCTGACGGAGGCCTCCCCTGTCGTCACCCTCAATCCGCCTGAGAAGTTCATCGTCGACTCGATCGGCCATCCGCTCGCATTCATCGACATGATCATCGCCGACAAGGACGCGGACGGAATCGGGGAGATCAGGATCAAGGGACCGAACAACTGCATCGGCTACCTCAACGATGAGGAGAACACGAAGGCGCTCTTCGACGAGAACGGCTACCTTAAGACAGGCGACCTCGGCTACATGGACAAGGATAACTACGTCTATCTCAAGGGAAGGAAGAAGAACATCATCGTCACGGAAGGCGGCAAGAACGTATTCCCGGAGGAAATCGAGGATATGTTCCAGCTCTATACGCAGATCGAGCAGATACTCATCCGCGGCTTCCAGCAGAAGAAGGATGTCCCTTCCGAGAGCATCGAGGCAGTAATCTATCCTTCTCCGGATTATATCAAGGAGAAGAACCTCTCCAAGGAAGCCATCAAGGCTGAGATCGAAGGCATCGTGAAGGACGTCAACAAGCAGCTTGCCGGCTATAAGAAGATCGAGAAGGTCACGATAGTCGATGAGCCGATGGAAATGACCACGACGAAGAAGATCAAGAGAGGAACCGTGCAGAAATAAGTGCTATAATCGGCACTATGACGACGGTAATCAGAAATGCAACGATCATCCCCATGACGGAGAAAGGCCTTCTCTTCCATGGGGATGTTTCCATCAGGAACGGGAAGATCCACAGGATCGGCACTGTCGAGGAAAAGGGAACCGAGGAGATAGATGGCTCGGGGATGATAGCGATGCCATCATTCGTCAACTGCCATACGCATGCGGCCATGGTCCTGATGAGGAACTTCAAGGACGGCAAGGCGAACCTGCAGGACTGGCTTGCCGAGATATTCAGGATCGAGGACAAGCTCGAGGACGGAGACATCTACTGGGCATCGAAGATCGCCGCGGCGGAGATGATAGAATCAGGCTGCACTGCCGCTGCCGACATGTACTTCAACGGATGGAACACCATCAGGGCATTCAAGGAAGCCGGCATCAGGGGCATCATCGGCATGACATTCTTCGGCGATGGCAAGGAAACGGAGCAGAGGCTGCAGACGCTCCCGCAGCGCCTTGACGAGGAAGCGGCCGGCAGCGACCTGATACGCATAGATGCAGCTCCCCATGCCATCTATACCTGCACGAGGGAGACATATGGAGCGGCTGCGGACTGGGCGCTTGGACGCGGCGCGATGGTCCACACCCACCTCTCCGAGACAAGGAAGGAAGTCGAGGATTCCCTCAGGGAATTCGGCATGACACCGCTTGAGTACCTGGATTCCTTCGGCTTCTTCCGCACACCGGCATACCTTGCCCACTGCGTCCACCTCACAGACAGTGAGATAGAGAGGCTCGGGGAGATAAGGAGCGCGTCAGTGGTGCACAACCCGGCCTCGAACCTCAAGCTGGCCTCTGGCTATGCCCCTGTGGCAAAGATGAGGGAGAGCGGCATCAACGTGGCAATCGGCACCGATGGCGCATCATCGAACAACAATCTCTCGATGATAAAGGACATCGGCCTGGCAGCACTGCTCGCGCAGCCGAGGCTCTCCGCATACGACATCCTCAGCATGGCCACCAGGGACGGCGCGAAGGCGCTGGGACTCGGCAGCAGGATCGGCACGCTGGAGGAGGGAAAGGACGCGGACCTCATCCTGGTCGATACCCACCAGGTCAACGAGACCCCGCTCAACGACCCGTTCTCCGCGCTCGCGTTCTCCACTGACAGGAAGAACATAGATACGGTATTCTGCAAGGGCAGGAAGCTGCTGGAGCACGGCAGGCTCCTCACGATAGACAAGGAAGAGGCGATAGCCAAGGCAAACGAGCAGTGGGAAGCGCTGCTCAGGAGGTAGCATATGGGATTCTTCTTCGATAAGGATATCAAGGCGAAGGTCCTTGATGGGAAATCCAGCCGCAAGGTGCTGGCACACTGCGATGACGTGATGGCATGCCATCTATTCTTCGAGCAGGGCGGGAGAGGCACGCTGCATAGCCATCCGCATACGCAGATCTGCTATGTGATATCGGGAGTGTTCGACTTCACGCTCTCAGGCGAGACAAGGCGCATATCCGCCGGCGACAGCGTCTGCATACCATCGGATGCCGAGCACGGGCTGGAATGCATCGAGAAAGGCGAGCTGATAGACATCTTCACGCCTGAAAGGAAGGACTTCCTCCCATGAAGAGCATACTCTGCTTCGGCGACTCGAACACATACGGCGCCACTCCGTATGACGAGCCAAGGTGGCCATATGACGTAAGATGGACAGGCAGGCTGCAGATGCTGCTGGGACCTGGATACAGGATCATCGAGGAAGGGCTCGGGGGGCGCACTGCCGCAGCTGCGGATCCCCATGTCTCCTATCGCAGGGGACTTGACGTAATCGAGATGCTGCTTGAGTCGCACAGCCCGCTCGACCTCGTCACGATAATGCTTGGCACCAATGACGCGAAGGCATGCTTCGCAGGCAATGCCCGGACGATAGCCTGGGGCAACCTGAAGATCATCGAGGCCATCCAGAAATGGTCGCTGTGGAGCGGCAACAGCCCGGAGATCCTGCTTATCTCCCCTATCCTGATCGCTGACGGGGCCGAGGACTCGCGCTTCGGGACATATGATGAGTCATCCGTAGACCGCTCCAGGGCCTTTGCGGCCGAATACCGCCATGTAGCGGAGCTCAAGGGCGTGCATTTCTTCGACGCGGCCACCGTCGCAACCCCGGGCCCTGACTGCCTCCATATGGATAGGGACTCCCATAAGGCGCTGGCTGAGGCGCTGGCTGCAGAAGTGAGGAAGATACTGGGATGACAAACGGGTCCATTGCGGACCCGGTGCCTGTGAAGCACGAACGAGATAGACTTCCAGGGGAAGGGCTCAGCGCTCTTCCTCTGTACAGGCCAGTATATAGGAACCGACTCCCTTGAAATCATCGGCGACGACCTTCTCGCTGAGATAGTAGCGATAGGAACCATCCCTGTATGGATTGCCGCCGAGCCCAGCCACGGAGCAGATGCCGCCGAGATGGAGCTCTCCATCCTCCTCCGTGAGGTATCTGTCCCTGATTGCCTCCACGGCCTCAAGGCCCTTTCCCCTCAGGGAGGGATCGAGGTATCCGAGCCTCGTACCCTTGAGTATGGAATAGGCGAACATGCTGGACCCGGAGGTCTCGAGGTAGTTCCCTTCCCTGCCGACCTGGTCGGTCACCTGGTACCACATCCCATCGGTCTGGTACCTGAGCACGGCATCCACGAGTGACTGCAGTATGCCGATGAGCCGGTCACGCCCGCCCTGGTCCTGCGGCAGATAGTCAAGCACATCGATGATCGCCATCATATACCACCCTATCGACCTGGACCAGAAATGAGGCGAAAGCCCCGTGACATCATCTGACCACTTCATGCCCCTTGATTCATCGAAGCAGTGATAGAGAAGCCCGGTATCAGGGTCACGCATCACATCATTGGTGACTATGATCTGCCTGACGATATCATCGAAATCCCCAGCCGCTCCGTGGATGGAGGCATACTCCGCCTTGAAAGGGCCCTCCATATAGAGGCCATCAAGCCAGATCTGCCACGGGTATATCTCCTTGTGCCAGTAGACGCCATTATGGCATCTCGGCTGGCTCTCAAGCTGCCTGTGGAGCCTCTCGGCAGCCTTCATGAACCTTTCCTCGCCGCTTTTCCCCGCAAGCCGGAAGAGGGCCCTGCCGGCATTGACCATATCGAGGTTGTATTCACCCTGCCTGTATGTATCGATGCTGCCATCATCATGCACGAGCCTGTCATACATGGAATATACCCATGGATAGACCGTATCATCGCCATGCTCCTCAGCGCTTACAAGCGATGCGAGAAGCACATGGCCGTGCTCATAATGCCACACCATCATGCCTGGCGTGTATCTCTTCCTTACGCTCTGCACGAGAGCCAGCGACAAAGGAACCGGCATATCAGAAATCCTCCATTGGCTGCCAGCCGCCGCAGCGGCCGGCTATATAGGTCAGTCGTGCAGGAGACCGTTCTCGGTCATGTATGCGACGCCTTCGTCGTTCCAGGCCTTGCCGCCGATAGCGTTGAAGCCATCGATGAACTCCTGCCATGTTCCCTCGTTAAGCGGCCTTGCGCCTGTGAGGAACTCGCCGAGCGTCTGCTCATAGAACCTCTTCACGTCCGCATTCGGAGTCGGCAGGTTGCCGGAACCGATCGCGTTCGTCCATGTCATCGCCTGCATCTCCCTCAGCGTCTTGAGGGCGGACATCTCCTTCTTGGAGACTTCCGTGATATAGGTCGGATACCTGGAAGCCAGCTCGACATCGCCATTGTAGAACACGAGGTTCCTGAGCTGGGTATAGACCTGTCCCTTGGAACCGGTGAATGCCATATCGCCGAGGTCACCTGCTACCGGTATGCCATCCTCATCAAGGACATAGTTGACGCCTTCGACACCCCAGCCGAGGAGATAGTAGCCCTCATCGGAGCTCATCCATTCCAGAAGCTCGCAGATCTTGTCAAGCTTGCCGGCATCCGCAGCCTTCCTGGAGACGGCATAGATCCTGTAGTTCATGTCGTATGCGCCGATGGCTGCCTTGCCTTCAGGTCCCTTGATCGCATCGATCACGATCCACTCGCCATCAGGGAAGTTCTTGTCGAACGGCGCATAGTTGCTTGTCGCGGCATAGGCGGCATTCTGCTCATACATCATGCCGAACCTGCCCTGCTTCCATGCTGCCCTGAAGTCATCCTTCTTGTATGAGAGCCAGTTCGGATCGATGATGCCCTCATCGCACATGCCCTTGAGGAAGACCATGAAGTCATAGAACTCAGGCTTGTAGATATTGAGTCCTTCCTCGCCGCTCTTGAGGGACCAGAGGCCCTCTACGCCGAAAGCGCCCATGATCGGCCAGAGCCTTGAGCCAGGATAGCCCTTGAGATTCGATTCGATCTCGATGAATGCGCCATAGCCATATGTATCGTTGACGCCATTGCCGTCAGGATCCTCGAACGTGAATGCCCTTGCCACCTCGAGGAACTCCTCCGTCGTGGTGGGAACGGAGAGGCCGAGCTTGTCGAGCCAGTCCTTCCTGACGAGGAGTCCTTCGTTCCTGACGATCATGCCCGGCGATGGGAAGCCATAGATGTGGCCATTGACCGTGGCGTGCGCCTTGGCATCCTTGTCATAGAGCAGCTCCGTGCGATGCGGCATCTTGTCGAAGCAGTCATCGACAGGTGACACGAGACCCTGCTTCACGAGGTTGACGAGGACAGGGCGGCGGACCATGAAGATATCCGGAAGCGCGTTGCCGGCGCCTGCAGCCTGGATCTTCACATCCTGGTCGCTCTCATTCGACGGAAGCATCGTGAGCTTGAGGTCGATGCCGAGCTTGTCACGGATGATATCATAGCCGACCCAGTCATCCGGGACCATGCCGGCTTCCGTCATCGCGGCGCCGAACCAGAGCTCGATGGTCACGGGACCATCGCCTGATGCCGCGGCAGCTTCCTTGCTGCCTCCCGCTGCCAGCGGCAGCACCGCAAGCGCGATAAGCATCGCGATCATGATATTCCTAAGAGCTTTCATTCTTTCCTCCTTTATTTGCCAATCAGCCCTTCACCGATCCAAGCAGGGTACCCTTAGTGAAGTACTTCTGGATGAACGGATACGCTATAACCATAGGGATCGCACTCATGAATACCGATGCCGCCTTGATGGCATTGACAGGAGCATTGCCGAAGGCGCTTACCTCGACGTACTCGTTCATGCCGGAGGCAAGAAGGATATTCCTGAGGAGAATCGGAAGCGGATAGTTATCGTTCAGGTAGAGCATCGCATTGAAGAAGTCATTCCAGAACGATACGCCATAATAGAGCCCGATCGTCATGACAATTGCCTTTGAAAGCGGCAGTATGATCCTGAAGAGCACCTGCAGCTCAGTGCAGCCGTCAATCCTCGCTGATTCCTTCAGCTCGTTGGGGATGCCGACGAAGAACTGCCTCATGATGATGCAGTTGTAAGTGGAGATCGCCCCCGGAAGGAAGACCGCCGGCAGGTGGCCGATGAGGCCGATATCCTTCACGAGCAGGTATGCGGGAATCATGCCGACGTTGAAGACGTACGGGATGATGACAATCATGTTGATGATCTTGCGCCCAGGAAGCGACTGCACCGAGAGCACATATGCCATCGGCACCGTCAGGATGAGGGCACAGGCCACGCCGCCGATGAGGATCTTGAAGCTGTTGAGGAACGCATCAAGGAAACCGTCATTGCCGAGGAGGGCCGTATATGCGTCTGTCGACCAGTCCCACGGAGGCAGGAACATGCCCTCGAGGTTGGTACCGAGGAAATCAGCGGGCCTGAACGAGAGCGTCACCGTGGACCACACCGGGATGATGATCGCTATCAGTATGAAGACCATGAATGCATTGACGCAGATATTGAATACATGGTCCGCAGCGGTGAGCTTCACCTTCTTGTTCTGTATCTGGGGCTTCAGATGCTTCTGTACTTTCACTGCCATCTTCCCCTCCTCAGAAAAGCGAGCTGTCCGTGAGCTTCCTGGAAAGCCAGTTCGCGAAAAGCACGAGGAACATGCCGAACACTCCCTTGAAGAGGCCGACAGCGGTCGCAAGGCCGAACTCGAACTCCAGGAGGCCCTGCCTGTACACCCATGTGTCGATGATATCGCCGACGGCATATACCTGCGGTGAATAGAGCATGAATATCTGGTTGAAGCCAGCGTCGAGGATGGTTCCCAGCTTGAGGATGAGGACGGTGACGATGACGGGCGCTATGGCAGGAAGCGTGATGTACCTTACCCTCTGCCAGCTGTTGGCGCCTTCCACCATCGCAGCCTCGAAGAGCGATACGTCAATGCCCATGAGCGCGGCGATGAAGATGATTGCCGACCAGCCCATCTCCTTCCATGCATCGGAGATAAGCACGACCCAGGGGAACGTCTTCGTGTTGGAAAGGAAGTCGACCGCCTTGCCTCCGCAGAGCTCTATGACATCATTGAAGACGCCGTCGCCGGGCGCGAGGAGCGCGAGGAGGATGCCGTACATGATTACCCAGGAAAGGAAGTGAGGCAGATATGCAAGCGTCTGCACGACCTTCCTCAGGCCGGGCCTGGTGCATTCATAGATCGCTATCGCAAGTATGACCGAGAGAGGAAGCGATATGAGGAGCTTGCCGACCGAGTACATCACGGTATTCCTGATCAGCGACCAGAAATAGAAGGAGTTGATGAACGTCCTGAAGTTCTCAAGGCCGATCCACGGCGACCCCAGCACGCCATCTATGGCCATGAAATCCTTGAAGGCAATCTGCGAGTTCCATATGGGAACGTACTTGAAGATGATGTAGTAGATGAGCGGGATAAGGGCAAGGACATAGACCGAGCGATGCCTGGCGATCTCCCTCCTCAGCTTGCTCCGCTGCATCTGCTTCGGTACCGGAGCAGCAGCGGTCCCCTGTCTTGATATCTTCATATAGCCTACCTCGTTATGTTCAGGTTAAGGTGCGGCTATGAGATAATCCAAACCGAAGATTGAAAGATTCAGACATCTGATATACTAATATTCTAGGATTATACGGGGATTATCAGGACATTCTACGCAGCTGCCTAGGAGAGATCCCCTTTATCTTCTTGAAGACGCGGCAGAAGTACGCCTGGTCCTGGAATCCTGTCTCCCTTGCCACATCGCCCATCGAAAGCCCTGTGCTGGCCAGCAGCGCCGAAGCGAGCTGGATCCTGTACCTATTCAGGTACTCCCAGGGCGATATGCCGACCTCCTTGCGGAAGATCCTCGTCAGGTAATCCTCGCTTATGTTCACGGCATCGGCTATCTTCCAGCGCGTAAGCGGCTTCCGCGCCCAGGTATTCATATAGGCGATGGCCTTCTTGACGATGATGCCTGTCAGCGGAGGAAGCGGCCCGCTGCCGGCAAGGACCTCGATCAGGCGCGATATGAATCCAGACGCCTCGAGTATGGAGGTGTTGACGACGATCAGGTTCGGTATCTCCTCCACCCTATCGATGCCTTTATCGGCCAGGGACGCGCATACTGCGACAATCGGCACCGACGCGAAGCGCTGGCTTGACCGGAAGCGCGAGATGAGATCGTCTGCAAGGCCCTCGATGAAGATCATCCTCACATCGCCTGCCGTGCCGGCAGCCTCCTCGAATGAGGAGACGGGTATGATGGCACCGTATTCAGCGAGTATGGGAGGGACGGCGACCTGGCCGATCGAGTAGATCGCGGTGCTGGACGGGAGCTCGCTGCCTTCGATGGCGCTGCGCAGCGATATCCCTTCGGCATCGGGGCCGAAGCATATGCAGGACACATTGCGCGTATCGCGGTGGCTGCGGAGCAGATTGGCAAGGAAGCGCGTCTCCTTCCCTCCCCTGCTTGTCCATGAGACAGCCTGCAGCCCGGATGATACGGCCAGCAGCTCCGAAAGATGGCTGAGCGGTACGGAAAGCGGAGCAAGCGGCGCAAGGGCCGCGGGAACATCCTCCCCTGACGTCACATAGATCACCCCGCCGCCGGACTCAGGCAGTGCCGAGGCACCTGAGAGCGTGGGATAAGGCAGCCTTATCGTGGCCGCTTCCTCGGAAATGACCAGCGATCCGGAATGGAGGACGGCATACTTCTCGGCCAGGAGGATGGTATTCCTCTCTTCCGTGGAGACCCTGCCGGAAAGGATGAACTGGATCGAGGCCGGCGAGAGCCTCACGGAAAGCGATGCCTTGCCATGCATGAGGAACAGCAGCGCAGCGAAGGCCTTGGAGAGGATGGCCCTGTCTGCCTCGATCGAAGGCAGACTGTCCGGCACATCACCGCGCATGATGCCCAGCGCCAGCGCATCCTCCACAGCCAGGGAGGCATTGAAGAAGCGCTTCTCGAATCCTACATCCTCATATTCGGCCAGCGAGAGCTCAAGCAGGTTCTCGGCGCCGACGATGGTATCGAAGATAGCCTGGCGCGGGGAGCTGTCATCAAAGAGCCGCCTGCGTATCTCCGCAAGGGACTGCCGTATGCCCTCGGAGACATTGGCATAGAAATCAAGCGCGGCCTGCTCGCCCTTCTCGGCAGCCTCCTGCGCGGCCCTTGCCTCCTCGAAGAGCATGATGCTCCTGACGGAGGAGGAGACCGCTGAGCGTATATCCTCGATTATCGAGCACTCCGCATGCGAGGCATCGAGGAGGATATACCCAAGTTCCTGGCTGTCGTAGAAAAGCGGCTCCACGGCGTATATGCCCCTGCCGGCTTCATCCAGGAGCTTCCCGGGCAGCAGCTCCTGGCGCGGGAAGAGCACGGAATGGCAGCTCCCGGCAGGAGAGAACCCCGCCTTCATCTCCGACTGCGAGAAATCGCGGTAGAGGACTATGAAGGCGCTTCCTATCATCAGATGGGGGAAGGATTCCTCCATGATAGGCGTGATGTCCTGGAACGAACGCGTGGCTAGCAGCCTGTTCTTGAAGCCATCCAGCACCCTGGCATTCCTCTGGGTGGTGATCTTCTCCCTGGCGCTTGCCTTGCGCTCGGCATGTATGAGCGCATCATATAGCAGGGAGCCATCGTCCATGATGGAGGCATACCGCGAGAGGATGGAGCTGTCCCCGCCGCTGGAGATGAACCGCTCTGCAGTCTCCATCAGGCCGGGAGATGAGGAGTCAGCCTCCTCGATGGCCTTCAGTGCAAGCTCCCTGAGGCCGCTGCCGTACGCATTGGCTGATATCGAGGAGATGAAGGCATCCCTGCCGGCAGGACGGAAGCGGCATCCGCAGGATTCCTTGACGGACAGCTCCGCGGGAAGCATGACATGGGCATCGGTACGTCCGGAAGCTAGGGAATAGGCAGCCCTGGCCAGCCCGGAGATAGGCATCAGCACCGTAGTCGGCTCCACGCTCATCAGCAGGTTATCCTCATTGCCGTTGAAGCCCCCGGTGATAAGGTCGTCGGGTATGCGCACGCCATGGGAGACAAGATAGCCCTGGGCCCCAAGCAGCAGAAGGTCGCTTGCGGCAGCCAGCGCGGTGAAGTCCTTGCCGGGGACAAGGCCCCGTTCCTCTACGAGCTCCCTGATGGAAGCCTCTCCTTCAGCCCAGGGACGGGGCGAGGATACGAGGGCATCATCATAGGCGATGCCTGCCTTATCAAGCTCATCGCAGTAGGCCCTGAACCGCTCTTCCGCGCTTCCATGGGTGCTTGGTCCGCGGATGAAGGCTATCTTCCTCTGCCCATGGACGCCTATGAAATGGCTTATCTCGGAAGCCATGCCGCTATATGCATCGAAATTGACGCTGGCGACCCCATCGACGGCCATGCCTATGGAAGCGACGGGCAGATCATCCGCCTTCTCCCTCACGAACCCGGCGATATCATCCATGCCCACGGCGCCAGCCAGGGATGATGCCCATATGATGAGCGCATCGATATTGCACGGGGAAGCGAGGCTGTAGATGCTGTTGCGCAGGTGCTCATTGCCTTCCTTGCAGCTGAGCCTGCCTCCGGGAAAGACGAAAAGGAAATCATCGGATGAAGAGAGATAAGCCTCCCGCATCGCCTTCCACATGGTGATGCCTGAACCTTGGTTGATATTCGCCAGGATGAATCCTTTACGCCCGCCCATGGAGGACATTATACAATGTATTGCGCCTGTCTGCCTTATCGAAGGAACGGCGCGCCGGCATCTTCCTCCCTGACCAGCCTCATGATGAGCGACGCATAGTACGCCGCCCCTTCCGGCCTGAGGTGGGTACCGTCGGCATCGCCGTCAGGATAGTTCGGATATATGCCGGGGGCGAAATCCATATGGAACCTGCGCGAGTCCTCTCCCATGCGCTGGTATTCAAGCATCGCAGGCAGGGTGGCATCGACGCAGGGGACCCCTGCCTGATGCGCCGCGGCCTTCGCTGCCGCGGCATAATCCCCATGCGTATCCTGCATGATGCCGCCGATGAACTTCCTCCTCGGTATCGGGGTGGCGATGACCGTATAGACGCCTTTCCCCTTCAGCGTGGACGCCATATGCGCAAGGTTGGCCATGAATGACGACCATGGCTCGGTGCCGCGCTCCGCATCATCCACCTTCTCATCGTTATGGCCGAACTGGATGATGGCGCCATCTCCAGCTGCGGCCTCCGCTTCCACGCAGGCGAATATCCCCCGGGAAAAGCATGTGCGCGTCGAAAGGCCGTTGACTGCATGGTTCGCCACGGTCCAGCCATCGGCAAGAAGCGGCTGCAGCATCTCTCCCCATCCTGTCTCCGGGCGCTTATCCCCATCCTTGCAGGCACAGGTGGAATCGCCGAGGAGGAACAGCTTCCTCATATGAGCTTCACCCCATCCTCGATAATGACCTTCTTCCCTTCGCAGGAGACCTCGACATCCTCCATATGCACCTCGGCATTCCTGATGCGCAGCCCGCGAGATGGAGGATCGGGCAGCCCGCGGTACATATCGGATTCGGAAACCGGGGTATCGGTACCCTTCCTGACAGCGAATGTGCATCTCCTGATCGAGAGGTTCCTGACAGGCCTTTCCGGCAGCCCTACCAGCATGCCCGCGCTCGCCATGGAATCGATGGCATGGCATTCCGAGATATCGACATCGTAGAGCTCAGGCGTCGCCTCCGTCACAGGCTGGGCCTCAAGGGAGAATGCCCCCTCATCATCGGCACCGCACCTGTAGTACATATTGATCACCAGCGGGCAGAGATTGCCGCGCATGATCAGGTTCCTGAACCTCAGGCCGTGTATGCATCCGCCCCTTCCCCGGCGGCTCTTGATCCTGATGCCCCTGTCGGTACCATCGAAGACGCAGTCCTCGACCGAGATGCCGGAGATCTCGCCGGCCGTCTCCGATCCGATTACGGCGCCGCCATGGGCTGCCTTCACATTGCAGCCTATTATGCGCACATTGCGGCAGGGCCTGCCGTCAGCGATGCCATCGGCACCGGAGCCTGACTTGATGGCTATGCCGTCATCGCCTACGAAGACGAAGCTGTTCCTGACCGTGACGTCCTCGCTTGATTCGATATCTATCCCATCGGTATTTGGGGCCTCATATGGGTTGATTATCGTCACCGAATCAATCAGGACCCTCCTGGAGTAGAGCGGATGTATGGTCCAGAACGGGGAATTGCGCACGGTTATGCCCCTGAGCGTGACATCGGAGCTTCCCTTGATCTGTATGAGCGGCGGGCGGAGGAACTGGAAATCGCGGCCTCCGCCTCCCCCGGGCTGGCTCGCATAATCCGGATTGAGCGCTGCGAAGCGCTTCTCGATATCCGTAGCAGGCACCGCTCCCGGCTTGCCGCGCTTCTTCGCGGTCTCCTCCCACCATGCCTCGCCACTTCCGTTTATCGTGCCTTCGCCATCGATGGTGACGCCCTCGGCATCCTCGATGAAGAGGCAGGGATGCATGCACCAGCACCTGACTCCTTCCCATCTTGTGAATACCGGGGGATACGCCGAGAACTCAGGGATGAACTTCAGGACGGCGCCCTCCTCAAGATGGATATGGGCGCTCCGGGAGATCCTGATCGGCGAAGAGAGGTAAGTGCCTTTGCCCAGCACGACCTCCTGTCCCGCATCTATCGCCCTCGCGATACCTTCCGCCACATCGCGGCCATCCGCTACGATTCCGAATCCAGCTGCATCAAACATCCGCACCTTCCTTTTATCTCATTCCGAGTATACCATTGCTATATGCTCAGAATCGGTTTAAGAGCCCATGACCTAGGCTCGTTCAGCTGTGCTGACGCACTCGGCGAAGCAGCACAGAACGCCAAGGAGGGAGCCTTCATACAGCTCGCGCTGAAGAAGGCCATCCCCTCATCCCGACCATGGCAGGAATGGGATGAGGAGTATATCTCCTCCATCGTATCCGCGCTCAGCAGGCATGGCGTATCAGTTGCCATGATCGGCTGCTACATCAACCCCATCGAGCCTGATGAGGAGAAGCGCAGGCTCGAGCTGGACCGCTTCAGGAAGTCCCTCTCCCTCGCCAAGGCATTCGGATGCCCTTATGTCGGCACGGAGACAGGGACGCTCAATCCCAAAGGCGGGTACAGCCCCGACACCTCGGACCCGAGGAACCTCGCGGTATTCAGGGACTCGCTATCGCAGATGGTAGACGCAGCCGAGCGCTATGGCTCATACGTCGCCATCGAAGCTGTCGCGCGCGTCCACACGATATCGACGCCGGAGAGGCTGGCCAGCATCCTGGATGGATTCCGGTCAGACCATCTCAAGGTCATCCTCGACCCGGTGAATCTCATACCATGGACCGGCATCCCCGAGAAGGATGGCGTCCCGCTCAGGATACCCAGCGAGGAAGCCGAGCATAGCTGGATATGCTCCATACTCGACATCGTCGGCCCTAGGCTCGTGGCTATCCACTGCAAGGACTACTATCTGGACGGGAACGGCACCAAGATCGGCAACATCCCGGCCCTGACAGGATGCTTCAGATGGAAGCAGTTCGCCGAGGAGCTCCACAGGAGGTCGGTGGATGTCCCCTGGCTTCTCGAGAACCTGGATCCCAGGACAGTCAGCAGCACGGCAGAGACCCTAGGAAGATATTAAGGCCTCGGGAAGGCCCTTTTGAGCTGTCTTTTTGCACTATTCAGCCGCATCGGCGAAAGATGCGGCGATCTTCCTGATATCCTCAGGCAGGGCATGGCAGGAAAGCGGGATGGATTCCCTGCCGTCGAAGCTGCATCCTGCGACGAGGAATGTGCACCTGCCTATCTCACCATCGCGCCCAGGCCATGGGGCAAGCCCCTCCGGCGCGATATGTGCCCCGAATCTGCATGATACGAATGAGGCCTTGCCCTCATCGCGCCATGGCCGCATCAGATATACGGGCCCATCGCCGGCAAAGGAAGGGATGAACCTGCAGGAATCGAACACCAAGCCCCTTCCCTCCCTGCTGCCTGACGGAGCTGCGGCATACCCTGGCCCGGCGCTGACGATATCGCAGGAGAGGAACAGCGCATCTCCCGAGCCGAAGATGAAGTCCACTGTTCCCTCTATGCGGCAGCGGCGGAAGACAGAGGAGGTCATCCTCCGCGGGATAAGATGCCTGGGGCCATAGAAGCCGCCGGGCTCGCGCTCCTTCTCAGGAAGAGGAGCCAGGAAAAGGGTATCCTGATGGCCGATGAGGCGCACATCCTCCAGCTCGGCGCGGGCGGCATCGAGATAAAGCGCTATGCCCTGGCCGACCAGGCTCCCATCCCCTGAATCATTGACAATCGCGAGATTGCGTAGAAAGACATGCCTGCCGCCGAAGAATGCCGTATAGGACCTGAACGTCCCCAGCCTCCTGCCGCCCTCGTCAATCCTGCTGGCGGAATCAGACCATATGATGGTGACATCGCCGCTTCCGCACAGCGATATGGATTCCTTATCGGAGAACAGCTTCTCCCTGTAAACACCTTCCGAGATGGTTATCTGGGCAGGCATATCATACGGGACGGCATCGATTGCCTCCTGTATCGTCGCGTAATCCTCATCACCTCGTCCTACCGTGATATGCAGCATATCATCCTCCCATGGCCTGATGGCCAGCGACGCCATCAGGAAAGTTCGAACATCCCTGTGAAGAGCTCATAATAGCGTCCCTTCATGGCCATAAGCTGGCCATGGTCCCCGCGCTCCACGATATCGCCATGCTCCAGCACCATGATCGCATCGGCATTGCGCACCGTCGAGAGCCTGTGAGCTATCACGAAGACCGTGCGTCCTTCCATCAGCCTGTCCATGCCCTTCTCTATCAGGTCCTCGGTCCTCGTATCGACGCTGCTGGTGGCCTCATCGAGAATCAGGACAGGAGGATCGGCAACAGCCGCCCTGGCAATGGCGAGAAGCTGCCGCTGGCCGCTCGAGAGGTTGGCGCCATCGGAGACGACCATCGTATCATAGCCGTTCGGCAGGCGGCGGATGAACGAATCGGCGCTTGCTATGCGCGCAGCCTCCTCGACTTCCCCGTCTGAGGCATCGAGCCGCCCGTATCTGATATTCTCCCTGATCGTACCAGTGAAGAGATGCGTATCCTGCAGGACTATGCCCAGGGAGCGCCGCAGGCTGCCCTTCGCTATCCTGCGTATATCGATGCCATCGAAGAGAATCTGCCCGTCCTCTATATCGTAGAACCTCTCGATCAGATTCGCTATCGTCGTCTTTCCCGCCCCCGTAGAGCCCACGAAGGCAATCTTCTGCCCTGGCTTGGCATAAAGGGAGATGCCATGCAGTATCCGGACGCCTTCCTCATACGAGAAGCCTACATGCGAGAACCTCACATCCCCGCATAGCGGCACTGACCGCTCCCCATCCTGCCATTCCCACCCGGAGGATGACCTTGCCAGCACGACCTTCCCTTCATCAGGCTCGCCTTCCATATCCAGCAGCTCGAAGATCCTCTCGGCGCCGGCAAGCGAGGAAAGGAGGAAATTGCTCTGCTGGGTGAACTGGTTGATAGGGGCTGTCGACTGCCTGACGAATACAAGGTAGCTTGCAAGCGAGCCGAGCGTCGCCGTGCCACCGAGCACCATGAAGCCTCCGCAGAGGGAGACGATGGCATATGTCAGGAACGAGATGGTGACGACGGCCGGTATCATCGTGGAGGCATAGGCCTGGGCTGCAGTCCCCATCCTCCTCAGCTCCTCGTTCTTGCCTCCGAAGACATCCATGTTGGCCTTCTCATGATTGAAGACCTTCACGACCTTCTGCCCCGCTGCCATCTCCTGGATGTATCCATCAAGGATGCCGAGGCTCTTCTGATACCTGTTGTAGTATTCCTTGCTCCTCCTCGCCGAATGCCTGACATAGAGCATCATCAGGGCGTATGAGGCGAAGACGATGATGGATAGCCGCCAGTTGAGCGCCAGCAGCATCGTCATGGTACCTGCTATCTGCATGCCGTTCTTGATGACGGAGGCGAAGCTGTTGTTCAATGCATCGGAGATCGTATCGGCATCATTGGTATAGAAGCTCATGACATCGCCATGCTGATGCGTATCGAAATACGAGAGCGGGAGCGTCTGCATATGCGTGAAGAGATCGCGGCGTATATCGTAGACGACCTTCTGGCTCGCGCGCGCCATGATCTGCGAATATCCGAAGGCGGCGAGCACCCCGACCGTATATATGGCGGCCGTGATAGTGACACCGCGGGCAAGGAATCCGTAGCCTTCCCCTGCCGCGAGCCCATCGACTATCGGGCTGACCATATAGGTCCCGAGCAGATTGCACAGCACGCTGACAGCGACCAGGAAGGTGACTGCGAGCAATGAGTACCTGTGCATCCCCATATATGAAAGGAGGCGCTTGGCCGTATAGGCCAGGTCCTTCGGCTTCCTGCTGCTTACCATCCTCGGCATCAGAGCATCCCTCCCTTCATCTGCGATTCATATATCTCCCTGTAGATCGGGCTTGACTCCAGCAGCTGGCTATGGGTACCGATGTCTGCGATCCTGCCGCCATCGAGTATCACGATCCTGTCGGCATGCATCACGGTGGAGATACGCTGCGCGATGTATATCTTCGTCATGCCTTCCAGCCTCTGCAGCTCCCTGCGGATACAAAGCTCCGTAGCCGTATCCACGGCACTGGCTGAATCATCGAGGATAAGCACCTTCGGCTTCTTGAGCAGCGCCCTGGCTATGCAGAGCCTCTGCTTCTGTCCTCCGGATACGTTGACGCCGCCCTGGCCGAGATCGGTATCGAGCCCGGCAGGGAATCTCCGCAGGAACTCCTCCGCACCGGCAATCCTGCAGGCCTGCCATATCTCCTCGTCGCTGGCATCGGCATCGCCCCAGCGGAGGTTATCGCGCACGGTGCCGCTGAAGAGGAGATTCTTCTGCAGTATCATGGCAACGGCATCGCGCAGCGAATGGAGGCTGTAGTCACGCACATCCACTCCCCCGACGAGGACCGCGCCATCGGAGACATCATAGAGCCTGTCGATCAGCTGGACCATGGTGGACTTGCCGCTACCGGTACCGCCGATAATGCCTATGGTCTCCCCTGCCCTGATCGACAGCGTTATATCCTCGAGGGTATCCGCCTCGGCCTCCTGCGAATACCTGAACGTGACAAGCCTGAATTCCACGCTTCCATCCGCGATCGTGCGCACGGGATCATCCTTCTCCTGCAGCACAGGCACCTCATCGAGTATCTCGCATATCCTATGCGCGGAAGCGAGGCTGCGGGTGAGGAGGAGGAAGACATTGGAGAGCATCATCATCGAATTGAGAACCTGCATCACATATGTCAGGAATCCGGTGAGCTCACCGAACTGCAGGGTGCCTTCGATCACCATCGAGCCGCCGAAGTACATCAGCAGCAGGATGCAGAGGTACATCGAAGCCTGGAAGAACGGCAGGTTGATGACGGCGGCGCTGTTGGTATCGCTGCCGGCCTTGCGCAGCCTGGCGTTCACTTCACCGAACCTGCGCTCCTCATATCCTTCCCTGACGAAGGCCTTGACCGTCCTTATCGCACGGAGATCCTCCTCGACCACCCCGTTCAGGCCGTCGACCGTCTTCTGCAGGACCTTGTACATAGGCGCGACGCGGCGCACGATGGCAAAGAGGCCAATGCCCAGCAGAGGCGTGATGATGACGAATATGATGGCAAGCTCCGCATTCATCGAGAAGGAGAAGAAGATGCCGAGCAGCAGCATTATCGGGGACCTGACAAGGGGCCTGAAGCCATTGTTGATGGCATTCTGCATCACCGTGATATCGCCGGTGAGCCTCGTGACTATCGATGATGTCTCGAACTTATCTATATTCGGGAAGGCGTATTCCTGTATCCGGCTATACTCCGCCTGCCTGATCCTTGCGCCCCAGCCATAGGCAGCGCGTGCGGCGAAGCGGGCATATGCGAGCCCTGTCGCAAGGGCGAGAAGTGCGCAGAAGGCCATCTGCGCACCCTTGGCAACCATGAAGCCGGCATCGCCTGCGGCAACGCCTTCATCGATGAGGTCAGCCATCATCGAGGGGATGATCAGCTCGAAGCTCGTCTCGATGAAGACAAGCAACCACGCTATCGCCAGGTCTTTCCTGTAGGGGCCTAGATAGGAGAGGAGGCGCTTCAGGTCATCCATTCCCGGCTCCCGCGAAATTGGCTATTATCCTCCGCAGATAGCCCTTCAGCATCTCGGCCTCCTCCGCGGAAAAGCCTGCGAGGATTATCGATTCCACATCGGAGCATCTCCTCCGCCATATGAGTGCGGCTTCCCTGCCCTTCTCCGTAAGCGCAAGCCTGTTGGCCCGGCGGCATGAGGCGTCCTCCGTCCTGGTGAGGAAGCCATTCTGCCTGAGCGTCTCCGTCATGCGGGATACCGCGGCGGGATCCGTCTGGAAATACGATGCGATATCATTCTGTGAGCTTTCCCCGAAATCGAGGAGATACGTGAGGATCTTCGGCTGTCCGCGGCCGAGCCCCAGCTCCTCCCGCACGGGCTGGAGGATGTTGTTCTGGCCATGGAACGCCCTGAAGAGGAGCTGATGAAGAGATAGCTGCATATGCACTCCATTGATATGTCAATTGTTGATATGTCAATAATAATACGGGCCTGAAGCCATGTCCATATGGAATCGCGTCCCATCACCGGCTGGCATGATTGTATGAAACCGGCAAAGCGAATATCATCATCGGTCGGGTATGATCGGGTTCATAAAGAGGGAGATAGTCTTCGTAATCGCGGCAGCGGCTGCTGCCATATCGGCATTCTTCAATCCGCCATCCGCTGCATGGATCGAGGCGATTGACTTCAGGACGCTGGCCCTGCTCTTCTCGCTGATGGGGATATCGGAGGGGCTCAAGGCATCGGGATTCTTCGATGCGATAGCCGGGATGATGATGAGGAAGGCCGCAAGCACGGAGATACTCTCGTTCCTGCTTATCGCAATCGTATTCATCTCCTCCATGTTCTTCACGAACGATGTATCCCTGCTTATGTTCGTCCCCTTCACGATGATGCTTCTCGATAAGGCAGGCGTGGATGAGCGCTATATGATATCCGTGATAGTGCTGGAGACGATAAGCGCCAACCTGGGATCGATGGCTACGCCCGTCGGCAACCCGCAGAACCTCTATATCTGCTCCTTCTTCGATGTCGGCGCTGCCGATTTCTTCTCTGCCATCCTTCCCTATTCAGCCATCTCCGCCGTGGCGATAGCCGTCCTTGCCAAGGCAATGCTGTCCAAAGGCCGGGAGATGGACAGGGAGCAGAAGGAAGTGAGGAAGATGGACAGGGAACGGAGCGCTATATACCTCGGCTTCCTCTTCGTGGCGATGCTCTCGGTCTTCGGTGTGATAAGCTGGAAACTGCTCTTCATAGCCGAGCTGGCAATGCTGATGATGGTGGACAGAAGCATATTCAGGCGCATCGACTACATACTCCTGCTGACCTTCGTATCATTCTTCATATTCAGCGAGAATATCAGGAACATAGAAGGCGTCAGGCAGCTGATCAGCGGCCCGATGCTCAGCCATCCTGTGGCGGTTTCCGCCCTGGTATCGCAGGTAATCAGCAACGTTCCTGCCGCCATCCTCCTCTCTCCATTCGCCGATGGCTTCAGGGGAGTGCTTATCGGGACCGATATCGGCGGGCTGGGGACGCCGATTGCCTCGCTTGCGTCGCTGATCTCGCTCAAGTTCTACTTCAGGCGCCAGAAAGGCAGCAAGGGACGGTACATGGCCGTATTCACCGCCCTGAATATACTCCTGCTTGCGCTGCTTGCCTTCTTCGCGGCGATTCCCGGATGGATCCTGCGCTGAGATGCCATGCATACCGTAGCATGGGACGATAATCAGGCATTGCCCCACCACTGCGGCACCAGGGACTTCAGCGCTATCACCCTCCTGCTTGCATAATCCTGCAGTATCTCCGCATCGCCGCAGCCAAGCTGCATCAGCAGCTCCTGGCACGAGCCGCAGGGAATGCCGAGGCTTCCATCAGGCATTATGACCGCCATCCTGGCAACCCTGCTATCCCCTGCCGTGACCATGCTCCCTATGGCATTGCGTTCCGCGCACATACCCAGCGAGCAGGCAGTATCAAGGCATACCCCGCTGTATATCCTGCCGCTCTCGGAGATCACGGATGCGGCAACGGACCCGGCTTCGACATAGCGTGAGACCATACGGCAGCCCTGGGCCATCCTGGCCGATAGGTAGAGCCGGTCCCAGGAATCATCATATTCCGCCAGCGCCTTGGCCTCCATGCGCTTGACATAGGCATCCTTGCCATCGCAGTATCCCCCGATGTCATAAGGGAACTTCCTGGCAAGCTCCTTCTTCAGCGCACCGTATTCCTCCCGTGCATCCTCATGCCTTGCCATATATTCCCTGAACGCGATATGGCGGATTATGCTGCTATAATCGTCGCCTCGGAAGATATGGATCTGATGGGTCCTCTCATCCCCGCCTTTCCTGAGATAGCGGCGCCCGGCTATACCGTATTCGCCGAGCCATTGATAGCCGGCAGCTGCGAATGCATCACGCTTCCCATCAATAAGGCCCAGGTCCTTAACCGCAGCCATGATATCTATCACGGGCTTGGCGGCAAGTCCGTGGACAGCCGTGCTGCCGATATGGTAGACAGCGAGGCAGCAATCCCCGAGTATATCCTCCACTATCCCCTTCTCTTTCCTGAACAAGGCAGGCCAGGCAGGGTCATATCCAGCAACCGTGACATGCTGCGGCATACATCTTCCTCCCCGCACAGGATAGCAGAACGCGATATATGTGGATACCATACTCTGCTATAATCGTCAGAGGGGGATGGCCATGGATGCCGAAGGGTACATCAGGGAGACAGTGCACAGGCTATACTACGGATATGATATCAACTGCGCCTGCACGACGCTGATATGCCTTTCGCATCTGCTGTCGATGCCGGTCCCGGAAGAGGTCCTCCAGTGTGCCGCAGGCATGCACGGAGCCGGTGGCTACAGGGCACAGTGCGGCCTGGTCGAGGGCAGCCTTATGGCAATAGGGCTCTACGGAACCAGCAAAGGACATGACCGCGGGTGGATAAGCCAGGCATGCTACGGCTTCGCGGAGAGCTTCGAGAAGGAATTCTCCTCCCTCAGATGCAGGGAGCTGCGTCCCGGAGGATTTTCCGCCAGCGACCCGCCCCATCTCTGCGAGGATCTCACCTGCCGGGCAATTGCCTTCAGCTACCGCTATATCATCGGCATATCCAGCAGATGATACGTTCCGGAGGCAAGATTCCTTGACGCTGCGCTGATGGACTGCGGCGCATCATCCTGATAGAATTCCCTTCCTGAATGGATTACTGTGCAATAGACTTCGAGACAGCTTCGAAATGGCCTGAGAGCGCATGCTCTATCGGCCTTGTAAGGATGGATGGCGACGGGAAGGTCCTCGACCGCTTCTATTCCCTCATCTGCCCGAAGGAACCAAGCTTCGACCCATTCTGCACAGCCGTGCACCATCTGGAGCCTGCCGATATCCTCTCAGCTCCGACGATTGCCGAGATAGCGGATGATATAAAGGCCTTCATCGGCAGCACCCCGCTCGTCGCCCATAATGCGCAGTTCGACATCAAGGTGATGAACGCATCCCTTGCATCCTGGGGAATCGAATCAGTCAGGAACCCATATTTCTGCACGCTCTCGCTGGCACGCAAGGTAATGCGCGGAGAGCCTTCATACAGGCTTACCGCGCTGGCAGCGCATTTCGGCTGGGAATATGATGCGCACAACGCCCTGGCCGACAGCGAGATATGCGGCAGGCTCTTCAAGGAGCTCTGCGGGGATGCGCTGCTCGACGATGAGGCTGCAGCGCATTTCTTCCACCATATCTACAGGGAGCGCAAGGGCCGTTATCCGCGCATCCCTCAGGCCTGAGCCATCAGGCGCAGCCTCACGGCGATAAGCGGATAGAGGAATGATACCCAGAATCCAGCCATGAACATCAGGACCGCGCTGCTGACAGCATGCGGGAACGGGATGAAGCCGAGGAGGATGATGACAGCGGCAAGGCCGATGATACCGACTGCCACGGAAAGGACCTTCCTGCCGATTCTCCCTTCATTCGAGAAACGTACGCACGAGCTCTCAAGCGCGAAGCCGAGCATCGCGCCTCCGGCGATTGCGGTGTTGCCGGCAAGGTCGCTGAATGCCATATGGTCCGCCCTGCCTGAGACAAGAAGCGCCGTGCATACTGCCGATACGGCAGAAGCCGCTATGCCATATATCATCGTGTACTTCCTGTATGAGGACACGCTGCTCGTGATATCCCCGGAAATCCTTGCGAACATGAGGCTCGAGGCAAGTCCGATGATGGTGCCGCAGACCACATCCATGGGCCAGTGCACGCCAAGATACAGCCTGGAGATGGGAATCATGATTATCAGGATGATTGCCGCAGCCAGCATGGCCCTGCTGCGGAACGCAAGGCAGAGCGCGGAATAGAAGGATGATGAGAGCGTGGAATGGCCGGAAGGGAATGAATAACCTGTCGCTGTCGCCACGCGCTCCCCGCTGATAAGCTCCGGATATGCCTGGAACGGCCTCGGATAGCGCACGATGGCCTTGACTGCCTGTGTCGTTATAAGCGCCGTCAGCAGCGAGGCCGTAATCGTGAAGCCCTTCCTCTTATCGATACACCAGTAGACTATGGTGATGATGATAAGAGGCACGGCAATCTCGCCGAAGAACGAGAACATATTCATCAGGACATCGAGGAAGGAGTTCCTTATCGACTGGAAGAACAGCATTATATCCAACTGCATGGCAAGATGATAGCAGAAAAGGCCTTATGCGGAAATCTTGCTTTCTCCTGCCTTCAGCAGGTCCTGACCTCATTCCTGCCTGCATTTTAAGCTGCAGGCTCATATCAGGGAGATGCAAATCCCAGCTACCGCACATGGGAAATATGAATTATCTTATTGACATGCAAGTAAATATAAAATCGCATAATATTTTTCTGCGAAAGTGTTGACACACCTTCCCCTTTCCTGCAAAATAATCCTCGCTTGTGGGAGTAGCGAAGCTGGTTATCGCGCTGGCCTGTCACGCCGGAGATCGCGGGTTCGAGCCCCGTCTCTCAC
>CALXQU010000005.1 GCA_944390725.1 uncultured Spirochaetaceae bacterium
CTTTTGGCTTTTGGACGGCGGAGATCTTTTATATCCCTAATCAGGCCGAGAACCTCTTTCAAGATCCGCAGGAGCACTAGAGCAAGCTCTAATACTACTTTCATTCTGGTCTTTCACCTCCTTTCCCATGGTGGATTAGGAAGATTGCTCTCCCTCCACAGGATAGAGGTCACCGTCTGTCATCTGCTGACGACTAATGAAAGCAATTTACCAGAGTGAACAACTTACGTTCAAGATAATTTCGGGAAGGTAATGATATTGCTTGCGACCTTTCCGACTTCAAGGACTTTCTCCCTTATCTCATGCGTGTAGTTGTCGCTCATTCTCTCACTCTGATGCCCAACAACCAGACGGAGATTGCTGTCATCAACCTCTCCTCTGAGCATTGAATTGAAGAAGTGCCTGAGAGAATGGAAGTCTATGTTTCTCTCCTTCCTCTTCTCCTCCGTGATACCGATAGCAGCAAGAGCTGCATAGTAGTACTTGTTGATGTAACTGCCAGCTATTGGAGTATCGGCAGAATTATCAGACCAGAAGATAAGACCATTCTTGTGAGGATTGGAATCTGCCATTTTCACAAGTTCCTTAGCTAGTGATTTAGATACAGGGACATGGCGTACACGCTTCCCTTTTGTCGATTTGAAACCATCAGTTTTCGCGAAGCTCTCGCTGACTGTGATTATAGCCTGATCCTCATACTCAACGTTATTCTCAACAAACTCAATTGCCTCTTTCTTCAGAGCCCTTATTTCGCCTTGTCTCATACCTGTTGTAGCTGCAAGAACAACAGCAAGATAGATCTTCATGCTGATACGTCCTGCAAAGCCTTCTTTTCTAAGGTATTCAAGAACTGCTTCAACCTCACCCTTGGTAGGGATTCCCCTATCCTTCTGGTTGCGTTCGAGCATTGAGATATTCTGCATCGGGTTTGTCTTTATCAAGCCTCTTGAGAAAGCTTCATTCAAAGGCTTCTGTACAGAAAGAATTACATTGTTGATCGTTGAGTTTGAGATACTTCCTTCATCGATTAAAGCGATTATAACATTCTCGATATCACTCTGAGTGACTCCATTAAGTTTAAGATCCTGATTGATATGAGGAAGGAAGTTCTTCTTGAATGTTCCAAGCATATTCAGACAATGATCTCTTCCTATGCTTCCTTTCTTAGTCTTGTTCTTCAGCTTGACATAAGATGAGTTATCAAAGTCCCAAAAGTTCAGGACATACTCAACGAAGTTTGGTGATTTCTTCTCCTTATTCGTCAGCCCTTCCTCATAAGCTCTGACAGCAATGGCTGCTGCTGCACTCCTTGTGCCGATGCGTCTGAAACTATCATCTCCGAGCTTTGTTCTGAGTATCTCAATGCTTATTCCTGCATCGTAGCTCTTCTTCTCTGGATTCCAGAAACGAACATAATAGTAGACACCCTTTGTCCTGTGCCTCTTGTACAATGAAAACCTGACCATCATTTTCCTCCTTCAAAGAAGCAAAAGGCGGAAATAATTCCAGAATTTTCGGTTCCAACATGCTACCAAATATGCTACCCGAGGTTTACAAGCCTTGTAAAGCATAAAAGAAAAGGCATCTTAATTACTTATACAGTAACAAGATGCCTTAATGGGCGATGGCAGGATCGAACTGCCGACTTCCACGATGTCAACGTGACACTCTCCCGCTGAGTTAACCGCCCGTGCTTGAGTAATCTAGCATACTTCAGGTTCTGTGTAAATAGGATTCAGCTACTTTTTCGCAATTACCTTTTTCGCAATTATGCAGGCCCGAAGGATGCCTTGATGTAGGCTATCCTCTCCTTCACCATCCTTTCGGATACCGGATTATGGAAGAACTCATCGAATCCATGGCAGCTGCCTTTGACGAAATGATAGCTGACAGGAACGCCTGCCGCCCTGAGGCGCATCGCATATTCCGTCCCCTCATCACGGAGGCTGTCATACTCCTCCACCTCGACATAGGCGGGAGGAAGCCCGGCCAGGTCACCGCGTTCCGCAGGGGACGTGTCCGCTTTCAGGATTTCCCACATCCTCCTTGTCAGCTTCCCATTCCAGACAGGGCTGTCCAGGAAGCGCTTCATCGACTCGGTCTGCATCCTCCTGTCCAGGACAGGATAGACAAGGAACTGGAAACGCAGCCGTATTCCTTCATCCGCTGCCCATTGGGCAAGCGATGCGGCAAGGCAGCCGCCCGCGCTGTCCCCTCCGGCAGCGATCCGGGATGTATCCATGCCAAGCCGGCCTCCTTCACGGATGGCATACAGCAATGCCGTCCTGCAGTCATCATCCTGCGCAGGATAAAGATACCTGTCGCTCGTCCTGTAGCGGATTACCATGACCGCACATCCGGCACCGAGCGCATACTCCATGCATAGGCGGTAAAGGCCGCTATCGGCTTCATAGAAGAAGCCTCCGCCGTGGATATAGATAAGAAGCGGAGGATCGGGAACGGCTTCAGGCCTGTAGAGGATATACGGGACGGTATCCGCTATCCCCTCCTGGGCGGAAAGCCCTGCCAGCGCCTTCGGCATCGGTGCGTGCATGTACAATCCAAAATTTTTTGACAATGAAATCTCACTTTTTGACAAGAAATCCCACTCGATTTGACAATTTTTCGTGGTTTACCGTGGTTTAAAGTGTTATTTCGTGGTCGAAAAAGCCTCTTTTTGCTGGTTTAAACCGCCATGGATAAGCCTTTCCGCAATCCACTTTTCGGCCTATTTCAGAGCCCAAATATCATCGCCCCAGGAGAAGCTGATTAAACCTTATTAAACTCTTCAGTAAACTTAGAAAAGATACAGCTGATGCTCTTCAGGAGCCTCTGCTGGCGGTTTCCTGAAATCAAGCTCAATAGGTATCGCAAAATTAACCATCTCGCAATCAACAAGAAGATCCAGAAGCTCTGGATACTCAATAACATCGGTATTGAGGACTCGCCTTTCTAACCGTTCTCCTAGCTTCCAGCAGAGCCAATCATCCCGGATTCCAAGAAGCCTTGCATAATCAGCAGAAAGTGCCTTTAACGGCAGATTCAACTCATCGAGATAATACCAATCTACTTTATCCTGCTCTTCCCCTGGAAGATCATCATACTCTTCCTTCTTATCTTTAGACAAAAGCAAAGGGATTGCTTCCAATGGAATGTGCTGGTTCTGTAGGGATCTCACAACATGGCCGATTTCCCCATTGAAATTCAGATCATAAACACCTTCTATATCGGTGATCCTGTGAGCATTAAGGTATTCAATAGAAACCTCAAGCCAGTCACTATCTGCGAAGCGTAGAATGGCCGTATATGGCACTCTATACTCTCCAGCAAGAAACAATGCATCCAGCCTATAGGTATCTATTGCATATCTTACCTGCGACTCTGAAAGCCCGAGATATTTGCGGCACTGCGATATAGAGTAGAAAAGGATACCGCTCTCCGCATTTCTACGGAGAACAGTATCCAAAGATTCTTCATTGATATCGAATAGGAAGCCTTCAAGCATCAAGCTATCACCGCGAAATCCAGAGGTACATATTCCATCGTACCTTCAGCATTCTGCTTATACAGTCTGAGACACGATTTCGAGCTCTTTACGACTATGGAATCTGCTATTATATCCATAGCCTTCTTCCAGCGTTCATCATCAATGCGAAGCGAACGAAGCTTGAGAATTGAACGAACATCGAGAACCCCTTGCTTCACACGGAAAGCAGATGTGACAAGCTGCTTTATGTCAAAGCTTGCATCCTTAATCTCATCCTCAAGATATTCATCTATCAGCTCTTTTGCCGCAATGACATTCTCGTCAAGGTAAATACTCTCGCTAATACTTATCACAATCCTGGTCTTTCCATCATAGGAGGTCAGGGTTATATTGCCTTTATTGCCCTTCAGCTTAACGCCATATTTCTCGCCAATGAGCTCGATATATGCTCGGATCTCATCCTTGATTTCCTGGTTGAGCTGCTTCATCTTATCACGCATATCCACAATCTTATCTGCAGCGCTCTCTACCAGATCATCCTTGAGTATATCCTGTGGCTTAATAGACGACTCTGGCATCCAGGCTCCTCTGGAATCTTCTCTGAAAATAACGCCATCAATTTCCTTCTTCATCGTGTTTCTCCTTTTCTCTTATCTCGAGATATTTTCTGTATCGCCTGATCCAGCCTATTGCCTTCCTCAGTTCCTTATCATCGCATGCGCGGAGGCTTTGCTTTCCTATGGTTTTCTCGACAAATCCCATAAGCCGTTTCTCCCATAGATCTTCACCGAAAAGAGCTTTTGCCTCGGCTATTGTTATTGCGATTGTTCTTCTTCTGGAAACCTCATGTTCCTTAGCAGGATCTCCGCTCGGCTTGAACCCTGCCTGTATGAAGAAGCTATAAACCTTCTCAAGCTCGGGTTCTGCCATGAACCGACAGGATGAAGAGCCGAAGCTTTCCAGGATCCTCCTATATCTAGCCTCATCAAGCTGAACTGTTTTCTTTCCACAGTCCGGGCACTTTGGCCTAAACAGCACCTTTCCACAATCAGGGCATACGCGAGCGTTGTTCTTTGCTATATGGATGAGCTTTGTAAGCTTATTTCTATCCATTGCTTCCCTCCTCCTCTGTGATAATGGATTCAGACACCTCATATCTGACAACAGGAGTCTCCTTCATGTCCCTTCCTTTTTCTGTAAGCCGGTAGACCTTCGGTTTCGATGGATTCCTGTCAACATAGGCCAGTTCAATAAGCCCATCCTGCCGATACTGTCTTACAAGCATGCGAACATAACGGTCGTTGCCGGCTTTAAGCTTTTTTGCCAGGTCCTGGACTGTAAAATCCTTTCTCATGGATCTGACAGCATTCCAGATGGATTCAGATTCAGTGCCGGTCCTTTTGCTCTTCTTCTTAGGACGCACAACAGCCTCTGAAACAAACAAATATACAGTAGGCTTTCCCTTGCTACGGGAGACAGCCCGAACGATATTCTCTTTTTCAAAGCTGTTGAGTATATGCCGGACCGTCGTGATAGAAAGTCCGGTCATAGAAGCAATCCTATCTACCGTGAAGCTTCTTTCTATCCGGATAGCCTTCCAGACCATATCTGATTTGCTCAGCCCTGTATCCCCGCCTCCAACAAGAGATATGGAATCACCTTCTGTTTCAATCACACCTCTGGTCCTGAGTGCAATGAGAGCACTATGGAAGCAACCTACCGAAAGGTCTGCAAATGCATTTCTGAGGTCTGAAATACTGGAAGTACAGTTCTGCTGCTTTGCAAGATAAAGCTCAATCTGTTTAGTCGGCAGAGGTGTACCGAAAAGGATTTCCCTGTCAGCTGCGCCTAGCGGCATCGACAACCTCCTTAGTTACGGACGAAATTCCGTTCTGGTTCATTATCGTCACGATATGCTGCATATCATTGACAGCGACCCTGAAATCACGCCCACACATAGTAATAAGCTTCTTTGCGATATCTACATCAATCGAAAGGCCGCAAGCCTTCTTATAGAGGGCGATAACCGTAGCAGTATCTATCGGTTTGAATGTGATGACAGGCTTTCTAATTCTTGATTCAATCCTATCTGCCTTTCTGACTGTAGAAGCAAGGCTCTCTTCTCCTACCAGAAGCAGAGGAACGCTCGCATTCTCATTGAGCGTTCTGAGATCCTCCAGGATTGGAAGAGGAACCCTGTCTGCCTCATCTATGATTATGAGCTTGCGACATACGGATGTTGCCTCCTCGATAAGCTTAATATTCCCGAAGTATGTTCCTGCAGAACGGCCTACCAGTTCTTCTGCAATACGTCTGAAAAGAGAAGTCCTGGCAAATCCCATATAGAGGACATAGACAGCATCCATATGCTCTACCGCATAGCGTTTAACAGCCGTTGTCTTACCGTATCCGGCCTTCCCGAGAACCATGCCTATCGAAGCATTCAGAAGTGATTCCGGAGCAATAAGCCCATCTGCGAGATTAAACACTGCATTGCAGTTGTCCGTCATTATTACGGCATTGGTATCAATGGATATTGCCGGGGATGATATTTCCTCATCCTCGAGATATTCCTCTGGGATATATCCGTTTACGGAAAGATACCTATATACCTCCGCAACCTTGCCCTGCCAGTTCTCGTATTTCTTTCCTGCAATCAGCGATACCTGGGTCTTTGACCACCCCATCTTGTTGCTGATATCCGCCTGTGTAAGCCCTGTGATTTCCAGCAGCTTGCTAAGATCCATTGTCATACGGCACCTCCTGCCTTCATATATGCTTCCCAATATTCAGAATTCTCCTGATACTCCTCTCCAAGCTTGTATCTCTCGCAGAATTCTCTATCCTTCTCATCGAGCTCGAAATTCCCAATAAGCATGTCGCAGCACCACCTGAAGCGCTCGAACGACGATCCGAAAAGAGGCCTTACCGGCTTTATCCTTGGAGCCTTTGGCTGCTCTTCCAAAGCCGGGATGTCTTCCTGCGGTCTTTCCTCCTCGAGGCATTCCAGCGCCATATCAGCCTTCTCTATCTCCGTCGGCAGCCTCTTCTCATCTCTAGGCTTTCCTGTTTCCGGGGAAGCAAGAATGGCAAAGCTCTCGCGAACAGTCTTCATGCACCTTCGCTTCCAACCGATAGCTTCTGACAGCTTCTTCTCATCGAGCATATCAATCGCTTCAACGGCTTTGAGCGCTCTTATCCTGCTTCCTGGCTCCGCTTCTGGGAATACGGCATATGCATGGCTCATATCCATTGCGTTATATCGGACCTCAATGGATTCTCCCTCATGAAGCACAAGGCCAACATCCAGAAGACGCCCATTCACATTCTTCAGATCCTCTCCGATGAAATCGATGCCGTCGATGGTAACCCTGCCCTTCCTGATCTTTGCTTTCTTCCTGGAAAGAAATATGAAATCAAGATCTGCACGGCTCTCTGGATACACAGGCCTCCAGCCCTTCCTTATCCATTCGTTCACTTTCTCAAGAGGCGTCATGCCAAGAGATGAATGCCGCGTGGCCTCATATTCAGAGATGGTTATAATCATCTCCCTGACAAATTCCTCGAGAGTGAGGATTTCCTTGTTCTTTTTCTGTCTTTCAAGGACAGCAGATTCTTTCTCCTCCTGATCTGCCGGACATCCTGGAGTAACAACATGCCCTGGAATGCCACGTTCGGCCATCTTCATTTCAAGCGTGCTGAAGAGCCTCTCAATAGGTTTTGCCTTCGCATTCTTAACCTGGGCATATATTCTTCGGTATTTATTCCTCCAGGCCTTCTCATCCGAGGCGATATCAACGATATTCCCATCTGGATCTTCAACTGCATATCGCCCATCAGAGGTCTTATAGAGCTCTGAGAGATCAAACATACGGCTTTTTCCTCCAGTCAGTCTGATGATTTCATCAATGACAGTTACCACAGCATTCGAGCACTCCGACGTTCCATTGTCGTTATATGTGGCCTTGAAATATCCAAACCGTGATATAGCCATATACAAGGCATTCAAAACCGTTTCCGAACTGTAATCCTCGTCAACGGCAATTCCAGCAACACAGCGGGTGGCAGCATCTTCCCAGACATAAAAAGTCGGCCTGAAGTAATAGGGATTTTCGGCATTCCTGTCATCCACTACCCAGAAATCCGCAATATGCTGATCCCCGATAAGAACAGCAGCAGGCTCAAGAGAATCCCAGTTACGCTTGATGTAGAAATAGTTATCCAGCGCTCTGTTGCCGCCGATTGCATACCTTGTAATTATCGAAGGAATATCCTTGAGAATACGGAAGGCTGAGGATCTGGAACCAATTCTCCAGTTCATTCTCTGCGCTTCGCTCTGAACGGCATGCCATGCAGCTTCCTTGCTGTCGATATTCCTATCTTTCATAAGCTGCAGATAGAATGCTCTCATATAATCGATAGCTTCATTGTCCCAGACCCTAGATTCCTGCCTCGCCCGCTCTCCTCTCACCACTCCGTACTCAGCGACATCACGGATGGCTCGCCTCACAGTAGAATCAGAAACGCCAAAGAATGCAGCAGTCATAGCGACCCTCTTTGATTCGGGGAACGTCATGAGCCCATCCGCATACCTAGCAATCTCGAGTCTGCGTTTCTCCTTCGAGGTAAGCTTTCTACCCAGTGCCGTTTCTGCATATTCTGAAACACAGGTATCAGGCAGTACGGACGGAACCGAAGGTCCTGTCACGACAAGCGCCCGCCACTCGGAAGGCAGAGAATCAACATCGATCTCGATGCTTTTTCCATCAATCTTCCTGGACGCAATCTTTTCCTCTTTTGCTAGGAGCTGAATCTTACGAACAGAACATCCAACTCTAGCAGAGAGGTCCTTTGGTTTAATCCACATATGAAAGCCCCCTTCTAAGAAGCGAATAACGGCCTCCGTCCTCGCATAGCAGATAGCTATTGCCGGCAGCCGAAAGAAGCGCGTAGAATACTCCATCGGGAACTTTTGCTTTTGCCTTCAGATCCTTCTGCGATATCTCTTCAGGATAGACTGGAATCAGAGAGGCAAAATGCTGGGCTCTTGCTGACGGCTGCGGTCTTCCCTTCTTCCCAAGGGAAGGCTGTGGCTCGATGCTGAAATCCCTGGTAGCGCCAATTATCATTCAAGCCTCCTTCTTCGGTTCTCCAAGAATCATTTCCTGGAAGCGATAAGACGCTATCAGAAGCTCTGTCCAGGAACTGTATCCAAGAGCCCTTATAAGAACATCCTGCACCTTGTCGGACTTCTTCTTTCCCATGATTACCTGATTCACCAGCGAGGGAGTTACTCCCGCACAGGCCGCTATCGCCGTCTGGGGAATATGCTTCCTTCCAAGCTGGAAAACAACAAATGTATGAAGAGCTGTATTAATCATCTTCCTGTCCTCCTTAATAAGGTCTGATAAAGCCTTCCCTGACCATCCGGAACCACGCCGCCTACAAGCTGATACCCCGCTTCAAGCAGAGGAACAACCTTTGATCTGAGTTCCTTTATCCTTAACGCAGATCCGCAAACCACCATGTAATCAGGCCTGTCGATACGGATTTCCGCCGAACAAACCACTCCAGAGAATCCATCTTTCATTTCCTCCATCGGCTACCTCCAGGCACTCACCAGACACAGGAGGCACGTCGAGAAGCAGAGAACCATTGCCACAACAAAAAGCATGAGATCAGAGCGCGTTCCGTTCTTCATCGCCATCCTCCGTCCACGACCTGAAATTCATGATCTCCCAGAACATCTCCTGCGGGTCTCCCCTAAACTGGATCGCACGATCATCCACATAGCATCTGGCTATGGGCTTCGAATAAGTAACCGATTCAACAAATTCGATGAGTTTCCATTTTGTCAGCCACGCGACTATTGCCTTATACCCCGCAAGCTCTCTCGCCCTGCAGGAGTAAATAACAATGACCATCCCTGCATTCTTCAGCTTCTGGAAAAGCTCTCTTATGCCATTTACGGGAGGATCCGGAAGATCTCCGATGCCCGTCCAGCCTGATCTGTAACTGGAAACCGTTCCATCAAAATCAAAGGCAATGACCTTATCCATTTCAAAAGCCTTGTAATCGTTCATCAGCACACCTCCTTAATGGCTGTTGAAAATTTGAGAGGAGCAAGAAGCTTTGCACTATCAAGATCAAGGAATCCACAGCTTCTGCTTCCAACCCAGAAGCCACCATCATGGTTGAATTTCGGACGAGATTCGCCCCACAGCTTCACGCTGTATTTATCCACTGTCAGATACCTGAACCTGATTACCTTCCTGAGTTCTTCTGTAAGTTCGTCAATCGTCACCATGTACTCCTCCTTCAATTAATCGCCACCCTGAAATCCACAATGAAATCGGATGGTATGATTTCTGTTTCTGTTCCAGAGCTGATCTGAATACCACCTTCGACTTCCTGAACCATGCAGACATCCAGAAACAGCTTTGAGAATCCCTCGATGTATGACACCATAACCGTCACACCTCATCCTCCACATAGTCTCTGAGGATGTTAGCGACAAGGATTGTCGCGTCCTTCCTTGCCTCTGCAGGAAGCTGTGCTATAGCACCTCTCACCATTACAGGAATTCTGAGAACATTGTTCGGCTCTATGCCTTTCGGTACTCTGCTCTTGTAGCGCTCTGTCATCTTGTAGAAGCGGTCTGCACCATCACCTGATGTCTCCTCTATGCAGTAATGTCCGATTGAATCGATAAAGCTGAAGGCAAAAGGTCCTGAAGACGGGTAACCAGCAGATGGAAGTTTTGCTCCATTGAGAATCGAGGGATTCACTTCTGGACGTTTAAAGCCATGCTGGATGAGCCATGTATCATAACGGAACTCAAGAGTTTCATTCCAGTTATCCGGCTTCCATCCCGGTTCTCCGTTGATGCGGTGATTATGGATTTCGGTACAGACGGCGTTCCAGGCATCCTCTGCCATCTGCTTCATTTCTTCTTTTGTATAAAGACGGTCTTCTTCTGAGTTATAAATAGAAAGGATCTTGTATCCATAGCTTTTTGAAATGCCAATATCAGCACAGAAACTCCGAAAAGTATGTACACTCTCAACTTGTCCACTGGTGGACAAGTTAGCAGGCACAAGATCGTTTCTTTTCCCCTGCCCGCCAAGTTCCTGATTCGCCCTAAAACATAACCTTGCAAGCTCAAGCTGATTACGTTCGATTCGGCCTATGAGAAGTCTCCCATAATCCACAAAATTCTTATAAGAAGACTGCATGGTAAGTGCTTCGCTCTTCTCTTTCTTCTGGACTGCTTTCACTTCTTCCACGATTGTTTTTGACCTCCTGCAATAACTGCGGTAATCTGTAATCGGTTAATTTGTTAACCAAGATTAGGCTAATCAATTTTAGGTTGATAGTCAAGTAAAAATTAGGGTTAAAAGAATTATGAACGAAAATTCTACTAATATAAGTCAAAGGCTGAAATTGATTAGATCGGATTTAGGTTTGTCTCAAGTAAAAATGGCAGCTTTGTTTGATATGCCTCAGACGACATATTCAAAATACGAACTGGGTGGTTCTATACCAGAGAAAATACTGCAAGGTTTGCATAGCAAAGGCTACAACATTGTATGGCTAATTACAGGAGAAGGCAGTATGCGCCTTGAAAATACCCATAATAATGAAGCCGCCGAAGAAGATATCCTCAGAGCCCCGACTGAAGATGAAGAGAGAATATACAGAGAGACTCTTGAAAAAGGCCAGAAATACAAAATTGAAATCGAGACAAATACCGTCCTCATCCCCATGACCAATATGAAGCTTTCTGCCGGCAAGGGCTGGGATTGGGAGTCTGATGAAAGCTTTACAGGGGAACTCCTGCCGGTTCCTGTAAAGATTGCAAGAAGGTTCTCTAAGGACAATCTCATTGCAGCAACCGTCAAAGGAGACAGCATGGAACCGACACTTCATGACGGGGAACCTGTTGCATATGTGAAACAGTTCGAAAACGGGGATGGAATCTATGCTCTGGCAATACTTGATGAGGTATATATAAAAAGGCTGTCAATCGATAAGCTGAAGAAGGAAATCACGATAATCAGCGACAACCCGAAATACCCCGCCAAGACCTACCCTATGGATCAGGAAGGGCTTCAGGTTCTTGGGAAGGTCGTGTTCTGGATACATGTGGAGTGAAATAGATATGGATTACCCGTTAAACAAGGAAGAGCTGAAAGAAGTTGAATTTTGTATTGAAGAAATAAATACAGACTTTTTTGATTTAAGCACTTATATGCTTGAACCAGCGCACCATTATGTATTTGAATTTCTGATACGCTATGATTATTTGCAGGTAACAGATTCAAACGGAAACGCAATCACAAACCCGCAACGATGGATAACAGAAAAGGTACACGCATCATTCAGCTCGCCAAAAGATAAATTAATCGATGAAATAAGAACATGCAATGATAAAGCAAAAGCTCCAATAAACAGAAATCTTGCAATAGGAATTACATCCAGCATAATTTCATTACTGACATTGATTGCTACGCTAATTGGTTTATTTCGATAAAATGGAGGGAAAGCATGAATAATGAAGATCAAAATTTCTCTATTAGGATAGAGAATATCATTGTACACAAAGCTGAAAAGGAACAATTCAAGAAAACACATCTGCAGCTGAAGGACAAACCTCTTAAAGTTGATAATAACGACGAGAATGATCCAACAGTCTTATTCGTCAGATCCTTTGTTGAATCTTATCTCCGAAGAAGATCTGGCAAAATCTATGGGGTATTCAATGAAGATACAGTCTCATACCCTTTCCCGAAATTTCTTGAAAAATATATTTCGGATTTCGATATATACGACCTTTCTGTCAACATGGCAAACCGTTTAAAGATGATGATGGATAATGCGAAGGCTTCCACTGGCGGGTTCATGTTCTGCATGGATTATTATTACGACGATAAAAGGCATTTTGCGGTAATCCTCCTCACGACAAAAGGAAATACTGGAATCAACGACCAGACCCTTGAGTTGGAGTCCACTTTCACACTTGATATCGATGAAATAAACATGGCTGTCGATATAAGGCTAGACGAGTGGTTTGAAAGCAGGAAAGAAGAAAACCCAAAATCATATCTCTCATTTTCTGGAGGAAAAAAGAAAATATCTGACTATTTTCTAAATACAATCGGATGCAAAGACGCTCCAAATGCATCGAAAGCAACATCTGCTTTAGTACAAGGAATAATCGGATTTCTCAAAACGAAAAATCTCTCAGTAGAGAGATTCAACGAAATGAAATCTCTTGCGTATCATGCCATCAAAGATAGGGGGAATACAGTAGATGTCGAAGAACTAAAATGCACACTCTTTGAAAAACAAGAAGATAGAGATGAGTTCGAGAAGTATCTTGCGAACAACAACATAATACTCCCAGATATAATGGATTACGATGCAAGAAGCCTAAAAGGCCTTACACAATATCATATGAAACGAAAGGGCTTCGACATGAGAATTGATAACGATTTCATCGGAACATATCTAGACTTCTCTGATGGAAGTGCATATCCTCGACTGAAAATAGATGGACTGAAAGATGATATAGAGGCTTATAATAGAACAGGAGTGAATGCAGAAGAATCTGCGGATCCAATGGATAAATAATGAAAATTGAAACACGAGCACTTGAAAACATCCTTAATTATGCAAGTGATCTCTGGAATGAAATAAACAGAGGCAGGCAAGAACTGGTGATAACATTCTCTGGCTTACCTGCTTCTGAATTACACCTTATAAAATCAGTTATAGCGGAAGACTCAATTGAATCATCATCTGAGACTTTTTCTATCGAAGAAATAGATAAGATAAAGGATCCAATAATCCAGATTTCCATTGATATGGAGAAACTTGGATTCGCCTCAGCAGATATATCAGGAACAATAGAGAATTATTGTGAAAAGCTGAGGAATGGATTCATTCACAAAGAAGATATACAGATTATAAAATCTCCGCTTATCATATCCTATGCAGAATCCCCTTCTGAGGAATTAAAAGCTATAGATATAAAAAAGGAATGTTTTGATTTAATAAAAAAGCTTGCCGATAGCAGTGAGATAGGACTTGTCTTCTATTCGGATAAATTTGTAAAAATACCTGAATATCAATTCTCGTATAAAATAACCCAGCTGTTCAAAACGGATGTTGCCAAAGAGTTCATAAAATACTTCTCCTCTAAAACTGAAGAAAAAGAAATCTGCTTCAAAGATGAGATAGCAGCTATGGCAGATCCCGCTCGAAAGGAATTAAAAGAAGAAACTTTATTCAGCAATCTTGAAGCATTATTGCAAAACACTGATGCCAGATATAGAAGATTTGTCAGACGTACATCAGAGGCAAGAGTCGTCACAGAACTGAATGAACTATCTCAGGAATATCTACCAGAGATCTCAAATTCAATACAGTCGATGACTGCCGATATATTAGCCCTTGTTGGCAATGTAACAATAATAGCCAATTGCAATTTTGAAGAACCAGTATCAATAAAGAATCTTCTCTTGTTAAGTATTGCACTTGTCTTAACTATTGTATTCTTTATAATCTCCAAAAGCAGGAAAAGACACCTTGAACTAGTGTACGCTGATTTGAATGAAGCAGAGCAAGACATGATAAGTCATAATCCCCAAGAGCCGGATGCAACCAAGATACGAGAAAGGATTTCCAAAATAATGAACCAAGCGGAATCTTCAATAAGAATGTTCAAACTGCTGTCTATCCTTATCTGGCTCCCATTATTCGCAGCCATAGGTTGTTTACTATGGCAAAATTTTATCATGACAAGTACTCATGAAATATGGATGCAAACTATAGTCAATCTTATATAGAGATTATTTGAGATAAAAAAATCTCTGATTTCATAAAATATCAAATAAAATTCATCCTCAGATTCCCCTTTAAACTCCTCTGCTACCCTGTAGTCAGGAGTTTAAACATGACAGAATTCATACGCGAAGGGCTCTTGATAGCCATCCCTTTTCTCATCGCAATCGGAAAAATCGCAAAGAAGTACGGAATGGAGACGAAGTGGATCCCGCTCCTTCTCCTTGGAGTCGGGATAGCAATAGCAACGGTCTACGGCTTCGTTACATCCACGCTCACCGGATGGCGTTATTTTGTCGATTCCATCTTCATTACAGGCCTCCTCCAGGGCGCGGTTGTAGCATTCGCATCTATGGGGCTCTATGACACCGTAAAGAAGACCGGAGAGACAAAGGCGGCATGATGTGGAAAAGATCATTGCTGCCATTATTGCTGTCGCTTCTATTGCTGCAGCCTATCTATTCGGCAGAAAATCCGGATCCAGCAGCAATGACCGACAGCGAGATATACGCGGAGCTCTCGATGATATCAGAGAGACAGCTGAAGAGATGGGAGATGCTGGAAGCAGAACTTCCTCAGCTGCAGCTGAAATCAGAGACATTGGGGAAGGACTTGGAGACGCTGTCTCTGTCGCTCAATCAGGCAGAGAAGATGCTCAGCGACAGAACGGACTTGTTGGAGAACTCAATAGAAGAAATCGAGAACGAAGCACAGACTCTTAAAATCTGGAACATTGTCCTCCTGGTACTCACAGGAGTGGCTGGAGGACTAGCAATATGGGCTTTGGCACAGTAAGCAGGCAGGAAGCGAGATCCTACTTTCATAAACCTCCTTTTGTTCACGTCCCACCGGAAACGGTGGGCGTCTTTATCCCTCAGATTGAAAGCAGGTGATGTATGAGACCATCGAAGAGAGGTGGCTCATGGAATATATGTCAACTGCAAAAGACCTGGCTGGCCCCTGGGGGCAATTCGTTCTGCTTATATGCGTAGTCGCAATCATGCTGGGTCTTCTTATCAAGATGATGAAGACTACAGCGGACTCTGTATCAGCTCTCAGAAACGATATCAGGGAATTCGAGAAGGAACAGAAGGACAGGGATCTGAAGCAGGATGCTGAAATCCATTTCATCAGGGAAAACTATGTCCGGAAGGAAGATATGTACCGTGAGCTAGGAGGCTGGAAAACCGAGCTCAACAGGCTTGGAGACAGGATCGACAAGAACCAGCAGGAGAACCAGAAGCTCCTATTGGAACTGACTAAGGCAATCAAGGAAGAGAAAGGAGAATAACAGAATGATGCCAGCACAGGTAAAGAAGGAATTCAGAGGAGAGATTCTCTCTTTCCTCTATGGAATACATCCGCTTGCTATATCGCAGGTGTCGATATATCAGACGTATTTTCAGTACTACAGGACAGAGGATATCGACAAGATCCTCGAGTATCTCGTTGAGAAAGGATATGTAGAGGAAGGGCTGATACAGCCGCCAAACACGATGTTCGAACTTGTAAAGAACTACAAGATCACACCTGCGGGAATCGACCTCCTGGACGGGACAATACAGGATCCCGGAATCATCTTCGTGAGGAGGTAATCCATGGGAAGGAGATCAAAGGCTGAGCTCGAAGGCGTGACAGGCGACATCGTCACAATGCATGACAGAGACAAGATGACGCATAAGGAAATCGCGGATGAGCTGCAGAAGAGAGGCAAAGACCTTTCTGATGAGGCTGTCCGCCGTTCCTACAATTCCGCCAGGAGAAAGGCAGAGAAATACAAGCTCGCAGCGGAGTCCTCCAAAGCGGTCCTGGAATCAGTAGCAGACGGAACGAACACGGATCTTGTAGAGGCGGCGAACTCAATCCTTATAAACATGTTCTATGAGAAGATCCTGGACATGGAGGATCTGGAGTTCGAAAAACCAGCGGATTTCTTCAAGGCTATGGGAACCATCGCAAAGAACCAGGTAGAGCTATCAAAGCACAGGCTGAATTTCCAGAACGGAGTCGATAAGGCAAAAGCCGCTGTCTATCAGGCTCTGGCAGATTCTCTATCAGAGCATCCAGAGCTTCTGGAAGAACTGAAGAAGACAATCGCAGAACTCGAAGTGAAGGAATAAGGGAATAAGGGAGAAAGGAATGAACGTAATCAAGAAGATCATCAGAGCAATCATCGCATGGACATGGGAACTGCCGCAGAACCTCATCGGAGGCGCCATGTCTCTGATTTTCAGGGATAAGGCAAAGAGCACCATGAATGATAATACCGAGAGAGTATTCCATCATTGGAGATATACCTCGGGTCTTTCTCTTGGCATATTCCGTTTCGTTGGATATAACGCTTCCTCCGATACAATGAACCACGAGTATGGTCATTCAAGGCAGTCTCTTTATCTGGGGCCGCTTTATCTTATAGTCATCGGCCTTCCCTCTTTGATCTGGTGCGGGCTGCATACTTACACGGCACTTTATTGGAAGATCTCCTATTACTGGTTCTATACAGAAGCATGGGCGGACAAGCTGGGCAAGGTGAAGAGGAACTGATATGGCAATAGGAAAAGGACTGGCAGAGCTGATTGAGCATTCTGCGGAACTGCAGCATGCAGCCGTAGATGTGAAGACAAGGGCAGAACGGGATGAACGGCTGAAACGGGCCGAGAATGATTTCCCCTACTTTTGCCAGTATTATCTTCCTGATTATTTCTCGCTCCCCGCTGCTGAATACCAGAAGATACTCTATGACGTAATACAGACAAAAGAGCTTACAGAGGATCAGACGGAACGGCTCAGGGAGATGGTCCCAGAGGATTTTCAGGATACATTCCGGCCGGAGAAAGGCATCAAGGGAATTGTCGATGTAGAGCCGAGAAACCATGGAAAATCGACAAGGATGACCTTTGCCTACCCCCTCTGGCGTGCGCTCTTCAGGAAGAGCCAGTTCATCATTGTCATCGGTTCATCTGACACAGATGCCCAGGGGCAGATCGAGAACATACGCAATGCAATCGAGAACAATGACAGGATAATCGAGGACTTCGGCTTCATGGCCGGTTCTCCCTGGAACAAAGGTATGCTGAGATTCAAGACAGGGGTAACAGTCCTGGCAAGAGGCAAAGGCGGATCTCTCAGAGGACGAAGGAACAGACAGTACCGTCCGGATCTCGTAATACTTGATGATATGCTCAAGGATGAAGAGGCTGATTCCTCGAAGTCCAGAGATAAGCTTGATAAATGGTTCAGACGAACAGTCCAGCCGCTCGGGAAAGAAGCAATGATCATCCTCGTCAATACCATCACGAATGAGGATGACCTTCCATCCCGCCTCCTGAAGGAGATCAAGAATGGAGATAAGGAAGGATGGATCGGGCTCAGGTTCTCTGCAGAAATCCCCTCGAAGGACGGAGAAGAGCACGGCACCCCGCTCTGGCCTGATAGGTTTTCATGGGAAGAGCTGAAGGCAACGCAGAAGAATATAGGCTCCATAGCATATGCTCAGGAATATCTTTCACGTCCGCTTTCGGATGAGGACAGGATCTTCAAGTCTTCCTGGATTGTCAGAGTCAGGGATACGGAGATTCCTTCGAAGCTTTCAAGATACGAGGGTATAGACCCCGCAACAGGAGCACACGACCTTTCGGCAGTTGTCGATATCGGACGGGACAGAGCCCACGGGAAGATCTATGTGCTTTCGTCATCCGGAAAGAAGGAATCAACGGACACATTCATGCGCCGTCTCATTGAGCGTTACAAGCTCTTCAGGTACCGCCGTGCATTCATGGAAGCCGTCACATTCCAGGAAGTCTACAGAAAGCAGATCACGGCGGAAGCCGCAAGAAACAACATATCGCTTCCGATAAGAGGCGTAAAAACAGGAAGAGCATCCAAGGAAACCAGGATGATGGCCCTGTCTCCTCTTGTAGAAAACGGCCTCATCGTGTTCGGACCGGGAAATGAGGATCTGATAGATCAGCTAACTGGATTTCCGGCAGCAGGGTACGACGACCTCTGCGATGCGCTTTACTACGCAGTAAAAGCGTCGGGGATGCTTTCTGGCATGAAGGATTCGGATGATGATGCAGCATTCAGCATGGATAAAGTCAGAAAGGATGGATTGAAGCTTAGGAGGAATCTGAAGATATGATCGGAATTTACAAGGACAGGCTCGGGATTGATGGCCGGCTTACAGATAAACAGATAATGACGGCGCTCTCATGGAAGGCACTGCAGTCTACATCTATAAGAAAAGCGGATTCATATTACCTCGGGAAGAATGAGACCATACTGCATTCAGAACATCAGAACAAGATTCCCGTCCCTTATGGCAGGAAGCTCATCAAGACAGTGCTTGGTTTCATGTTTAAGGAAGGCTGTATCACCTACTCCTTCCCTGATTCCATAAACGAGGATTTCCGCTCTTCGATCGAGGATATATTCCGCTGCAATGATGAGGAAACGGAGAATATAAGGATAGCCGGCGATCAGGCAAAATACGGAGTCGGATATGAAATACTCTATGTAGACAATGATGACGCGCATCCGCAGTTCTATTCTGTGCCGGCACGTCAGGTGACGGTAATCTACGATACGTCTACAAAGCCGAAGAAAATCGCCGCACTCAACCGCTACCGTTTCAGGAAGACCGATTATCTCGAGATTTATTACAGTGACATAATCCAGTACTGCGAGATCAGAGGAAGAAAGATAAACGTGATTTCCGAAGTTCCTCATTTCTTCGGTTCTGTTCCTGTGATCGAATTCAGAAACAACCGAGAAGGCATGGGAGATATCGAATCAGTTGAAGCACTCATCGATGCTCACGATGAAATTCTCTCGACAGGAATTGATGAGGATGACAAGTATGCAGATGCCCTACTTCTTCTTCAGAACATATCGCTGGATGATGAGACCGTAGAGAAGCTGAAGCAGCTCAGGATCATCGAGATGGATGAGGACGGGAAAGCCTCATATCTCACAAAGCCGACAACATATGAAGGCAGAGAGGTCCTCAGAAAAGTTATCGACGGCCTTATCTACTCCATGTCTGGAATCCCGAACCTTGATGACAAAGATGCGATGGCTCAGCAGTCAGGAGAGGCACTGAAGTACCTCTATGCAGCATTCGAGATGGTAGTTGCCGGCGAAAAACAGTCTGGGTTCAACGATGGTCTGATGGAGAGGCTCAGAATGCTTACATCCTTCCAGAACTGGCTAAGGAATGAGACCAACTCCATAGATGGCATTTCCATTAAATGGACAAGGAATCTGCCGAACGAATCTACGGCCATACTCGACAACGCCCAGAAACTTGACGGCATCATCAGCCGCCGCTCGATGCTTGAGCTTGCCCAGAAAGCTGGCTACATCGATTCGGTTGACGAGGAAGAAGCAAGACTCAGGGAAGAAGCAGAGAATGAACCTGGAATGACAGATACAGGAGATCTCGAGGCATATGGCATCTGATCTCTTTGACGAGCTCTACAAGAAGAACCAGGCAGCTCTGACAAGGCTCCAGAGGAATGGCGAGGAGAAGCTTGTCAGGGCATATGCTGAGGCCCTGGATGAAATCCGGAAGGATCTCAAGAAGATCTACAGGAAATATCAGGAAAATGGAACGCTCTCGAATCAGGACAAGACTGTTTACAATCGGCTTAAACAGCTTGAAAACAGGATAAAAGACATTTTAAACAGGAAGAATATCGAGATAGATGAGCTTCTGGAAACTCTCACCGGAGAGCAGTACGAGGAAGCGTTCTTCCGCATGGCTTATGCTTTTGATGAGGGCACCGGAATCAGCTGGAACTGGGGGCTCATCCCAGAAGAGGCCGTCAACGAGATAGTAACCTCACCGCTTGAAAAGCTCTTCAAATCCGAAGCAGTAAGGAAAGCAAGAGACGGAGCATTCGAAAGAATAAGGAAGGATCTCGAGCTTGCGATAATCCGAGGGGATTCGTTCCAGACACTCTCACGGCGCATAGCGAAATCCATAGGCGTAGACAACACAGGAAACGGTTACAGCTATGGCCGGAGGGGCCTCGCAGCAAAAGCAATGACAATAGCAAGAACGGAAGGAATGAGAACCCTCAACGCCGGCCATCAGAGAGCATATGAAGAAGCCGAGAAGAATGGAATCTCTCTTACCATCTTCTGGGATGCTACGCTTGATTCCAGAACACGCCCTTCACACGGAGCTCTTGATGGGCAGATGAAAGATGAAAAGAACAACGGCTGGTATGTACCGGAACTCGGGAAATTCGTCTCAGGCCCAGGACAATCAGGAGTTGCCTCGTTTGATATAAACTGCCGCTGCCGCACCCATGCATCAATCACTGGGAAACTCCCTAGCAATAGATACATCCGCGGCAAAAGCACCTCAGAACCTTACCAGACCTATACGGAATGGAAGAAACAGCTTCAGGGAGATATCCCATCTTCCTGGGCCTATTCAATACGGACAAAAGGCATGAGCATCGAAAGACAGCTGAGATCAACGAATCCGAATTTCAGTCTTAACGATGAATCATGGTATATGAACTGCCAACGCTGCGTCCCCGCCTATGAAATGCGAAGACGGGGGTATGACATTGAAGCAAAGCCGTATATATCGAGAAGAGATCCTTTCATGAACAAGTGGGATTCCATATTCGAGAACGAAAGCTTTACACCAGTAGACAGAAAAGACAATGAAGCAGATATACGAAGAATCATGTCAGGTTACGGAGATGGCGCAAGGGCTGAAATATACGTCCACTGGAAAAAGGAGTATGGCAGCCATGCCCATGTATTCGTAGCTGAGCAGGTAAATGGCAAGACGATGTTCATAGATCCTCAGAGCGGCAAAACCGATGTCAGCGAATACTTCTCAAGGTGCAGACCATCGGAAACAAAGATAGCCAGGATAGATAACCTCCGCCCGACTGCTCTTATTGACGAGTGCGCAAAGCCAAGACAGAATAATAGAAGGAAAGGAAAATGACAAAAGCAGAAGCAACGGAAAAAGCAAAGAAACTGAATAGCGAATACATCCTCGACTCAGTAGAGGATGACGGCGATTTCTGGGCTTTCTCTTTTACCGATCAGAACGGGCTTGTTCCTCCAGGGCTTCCTGAGCTCTGCATCAAGAAAGACACGGGGGATCTCTTCAACAGGATATACGTTCCTTCCCTTGATAAGACTGTGCTGTCACCATATAAGCACGAATAAAAGACAAAGATCTACGACCACATTGAAAAACGCGTTTTAAGCCCACCCTTTCCGTCCGGGTATGAAATTATACCTTTTTCGCCTTACCCCCAGTTTAATGAGTTTAATAAACTCGTTTCCGAGAACATCAGAAATGATTTTATCTGTACAGATGCTGAAAAGCATTCTTCGATAAGGCAAAACCCCTGAGATTGCCCCTCTGTCCCTCCTGCTACGCTTGAATCAGAAAACTCACAGGAGGACAAGATGCTTTACAGCAGACATAGGTTCTATCTAGCGTCTGATACAGGCGGCGGGAACGGTGATGGCGAGAATGCGCCAGAGGCCGATGAAACAAAGAAAGCAGATGAAACCGAGGCGATGAAAAAGGAACTCGAGGAGCTCAGAAAGGAGAAAGCCGAGAGGGAAAAGAAGGCCGAAGAGGAACGCCAGGCGAGAATGACCGAGGAAGAGAAAGCCAAGGCAGCCATCGAGAAAGAGCGTGCTACGGTCCTCTCGGACTACAGGACTATGCAGCTTCAGGCAGCTGGTCTTGATGATGAGTACGCCTCTCTCATCACTGGCTCAACAGCCGATGAGATCAGGGCTTCCGGAGATCTCCTGAAGAAGCTCATTGCAAAGGTAAAGGCAGAGACAGAGGCCGAGGTGAAGAAAGGCATCTCAAAGACAAAGACTCCTGGCTCTGGAGATGACAAGGGTACAACAACTGATGAGGAGTATTACAGAAACCTCCTCAAGGGAGGAAACTGATGATTGGACAGACCCTGAGAGAAATAAGCACAGAATTTGCGCAGAAGCAGCCCCACCAGGTTGAATATCTTCTTTCTGGAACCCCGCTTCTGGACAAAATGCCGTTCGTACCATCAACGCATGGGCTCCAGCATGTATTCGAGAGAATCTCCGAAATCGGGGAAGGCGCGTTCGTGAAGGTTGATCAGGCTCTTCCTGAGGCAGATGTCTCAGCAGAACTTGATAGGATCAATCTCGGAGTCTTCGGCTTCCGCATTGAGGCCGGCATCGACAAGGTAACCCTCATCTCCGGGAAGGACAATTTCGCAGGCTATCTTGCCAGGAAAGCACCGAAGATCATGACCAAGTCCGGCATGAGATTCGAAGCGGACTATGCAAAGCTCCTGAAGAAGTATGCAATCGAGAACGGGAATGTAATCAACGCAGGTGGCACAGGCTCTGACTGCCATACGATCTTCGTTGTAAGATTCATCGAGGACGAGGTATGCGGCCTTTATGACGAGAACGGATTCGGCAGCGGCGCGCTTTTCGACACAATCCCGCTCTCCGGCGGCAATCCATATACGGACAAGAACGGCGTCACTGTCTATGGAGCTGACTTCAAGACCTACTGCGGTTTCATGATCGAGAATCCGCATGCAGTCGCGATTGTCACGAACATCACAAAGGATAAGCCTCTTACGCAGGCGATGCTGGATGAGGCCTGCCTCATGGCTGATGTCGACGGCCTCGGAACGGCATACATCGTTGGAAGCGGGAAGTCCAACCAGTTCATCAATGCGCTCAAGGATCCGCACTACACACAGGGCGAGTCCTACAGCACAAGAATCAAGGACTGGAACGGAACAGAGATCATCAACGACTCCAACTTCCCAAAGGGAGAGACAGCCGTGGATATCGATACGGAGAAGACTATGATAACAGTACCGGAGAAGCCATCCCTGAGAGAGGATATTCTTGACAGCGTGGATCTTCCGAAGAACACATCGCTTGAATCTGAGGCATTCAGCTTCGGCAAGGGCGGTCAGAATGGATCAGTGATCCTTTACTACAAGGCAGATGCTGATTTCACGCTCACAGCAGATGCGACACTCGAAATCCTTCACGCTTCGAAGAAGGGCGGAGAATATACCACTCTCACGAAGATGGGAATTGATAAGGAAACGAAGGCCGGAGCATTCCAGGATTTCGTTCTCCCGCCATCCTTCAAGGGCTGGCTCAAGGCAAAGATCACCACAACCGATGCTTCGGCGGCTGGCAAGATCTCAATCTGGGCAGAATACGCAGCAAGGTAGCAGGGGTTCTTTCTTCTACATGGCGCTCGGAAGGGCGCCATTTTTCATATCCTCATACTGCCCTACCGTCTCCCATGCTATAGAGAAAGCATGATAATAACACTTGATGAATACAAGGCCATAACAGGCCTGAAGGATACATCGAAAGACAGCCAGATTGAGGCGTTGATCCCGCTTGTAGAGGATGATTACCTTGCTGTCCGAGGGAAGGAATGGGACAAGGGTTCCGATGGCTGCATAATCTATCCTGCCGGCTCAAAACTCACAGCTGCTGAGATGGTTACATACAGGCTCTCGACCATTCCTGGCGCAGTCGGTTATGCATCCGAGTCAATCGGGGACTACTCCATGGGGCTTGATACCCATGACATGCTTCACGGGTACCCAAGACATATCATCACCAAAATCAGACGTTTCGGGAGGGCAAGATGAGCATACATTCCGTAATGAATGACATAGCAGAGCTTCTCTCCCCTGCCGAACCTCTCGGAGGATGGGATGACTCTGAAGGGAAATATACAGTCCAGGGATATGCCCCATGCAGACTTATCGCAGTATCAGGAAACCAGTTCCTTGATGGACGGATCAGGAATGAGACAACCCATGTGCTCTTCACAGTGACAGATCTCCCTGTAGAGCCAAGCTGGATAATCAGAATCGGGAGCGCAACCTATCAGATAATACCTCCTGTAAATGATGCCGGCGGCAGGCTTGGACACCACATGGAACTGCAGCTGAAGGAATATTCATGAGCGTTAGATTCGAAGACACGTCCGATGGAGCCAGAAAAGAAATAGAAGAAAGGAAAAAGAGGGCACTTACCGAGGCTGCAATACAGCTAGAAGGAGAGATTGCAATAAGGACGCCTGTGGATACTGGGCACCTAAGAGCATCAATCTCGCATATTGCCCCACTTGGAAGAAGCGAAGACGGTGGAGACAGTCTTTCCGGAACAGTTCCTGAAGATGCTGCATATGTCGGAACGAACGTTGAATATGCCGCATATGTCGAATACGGGACAAAGTATCAGAAAGCGCAGCCATATATGAGGGCAGGATTCGCCGCAGCCAAAGGCGATATCGACAGGATCATAAAAGGGAGGCTGAATCTTGGAAACTGAATGGATTATCGAAAAAGACATGGTTGATTTCCTAAACAGCAATCTCGGGATGAAGGTATTCCTTGAGCTTGCTCCCGAAAATGCAAAAGAACCATTTTCGGTGCTTACAGGAATCACAGTCGGAGCTGTAAGATCTCTCTGCTTCTTCCATCCGACCTTCCAGCTCGACATATTCGGGAAAAATGCGGCTGAAGCGATATCCAGAGCTGAAAAAGCGGTTCTGAAGCTTAACGGCACGGATGCTGAGTACGGCTCTACCCTCTTCGATTCGATACGGGCCGAGCGTGTTAGCCTCATACATGTAGAGGATGGCAGCTGGAAGGCTCCCATCGAAATCACTGCAAACTGCATAAGGAGAAAAAACAATGTCCAGTGAACTCAAAAGCAAATACGCAGGCGTACATATCCCCTGCGGCTGCACAATCTCGGTCGGGAACGATGAGGACAGCCTCGTTGATATCGGAGTCATCCCAGAGGAAACAGACACCACGCTCAACATCACCTATGAGGTACAGACTGTCATGGGCTCAAAGCGTGAGAAGGTTCTTGAGTATGTAAGAAACATGGCCGCCGAAGGAACAAGCGCCATCTATCAGGTGAACCTGAAGCTTCTGAACGAACTCTTCGGAGGAGTCATGGATATCGAGGAATCAAAAGGAACAGAGGTTCCAAGCGCAACATATAAGATTGCAAAAGGCTATTCCAAGGAGACGATCTACGTTCTTCCTGGGCAGAACGCAGATGGAACAGCACAGACCATCTCGAAGATCAACGATGGAACAGAGGATCTCACAGAAGATGTGGATTATGTCCAGGTAAAGAATGCCGATGGGAAATGGGGTGTTATGCTTCTTTCGGCCGCCACCGCAACCGAAGAGCTCACAATCACCTACTCCTATACGCCGGCTGCCTATATCGATGCATATATGGGTGACAGTGTCCGCCAGATCACATCAAAGATGATCCGCTTCTCGAAGGAATACGGCGGAAAGAAATTCTGGGTGGATCTGTTCTCTGCAAAGGCAACCAATGGTCTACAGATTGGATTCCCTGCTTCTTCTGCAGATACCCCGATGTCTATTCCTCTGACCATCACAGGAGAACTCGATGTGACAAGGGAGGCAGGCAAGCAGCTCCTGAGGATCCATGACGAGATCGGGGTTGAAGTCTGATGGAGAGATATTTTGATCTCAATGGCCGTGAGAAATGCATCACGGCCGTAATATCCGTAGGAGACCATTCGTTCCGTATCAGCCGTGTTGTAATAGCTGTCAGAGTCCTCTACTCCAATCACATAAAGGAAATGGGAGATCTCCTGCAGAGGCTTTCAAAGCTCGACGCGAAAGACGCCGACAGCGAAGAAGCCCAGAGGCTTTCGGCAGAAGCCGAGGAATTCGCAAAGAGGAAGCTGGATCTATACAGCAAGATCATCAGGCTGCTTCTTGAGAAGAATGGATATGAATACGACCAGGAATGGTGGGAAGAGAATACGGACGAACTCGATATGAGGACTTTCATCGAAAAGTGCCTAACAAAAGATGCGCCGACTGATGGGAGTAAAAAAAAAAGAAACACCGGAAAGATAGATTACGACCGGCTTCTCTATGCTTTAGGACGGGTGTTTCCTTACATAACCCCGTCCTATTTCTATGAGGAGATGGATACGTTCGACCTGAATAAGGCAATCTCCTGCATGGATCCAAAAGCATATCTTGAATGCTTCCCGGAAGCCCGGATGGAAAAGGACAGAAAAGCAATAGACGAAGCCGTCAGTCTCGGTGTCATAAGGAAGGACAATATATGAGCAATATCCTCGGAAGACTCTATTACATAATCACTGGCGATACCACAGCCCTGGATAGGAGTCTCTCGGCAAGCAGGAAAGAGATGCGGGCTCTCGGGACGCAGCTGAACGAAACCAGCAGAAGCATACTTGCATTCGCGAAAGGAACAATTACTGCAGTCCTGATAAAATCACTCACCGAAGCTGCCTCCAGAGCCGAGGAGATGCAGAACAGATTCGATACCGTCTTCCGGGGAATCAATGCAGAGGTTGAGGAATGGGCCAATACATATGCAGAGGCCACCAGCAGAGGAAGGCTCGAAACGATGGAGTTCCTCGCCTCCCAGCAGGATATAAGAACCGGATTCGGAGATACTGCAGAAGGCGCTGCGGAATTCTCAAAGGCGGTTGTTGGAATAACGAATGACCTTGCCTCATTTGCCAATGTTCCCGTACCTGAAGCAATCGCCGCAGTCAACTCTGGTTTAAACGGCGAATTCGAGGCTTTAAGACGCCTCGGAATCGGTTTAAACGTGGCTATCCTGAACCAGATGGAATATGCCGAGTCCATCGGCAAGACATGGGACGAGATGGACAACCTGGAACGCCAGGAAGCAATACTATCAGGAATCGTCACTCAGTCAGGGAATGCTCTCCATCAGAACATAACGATGTGGGAGGATTATGACTATACTCTTGGCGATGCCGCTGTCACTGCAGGCAGCTTCGCTAATCAGATGCAGGGTTTCACGCAGACTCTCACTGACTTCAAGGCCGAAATCGGTGACGAGCTTCTGCCGATTGCGACGGAGATGCTCGGCTCCGTTACAAATCTAATGAGAGGATTCAATGACCTTGATGATGCGATGCAGACAACCATAGTCTCCGCAGCGGCTGCAGGGGCTGCATTCCTTGCAATCGGCGGCCCCCTCGGCATTGCCGTTGGCGCTGTCGCAGGACTGGCGATAGGCTTATCCAATATAAAGACCTCGACGGAAAGGCTTGAGGATGCTACGGATTCCCTTTCATCCGCAACAAGCGAATACAAGAAGATAATCAACGACCTCAGCGGAGATACATCGAATCTTACCGAACAGGAACGGGCTCTTCTCGAAGTGAGAGCCGATCTTGCCAGGAATAAGGCAATTTCCGCGATATCCGATCTTGCTGAAGCGTGGAACGACAATTCAAAGAAGATCCAGAAAGCAGTCAAAGCAGAAGCCCAGGCGCAGGCCGAATTCGATGCACTTTTCCTTCTCCAGAATGAAGGCCTTGATGGTGTTGTCAGGAAATATAAGGAGTTTGAGGATAAGAGCCTTGACGATCTCGATGATTATGACAGAGCTCTATCCATGAAGCTATGGGATATCCAGAGCAGGCCTGGAGTATATCTTCTCCCCCTCGAGGATCTGGTAACCTCTGCTTCTGCAGCATTTACTGAAGCGTCAGGAAAAGCAGCAGAGGCACTCTCAACGATAGGTCTTGGCGTGAATGAAGCAGCGATAGCTTACAATGCCGGGCTTCTTGATCTTACAGCATATTCAGTAGCCTACCCTGAGCTGACGGAGAGGATACTTGAAACTGCAGAAGCAATGAAAAACGCGGAGGAATCCACCGAGGAGACGGCAGAATCAATGCTTGCAGCAGCTTCCGCAACACGTCAATGGCGCGATGCCCTTAGGGAACAGAATGCGGAGATGCTGGAAGCGGCTGGGGCCCACAGGGAAGCCTATGATCTGAAGATGCAGATGCTCTCAGATGAACAGGCCATGGCATTGAGAGAGCTGGCTGTGGATTCCCAGATAATACAGAGCGGAGAAAGTGTTACGGATCTCTCTATAGAAGAGCTCAGGAAAAGACTCAGCGCCAACAAAGAGACGAATGCCGAGATGCTTGCCCAGGACCAGTTCTATGCAAACGAAAGAGTCAGGCTCTGGGAGGATATGTGGAATAAGACAAACAGCGGAAATGAGCCGGAAGATACTGAAGACAAAAGCACATCGAACAGCTATGAGGCTATGCTGCAGAGACAGCAGGCCGCTTTGGAGAACGCAGCTGCTGCCGAAATGGAAAGGAACGGGCAGTATGAAGAAGCTCTCTGGATCAGGAAGCAGCTCATCGAGGAAGAAAGAAGCCTGGCAATCACTGCAGCCGAAGAGAGGATAGAAGCGGGAATATCATCCGCAGAGGAAATCAATTCCATAAATGCATATTACGATCAGGAGATAATCTCTGCAGAAGAGGAATCCGCGAGAAGGCAGATTGAAGCCGAAAAACAGAAGACGGAAGAAATCAAAGCCCTGAATAAGGAGATGTTCTCATCCATCCTCTCATTTGCCTCTAGCTTCTCATCTGCCATAGGCGACGTCTATTCAGCAATTACAGAGCGCAGACTGCAGCAGATTGACGATGAAACAGATGCAACGCTCGAAGCCCTTGGGCTTCAGGAAGACACGGAACTGGAGAAGCTTCAGAAGGAATATACAGAAGCCGTAAAGAACGGTGATATGGAGCTTGCCCAGGAAAAGGAAAGAGAAATACAGAGAACACAGATCGAGGAAGAGGCCGAGGAACGGAAGAGAAAGCTTCAGAGAGAAGAAGCGGAGAGGTCGAAGGCTCTTGCTATCTTCCAGGCAACTATCGATACCCTCGCCTCTGTAGTCGGCTTCATGTCGGATCCGGGCGGCTGGGCTGGAATAGCGATGTCTGCAATGGCCGCAGCGACAGGAGCTGCACAGATTGCAGCAATCGCTGCAGAACCCCTTCCTTCATATGCTGTCGGTGCTGTGGATATAAACGAGGATCAGATTGCCCAGCTGCATCAGGGAGAACTTGTTGTCCCGAAGACTTTTGCCGAAGGAATCAGGGATGGAGATATATCCATCGGAGGATCTGAATCAAAGGTCGAGGTAACCATCATAAACAATACCGGAGCTGTTGCGACTGCCGAAAGGGTTGACAACGGCGATATTACCCAGCTGAAGATAACCATAGGCGAAACAATCGCTTCAGAGATAGCAAAGGGACGCCTCGATTCAGCGATGACAAGGAGATTCAATATTACAAGGAGGAACCAGCGTGGCTGATATAACATGGCCTGAAACACTTCCATATCTTCTCGCGGGATGGTCTATGAAGCCATCCGATAACGTCATGCGATCCCAGCCTGAAAGAGGTCCTGCGAAAACAAGGCGCAAGACAACAGCGAAAACAAAGAACTACTCCGGTTCAATATATCTATCATCATCACAGCTTGATACTTTCCTCAGCTTTGCAGAGGACACAATCAAAGACTGCTCGCTGTCATTTCTCTTTCCCGACTATATGACTAATGAATTCGCCTCCGCAAGAATCACGAGCTATACGGTAAACCATGATGGCCGGAATGGTTTTGAGGTGGCTATAGAACTGGAGGTGCTTCCATGAATGACAGGATACTCGGAGAGATACAGTCAGAATCTTCTTCGATATGCATAACCGAAACAGCAAGGATAACATGGGACGGAGGAGAACTCCGGCTGGTTAACAACAATGAGGGGATAACGGTAGATGACGAGGATTATTCGCCATGCGGATTTTCCTTCACCCCGCCTTCTGCCTCTGGAAGAGATGGGGAGATAACCATAGACGATACCGATGGAAGCCTGACTTACATCCTTCAGCAAGTGGAGAAAATGCAGGTAGAGGTCTCGATAATAGATGCGGAAGCCCCTGAATACCCTCTGGATGGACCCGTTGATTTCGACGTTGATTCGTTCTCATCATCCTCGGAGGGCTCCTGTACCCTAACCCTTTCATCAAGGTCAAAGCTTTCATATGGTCTTTCCAAGCTCACATATTCGGCGAAGATATTCCCAGGTCTTTTCGGATGAAGATAGAGGAATACCTGAGGATCCCATATAAGAAGAACGGCAGGGATATGAACGGTGCCGACTGCTATGGATTTGCAAGGATCATAATGGAAAAGGAAGCTGGATTCCAGATGCCTATTCTGGATGGAAGGACTGCAGCTGAAGCGGAGGATTTCAGCCTGTACGAGGAGATACCAGAGCCAGAAGAGCTTTCTCTGGTATTCCTTCACGGAGGGCCCTTCGGAGCGGCGCATATTGCGGTTTATACGGAAGGCGCTCTTCTCCATATGAGCGAAAAAGGACCCTGCAGCCAGGACTGGAAAAGATTCAGGAGATATGCAAAAGCAATCTATAGGCCCCGGAGATACTAAGAAAAGAGACCGCCTCCGAATCGTACTATTGAATTGCCATGATCACGGTAAGGATAACAAGGAACATATTCAGAGGCGAGTACGAATGCGTCAGGCTCCAAGGCACAATGTTTGCTTCGGATCTGAAGAAAGAACTGGGGATTACCTCTGCCTCTCTCTTCAGACGGGGAAAACCGCTAGATGATAAGGATATCGTATCTGACGGGGATTTCATAATCGCCCAGATAATACCGAAGGGGATGACGACCGCAACGGCCATAATCCTTGCTTTCTCCATTGTTGCAGCAGTAGCCAGCATCGGCATCACGATGAGCATGCTCTCATCAATTCCTTCAATGAAGAAGCTGCAGACAAATCCTTCTCTCAGAGGTTCAACGAACTCTGCCAGAAAGAATCAGATGCTTCCGATCCTTCTTGGAAAGCATCGTGTATATCCGGATATTGCCGCACTCCCCTTTTCCCGCTATGAAGATAATGACCAATATCTCAGACAGCTGTTCTGCTTCGGATACCGCAATGCAAGCATAGATGAGTCCACGCTGAAGATCGGAGAGACTCTCCTAGAAAAATACAAGGACTACACAATCGGAGAATCATTCGATGATCTCTATAGTCAGCGCTGCATCGAAAGCTCAATCAGCCTCAAGCTCTCCAATGACGGAGAGCCGGAAGCCATTGAGAGGACAACAGCATCCAATACATGGAAAATCTGCATCGGCATTATGGCCCCATCCGGAATAAGCGGAGAAGATGACGAGACAGCGGATGTAGGAATCAGAATTGAATACAGGATATCCGGAAGCGAAAGCTGGACAACAGCTGCAGAGGAAACGCTATCCCTGAACTGCGATAAATTCCGGAAGATGTATGAGATTACCCCGTCTTCCCCTGGAACTTTCGATGTAAGGGTTACAAGAACAAACGCAGAGAGCGACAGTGCTTCCGTAATCGATACGGTTTATCTTGATGTCATGCAGAGCTGGACACAGGATTCAAAAGGCTCGAAGGATCCTGTCATCAATCCGGAAAGATTCAGCTTGCTATCTCTTGAACTAAGAGCCACGGATCAGCTTAACGGAATCATTGACGAGCTCAACGCAGTATGCACGCTACGGGCAAGGATATATAAAGGACAAGGAACAGGACCGGAAGCATGGGCAACGGGAGATGCAACTAACCCGGCTGCAGTAATCCTGTATCTTCTTACAGACCAGTACGCCAATCCTTCTCCTCTATCCGATGATGAAATAGTCTGGGATGAATTCGAGGCATTCTATGAATACTGCGAAGATCATGATTTCCAGTGCAATGCATATATCTCCTCCGAGGATTACAGCATAGAGGATATCTGTGGTTTTATAGCTGAATCAAATCTCGCACAAATCCGGCATGCAGGAAGGAAGGTCGGTATAACAGTCGATGCCGCCGTTAATCACTACACGCAGCTGTTCACTCCTCGGAATGCATGGAATTTCTCAGTACAGAGATCATTCAGCCAGGATATCAGGTATTTCAGAATAAAATACATAGATGCTTCCATAGGCTATGAGGAGACGGAACGCACTGTCTCGCTGGATACAGAGGGAAACATAGTATTCGACGCTCCGGTTCCCGATGATGAATCCGGAACCGAAATAAACCTTGTCGGAGTCACAGACCCAACACACGCAGCTTATGTAGGACGGCAGAGACTCCGCTCAATATCAAGACAGAAAAGAACCTTCACCTGGACATCTGACGTAGAAGGAATACTCTGCGTTCCGGGCGATGTGGTGCTTCTTGAGCATAACCAGTTCTCCATCGGACTTGGAGAAGGACGGATTAAACGTATTCTGAAGGATGAAAACGGCCTTGTAAACGGCGTCGAGCTGGACACTCTCCTACCTTTCGAAGGGAGCAAGGTCTATTCGATGATAATCAGATCGGGAACCAGCATCTCAGAGTCGCTGACAATACGTTCTTATTATGAAGGCGGAAGGATCCTTTATTTCAACACAACTCCGAAATATGCGCTGAGAGTCGGAGATCTATGTGCGGTCGGAGAACAGTCAAGGGAAACCATTCCTGTCATGATCACATCGCTGGAACGCGATGAAGACAGCAACTGCAAGGTAACAGCTGTCGATTACGATCCAGCAATATATGAGGAAGGAGAGATTCCGCCATATGACCCAGGTATTTCAAAATATCCGGATGCAGGAGATGTAGGAACCGGCTCACACCTGCCTGATGGATACATACCTCCATCACGGCCAGGCGCTGATGGAGGCGATCCGAGAAGTCTTTTCCAGTATTCAGCTTCTCCATATATCGCCCCGGATGATGCACAGGCTCTTCTTGTCTGGGGAAGCACCATTCTTGCATGGGGCGGCACGGCCTTTATCCTGGAAACAGGGGAATGGACGCCGACAATACCATATCCACCACCGGCCGGAAAACCATATCTCTGGGAGAAATACTGGAGCTATGAGCTTAATGACTGGCAGATCTTCTGCAGAACTACTCTTCCAACACCTAGTTTCGAGGTCATCTTCGTACCGATGACCTACCCTCTTACATCCCGAGGATGGACAAAAGGAAATACGAGGATAAGAGCAACCTGCAGAAGAGTAAATTCGGATGGCGATATTGTCTGGACGCTTCCTGAAAATATCACATGGAGTCCAGTCAACGACGGGGATATGTCAGTAATCGATATATTCATACCGAACAATCTTGCCTTGCCGACATTCATGGTCGTCTGCTATGTCGAAGGCGTAGACACCAAAGATTACACGCTCTCTGGAATCAGGGAAGGACAGGCAGCTCCTGTTTATGGCGGAGTCGTCCAGGCTGGCCATCTCCCGATAAACACAACCGAGGGAGATCTGATCTTCGGGGATCATATCATAGTCGAGAACGAAGACGGGACAAGGGATCCTTATTACTGGGATGGAGAAAGATGGGTATTCTTTGATGAGAATACACCTCTCTCTGTTGCATACATGATCCTGCAGAATGTGCTCTGGGATGGAACAAAAGCTCCGGCAACCCAGAACACGGTATCTGCTATCAACGTCTTTGCAAGAAATCTTGCAACCAATACCCTATTCGCATTCTATGCAAAGATAAGGAATCTTCTCATCGGCGATGGCGGCAATGACTTCTCAGCAGAGATATTCGACTACCAGAATGGACAGAAAGTAAACCCTGTATTCCGCGTCAAATATGGCGGGAATCCGGTTTTCCAGATCAATCCGCAGACAGGAGACGTCTTTATCGGCCAGCCGGATAATCAGGATAATCCTTCTTCTATCATACGAGGCTTCATGTATGATCGTAGCGAGAATTCCATGCGGTCAGCAGGCAGGAATGTGGAGATAGATGCCTCTGGAATCATACATGCAAAGAACGCCTTCTTGGAAAATGCCACATTCTCCGGATCTCTCAGAGGTGCAACAGGATCATTTGATGGAGACGTGGAAACGCCATCATTCAGAGCAAAGGAATCTTCATCATTAACGTTTTCTGCCAGCATCACCGAGACTGGTGGTTCGGGGCAGACATCTCAGCTAAGGACTGCTTTTGACAATAAGGTAACACCAAACAGGATTTACAGCTGCTCGATCCCAGAAGCTCCGGAAGTTACTTCCGTGTATTACCTGAAGCAGCCAGCCTCAACATCATATGGTGTAAGCTGGACGTTCTATATGTGGCTGTTCCTGAATTCGTCCGGCTCAGAGGAATTCAGAATCGGAATCGAAAGCGTTACGCCATGGATATGGGGACCGGAATATCACTACGTCTCAGGGCTCACGCAGGCATTCTCGATTTCCGTTCAATACGGAACAGGAGGAATCCTAGTCCTGAAGGATCCTCCAAGGGTAGAAGGCAATCTGCTCTATGGGCAGGTCTGGGTTGATAACGATGGATATGTAAGGGCAAATCTCGGTCCTGTGCAATAACGGTAAGAACGGGCAGAGGTTTCAGATAGGAGAATTGACACATGGCTGATGAAATTCTAACGATAGATGGGCACAAGCTTGATGATGTAGAGGATATAAGCAAGAAGAAAGGCACACCTCTCATCACTGATGTTATTCTGGTCGTAGAACTGAAAGAGGATGGCAAGACCTTATCCAAGGCGAAATACTACAGCGTTGATGATCTTATCAAATCGCTTGGGTCGGATGTTACGGCTATAAAGAATGATATAACGTCCCTGAAGACCTCAATCGATCAAGCTGTAGCGGCCTTCAACACAAAAATCGATGAAGACAACGAGGACTGGGATAATAAAGTTCTCTCTGACAATGCGGCATGGGACCAGAAGGTAGCCTCAGACAACAGCGACTGGGACGCAAAGGTTCTTGAGGATAATACGTCATTCGATGAGAAGTATGAAGCGGCCGAAGAGGTCCTATCGAATATCCAGGGGCAGACAACAGCATTCTCTGCCGTAATAGGCGATGGGACATCAAAAGTCTTTACCGTTCAGCATAGCCTGAATACGACATATTACATGTATCGCTTCATCTGGCTAGGCAACGATGATGGTTATGTACCTGAGTGGCTTATAGAAGATATCGATGCAAACAACGTGAAGATCACATTCGAAAACGCCATACCTGCGAATGGAATCAGATTACTGATGTTCTCTGCGAACAATGTGGAAATCCCATCAGTCGGAGCCGATGCAATCATCGGGCAGATTACTCCCGAGAAAATTTCCACAACTGCTCATATATCCTCACAGGATGCGCTTTCTATTCTAGGCGGAGGAACTTACAGCGGCACGGGAATAATGTTCGGAGCCGATGTACTCGCAACCCTGAGAGATTGGGTGGGACAGCAGATAAACGCCGCTGTAGGCGTTGGCGATGGGACCGCGCCAGCACCTGACGCGACATCTGCTGTAAAAGGAATCCTGAAGCTCTTTGACACCATTAATGGAACAGCAACAGATGGCGCTCCATCGCAGGCTGCAGTCAAGGCTGCCTTTGACCAATGCCTGAAATCAGAAGAGCTGGATAGCAAGCTCGATGAATACATGAACATAAACTACCCCGCCATCACTGCCGACCAGATTCAGCAATGGTATGAAGATGATATGGCAGCACGGACGCAGGAAAACTCGGACAACCAGGAGGATGAATAATGGCTAGAGACAGCGGTGCCGGATATAAGCGGCTTATCAAAATAATGAATGACAAATTCGATGAGATATCCACAAATCTCGAAGCGGCATTCGTTCCTACGAATACATATGAGAATGACCAGGAAGAGCAGGATACAACCCTTACCGATCACGAAGAGCGCCTTGAATGGCTTGAGGAAATCGCGAATAAGACCCCTGATGAACCGGTATTGCCACAGCCGGAGAAGAAGATATTCGGAGTCCTATGGAATTTCTCTGTCTCTACTCCGAAATGGTCTAGGCTCACGCCAGACAATGACCCGAATTCTTTTGTGAATGCAAGAGTGGAGCAGGATCCGACTATCGCAACATCCGCTTCAACCAGTGGTTCTTCCGTTTTCAATGACATTGAGCCCTGGAAAAGCCTTCCAAGAAAAAGGAATATCACCGGAACATTCCTTGACTCCTGGGATGACGAGGTTGGCTTTACCCTTACCGATAAAGATGTCATGCAGCTTCTGCCGGACCTGTGGTACAAAATCATAAAGGATACGACCAACAAGCGTCTTTATATCTATGGAACAGGAGTCGAGCCAGACAATAACTCGGTTCTTGGGTTCAAGAAGCATCCGGCGTCAATGACATACCTTTCTAGCAATTTCATGGATACCGAAGGTAACGCGCATAGCGGAGGCTCCGGTTATTTCAGTTATTTTAATAATGTCAGGCCAGCGCTCACCAATGCCAACAAAGGAGATGGATGGGCTGCCATGGATCTCATGCAGCTTGAGTATCTTCTGATATTGATGCTTCTCGAATTCGGAACATTCGATCTGATGGATTACTTCGGCATCACCGACGTGCCTGCAACAAGAGGCGTAACAGACTCGATGACCTACCATACAGGCAGAATCTCAGCGACAGGCGGAATGAAATACCGCGGCTTTGAGAATCTCTTCGGTGGAAGCTATGATAGTTCTCATACATTCATCGATGGAATCATGATGCTGGGGTATCAGCTGTATATCTGTGCAGATCCGGACAAATACCAGAAAACAAGCATGTCTACGAGTTCCGGCACGCCCGTTCCGGACGGATATACTGCATATGGTCCATTGTATACATCTGGCAACTATTACGGCTATATCAAAGAGCTTTATTATGATGAGGATGTACCTTGGTTGTTCTCAATGCCATCTGTCCTTACAGGAGGTTCCTCGACAACATTCGTAGCAGATCAGGCATATATGCAATCATATAACACTAATTATCCGAGCCCTGTGAAGATGGGATATGGCACTTCGATGTCCGGTCCATTCGCGCTTTATGGCAGCGTCTATCCCGGTTACAGCGACAGCGGCAGCGGCGGCGGCTACTACGCTGGGCTCCGCCTTTCTTTCAGGCCGCAGGCCGAATAGTCCGGGGAGGGGTTGCAAGGGGAGGTCCCCCTCCACTGCTGCTTGCAGCTCGAAAATTTTTCGACGATAGTATTCAAAGCTATGAATAGGAGAAGTCAATCTATGAAACCGCCTTAAAGTGGAAAAGGGTCTTACTGCAGTTGCGGGCCCTTTCGGGTTGATTCTGGCGCGCTTTATGGCAACGTCAATCCCGATAACAACAACAACGACAACTACGCTGGGCTCCGCCTTTCTGTCAGCTATGCCATATTCATGGCGAGCGACTGCACGCTGAAAAACAGTCTTTTCCTATTCACCAGAGAATAGCGACGCAGTACGATCCTCGGCTCTTGCCGGAAATCTCAGCAATGGACATAGGCTCAGTAGGTTCATATCCAGTGTTTTCGAAATGCTTATATGCTGACAAAGAAAGGACTCCAATGAAGGTGCAGCCGCGAAGGAGTTAAGATGCCGAAACGCGTCGGCAATATCTTCTGGAAAGCAAAGGATCCTGATTTCGTCAGGAATGTCATCCTGAAATCACTTTCAAAGAAGAAAAACAAAAAGGTTGTGGAGAGGATATACAAGAACCTCGATTCCCGTGTTGAACGATTATGCAGGATGGCAGAAGAACACAGCTTCAACCCTGCTCCGTATAGGGAAATCACGATATTCGACATATCTTCCCAGAAAGAACGATCCCTTAGAATGCATAGGCTTTTCCCTGACAGTCTTTATATGTCTGTCTTGGCGGAAATCGCAAAACCAATGCTACTGCGGGGTGTTGATTATGGTGCCTGCGCCTCTATAAAAGGAAGAGGACCAGCAAGGGCAAAGAAAATCATCGAGAAGCAACTGCACAAATCCAAGCAGGCGAAATACTGCTTTCAAGGTGATGTAAGGCATTTCTATGACAATATCATCATCAGCAAATTCATGGAAATGTTCAGGACCGTCTGCAAGGATGAGGAATTCCTTTCGGAATACGAGAAATGCCTAAGGGCAACATCCGCAGATGGAGAACATGGCATAGGAATCGGAAGCCCTATGGGACACGATGTAGGAAACTTCTATCTGCAGCGAATCGATGAATCAATTCACAGTAAACCAAAAGAAGTAAGATCCTATGTCAGGTATATGGACAACTTTACCATCATCGGTCCAAACAAAAGAAAGCTTCACAGGCTTACTGAAAGCATTATCCAGAAGCTTACGCCACTAGGATTGTGGCTCAAGGATGATTGGCAGATATTCAGAATACGAACAAGGAATATCGAAGCGGTTGGATATCGGTTTGGATTCAAGGCTACGCGTTTCAGGAAAAGAACCTGGAAAAGAATGCGTCGCTGTATATTGAATCTAAAGCGGTTCATAGATAGCGGCATAGAAATACCAAAGAAAATGATAAGATCCTACCTTTCCAGGGTGGGACAATTAAAGCATACGGCCCGTCGTAAAATACAGGTGAAGTATCTTGCGGGGATAAAACGCAAGGAGCTTATAAGGAGATTAAATACAGCATGAAGACTTCGTCCTATACGCGGCCAGAAGAAGATTTCCTCATAGAAACAATCGGGAATATGGATATCATAACTTTCTACGAGGGTATACAGGAAATTGAAGAGGATGATGGTAGAACCCGTTATGATTATGATTCCTACCGTATAACACGCCCACATTCTGCAGCCACTCCGGATGCTATCTCAGCCAATCCAGAATCTTGGCTTTCTGCTGCAAAAGAGGAAGAGGAAAGCAAGCTTCCTATCAACACCAAGCAAATGGAAGCTGATATCGCATTCTGCAAGCTTATGCTGCTCTAGGAGGATGCAGATGGAATTATATATTCAAAGAATGATTGATGAAAAACAGGAACTGGATACCAAGCTTGAAAAACTCGTGGCATTCAGAACAGGCAAGAAAGCCTCCATCCTTGACGGAAACCAGAAGAGTCTTATGGACCGACAGGCAGAGGCAATGAATACATATAGCAAAGTGCTTGCTGAGAGAATCAATTACGAAATGAAGAAAAACAAGGAGGCGTTATGACAGAAGCATACGAAGCGGCAAAACGCTTCTACCCTTCACTCTGGGGAAAAGCAGAGCTCCGGGCTTTAACAAAAGCAGGAAAACTCCAGGAGGCGGAATATGCGGAACTGACCGGAGATACGGCAGAATCAAATAACACTCAGAGGAAAGACGAAGGAAAATAAACTTGCAAGGTTTAATAAGTTTAATGAGTTTATTCAACTGAGTTTAATCACAACAGAAGAACATACTATGAAGAGGCTGGAAATCGAGGTTTTAAACACGGATCAGCCTCTTTTCGCGATTTTTAAAGACTCTTTCGCCATTTTTTCGCAAAACGGCCTTTTAAACACGAATTTCACCCTATCCAATAGTGAATTTCATATTATTAAACCAGCTCAGAACCCTTCTTTTTCGCCAAATTATCACGCTTTATGGGATTTATCTCGTCATTCTCTACGGGATTAAACAGTGCATGAGGAACGCATTCGCAAGCCTCAGCAGGGGCCTTGCCAGCATGAATGACGGCAGGAAGACAGGGGCGAGGAGCCGCAGCCCCTTGGCAAGCGGATACCTGCGCATCCTGTAGATGCACCAGGCCACGGCAATGGCCAGCAGGATGGATCCCATGGCAGGCCTATTGATACGCCCTGCTGCCTATCGGAATGCAGCAGGAAGCGGCATCAAGCATATTTATAAATACAAACGTAATTATAAATACGATATACATCAATCCTTTCAGAGGCTGTCGCAGATATCGATATTCTCGCCGGAGATGCCGATACATGCTCCCTGCTTCGCCTCAGCCGTATCCTTATGTGCAAGAAGCCACTTGTTCCTTGCCCAGAGGTACTTATCCTCAGGAGTGACCGGATCGATCTCCGGCTTCTCCGTGTTCGTTCCAGCAGGCAGTCCGACGATTACGCGGAAGTTCCTGCCGCACGGCGCATAATGCAGGGTCGTCTCATACACGAGGACGGGAACGCCTGCGGGTACGCGGAAGGCCTTGACGCAGGACGAATCGATCAGGCCTCCCCTGACCTCTTCGATCTTCGCAAGGAGGAGGATGAATGAGGACGAGGATACATTGAACTCCGCTCCCCTATGCCATTCGAGGCAGTTCAGCTTGCTGTTCGTGCCGTTGCAGTAGCCAAGCTGCAGAGGCATGCCGCCATAGAGGTTGTCAGAGAGGACCTTATGGATCTTCAGGCTATCCAGGGCCTCATCATCCGGAACATAGATCGTGCTGTCATCCGGGCTTGCAGTCCTCTCATCAAGCGAGGCGAGCAGCTCCGCCGTATCGAGTCCTTCCACGACTTCGCCATAGCTCCTGAACGCATCATCGAATACGCTGAGAATTTCCATTATCGAACTCCTTCGCGGCAGAGCCGCTATAAGGAAACTTTAGGATTCTTGGGCCTCGCCGTCAACAATATGATTCATCGCATCAGATTCACGTTTCATCGCAAGGCAGCAGAAACGGATTCCCCGGAAATACAGAATCCTTACGGAAGGATATGGCAATGCCATATCATATTGGGAAGAGGTGCCTATGTTCAGTATCGCGATATGCGATGACCAGCATGACCAGCTGAAGGCAATAGGGAAAGCGCTGGATTCATATGCAGCATCGCATCCAGGGATGGAGATAGAGCCAGAGTTCTTCGCCAATCCGCTGCAGCTCATCGGGAAGCTCTCCAGCGGCGCGGAATGGGATGCGGTCATCCTTGATGTCTGCATGGCGGGGATGATGGGAACGGAAGCTGCCAGGGAGATCAGGAAGAAGCTGGGCAGCATCCCCATAATCTTCATATCGATCTCGCGGGAATACGCCGTCGAGGCATTCTCCCTCAATGCCGTCCACTATCTCGTCAAGCCCTACTCCCAGGATGATCTCGATGAGGCGCTGGACAGGGCCCTGGGCCCTCTGCCCGCAAGAAGCTCCGGCAAGGTGATGCTGAAGCTGCGCAGCGGCATCCTCCATTCAGTCGACGCCGATTCCATCCTCTTCATAGAGAGCGTCGGCTACAGCCGCCTGGTGCACACCGACGGCAATATCTACGAGGAGACAAGGAAGACGCTCAGCTCATTCATGGAGGAGCTGGGGAAGCTGAGGCCGGGGATGTTCATCCAGCCATACAGGGGCTATATAGTGAACATGGAGGCCATCAGGACCATAGAGCCGAGGCGCATAGTCCTCCGCAACGGAGAAGGCATACTGATCAAGCGCGGCGATTTCCGCAGGATACGCGACCAGTACTTCAGCTGGTCATTCGGAAAGGGATGATCCGGCAGGGGCTCCAGCTGATGAGGCAAGGCCCCGGCTAGTCCTGGCATTCCGCCTGGAAGCGCCTGAGAGCCTCGGCAACCGATGGAGGGCATGGCACGGGACGCATCGTCTCAGGGTTCACGAATGCGATCTTCGTGGATATCTCGGCAAGCACAGTGCCATCCTTCTCCACTGTCTGGCTGAAGATGCAGTAGACGGTCTTCAGCTCGCTGAGCCTGGTCCTCACCGTGACGATATCGCCAAGGTGCCCGGGAGAGCGGTAGGAGATCGATATCGACTTCAGCACGAATACCGCGCCCTCCTCCGCCAGCCTGTCGTAGCTGAGGCCCGGGATATGCTCCCTCAGCATCTCTGTCCTGGCATGCTCCGCGATATCCACATAGGCCGCATGGTAGATGATGCCCTGCGCATCGGTATCTGAGTAATAGATGCGCTTCTTCCAGATATGCCCGCTCATACATCCCCCATCAGCGCCGCACGGAAGCGGTCCGGTATCAGGCAGGGCCTGCCGGTAGCGGAATCGATGAAGGCGAACCTGACAGACAGGTCGGCAAGGAGCCTGTCGCCTGTATAGATCCTCTGCAGCACATAAGCCGAGAAGCGCTGCGTCTCCCCGGCCTCGCTCCTGACGACGATCTCATCATCGAGATGCGCAGGGCTGTAGTAGCTTATATCGATATGGGTGACTACCGGGATGATCCCCGCACCGCTTGCCACCGTTTCGGGATTATACCTGAGCAGGATCTCCGACCGGGCATGCTCGGCCCAGTCGAAGTATGCCTTGTGGTATGCGATCCCTTCGCTGTCGGTATCGGAGTAGTACACCCGTTCCTGATGCTCGAATGCCAATTCAGACCTCCTCGGGGCATGGCAGCTGGGTGGCGAGGTAATCGTCTATCGTCTCCGCGCGCCTGATGCAGAGGACCCTGCCGCCTTCCTCCAGCAGATATTCCGCATGCCTCAGCTTCGCATTGTAGCTGAATCCCATCGAATGTCCATGGGCACCGGTATCATGGATGGCGAGGATATCACCCTTAGAGATTTCCGGCAGCTTCCTGTCGATAGCGAACTTGTCGTTGTTCTCGCACAGCGAGCCCGTCACGTCGTAGACATGGCATGGCGCCTCATCCTCCTTGCCCACCACCGTGATATGGTGATAGGCGCCATAGAGCGCCGGGCGCATGAGGTCGGCCATGCAGGCATCCAGCCCGGCATAGTCCTTGTACTTATGGGCGACATGGCGCACGCGCGAGATAAGCCAGCCATAGGGGCCTGTGATGCAGCGTCCGCACTCGAATGAGATGCGCACGGGACCGAGCCCCTTCTCCTCAATCATCTCCCTGTACAGCGACTGGATATCACGGCCGAGGCTAGCGAAGGAGATGGGCTCGTCCTCGGGCCTGTACGGTATGCCGATGCCGCCGCCGAGGTCGACCTGCTCGATGCCGATGCCAAGCCTGCCATGTATTTCCCCGACAAGGGAGAACAGCATCCTGGCAGTCTCCACGATATAGCCTTCATTGAGCTCGTTAGATGCCACCATCGTATGGAGCATGAAGTGCTTAACGCCGTTGTCCCTCGCTATGCGGTAGCAGTCGAGGAGCTGGTCCCTGGTGACGCCGTACTTCGCCTCCACGGGATTGCCGATGATGGCATTGCCCGTGCGTTCAGGTCCTGGATTGAAGCGGAAGGAGATCGTCTCCGGCAGCCTGCCGCAGACACGGATGACATCATCGATATGCGTTATGTCATCGAGGTTGAGGACCGCCCCCATCCTGAACGCCTCCGCGAACTCCTCATCCGGGGTATCATTGGATGTGAACATGATCCTGGAAGCGGGGATTCCCGCATCCCTGGCGATGACAAGCTCGGGAAGCGATGAGCAGTCGGCGCCGAAGCCGAGCCTGCCGAGCATCCTCACGATATTGATATTAGGCAGCGCCTTGACGGCGAAGTAGTTGATGAATCCAGGCGCCCACGAGAAGGCAGCGGCAAGGCTCTCCGCATTCCTGCGTATCCCGGGGCCATCGTAGATATGGAACGGGGTGCCAAGCCTCCCTGCGAGCGCTATCAGCTCATCAGACGGAAGGGGAAGCCTTTTCTCAGACATGGAGGTTCTCCTTTATCGAGGCGATGGCTGCCTCCACATCCTCGCGGTGGCCGTAGGCGGAGACGCGGACATAGCCCTCGCCGGCAGCGCCGAAGCCGGAACCGGGCGTGACGACGACATGGGCCTTATCAAGGAGGAAGTCGAAGAACTCCCAGCTTGACATGCCGCCAGGGCATGCTGCCCACACATACGGGCTGTCCACCCCGCCATAGCAGGTAAGCCCTATCGACTCCAGGCCCGACCTGATTATCCTGGCATTGCCCTTATAGTAATCCACCAGCGAGAGGCATGCAGCCCTGCCCTCATCGCTGAGGGCCGCAAGGCCGCCGGCCTGCGCGATGTTCGACGCGCCATTGAAGAAGGTTGTCTGCCGCCTGTTCCAGAGGCGGTGGACAGTCCCGGCAGGGGCATTATCGCAGGAGAGCGTCTCAGGGACTATCGTCCAGCCAAGGCGCACTCCGGTGAAGCCGGCGTTCTTGGAAAACGAATTGATCTCGATCGCGCACTTCTCCGCGCCTTCGATCTCATAGATCGAATGGGGGATGCCCTCTGTCTCGATATACTCGGAATAGGCCGCATCGAATATGATGATGGCCCTCTCCTCCAGCGCGTAGTCGACGAAGGAGCGCAGCTGCTCCCTGGTCGCGACGGCACCGGTGGGATTGTTGGGGAAGCAGAGGTAGACAAGGTCCGCATGGGCCTTGGGCGGCTGCGCGACGAATCCGTTGGCCGCGGTCCCCGGCATATAGATGATGCCGCCATAGCTGCCGGTTCCCTCATCATAGCTGCCCGTATGGCCGCCGGCTACATTCGAATCGACATATACGGGATAAGCAGGGTCCTGCACGGCGACGATGCTGCCGGCGCTGAAGATCGACTGTATATTGGCGGCATCGCTCTTGGCCCCGTCGGAGACGAAGAAAGCCGAGAGCGGAAGGTCGACGCCATAGCGCGAGCGGTAGGAATCGGCAAGCGCCTGGCGCAGGGGCGTATCGCCCTGCTCATCGCCGTAGCCGGTATATGTGGCCCTGTCGGCAAGCATGTCGAGCTTATGCTTCATCGCATCGACAAGCACCTCCGGAAGCGCCTCTGTCGTATTGCCGATGCCCAGCCGCATGAGCCTGGCATCAGGATTCCTCTCCTGCCATGCCCTTGTGCGCCTGGCGATCTCCGGGAAGAGATACCCGGAGGCAAGGCGCAGGAAATCCTCGTTCACCCTAGCCATCAGATCCTGCCCTCCTTCCTGTCATCCATCATCTTCCCCACTACCGAGAGAAGCTGGCTCCTGTGCTCCTCAGACTCCAGCTGGCAGAGCGGAAGCCTGAATATCTCGCGGCACCAGCCCTGGCTGGCCATCGCGGTCTTTATCGGAATCGGATTGGTCTCTATGAAGCATGCCTTGAAGAAGGCGGAGAACCAGCTGTTGAGCCTTTCCGCTTCCTCCATCCTGCCATCAAGGGCCGCATGGACCATCTCCGCCATCTCATGCGGGAAGAGGTTCGAGGCGACGGAGATGACGCCATCCCCGCCCATGCCTATCAGGTCGAGGGCGAGATTGTCATCGCCGGAAAGCACCGAGAAGCCCTCGCGCCTCCTGCCGATGACATCCCTCATCTGCCCCCGGTCGCCGCTCGCTTCCTTCACCGCGATGATATTGCCGCAGTCCGACATCAGCCTCTCCAGGGTCTGCGTCTCGAGATTCACCCCCGTCCTGCCCTTGATGTTGTAGAGGATGCATGGGATATTCACCGAATCGGCTATGGCGCGGAAATGGAGGTAGAGCCCCTTCTGCGTCGGCTTGTTGTAGTACGGATTGACGAGTAGGACGGCATCAGCCCCCGCATCCTCGGCATGCTGGGAAAGCCTGATGGCCTCCGTCGTGGCATTGGAGCCGGTACCTGCGATCACGGGTACCCTGCCGCGCGCGAGCTTGATAGTCTGCTTGATCACCCTGTCATGCTCCTCATGCGACAGGGTCGGGCTCTCACCCGTGGTCCCGCATGGCACGAGGCCATCGATGCCAGACTCGATCTGGAAGTCGATTAACCGCTCCAGCGCTATGTAATCCACTGTCCCGATATCCGTAAACGGGGTTATCAGTGCCGTATGCACTCCCCTGAACCTGCTTTCCATCATCATCCCTCCAGAAGATCAGAAATGAAGTCATCCATCGTATATATACCAGGCTGCTTGCCCATGATCCAGCGGGCAGCCCGCACGGCTCCCTTCGCGAACCCTGCCCGGGAACGCGCGCGATGCTCAAGCACGATCGTATCCTCAGGGCTGTCTATCGTTATCGTATGGGTGCCAGGCTCGCTTCCGACGCGCATGGAGACAAGCTGGAGGGCATCCCTGGCGATCTTGCCATCAGGATTGCCTACAATGGTCCCCGTCTTGCGGCTGACAGTGCCGAGGATCTTGTCGGCAAGCATCAGCAGCGTGCCGGAAGGCGCATCGGCCTTCTCCCTGTGATGGATCTCCGACAGCGCTATATCATAGGAATCGGCCTTATCCACAAGCTCCCCTGCCCTCTCCGCCAGGCGCAGGAACATAGCGACGCCGATGGAGAAGTTGCCTGAATAGATGATGCGCGCGCCAAGCGAGCGCAGCTCCCCTTCAAGCCCCTCAAGCTCCGTATACCATCCTGTCGTGCCGATGACGGAGGGGATGCCCATCCTGGCATAGAACAGCGCATTCCCGGCAACGCTGGCCGCCACGGAGAAATCGATGACGACATCAGCATCCTTGAGCGAATCCTCATCGACCCTGAGCGCGGTGACCTCCTTGCCAGGCGACCATGGATCTATCACAGCAGTGACGCTGGCATCCCTCATCTCCTGGATGGCATCATAGACCATATGGCCCATCCTTCCGTATCCGACGATAGCTACTCTCATTTTCCCTCCAACGGAGAGAAAGATAGCAGGATCGGCATATGCTTGTCTATAATTTAACAGAATGTTTTTTCTATAACACTATTTCCTATTCTTCGACCTATTCTGGCTCCGTTCCTGGCTGAGGCGGAAGAAATCGGCCATCGTGCCGCCGCTGAAGTCCGACGAGGTGAAGCTGCTCTGCCGCGGCCTCCTCTCCTCATCGCCCCTCCTGTCGCGTTTATACGCATGCTTGGACTCCCTGACGACGACTGTCTTCGTCTCGTACACCGCCTTGGGCATGCTCACCTTGCCCTTCCTGCTGATGACAACCTTGACCTTGCCATCGGGTGAGTTGGAGACCTTCTTCACGGCAGGCGCACCGGTATCGACCCTGACCTTCACGTCCTTCTCCTCATACTGGCATGAGAGCTTCTGGCAGATGTAGTGGACCGACCCATCGGCATCGGCTGCCTTCATCATATCGGAATGGCAGTACGGGCACTTCCTCGTCTCCTTGAAGCGCGGGGCGAACACCTTATCGCTGATGCTGACCTCCCTGACAAGGTCGCCAGCCATCTTCTTTATATCCCTGATGAAGGCATCAGGGTCCTCCTTGCCCTTGCCGATGCGCTCGAGCCTGCCTTCCCAGACGCCCGTAAGCTCAGGGGAGCGCAGCACCTCGGGAGCCAGGCGCACGACCTCGCGCCCCTTGGCTGTGGGGATGAAGTACTTCCCTTCCCTCTCTATGTACCTGTTCTGCACGAGCTTCTCAATCATATCGGCACGGGTGGCGGGCGTTCCCAGCCCATTGCCCAGATTGGCCTTGAGCGAGCTGTCCTCGACGAACCTGCCCGCATGCTCCATAGCCGAAAGCAGCGTGGCATCGGTATACCTTTCCGGAGGGTTGGTCACGTTCTTGCGCACCTTCACGGAGGAGAGGGTGACCTCATCGCCTTCATGCATCCTCATCAGCGCGAAATTGCTCTCGCCATCATCGAGCACCGCCGCGGCGCTCCTGATGCCTGCGCTCTCGGCTACCGACCTGTAGCCCTTCCTGACGGGCACGGTGAGGCGCGTGCGGAATATCCTGCCCTCCACATCGATCTCCGCCGTAGTCGTCCTATACAGGTAATCCTCGCCGATGACCTCAAGGAACCTGAGGGCTATCAGCTGCCAGAGGCGCTGCTCATCGGCAGAGAGCCTGTCGAGCCTCACGGGCTCTTCCGTAGGTATGATGGCATGGTGGTCGGAGACCAGCGCATCGCTGACGAATCTCGGATTGTCGCTGCGGAATCCGGAGAGCATGTACTCATCGCACTGCCTTGAGAAGAGCGTCCCAGAGATGGCCTTTATCCTGTCGCCGAGGGTCGGCACCACATCCTGCGGGATATACCTGGAATCGGTCCTCGGGTAGGTCACGACCTTATGGACCTCATAGAGCCTCTGCAGCGTATCAAGCGTCTCCTTGGCCGAGAAGCCAAGCATGATGTTCGCGTCCCTCTGCAGCTCTGTCAGGTCATAGGCCTGCGGCACGGGATCGGCCTTCTCCTCGCTCACGAGCGACTTCACCGTCCCCTTCCGGTCCTTCCACGATGCGAACTCATCGGCAAGGGCATCATCGGTGAATCTCACGGTATTCGCCTCAGGATAGTACGATGCCGCGAAGAGGGAGAAATCGCCGCGGGCCGAGTAATAGTACTTGCCCTCGAAGGCCTCTATCTCATCCTCGCGCGCGGTCATCAGCGCCAGGGTCGGCGTCTGCACGCGGCCGGCGGATAGCTTCGCATCGTAATGGCACGTAAGCGCCCTGGTGACATTCATGCCGACATACCAGTCCGCTGCGGCGCGGCACTCTGCCGCATGGTAGAGATTGTCATACTCCCCTGCCGGGCGGAGGGAGGCGAAGCCCTCCCTGATGGCCTTCTCCGTCTGCGAGGAGATCCACAGCCTCTCGCATGGCCCGCTGTACCCTGCCAGCTTGAGGATCCAGCGGGCGACAAGCTCGCCTTCCCTGCCGGCATCGGTGGCGATGACGACCGATGAGATATCGCTGCGGCCGAGAAGCGATGCGATGACATCGAACTGCTCCCTGCTATCCTCGATGACCTCCTGGTCCAGGTGCTCCGGAAGCATCGGCAGGTCCTTCATCGACCAGCGCTTATAGCTTTCCGAGTAATGCTGGGGCTCGGCCAGCTCGACGAGATGGCCCAGTGCCCATGTGACTATATATTCAGGGCCTTCGGTATAGCCCTTCTCCCTGATCGTGCTCCCAAGCGTGCGGGCAATCTCGCGCCCCACTGACGGTTTTTCGGCGATAACGAGTTTTTTCATACCCTGCGATAATACCAGAAAGACGGGAAACAGACTATGCTGTACGCATGAGAAGGACAGACCTCACATCAGGACCAATCGCATCATCGCTTATGTTCTTTGCCCTGCCCCTGATACTCGGCAACATGCTGCAGACGCTCTACAATGCAGCCGATTCCATCATAGTCGGCCATTTCGTCGGTCCCGATGCCCTCGCATCGGTCGGGTCCGCGTATTCGCTGATGACGTTCCTCACCTCGATCATGATAGGGCTGGCGATGGGCGCAGGCATCTCCTTCTCATACCTCTATGCCCTGAAGGACTGGGCGAAGCTGCGCAGGGCCCTCGCGATATCATTCGCATTCATAGCTTTCGTGACAGCTGTCCTCACCGCCGCATCGATAGCATTCACGGACCGAATCCTCCGGCTGCTTGCGGTGCCGGAAAGCCTGATGGGCATGATGAAGGACTACCTACGGTACATATTCCCAGGGCTGCCTGCCCTCTTCGCCTACAACTACTTCGCAGCAGCCGAGCGCGCGATCGGCAACTCGAAGGTCCCCCTCATATTCATGGCCATCTCGGCGGTGATGAACGTCATCCTCGACCTTGTATTCGTGGCGGTCTTCGGCTGGGGAATCGCAGGGGCTGCCATCGCCACTCTCATCTCGCAGGCTGCGGCAGGCATAGGCATCACGCTCCACACGCTCATCAGCACGCCTGTCCTGCGCTTCTCACTGAAGGATATCGTCCCGGACAGGGCCCTCATCAGGGAGATAGGCTCGCTTTCCGTCCTCACCGCCCTCCAGCAGTCTGTGATGAACTTCGGCATCCTGATGGTGCAGGGGATCGTGAACTCATTCGGCCCTGCCGTCATGGCAGCCTTCGCCGCCGGCGTGAAGATCGACAGCCTCGCATACATGCCGCTGCAGGAATTCGGCAACGCATTCGGTACATTCGTCAGCCAGAACAGGGCCGTGGACAGCAGCAGGGTCAGGCAGGGCGTGAAGGCTGCCTTCATCATCGCCACCATCTTCGGCCTCCTGGTATCCGCGGTAATCTTCATCATCCCTGATGCCTTCATGAGGATATTCGTCAGCGGCTCGGAAACCGAGATCATCGCCATCGGCAGGTCATATCTCAGGATAGAGGGTTCGTTCTATATCCTGATAGGCTACCTCTTCCTCTTCTATGCCATCTTCAGGGGCTTCAAGGAACCATCCATCTCGCTGGTGCTGACAGTCATCAGCCTCGGGCTGAGGGTGCTCCTGGCCTGGATATTCTCCAGGGCAGTGGGGCCTGCCGGCATCTGGGCCAGCATCCCGATCGGCTGGCTCTGCGCCGATGCCGCCGGCCTCGCCTTCTATGCGCGGAAGAAGCGATGATGGCCTAGTTACCGAAAGCTAACCGGATTTTGCGCCCAGTTTCCCGTTCCAGACCCTGAATCGATTGACTTCCGTATCGGTTCGGCTTACATTTATGACACAATCAAATGCTGCTTCAGCGGCGAAGGAGTTCACTATGGCTTACAAGATCACCGATACATGCATCGCTTGCGGAACATGTGCAGGAGAGTGCCCGGTCAGCGCTATCAGCGAGGGCGATATCTACTCAATCGATCCTGATACATGCATCAGCTGCGGAACATGCGCAAGTGTCTGCCCACAGGGTGCAATCGTAGAAGAGTAAGACAGTCTCTTCTCCACTGAGGCCGCAACCGGAAGCGGCCTTTTATTTTTGCCTCACCATATCCGCATCACAGGCAGCAAGCCGCGGCCTCATCGTCAAGGCTCCTCAGATAGCCTGATGACGCATCGCTGAGCCCGACAGCATAGAGCATGCGCATGACAAGGCCGGGCGGGACATCCTTATCGCAAAGCGAAAGGGCCCTGGCTATCAGCGATTCCTTGAGCTCCCTGGCGGCAGGGCTGTCGCCATCCATATCCGCAAGGTCGTAATCCGCGGTCCTGCCGCAGGGCATCGCGCAGATGGCGCAGCCCGGCGCGAAGCGCTGCTTCTCCCTGGCGATGCAGTCCATCAGGTATCCTGCCTCCCTTCCGCCTATCTGGCCATCCCTGATGGAAGCAAGGGTATCGCGGATGAGGCGTGCCGTATCATCTGTGGCGAGCTCGTCATTGCCATCGATTGCGCGTACAAGCCCTATAAGCGCTCCCAGAAGCATGTCGTTCCCGCTTCTCACAGGATCCTCCCGTCGATGGAAACCGTCACGGAAGCGAAGGGGATTGCCTTGCCGCTTGCCGCGATAGCACGCTTCACAGCCATCTCCAGGCCTCCGCAGCAGGGAACCTCCATCCTTGCCAGCAGTATGCTGCGGATATCGTTTCCGGAGAGGATCGCCGCCAGCTTCTCCGCATAGTCCACCCCGTCGAGCTTCGGGCAGCCGATCAGCGTCACGCGCCCAGCCATGAGGTCATCATGGAATGATGCATAGGAGTATGCGGTGCAGTCAGCTGCCACCAGCAGGTCAGCGCCATCAAGGAATGGCGCAGAAGGCGGGACCAGCTTTATCTGCAGAGGCCATGATGCATGGCCCTGTCCCTTCCCTATGGTCCGCACCCTGCTTCCAGGGCAGTTGCCTCCTCCCTTCGCGGCCTTCACCGCCTCCTCATCATAGGGCCCCGCCTCCCTCTCCTCGAAGGAGATCGCCCCGGCGGGGCAGGATGGAAGGCAGTCCCCCAGCCCATCGCAGCAGTCATCCCTCAGGAGCCTCGCCTTCCCGTCCACCATCCCGATGGCACCTTCATGGCAGGCCTCGGCGCATCTGCCGCATCCTGTGCACTTGCCTTCATCTATGCGTATGATCCTGCGGATCATGATATCCCTCCTCAATCAGATTGACCTGCCTATGAATATAGGTGATTATCATGGCATGCGTATGTTGGATTTACAACACAATCTCAAGAAGATAGCATCCCTGCCGCTCTTTGCGGGCATAGCGGAGGATGATGCCGCCAGCATGCTTGGATGCCTTGATGCATCGATGGCATCATACGGCAGGGGGAGCCTCGTATACAGGGCCGGGGAAAGGACAGGGAAGCTCGGCCTGGTCATCTCAGGGCGCATAAGGATAGAGAGCGTGGACTACTGGGGCAACCGGGATATCATAGCGATGGTCGGCGAAGGGGATATGTTCGCGGAATCATATGCGCTTTCCCCTCAGACCCCCATGCTCAGCGATGCCGTCGCCGATGTGGATTCCACGGTGCTCTTCCTGGATGCGGGCAGGCTCATCTCATCATGCCCGTCAGCCTGCCCTTTCCATGCCATGGCGATAAGGCGCTTCCTCGCGGCCATGGGGCGGAAGAATATCGACCTGGTCAGCAAGATGCACCATCTCTCAAGGCGCACGACCAGGGAGAAGGTGCTCTCATACCTTTCCGATGAGGCACGTAAGGCCGGAAGCGATTCATTCTCCATCCCTCTCGACAGGCAGCAGATGGCCGACTACCTCGCCGTAGACAGGAGCGCGCTCTCTACGGTGCTCGGCAGGATGCGGGAAGAGGGCCTCATCGATTTCGACCGCAGCAGCTTCCATCTCATAAGGGGCAGATGAGATTGCGCTCGCGGCATTTCGCCTCTACAATCCGAATCAGGAGATATCATGGCATTCTGGATCTGGATCATCGCCGCCCTGCTGCTCCTCGCCCTTGAGGTTGCGGCCCCCGGCTTCATCATGTGCTCGCTTGCCGTCGGCTGCATAGCCGCTGCGGCGGGTGCCGCCTTCAGCCTGCCGCTTATCTGGCAGGTCGTGCTCTGCGCGCTGGGGATGGTCCTCGGCTTCAGCGTGGTAAGGCCGCTCCTGCAGCGGAAGAAGGATGGCAGGGCGACCAATGCCGAGCGGATGATAGGCATGCCGGCCGAGGTCGTCGAGGCAATCCCGGCAGGAGGCAAGGGCTATGTGATGGCCGACGGCGTGCGCTGGCTCGCCACATCCGGGCAGGCGATACAGGCAGGGCGGAAAGCCATCATAAAGGGGATTGACGGGACGACGCTGGCAGTCGAGGAGGGAAAATGAGCATCATCTATGCAACATCCACGGCCATAGTGGCCCTTATCGTAATCGCATTCATACTCGCCAAGAGCATCAGGATCGTACCGCAGGCGATGACGATGGTGATAGAGCGCCTCGGCAAGTACCACAAGACGCTCAGGAGCGGGATCAACTTCATCCTCCCATTCTTCGACAGCCCCAGGAGCGTGGTCTGGGACTTCCCTGTCAATGAGGAGCTCAAGACAAGGAAGCGCTCGAGCTGGATAGACCTGAGGGAGCAGGTATATGACTATCCGAAGCAGTCCGTCATCACCAAGGACAACGTGACGATCTCGATAGATGCCCTGCTCTACTTCCAGATCATGGACCCGATGAAGGCTGTCTATGAGGTGGCGAACCTCACCAAGGCCATCGAGATGCTGACGCAGACCACGCTGAGGAACGTAGTCGGCAAGCTCACCCTCGACGAGTGCCTCACATCGCGCGACGAGATCAACACCGAGCTCTGCAGGATCCTGGACGAGGCAACCGACAAATGGGGCGTCAAGGTCAACAGGGTCGAGATAAAGGACATCGAGGTGCCTGAATCGATCAGGGTGCAGATGGAGAAGCAGATGACGGCCGAGCGCGAGAAGCGCGCTGCCATCCTCACGGCAGAGGGCGAGAAGCAATCCAAGATCCTCGAGGCCGAGGGCTTCCAGGAATCGGAGGTCAAGAAGGCGAACGGGGAGAAGGAAGCGGCCATACTGCGTGCAGAAGGCGATGCGGAATCCACTAGGCTCAGGGCAGAGGCGGAAGCGAAGGCCATCGAGAGCGTGAGGAACGCATTCGGGGATGCCGCAGGCTATGCAGAATACCTGAAGGCCATCCGCTACATCGATACGATGAAGGACGTGTTCTCCGGCAAGGATGTGAAGACCATCTTCATGCCCTATGGGACCGAGAAGGCGCTCGGCAGCGCAGGCGTGCTCTCCGAGCTCCTGGGCAGGAAGGAGGGCGTTTGATTCTCCGCCTCTCTCTGCTACAATCAGCTGTATGTACGAACCGCCTTCCCTGATCGGCCGCACGCTCACTGTAAGCGAGGCGAACAGGGTCATACATGATATCGTCTCGGAGTTCTTCTGCGCGCTCTCCATCGAAGGGGAGGTCTCAGGATTCAGGCCCTCCCAGACGAAGCACTGGTACTTCACGCTCAAGGACAGCGCGGCGGCGATTGACTGCGCCGTCTTCCGCAGCATGCAGTTCGGCATGGATGAGCCCCATAACGGGGACCTGGTGGTCGCCAAGGGCACTCTTTCGTATTATGAGAAGACAGGCAGGATGACCTTCGTCATCTCATCGATGCGCAGGAAGGGCGACGGTGACCTGCAGGCGCTCATCGAGAAGCGCAAGGACTACTACAGGAGCCTGGGCTGGTTCGATGAGGAGATGAAGAAGCCGATCCCTGAGGAGATTTCCACGCTGGGTGTCGTCACCAGCCGCACGGGCGCCGCTATCAAGGACATACTGAATATCGTCAGGAGGAGGGCTCCCGGGCTGAAGGTCCTGCTCTTCCCCGCGGCCGTGCAGGGCGAAGGCGCCGCTGAGGAGATCGCCATGCGCATCAGGCAGGCCAACGCATTCTCCGCCTGCGACCTGCTGATCGTCGGCAGGGGCGGCGGCAGCGCCGAGGACCTGGCCTGCTTCTCGGAGCCTCCCGTCATCGAGGCGATCCATGAGTCGGAAATCCCCATCATCTCCGCCGTGGGCCATGAGATAGACCACCCTATCTCCGACAATGCCGCGGACAGGAGAGCCCCTACCCCCTCGGCAGCTGCCGAGATTGCCACCGAGGCGATATTCACGCGCAGCAGCAGGCTGCGCAATGCGCTGTTTGCCGTCAATGCCGCGATGGAGGGCATGCTGAACAGCAGGGAAAGGCGCCTTGAGGCAGCCATGCACGCGGTGAGGGAATTCGAGAAGCGCCTCATCATGGCATCCTCGCGGATACCGAGGATAGATGAGTACGGCAGGATGCTCATGCTGCGCATAGCCAATGCCGCCTCCCGCCTTGGCTTCGCAGAGGACAGGATACAGTCGCTCCTCGCCGCCAGGACCATGGCAGCGGAACGGAGCATAGCGGCAAGCATCGGCAGCGCATCAGCGGCCTTCTCCTCGATCATGCAGTCGCGCATGTCCGCGCTGGCAGGGTGCAGCGCCGCATGCGGCGAAGGCTTCAGGAAGAAGGCGGAAGCCGCATCGGCAAGGCTCTCGGCGGCATCAAGGGAGATAGAGGCGCTCTCCCCTCTCGCAGTGCTCAGGAGGGGCTATTCCATCACGGAGAGGGAAGACGGTACGATACTGAGGAATGCAGGGGATGCCTCCCCTGGGGATATACTGAAGACCAGATTGTACGATGGTGAGATAGTATCCATCGTGGAGGACAGCGATGAGCTTCGAAAGCGACCTTAGGAGGATGGAGGAGATCGCGGATCTCCTGAAGAACGAGAATACGGGACTGGAGAAGGCGATAAAGCTCTACCAGGAAGCCAATGAGCTGGGAAAGAAGCTTTCCAGGACGCTCAGCGACATACAGAAGCAGGCAGAGGTCGTCACATCATCGGATGAGAACGTGCTTGAGACCGAGCCTCTGGAGGATGATGGAGAATGATCAAGGCGATATTCCTCATGCAGGCCGATGACAGCAAGGGACTGCTGGCTTCCGCCGTCGATTTCTTCTATGGCAAGGGATTCAATATACTCCACTGCCAGCAGCACACCGACAGCTATGAGCAGCGCTTCTTCATGCGCATAGAGCTTGACGCCACCCAGATGAGCATGACGCGCAAGGAACTCGAGGATGGGTTCTCCGAGCTGGCCTGCAGGCTGGGCTTCGAATGGTCATGCCACTGGTCTGACTACAGGATGAGGATGGCCATCCTCGTCTCCAAGACGAGCCACTGCCTCTATGACCTGATCTCGCGGCAGCTGGAGGGAGAGCTGAGCTGCGAGATCCCGCTGATCATCTCCAACCATCCTGATATGGAGCGTGTCGCGAACCAGTTCCGCATCCCCTACTACTACTTCCCCATCGGGGATGACAAGGAAGCCCAGGAGATGAAGATCCGCGCCCTCCTCAAGCGCTTCGACATCGACCTCGTCGTGCTTGCGCGCTATATGCAGATACTCTCCCCGGCATTCACGGAGGAATGGAAGGAGAGGATCATCAATATCCACCATGCGTTCCTGCCTGCGTTCCAGGGCGCGAACCCGTACCTGCGCGCATACCAGCGCGGCGTGAAGATGATCGGCGCGACCGCCCACTACGCCTCGGAGGACCTGGACCAGGGGCCGATCATCGAGCAGGATGTCGTCAGGGTCAACCATGAGCTGACGCCGAACGGTCTCAGGGAAGTCGGCAAGGACTGCGAGAGGCGCGTGCTGGCCAATGCGGTCAAGGCCCACCTCGAGCACAGGATAATAGTCTATAAGAACAGGACGATAGTATTCACCGTCGAACGCTAGACGGTAATCGTGAGCTTGCGGCCTGAGCAGGGCTCTATGTAGCTGATGGAGATTGCCTCCAGGCCGAAGTCGGGGCTTTCGATCCCGCCGTAGCGGGTATCGCCGAGTATCGGATGGCCGGCCCAGGCCAGATGGCATCTGATCTGGTGGCGGAATCCCCTGGAAATCGAGCAGAGGAAGACCTCGTCATCGACAGGGACCACCCCCGTCGTATAGATCCTCCCATTCTTCGGCATATTGCGCTGGTTATGCAGCACGGGCCTGACGCTCTGCCCCCTGGGGCCATAGGAACGGAAGCAGGATGTTATCTCCGAAGGCCCATCGGCTATATCCAGCAGGGGATACTCCTCGAACCCGTCATCGATGCAGCGGCCCGGGGATGTCCTGGCCCTGTATTCCTTCACGATCATATCCTTGGCCTGCTGATGGCATAAGGCATTGTATGCGCGCTGGTTCCTCGCTATGAGCACGAGGCCGGACGTGAGGGTATCAAGGCGGTGGATCACCCCGCCCTCCCACTCGTTCGCGCCATGGCAGCAGACGATCTCATGGTTATATGCCGCCGCGATTGAAAGCAGCGTGCGCCCGTCGATGGTATTGCGGAGCGGCACCGTGGGGATGCCGCTCTCCTTCCACCAGACGAGCGTATCGGGTCCCTCGAATACGAGGTATGACTCAGTTGTCACTTCTTGAGAAGAGCCTCAGCAGGTAGAGGAAGATGTTGAGGAAGTCGAGATAGAGCTCGAGCGCGCCGAGGATGCCGACCTTGGTGAGCTCCTCGCTGGTCATCTGCGTGCCGTACGACCAGTTCATCTCCGCGACCTTCCTCGCGTCCCATGCCGTAAGGCCCGTGAAGAGCGCTACGCCGACAAGGCAGATGAGGAAATCGAATGCCGATGACCTGAAGAGGAGGTTGAGCAGGCTCGCGGCAAGGATGCCGAAGAGAGCCATGAACATATACTGCCCCCAGCCCCTTATATCCCTCTTCGTGAACGTTCCCCAGGCCGCGGCGCCGGCGAATGCAAGCATCGCAGCCACGAACGCCATCGTGATCGTCGTGCCGGTATAGGCAAGGAACACCGATGAGAGGGCCAGTCCCGTCAGCGCGCTGTAGCCGAGGAAGAGGGCTATCGCCGTCCCTGTCCTGAGGCTCTCGATGCGCCCGGAGAGCACGAATACGACGGCGAGCTCCGCGATTACGAGGACGATAGTCCCCACGGGATTGAGCGTTATATATCTGAGCACCGCCGCTGAATTGGATGCAAGATACGATACGGCCGCAGTCACCCCGAGGCCTGCGAGCATCCAGAGGTATACGTTCCTCAGCAGTACATTCTCCCTGGCTTTCACGTCATGGAGCATGATCTCTTTGTTTTCTGTCATAGTTTCTCCTACCTAAGAATATAGCATAGGGAGCGCCTGCGGGAAACAGATACACCGAAAATGCACAAACCTCAGCCGAGGTCCTCCTTCTCCCTCCTGACGATTCCCCTGTAGCGCGAGAGGATGAAGAGCGAGATGGCCATCACCGCAAGCGACGTGAGCGGCATGTTCAGCCATATGCCTGTCAGCCCCATCGGATAGAGGATGAGCAGGAAGATGAGCGGGAAGGCGAAGGCATTCGATACCGACAGCGCACCGGCGAATACGGGCTTGCCGATAGCTGACATGAAGCACTGCGTCGAGACGGCGATCCACCTGACAAGGTAGACGGAGGCGAATATCCTCAGCGCGGGGACGCCCATCGCCACGACAGAGGACGAGAGCCCTCCTTCGACGATGAGGCTGATCACCTGGCCGGGGAAGAAGAACAGGAGCGCTCCCAGCGATAGCGATACCACGGCGCCGGTGGCATAGCAGCAGCGCTCGATGGCCGCTACCCTGTCAAAGCGCCTGGCACCCCAGTTGTAGCCTACCGAAGGCTGCAGGGAATCGAATGTGCCGTAAAGCAGCGGCAGCGCGACGCCATCGGCGGACATGAGTATGCCGTAGACGCTCACGGCCGTAGCGCCTCCCAGCGAGAGGAGGATGACGTTCATGATGATGGATACGACCCTCCCCGATATGTTGGAAAGGAATGTAGGCAGCCCGCATGATACGATCGTCTTCAGCAGAGGCAGGCTGAAGCGCGGCCTGCGGAAGCGCAGGGCCATCCTGCCGCGCATGAACGGATACATCCCGAAGAGGACAGCCGTGGTCATGCCTATGCAGGTGCCGAGCGCCGCGAAGCCGATCCCGCCACCGAAGACAGCGACAAAGAGCAGCTCCAGGGCTGTCGCGCTGCAGGCCAGGATGATATTCATCAGCAGCGAGCGCCTGATGCGTCCGCAGATCCTCTGGTAGTTATCGACGGCATAGACCAGCGTCGTGAGCGGTGAGAAGACCGCATATACCCTGAGATAGGAGACAGCATACGGGATGAGGTGGTCATCAGCGCCCATCAGGCGGAATATGGCAGGAGCGGCAGCGAAGAGCGCCATGCCGGCCAGCAGTCCCGCGATGATTATCATGAGGACGGAACAGGAGAAGATGTTGTCGGCCTCTTCCGCCTCCCCCTTGCCGAGCTTGATGGCGATAGGTACGGAGGAGCCGACGCCGATCATGTCGGAAACGGCGAAGTTGATGATGACGAACGGCACCGCGAGATTGAAGGCCGCGAATGCATCGGCGCCTACCACGCGCCCGACGATGATGCCCTCAAGCAGGTAATAGAGCGATGAGAACAGCATCCCCGCAGCCCCTGGCAGGGCAGCCTTGAAGAAGAGGCGCACCGGCGGCGTCTCGATGAACAGCCTTTCGGTATCCTTATCAGACATCTATCCCTCCGACCATCAGTTCCTGAAGCTGTGCACAGGCGCAGGGACACGCCCTCCGCGCCTGACGAAATCCCCGCAGGAGAAGCGGCTTACGGCCATGACCGGGGCATAGCCCAGCAGGCCGCCGAAGTAGGCGGTATCCCCTACTCCCTTCCCTGCCACAGGTATGATCCTGACGGCAGTCGTCTTCTGGTTTATCATGCCGATCGCCATCTCATCGGCGATGATGCCGGAGATGGTCGTGGCCGGGGTATCGCCGGGAATCGCGATCATATCGAGCCCTACCGAGCAGATGCAGGTCATCGCTTCCAGCTTCTCTATCGAGAGGGCACCGGCATTGACCGCATCTATCATCCCCTGGTCCTCGCTGACGGGTATGAAGGCGCCGGAAAGGCCGCCTACGTAGCTCGAGGCCATGATGCCTCCCTTCTTCACCTGGTCATTGAGGAGGGCAAGGGCAAGCGTGGTGCCTGGCGCTCCCGTGCGCTCAAGCCCCATCCCCTCAAGGATATCGGAGATGGAATCGCCGATTGCAGGCGTCGGGGCAAGGGAGAGGTCGACGATGCCGAAGGGTATGCCCATCCTCTCGGAGGCCTCCTTCGCCACCAGCTGCCCGAGCCTGGTGATCTTGAACGCCGTCTTCTTTATCGTCTCCGCCAGCACGCCGAAGTCGGTGCCCCTGACAGACTCGACCGCATGCTTGATCACGCCGGGGCCGCTCACGCCTACGTTGATGACGCTGTCAGCCTCAGTGACGCCATGGAAGGCGCCTGCCATGAAGGGATTGTCATCAGGCGCGTTGCAGAAGACGACGAGCTTCGCGCAGGCGGAGGAATCGCTGTCTGCCGTGAGGATGCTGGCCTTCCTGACAGTCTCGCCCATCAGCAGCACCGCATCCATGTTGATGCCGACCTTCGTCGACCCCAGCGCGACAGAGGAGCATACCCTCTCGGTCTCCGCCAGGGCCTGGGGAATCGAATCAATCAGGAGCCGCTCGGCTGCGGTCATGCCCTTCACTGGCAGAGCCGAGAACCCGCCGAGGAAGTTGACGCCTGTCTCCCTGGCAGCCTTGTCGAGGGTCCTCGCTATCTCGGCGAAATCCTCAGCGTTCCTGGCGCATGGCGCGCCTATGATGGCGGCAGGCGTTATGGAGATGCGCTTGTTGACTATGGGGATGGCATAGTCCCTCTCGATATCCTCGCCGGTCTTCACGAGGTCCTTCGCCACCGTCGTTATCCTGTCGTAGACCTTGCGGCATGTGGTGCCGAGGTCATCGGACATGCATCCGAGAAGGGAGATGCCGAGCGTTATCGTCCTGACATCGAGGTTCTCCTTCTCGATCATCGAATTGGTCTCTATGACTTCCGACAGGTTTATCATCATATCCTCTGCATGCTTTCGAAGATCTCCTCGCGCTGGAGCTTGATGATGCATGACATCATGCGTCCCAGCTCCTCCAGCTCCTGCGAGAGGACCTTGAATTCCTTCGCGGACTTCTCGGTATCCGCGATCATCATCATATTGAAGAAGCCATCCACTATCGTCTGGCTTATATCCAGGATATTCACGCCATTATCGGCAAGATAGGTGCATACCCTCGCGATGATGCCGACCTGGTCGCGTCCGACTACCGTTATGATCGATTTGCTCATAAGCGAAGTATGCAGGAAAGAGCCGAAGTGGACAATCACCCGCGCCTGCTGCCTATGCTGCGCCTGTACACGCCTTCCACCGATTCAGCGAAGTGCTGCAGCGAGAACTTCCAGCCCAGCCTGTCCGATTCCGCCCCCATCCTCTGCCTCAGCGCGCTATCGGCGATGATAGCATCGGCAGCTTTCCCAAGGCCGTCCGCGTCCTGGAAGCGGAACCCGTTGACGCCATCGTAGACGACACCGTCAAGCACCTCGTCATCGCGGCAGATGAGCGGCAGGCCGGAGGAAAGCGCCTCGATATACGTAAGCCCCTGCGTCTCGCTCCTGGAAGCGGAGACGAAGGCATCAGCCGCCCTGCAGGCTGCGGCTACCCCGTTCCTGTCCAGCATGCCGGTGAAGATGGCATCGATGCCGCACTCCGCGGCCTTCCTCTCGACTTCCTGCCTGTCAGGCCCGTCGCCCGCGATCATGAAGCGGAAGCTGCCATGGCATCTGCTGAGGCCGTCAAGCAGCATCCCTATGTCCTTCTCCTTCGCGATGCGCCCGCAGAAAAGCAGCAGGACCTCATCGGGACCGATGCCGTACCTTGCCCGGAAGGCAGTCCCTGCCTCCGCGTCATGGCTGCTGAAGAGCGAGATATCTATCCCCGTGGGGATGACCGCGATCGGGCAGGAGACCCTGTAGCCTTCCAGCACCTTGCGTATCTTCTCCGTCGGCGCGATGAGGATATCGACCCTGCGCGAGATATGCCTCGTGAAATGCCTGATGAGGAAGATGCCTATGCGCCTGCTCCTGATGAAGTACTGCGTATAGTCCTCATAGAATGTATGGTACGTATGCACAAGGGGCACCTTGAGGATCCTGGAGAGGTTCCTGGCGGTGATGAACGTGCTCAGCTCGCAGTTGGAATGGATTATGTCCGGCTTCCAGCGCCAGATATCGGCAAGGAAGGTCTTCGCGAAGACCGTACGGACCCTTGCGCCGGGATAGAACCTCTCGCCGTTGTGCGACGATATGTAGTAGATGCCATCCTCGTAATACGAACGGCCATCCTTCGAGAGCGTCAGTATCCTGACATCATGGCCGCGTTCGGCAAGCCCCCGCCTGAGGTTCTGCACGGAGATGATGACCCCGTTGACTGACCCAGGCCCGAGATCCGTTGTCAGAAGAACCTTCATACAGCTCCTTTGGCTGCCTCCATTCCCCAGGTGCTGCTGAATGCGAACGAGATGGAGAGCACCAATGGGATTATAGCATCAAGATCGGCCTTCACGCTCCTTTCGCCATCGATATACCTCCCATGCATCCGCCTGACCGCCCCGGAGACGGTGCCGAGGTCATAGAAGAAGCTCCAGCTATCCTCTCCCAGGCGCTTGCAGAGCCCCTTGTGGAGGAGCTTCTCATAATCCCTGTGCTCCCCTATCGTGCCATGGAACACATCTATGTTGTGCGCGTATGTGAAGGCATCGGCCGCATAGTGGGAGACCTTGCCCCACCTGTAGCTGTAGACAAGGCCGCCGCGCGCTCCCGATGATGCGATGAGGGATTCAAGCTCCTCGATGCGCCTGATCGCCGTGCGGTATGAGTGCCCCCGCCTCTCCTCGCCGGGCTCTATCCCCCGGAAATACGATGTTATCTTGATATCCGGCTGGACCGATCCGAAGATATATGCGATGGCGCTGAACTGGTCCATGCCGAGGGCCATTGCCTTGGATACGGCGAAAGCAGCAAGCTTGATGTGGCTGATGAACTTCAAGATGATCCTCCGGAAAACACAATACATTTACAGTTTTATCGGAGGATTATCAATAGGGGAAATCGATGATAATTCATTATTCGCAGATGCTTTGCGGGAAACTCGGCAGGCCGCTCACTTCCTGGCGGCCGCCAGGCACCTCTTCCTGTACTTGAGCGGCGATATGCCCTTCTTCGCCTTGAACACCCTGTCGAATGTCTTGACGGAGCCGAAGCCCGCATCGGCAGCGATGTCCACGATGGAGCGGTGTTCGCCCTCCGCCAGGAGCTTCTCCGACATGGCGAGCCTGTATGATGTCAGATACTCGTAGAATGTCAGACCGGTGCATTCCTTGAAGACCCTGGAGAAATACGTCGGCACATAGCCGGCGACGGCAGCCACCTGCGGCAGCGTAAGCGGCTGGCCATAGTTCTCGCTGATATACCTGAGTACGGCCTCAAGCCTTGCCATGATCCTCATGTTCTGGCCATCGGCGTCAGCGGCCTTAGCCTCGGAGTTGACGGACCTGTCCGCGAACATGCTGGCCAGGCCGTATATGCAGGCCCTCATCCTCAGCGAATATACCATGGCGTCGGGATTGCCCGACACCTGCGCCATAATCGCGAACGTGGACTTCAGGATGGCGGCATCCTCCGCAGTCCAGCCTGCAGTGAACCTGTCCATGCCTGATAGCCTTCCGGCAATATCCTCAGAGTCCTCCGGCAGCGTGAACATGACAGTCCCGATGGTGCTTTCGCTGCTGGAGAAGTAGAAATGCTTCTCCCCAGGCCTGATGATGACGGCCTGTCCCTCCGGAACCTCATATTCAGATCCATCGATAAGGATACGGAACCCGTTCTTCTCCGCATATGTGATTTCGTACTCATTGTGCCAGTGCATTGGCACAGCCTTCACAGATTGCTCCCTAACAAAAGTGCAGTGAAGCTCTTTTTCTCTTGATGTAATAGCCGATGCTGCAAACATTATACTTCACCTTTGATCGCTGCTGAAAAAATAACATTAATTGGAATCTCAGGCAATATAAGCAGCCCCCTGCGCCCATAGGGCATCATCCATCCAGCAAGCATATGCAGATCGTATCGGAGGGATCGGGGAGGCCATTTCCATTGCCAGGACCTCCCTTGGATTCTACCATGGCAGGGCAAGGGCTGGCAATCACGGCAGCGGCAGGCAGCGGCAATATGCCCCGCTTCTTCATGCGCTTCCTTTATGCTATATTCACCGATGTGGCTCGCAATCTGATAGTCGGTGACATCCATGGGCAATACTCGATGCTGATGAAAGCGCTGGACAGGGCCGGCTTCGATCCGGACTCCGATGTGCTGTATACCACCGGCGATATAGCCGACAAGGGACCAGACTCGGCAGCGGTGGTAGCCTTCCTCCATTCCCTGCCTGACTGCAGGATGGTGATGGGCAACCATGATGTCTGGCTGGAGAACTACCTGCTTACCGGCAGGGCGCCGCCGATCTGGCTGAACGAGAACGGCGGAAGCGCCACCGTCAGGTCATTCGGGAAGATGGGGCTGACCGACACGGCCAGGGCTATATTCGGCAGGTGGATAGCCTCCATACCATTCTGCAGGGTCGAGGAGCGGTACATCATCGTGCATGCAGGCATTTCCGACAGGTATGATATCGATGATATAGAGGCCATCGCGAAGCTCAAGCGCGGCAGATACGAGACGGGCTCATGGTTCTCGGACAAGAAGGACTTCATCTGGGACAGGACATACATAACGGCCGCCATTGAATACGAGGAGAAGGGAAAGACAGCCAAGGGCGCGCGCCAGCCGCTCGAGACGGAGAGGACCATATTCGTCGGGCATACCCCGCTGAAGGCGCCCTTCTCCTCCGAACGCTACCACCTGCGTGCGGTCGATACCGGGGCTGGCCATCCCGGCGGATATCTGACGCTGATGGACATGGACACAGGCGAATGGTGGAAATCGCAGAGATGGGTGTAACCTCGGGGGCCTATCAGTGTTTTTGGATTTTTCTCTTGAATTTTCGCCTTTTACGGGTTATTGTCTAATTACGTTACTTCAAAGCAACGAGATGAATTTCATCGACTATCCCCTGATTAATGCAAGTACTGCCCCTGCTGGATGAGAGAGGGGCAGTTCTTTTTCCGTTGACAGCAGCGGCATCGTCGGCTAAACAAGGACCAGGAGGAATCATGAGAAGACTGCTTTCCGCGGCAATCATATGCCTATCTGCCATCTCAATGGCTTCTGCCGGATTCGATGCTGCACACAGCGACAGGCTGTTCTACAATCTCCACGGATACGATGAGGACCTTGCCTATCTTGAGGATGCGCTGGAAGATGCGTCGTCGGATGAGGAGAAGGCCGCCATCCTCTGGAGGCTCTCCCGCACGGTGCTGACAATCACGGACGGCGTCGAGGGAAAGGATGCCAGGCTAGCAGGCTACGCAGAAAGCGAAGGCTATGCCGACCAGTCGCTCTCGCTTGCCGAAACGCCTGACGGATACTTCTGGAAAGCCTCCGCCATCGGCAGGACGGGACAGGTCAACGGCCCGCTGAACAGCCTGATGAAGGCAAGGCCGATGCTGGAGCTCTGCCTCAAGGTGCAGGATGATTTCGGCTGCGACATGTCTGACTGCTGGTATGTGATGGGACTGCTCTATAACCAGCTTCCAGGCTCCCCTATCTCCTTCGGCAACAAGGAGTACGCCATCAGCTATATGAGAAGGTGCATCGATACGCAGGACACGGCCAACAGGCTCAACCTCGCGAACTACCTCGAGCTTGCCCAGCAGCTCCATGACAGGAACTGGGATGCGGGGAAGCGTACCCGTGAGCTGGACAGGATGAAGGCGTCATATGATTCCAACACCGTGCCTTCCGAGAAGATGAAGTTCTATGAGGGGAAGGATGGGAGCAGCGGCAGGCCCTTCTATTCGACAGTGACGCTCGGCAGCATGTCAGACGCGCAGGAAGCCGTGATGCTCTGCCAGTATGCGCTGGCGCTCTACTCCATCTGGCCCGAGCCGCTGGCATCAGACGACGAACGCAAGGTAGAGATCGAAGGATTCCTCGGCAGGATAACGAAATAGGATGAACGATGGCCCAAGCGGGCCATCAGCTCCTGTAGGGATTGAAGAAGTACTCCCCCGCAAGCTCCTCATAGAGGGCAAGGGGATCGGCCGGCAGCACGATATCCTCGGCATCGAGGCCGAACGTGCGCATGGCATTCCTGCCGAACAGGTCCTTGAGGCGCTCCTCGCCGGCCCCAGCTTCCCGCAGCCTGTGCAGGAGCAGGAGCATGCCGGGTATGCCTGGTATGCCGGAAGCGCCCTTCTCCTTATCTTCCCTCGTATGCGGCGCATGGTCCGACTCGACCCAGTCCGCAGTCCCGTCCATGAGGGCGGCGAAGACAGCCTTCCTGTCCGCCTCGTCCCTCAGCGGGGGATTCATCTTCAGATACCTGGAATGGTCCTCGGCATCATGGCGCGTAAGGAGGGCATGGTGGGGAGTCACCCCCATGGTGATCCTCATATCCCCTTTCCTGCTGCGTATGAGCTCTATGGTGGAAGCAGCCGATACATGGCAGATATGCAGTGTGCCGCGGAAGCCGGTCTCATCTGCAAGCGAGATAAGGTCCCTCACGCTCTCCGTCTCCGCAGCTGCAGGGCGCGCGTCGCTATGCGTCGCGAAGTCTCCGGGCACATACCTCCCAGGGCAGAGGAGCTCCTCCTTCTCCGCATGGACTGCCAGTACGCCGTCAAAGCCCTCCTCGGCCAGTATCCTGAAGACCTGCCGCTGCGCATCGATGCCGATGATGCCCATGTTGCCGGTGCTGTTGCCGGCAAAGAGCTTCAGGCCGGGAACGAGCGGGAAGAGCTCCTTCCAGACGGAGATGATGCTGCGGACCTGGCCCGGGTCATTGGTGATGCCGCCATAGAGATGGTAGGAGACGCCGGTCTCATCGGAAGCCTCGCCACCAAGGGCAAGGCGCTCGAGCACCGTCTCCCTGCCCGTGCAGGCAGGGGATGTATTGGGCATATCGAAAAGATGGGTGAATCCTCCCCGGGCGGCGGTCCTCATGCCATGGAGGACCGTCTCCTTGGAGCTCTGGCCCCAGTCCCTGAGATGCACATGGGGATCGATCATAGCTCTGCGTGGTTCTCCTTAAGCGTCTTCCATGTGAAGAAGGTGCCTTCCTTGCAGGGAAGATGCCCGCCGCAGGAGCACTCGCCGCACATGCCGATGCCGCACATGGTGTTCTTCTCCATCGAGAGGTATATGCGCTCATCGGAAAGGCCCAGCGACTCCGCCTTGAGGGCCGCCTTCTCCATCATCCTGGCAGGACCGACTACATAAAGCGATGTATCGCCGGCGAGGTCATCCGCGGTGATGGTATCCAGCACCCTGCCCGGCTTGCCGTCATCAGCCACTGCCATATAGCTTCCGTAGGCCGAGAGGACATCCTCAAGGGCTTCCTTGCCATCGCGCCTGGATACGACGCCCACCCTGATATCCATCATGGTTCCATCGGCCTTCAGCGTCTCAGCGATCAGCGGCAGCACGGCGCTTCCCGTGCCTCCTCCGATAAGGAGCGCCCTCGCGCTCTTCCGGTATGACATCGGCGCGCCATAGAGGCCGCGTGAATAAATCACATCGCCTGGCTTGGCATCGAAGAGGTCAGCCGTGAATATGCCGCGCTTCCTGATAAGGAACGTAAGCGGGTCATTGACCGCGACGGAGAAAGGCTTCTCCCCCTTGCCGGGTATCCAGAGGAAGACGAACTGCCCAGGCTTGCAGTCGAGCGTGCCTGAAAGCGTGATGACCATCAGGTCCTCGGAGTACATCTCCTTGGCAAGGACGGTATGCGGCGTGTATTCCAGCTCATTGCGGTCCGACAGGAGGGATGATGTATCGCCGCCATGCTTGAGCGCATGGAAGAAGCGCTCGTAATCGGAAGGCTTCAGGCGCGAGAGCGCAGACCCTACGCCGACGGAATCCGCACCGGCCCTGACCATGGCTTCCGCATCGGCTGCGGAGCTGACGCCGCCCATGCCGAGGATGATAGGCTCGTCGCCGATGGCCTCCCTGATGCTCCTGATGCACTCGATGGCCCTGCCCTTCACCCATTCGCCGGAAGCGCCTCCGCGCCCTCCCAGCCTGTTGTTGAGGATGGGCTGGCCGGAATGCGGCTCGATATACAGCTCAGGACCGACCGTGTTTATGGCGGCGATGCCATCGGCACCGGCCTCGATGACGGCCCTGGCAATCGCCCCTATGTCATCGACATTGGGCGAGAGCTTGACTATCAGGGGGGACTTCCTCCCAGGATAGGCCTCGCAGATACGCCTCACGTAATCGGCAGCGGTAGCCATATCGGTACCGATGCTGGCCCCGAAGCCCGCCGCGGCATGGGGACATGAGAAATTCAGCTCCAGCATATCGGCAAGATGGTCGAATGCCTTCACGAGCGTGATGAAGTTCTCGGGGCAGTCTGCGGCAAGCGATACGTTCAGCAGTGCCCGCAGCCCTTCCTTGCGCAGCTCCTCCAGGCCGGCAATGGCGGCTTCCATGCCCGGATTGCGCAAGCCGACCGAGTTGCCGAAGTCACCTGCCTTCGGCGAGCATACGACAGGTTCCCTGTTGCCCGGGGTCGGGATGACCTGGAACGACTTCGTCGTGATGATATCAAGCGAGGGGACATTCCTGTCAAAGAAGCGGATCAGCTCCTCCTTGGTAGTCAGCACACCGGAAACGGATGATGTGATGACATCCCCCCTCAGATGGTTCTTCCTGAGCATCCTAAGGGCATCCATCAGACAGCGGCCTCTTCGGTAAGCTTCCTGACGGCATCCATGACCTGGTCGAGCCAGCCTTCCGGAGCCGCGCCCTTCTTCCAGGGATGCGTAAGGCCTGAAGATGAGTTTATGCGCGCAAGGGCAAGGTCATAGCCGGCCTTCCTCATCCTCGAGATGACCTCCGTGGCGCTGCCACCCTGCGAGCCTACTCCGGGAATCAGCATGGGGATATCCCTGCCTGCGAATACGCCCGCGATATCCTCAAGCTCATCGGGGCTGGTGGCACCCACCACGGCACCGAGGCCCGGATGCTCGCCGTTCCAGCGCGCGATCAGCATCGCCACCGAATGATAGAGCGGATACATGACCTTCTCGTCGACAGGATCAAGCACGACCTCGTTCTGCAGCTCCTTGGCCCCGGGATTCGAGGTGCGGTTGAGGATATAGACGCCCTTATCCTGATAGGCGAACGGGAAAACGGAGTCATTGCCCATGTAAGGGGAGACGGTAACCGCATCGGCTCCCCAGCACTCGAAGGCCTCGGATGCGTAATTGCCGCTCGACCTCGCGATATCCCCCCTCTTGGAATCGAGAATCACGGGGATGCCGGGGAAGAACGTCTCGAGCATCTCGAGGATATCGGCAAGAGCAAGCGAGCCGGCGAAGTCCTCCTCGCGGGGCCTGTCGAGCATCGCATAGTACCCGATATTCGGCTTGAATGCCGCCGGGGAGAGGCCTTCCAGCCTCATGCGGTGGAAGATCTCCGAGAAATACCCGTTGAGCCGCTCGCGCATGGGCGCATCGGACTGCGGCAGGACATCTGCCACGGGATCGAGGCCCATGCATACTATATTCCCTGCCCTGGCTGCGCTCTCCCTGAGCTTATCTGCATATGACATCACTTGACCTCCCTTGGCCAGCCTCTCTTCTCGCCCCAGCCGAACGGATCCGTCCTCCACTCGTGGAGGGCATCTGCATCAGCGTCCGAGATATATCCTGTCTCGGCAGCAGTAGCCACCATGACATCATATGAGAGTATCGTATGGAATACGCACTCGGGGTCGAGGGCGGCGAAGCCATCCTCGGCAGCCTTGAGCCCGTATGTGAAGATGGCAAGGCAGAGGCGGCAGTCGCCGTCTGCGGCCCTCACTGCCTCCACGGCCTTGAGCGATGAGGAGCCCGTGGAGATCAGGTCCTCGATCAGCAGGACCTTCTTCCCCTCATATGAGCCATCCCTGCCCAGGCCCTCAATCTGATGGCCGAGCCCGTGGTCCTTGCTCGATGAGCGCACGTACGAGAGCGGCTTATAGAGCATATCCGCAAGGCTCGTGGCATGCGGGATGCCGGCCGTAGCCGTCCCTGCTATGTTGTCAGGATTGAAATCAAGCGATGAGAGCATATCGGCGAAGGCATCCCTGATCAGCGCCCTGTACTTGGGCACGGCAAGGAACTGCCTGTTATCGTTGTAGATCGGCATATGATAGCCTGATGCCCAGGTGAATGGCTTGGCTGGCGAGAGCCTTATCGCCCCGAGTTCGAATGCCCCTTTCGCGAGAAGCGGGCCGTAGTAATCCGTTATTTCCTGCAATGTCTTCATATCGGTTCCTTCCTTCAGATTATAACCACAATCAGTGCTTTTTCCATATTTCCTTGAACGTATGGAACCTGCCGCAGTAGACGCAGGCGAAGTGGCCATCGCCTGTCCTGTAGAACGATGCAGGCACGCCTTCGCCGTTGACCGGGTTGGAGATGCATGCCTCGTTCGTGCAGCAGAGGTCGTCGAAGTTGTAGATCCTCGGCGGCATGTGCGTGCGGAACTTCTCCTTCACCTCGCCATCCCTGATGATGTTGAGCGTGCAGTGCGGCGCGACCGCGGCAAGCCTCTTGAGGTCCTTCCTCTCCAGCGGCCTTGCGCCCGGGCGGAAGATGATCCCCTTGTACTTGCCATCGGATCCCTTCGAGACCCACTCGCCGCCCCTGGCATCATCGAGCCCCAGCACCGATGAGATCAGCCTCATATGGTCGCGGATCGCGCCCGGCTCATCGCCCTTGCAGATATGGTCGATGACGATGCCCTCATCGATTGGCCTCACGCCTTCGGAATACGTGCGGCTCTTCTTCTCCTTGTTCGGCTCGACCTGGATGATATACTCCTCGGTACGCCTGTCCTCATCATGCTCGCCCGGAACCGGCACGTAGTCATCGCCGATCCTGCCTGCGATCAGCGAGAGGAGCACCATGCGGCAGTACATGCCGTTGATGGCCTGCCTCTCCCAGCCATTGAGGTCTGTCTTGTCGAGCCATGTCGGGATGGTCGGATGCTCCTTGTGGCGCGGAAGCGGATGGTAGAACTTCGTGCCCGGCTTCATCAGCGGGAGGAAGTCCTTCCTGAATGTTATGGCCTCGCGCAGGATATCCTGCTTCTGGAGGATCCTCTCGCCCATCCTCTCCAGCTGCGGCCTGGTGAAATACCACATCTTCGCCGTGTCGCCAGCCTTGAGATATTCCTCTATCGAGGCGAATTCCCTCACCTCGAAGCCGTTTTCATGCATCTTCTCCACATAGCTCTCCGGCATCGCAAGCTCCGCAGGCGCGATGAGGTCGACCTTGACATGGTCGAATATCTTGAGGCCATCCGCCTTGGAATGGACCGTGCGCCCATGGTACAGGTCGCCTACCAGCGCCACGTGGATGGAATCGAACGACATGCCCAGGTCCTCGAGGAAGGAGAACTCGTCAAGGAGCTCCTGCGTCGGATGCTCATGCTTGCCATCGCCTGCATTGATGAAGGCCGGGCGGTATGGCAGCCCGTTGCGTGCCGCATACTCAGCGCATTCCTCGGAGAGCCACTTCGTCAGGCCCTCGACCTTGCTGCGGACGATGAAGATGCAGTTCGAGTATCCCGAGAGCATGTTGAACGTATCCGCATAGCTCTCGCCCTTGTTTATCGAGGAGGATGTCGTGAGCAGCTCGGACACCTTCGCATGGTGGAACTTGGCGGCATTGCGGAACGATTCCTTCGTCCTTGTGCTATCCTCAAGGAAAACCTCATAGATGCCGAAGTCCGGATCATTGATCCTGAACTTGTCCATTGCCTCCTCATCGCCGGCGAGGATCGCCTTCTTCAGCTCATCCACCTTCCTGAAGAAATAGCGTCTTTCATTGATTGAGAAATCCTCGATGATGTTAAGCGACCTTGATGCGAAAATATTCGACATGACAGCTCCTTAAAAAAATATGCCGGCTACCCCGGCATTACGAAATGAAAATGAAACAGTGCCCCAATCTCCGATGGAATAGCCTGCGCAAATCCTTCTCTTCATCGTGCACCTCTTCGATTGAATAGGATAGCAAATATACAGAGATGTTGTCCATATGCCCATAGGGCTTGCCTTGCCAGGCTCCGATGCCTATCTTCATTATCATATTCGGAGGGATCCAATGGCAAACAGGATAATGCTTAACGAGACTTCCTACCATGGAAGCGGGGCTATCGCTGAAATAGCGAATGAGATCAAGGCAAGGGGTGCCGCAAAGGCATTCGTGTGCTCGGATCCGGACCTCATCAGGTTCGGAGTGACAGGCAAGGTGACGGCGGTGCTCGAGGGTGCAGGCATCCCGTATACGCTCTTCTCGGACATCAAGGCCAACCCGACCATCGAGAACGTGCAGAGCGGCGTAAAGGCCTTCAGGGAATCGGGAGCATCGATAATAGTCGCAATCGGCGGCGGCTCTTCCATGGATACGGCCAAGGCAATCGGCATCATAGCCGCCAACCCTGAGTTCGAGGATGTGAGGAGCCTTGAGGGCACGGCGCCTACCAAGAATCCATGCATGCCCATCATCGCGGTGCCTACCACGGCAGGTACGGCTGCGGAGGTCACCATCAACTACGTCATCACCGATGTGCAGAAGAAGAGGAAGTTCGTCTGCGTCGACCCGCATGATATGCCGATAGTGGCTGTCGTCGACCCCGATATGATGATGACGATGCCTAAAGGGCTGACTGCGGCGACGGGAATGGATGCCCTCACCCATGCCATCGAAGGATACACGACTAAGGGCGCCTGGGAGATGACAGACATGTTCCACCTCAAGGCCATCGAGATCATCTCGAAGAACCTCAGGAAGTCCGTAGCAGGAGATCCGGAAGGCAGGAAGGAGATGGCGCTCGGCCAGTACATCGCCGGAATGGGATTCTCCAACGTCGGCCTGGGCATCGCCCACTCCATGGCGCACACGCTCGGCGCGGTCTACGATACCCCGCATGGCGTCGCATGCGCGATGATGCTTCCTATCGTGATGGAATTCAATGCTGAGTGCACTGGCGACAAGTACATGCACATCGCCAAGGCCATGGGCGTGGAAGGCGTGGATTCGATGACGCAGGAGGAGTACAGGAAGGCAGCTGTCGATGCTGTCAAGAAGCTCTCCGTTGATGTCGGCATCCCGACTAGGCTCGAGGCTATAAAGGAAGAGGACCTCCAGTTCCTCGCAGAGTCCGCCGCTGCCGATGCATGCGCGCCGGGCAATCCGAAGGACGCATCAGTCGATGACTTCATCGCGCTCTTCAGGAAGATAATGGGCTGACCCATCACGCAGGTACCTTCGTGTACCGCTGGATAAGGCAGCAAGCCATCAGGCCTGTCCGCATGGGCAGGCCTGATCTGCTTCCATAGGCCGCGTTGCCTCAGGCGAGCGCTATGACCTCGATCTCGACCTTCACGTCCTTGGGGAGCTTGCCGACCTGGACAGCCGAGCGCGCAGGAAGGACAGGAGATGCCTCGAATGCCTTGGCATAGACCTCGTTCACAGAAGCGAAATCATCCATGCTCTTGAGGAAGACCGTCGCCTTGACTACCTTCGAGATATCGGTACCGGCGGCCTTCAGCACCTCCTTGATATTCCTGAATACCTGCTCTGCCTGCTCTGCGGCGCTGCCATCTATGACATTGCCCGTGGCCGGGTCGATGGGGATCTGCCCGGATGCGAACACCATCCCATTGGCCTTGACTGCCTGGCTGTACGGCCCGATAGCGGCAGGTGCGCTCTTCGTTTCGATCTTCTCTATCATCTTCTCCTCCTCAAGGATCCTGATGATGTCCTCCGGACTATCCGCGGATCCTTTATGCTTTGTATATCCAAAGCCATATGATACGCCTATGAAGCCGACTCCGGCCTCCTCGGCGCCTATACGGTCATTCTCGGTGTCGCCGACCATGACAGCCTCGCAGGGCCTGAGCCCCAGGTCCTTCAGCACCAGGGTGATGATATCGCCCTTGGTGAGCCTAGCGGAGCGCGACGAGCCATGAATCGAATCGAACAGATCCGCGGCACCGAGATTGCCAAGACAGGCCAGCAGGGTCTGCTCCCCCTTGTTGGAGGCAGCTCCGATAAGATATCCCATCTCCCTGAGCCGCTCCAGCGTCTCACGCATGCCGGGATACAGGCTCATCCTGTACATCCCTTCCCGATGGTACTCCGCCCTGTAGATCTCTACAGCCTTGTCCAGGAGGGACTCCTCAAGGCCGAAGGCGACGCTGAAGCAGTCACGCAGGGGCGGGCCGACGAATCTGCGCAGCTGCTGTGCGCTGTACTCCTCCTGGAAGCCAAGCGTCCTCATCGTGTGGATGGCCGTCGCGAATATCCCGGGGGATGAGTCGGCAAGGGTGCCGTCGAAATCGAATATGACAGCCTTAACCATTTATGCACTCCAGCATGGCGGCATGGGCAGAGGCCGATGATGCCGCGATATCAAGCCAGGATTCATCCTGCGTGAAGAACGTTATCCTGCCGCCGGCCTCTGTGAGGATGACAGCGCCTGCGGCAAGGTCATAGATATGCAGGCCCAGCTCATAGTACATGCTCACCCTGCCGCAGGCTACATAGCAGAGCGATGCGGCCGCAGAGCCTATGGAGCGCATATCGGAGACGACTGAGTAGAACCGCTCCATCCTCTGCAGATATGGCTTCAGATGCTCATGATGCCTGTGCGGAGGGACAAGGATCGCCAGCGATTCGCCTAGGGGCGTCTTCTCATCGGTGGATATCCTCCTGCCATTGAGGAATGCCCCGCAGCCCCGCATGGCGGAGAATACCTCGCCCTGACGCGGGATCGATACGACGCCGAAGGCAAGCCCGTCCTCATCCTCGAATCCGATCGATACGGTATAGTTGGGGAACGAGGCCATGAAGTCGACGGTGCCGTCTATGGGGTCGATGATCCACCTGACGCTGCCATGGCCGCTCCTGCCGGACTCCTCGCCCAGCACGGGATCCTCAGGGAACCGCGCCTTGATCGCGCTGATGATCATCCGCTCGCATTCGCGATCAGCTGAGGTGACATAGTCGTTCTCCCCCTTCTCATCGATCTCGGAACGGAGATCCTCATGCGAAAGGAGGAAGAGCGATGCCTTGCTGGCTATCGCCTTGGCTTCCTCGAACCTTGCCTCCAGCTGCCCTTTATCCATCATCGCCCTCTCTGTATCAGCAGCTCGCCGATATTCGTGCAGATCTTCCAGTTGGAAGGCGAGAAGGATGATGGGGATATCGCGATTTCCTCGGCATGCTGCAGCTCATATCCCTCATCAAGGATGAGCACAAGCGCATGCCAGCTCTCCGCATGCTTGGAATACATGACAGCGCCGGCATTGTTCAGGAGCTCTTCCATCCTGATGCTGTCCCAGACCATCTTCGGGGAAGCGATGATGACTGAGAGATGGCGGTCGAATATGGAGAACATCTTATCCTTGCCATCCATCATCTGCTTTTCCCAGCTCGACTTCATGACCTGGCAAAGATAATCAAGCATCTCCTCATCGCTTTCCTCGGCGAAGGCAACGAACTCACCATTGTAGCCGAGACGCCCGGCTATCTGGCCAAGGATCCCGGGAAGCTCCCTGTGATGCACCTCTGGAACCTCTGCAGCCTCATGCACGATATCCTCCTTGCGGATATCATCGGCAAGGGGATCGGTCATGACGAAGATACGGCCAGTGGAGCTATCGCCCTCGATGGAACGATTATCAGGGGAAGCGCCATCCCCGGCAGATGCATCGATATCATCATCTGCCTCAAGGGCGTCCTCAAGCTCCTTCTCTTCCTCCTCCTGCTCATCATCAGGCTCAGGATCCGCGCCATCCGATGCAGTCACATCTTCCTTATCGATCTCATCATCGATGGCATCCTCTATCTGCTCCTCAAGCCTTTCATCTTCGGAAGCATCCTCAGAGGCACCTTCATCAGATGCACTCTCATCCTCAGTTATCGTCTCTTCTCCAGAGGTTGCAGCTTCCTCCTCTGCAGGAACTTCCTCTTCTGCAGGAGCCACCTCTTCTGCAGGAGCCACCTCTTCTGCAGGAGCCACCTCTTCTGCAGGAGCCACCTCTTCTGCAAGAGCTACCTCTTCTGCAGGAGCTACCTCTTCTACAGGAGCTTCTTCCTCTGCTGGAGCTTCTTCCTCTGCCGGAGCTTCCTCCTCTGCTGGAGCTTCCTCCTCTGCTGGAGCTTCCTCCTCTGCCGGAGCTTCCTCTGCAGGAACTTCATCCTCTACAGGAACTTCTTCTATGGGAGAAGAGGCAATCGCTTCTTCAGGAACATCCCCTTCCGCATCGGACGGCTGCTCTTCTGAAGGAGACTTGCCGAAGATCTCATCGAATGGCTCCTGGTCATCATCCACGGCCTGGGGACCTTCCCCATCCTCTGCATCAGGGGATTCCCCAGGGACAGGTTCCAGCTGGATGCCATCATCCTCATCATCAGCGAACAGCTGGTCGAGGAAATCGAGCTGGTCCGGATCCTCGAAGTCATCCTCCTCAGGGTCCTTGGCATCTATATCAGCATCAGCCTCCGCCTCATCATATATCGCCTTCACCTCAGGGGCTATCTCATCATCATCGACAGGCTCATCCGCTTCCTCATCGACAAGGTAATCCTCATCATCAAGGCCATCATCGATGATATGTATCTCCCTGGACTGCTCATCATCATTCCTGATGATCTCGGAGGTCAGCGCATACTGCTCCTGGAGCTTGCCGATATCCACGGAAGGAGCTGGCTGGTCATCGGCAGGAACAGCCGCCTCGAGCGACTCCTCCTTCTCCAGGATGAGCTTCTCCTGCTCATCATCATCGATGCTGTCGTATTCGTATTCATCGGATATCAAATCGGATGAGATATCGTCATCGCCCTTATCATCAGCCTCATACTCGTCATCATCGACCAGGCCGTCCAGCTCGGTGCTGCCGAGGTCATAGTCCCCGAATATCGTATGGAGGAACAGCGTCTTCTCATCGGCGATCCTCGCCGCCTTGAGAAGGGAATACACGGAGCATGTGAAGGCGCCATCAGCATCGGATGAGAGAGGCTGGTAGCTATCGGGATCGACGAAGAGCAGCTTATGGCCCAGCATCGCCTTGGCTTTCCGCTCCTCCTCCCTCCGGAGGGTCCTCTCGACGAAGAGCCTCGGATTCTCGAAGGCATTGATCTCCTTGGACGAGGAAAGCGTATGGGCATCAATCCTGTTGCCGTCGAATGTATAGACATCCGGTATATCGGTCTCTGAGAAGATAGAGGACAGCGCCCTCACGGCAGCTGCAGCCCTCCTCTCCATCAGGCCTGACGAGAATGCGAGGATCCTGATGCCATAGGACATCAGATGCTCGGCAGTGAATGAGAAGTACATGTCGCCGAAGCGGAGGAACGGATACACTGTCGAGGGCCATACTCCCTTGGAGAGGTAATCCTCCAGGTCAAGCTGCCCTGGCTTCGAGGAGAGCGCCTCATAGACGGATGACGGCAGGTCGGCAGCGAATTCCGGCCTGAAGAGGTCGAAGTCATCGCGCTCGCCCCTGAGGCGCTCGGCGCGGGCTTCCCAGCCTTCCTCCCTGACTATCGCATTGCGGAGCTCATCGTCATCGTAGTCGCCATATCCGGCCTTGCCCCTCCGCTGCGCCATCATCAGCAGCATCTCGGCCTTGTACATGCTCACCTCTTCGACGAGGCTGTCTATACCGGTGATGCCCCTTTCGGCGATGGCATACATGCCCTTGACGAAGCTGAAGCAGTCGGTGCCGAATGACTCGCTGATCGCCTTGTTGTCGTTGGCGACGTATCCATACCAGAGGTATGAGCGCTTCTCCGCGATATCCATGGTCTCCTCAGGGGGGAACACCTGCTCGAAAAGGGTCTCCCTGAACGGATCGGCCATCGATTCGGGAAGCTGGCCCGAGCGCATCAGCGAGATGGTCCTGCAGTCGATATACCTCAGAAGCCTCCTTACCGCATCCTCCGTGAGGGATAGCACCCTGTTCCAGTCCTTCTGCCTGATATCGCGGTTGGATGATATGCCGCCGGAGACATCATAGAGCGTTGACTGGACGGCTGACTGGAGCAGTACCGGCAGCAGATGGGCAGACAGCTTCGAAATCCTATCCTTCTTGGACCGGGAGATCCTCCGCTCCTCCCATGCAGCCATCTTGAGCACTTCAAGGGGGTTATAAGGCCTGATGGCCTTCACGATATTGGCAAGGTCGAGGGACAGGTAGTTCCACGCCTCATCCATATTCTTCACTGCCTTATCGCCGGACATCGAGGCGAATGCGGACAGATCTGCGAAATCGGGCTCCACGGCACACTCCTACGTCAGGATTATATATCAAAGATGGCAAGCCATCAGCGGATCCTCATCACATCGCGGCGATACGCCTTGAGCCCCTCCTCGAGGCATTTGGCAGCCATCACGAGCTCATCCTCGTTCAGGACATACGAGAACCTGGCCTGGTTGCGGCCGATTCCCGGAGTGACATAGAAGTCCTCGGCGGATGCGAACATGACGGTGCAGCCCTCATAGGAGAAGTCGCGGAGCATGAAGAGCGCGAACTTCTCCGCATCATCAACCGGGAGGTCTGCGACGAAGTAGAACGCTCCCTTAGGCAGGTTGCACCTCACGCCGGGTATGCGCTGCATCAGCTTTATGAGGACATTGCGGCGCCTCTCATACTCTGCCCTGACGTTCTCGATGTACTCATCCCTGACGGTAAGCGCCGCAGCTGCCGCATACTGCTCGACAAGCGGCGGGCAGAGCCTTGCCTGGCCGAGCTTCAGCGCGGACTCGATGACTTCCTTGTTGCGCGTCACGATGGCACCCACCCTGGACCCGCACATGCTGAAGCGCTTGGAGAACGAATCGATGCAGATCACGCGGTCCTGGTATTCAGGGAACGAGAGCACAGACGTGAATGTCTTGCCGTCATAGCAGAATTCCCTGTAGACCTCATCCACGACGAGGAAGATGTCGTAGCGGCGGCAGAGCTCGAGAAGGCTCCTCAGCTCCTCCGGGGAATACACATGGCCTGTCGGGTTGTTGGGCGAGCAGAGCAGTATCCCCATCGTCTTCTTGTTGATCTTCTTCTCGAACTCCTTGATGGAGGGAAGCACGAAGTTATCGTCTGACGAGGACGTGACCGGGCGCAGGGTCACCATCGCGATGTTGGCGAACGTGGCGACATTGGTATAGTAAGGCTCCGGGATGATGAACTCGTCATAGGGGTCGCAGAGCGTCATGAATACGAACTGGAGGGCCTCGGACCCGCCTGTGGTGATGAGGATATCGTCCTCGGAAAGCGTGACCCCTATCCTCTTATAGTACCTGGTCAGCGCCGTGCGGAGGAACCCCTCCCCCTCGGAGAGCCCATATGGGAGGATATCGAGGTCGAAGTCCCTGATGGCATCAAGGGCCTCCTTCGGCGTCTTGATATCGGGCTGCCCGATATTCAGGTGTATGACATGTATCCCCTTCTTCTCCGCATCGCGCGCATAAGGCACAAGGCGGCGTATCGGCGAGCACTGGAATGACGAGATCCTGTTGGACATCTGCATGGCGGTACCCTCCTTCAGTCGTTGCTGGCAGCGTCATCCGTGATGAGCGGCGCATCGGGATTGGCCTGCGATGAGTCAATCAGGCGCTGGATGAACTTGCGGTTATCGAGGAGCGGGGAGATGGAACGCCCATGGTGGAGGCGGGAGATTACGCGGGCGAAGAGCTCCGTGACATCGGCCTGCACGAACCATTCCTTCTCCAGGAGGCCCTTGCCCTGGTACACGGCATTGGTGCCGATAATCCTCCAGAAGACGCCTTCCTTATATGCCGCATCGAAGTTCTCTATGGCATTGCCGTTGAAGAACGGCAGCGAGACCATGCAGATGATCCTCTTGGCACCCCTATTCATCAGCTCGCGCATCGCTATGATCATCGTGCCGCCTGTGGCAATCATGTCATCAGCCATCAGGACGGTCTTGCCGGCGACATCGCCGAGGAGGTTGATGCTCTTTATATTCGAGTTCTTCGCATCCTTGGATACCACGGAGTAGTCCCTCTCCTTATAGAGCATCGCCAACGGGCGGTGGAGCCCCTGCGCATAGAACTTGTTCCTCGATACGGCTCCCGTATCCGGCGATACGACCACGAGGTCAGGATCCGAGAAGTCAATCAGCTTGCGCAGCGCTATCAGCGTCTGGTAGGAGCCGTGGAGGTTCTCCAGATGGCATGTCGTGAATGCGTTCTCGATCTCGCGCGAGTGGATATCGAGGGTGATGATCCTCGCAACGCCGAGTATCTCGCAGAAATGGGCGAACATCGAAGCCGTCAGCGCTTCCCTGCCGGCCTTCTTGTGCTGCCTGGCATACGGATACGTAGGCAGCACCAGCGTCACGGACTCCGCACCCGCGAGCTTGACGGCATGGACCGTGGTGAAGAGGAACATCAGATGGTCGTTTATCGACATCACCTGCGGCTCATCAAGCCCTGCCACCTTTATCGGCGCCGAGTTGGAGACGTCATGGATGATGTAGACGTTCAGGCCCCTCACCGGGTCGATGATCTCTGCCTTCTCCTCGCCGTTGGCGAAGCGCGTATACTTGACGTTTATCGTCAGGTCAGGGCAATGGAACGCCGTGGGCATCTTCCCTGCAGGGATCTTCCTGCTGGACAGGTCGTCATTGAGGGTTACGAACCTGAGCAGCTCCTCGCTTGTCATGCCGTGCCGCCTTGTCAGCGCATCGGATACCTTCTCGTACCTGTCGATATATAAGCGCCTCAGGTGCTTGACTACTTTGCCTGTGAAATACTCGCTGCCAGGGCCGGCTATGACTCCCAGCTTGTGGGGTTTGATGATGCTCATAATGCAACTTTATTACATGCCGGAAAATTATTCAAGGATTGGCAGAAAGCCATGAAGCATGTTTCTTCCTTGCAGTGCAAGGAATTAGGCACAGATATTGCCTTTCCATGCCCCTCCTCGGCCATAAAATGCCGCATAATGCCTATCCTGTACGCCCAGGCGGCGACAGGACGCAATCGCGGGACAGGCATGGATGCAGGCGGCCTGCTGCGGACGCCTGCGGAAGGCTTCATGAAGGGAGGATGACCTCCTCGATTCCCGGGATGAGGGCCGAATAGACGCCGGAGAGCCTCTGCATCTCCTTCCCCGCCCTGCCGGAGATATCCTCCAGCCAGGCCCTGTCGCCACCAAGGCCGAGATTGCCGGCAGTCCCTATGCTGGTCCTCTTGCCGAGGGCCGCGACAGGGTCCTCCCCCTCCACCTTGTCGAGGTTGAGGCCGACATTCCTGTAGCTGTCGCGGAAGTTGCCTCCCTGCAGGACCTTCTCCATCACGCGGTCGGTGGCATAGAGCTCCGGCACGCATGCCTTTATGAGCGCATCGGGATGGACCTCGAGCTTCCCTGTCATCTCCGCCATGATCAGCAGCAGCTCCTCTGCCGCCCTGTAGCCTTCGACCAGAGGCTCCTTGGTATCCTGGAAGTCCCTGTTGTATCCGGACGGAAGCGCCTTGATAATCGACTTCACCCTCATCGAGCAGGATGAGATGAGCGAGCATCTCGAGCGGGCAAGCTCAAGCCCGTCAGGGTTCTTCTTCTGCGGCATGATGGAGGAACCCGTGCAGAGCTCCCTCGGCAGCGAGAAGTAGCCGAACTCCGGCAGCGTGAAGAGCATCAGGTCCTGGGCCATCTTCGAGACAGTCAGGGCAAGGTACTCGGCATGGTCAAGGAAGAAGGCCTCGAACTTTCCCCTTGAGTTGTTGGCCCAGAGCACATTGTTCTGGACGCGACTGAATCCCATCAGCGACGCCGTGTACTCCCTGTCGAGCGGCAGCGTGACGCCATAGGAGGCAGCCGAGCCGAGTGGCGACTGGTCGATGACATGGTACAGAGAGAGGAGCATATCGCTCTCCTCGAGGATCTCCTCCGCGAATGAAAGGGCCCAGAGCGCGACAGATGATGGCATCGCGACCTGCATATGGGTACGTCCGGGCATCGGCACATCCTGGTTCGCCTCCGCCAGCCCGATCAGCGACCTTGCGAATGATATAGAGGCGGAAAGGAGCTTCAGCAGCGCCTCCCTCATGAATATCCTCAGCGCGGTCTGCACCTGGTCGTTGCGGCTCCTGCCTGTATGTATCTTCTTGCCGGCATCGCCGTACTCCCTGGTAAGGAAGCCCTCGATGGCCGTGTGGCAGTCCTCATCGGACTGCGTGATCTCGAACCTGTCCTGCTTCCTCAGCTCGGCGATCCTTGCCAGGCCTTCCATCAGGTCCTCAAGCTCCCTGCTGCTGAGAATGCCTATCCTGCCAAGCCCCTTCGCATGGGCCGCGGACCCGATAAGGTCAGAGAGGACAAGGTCCCTATCGTATATATAGTCGTTGCGTACGGTGAAATGCTCCATCATGGAGTCAAGCGTATAGTTCTTCTGCCAGAGTTTTGCCATGCTGTGAATTTAGCATAATGGCGGAAGACTGTCAGATCTTGCCAGGCATGGCGTATACATTATATGAGAAGAATCATCCCCCTGCTGGCCATGCTGGCAGTATCATGCGCGGCGGCCGGACGCATAACCGATGTATTCGGCACGATTGACAGGAAGGCACCGGAAGTGGTCTCGTACAGGCTCGAGAGCTCCGGGCTCTTCACCATCTCATATGATGAGGACGTCACTATAGAGGAGGCGCTTATCGGTGGCAGCAGCATCGATATACGCGGCAGCGGCCGGGATTTCAGCCTGGTCTTCCCGGTTCCTCTTGCCATGGGGCATGAGTATACCCTCTTCATCATGGCGGAGGATGCCTATGGCAATACGCTGCGCACGGCATTCTTCCTCACAGGCCCCAATGACGATGTACCCTATACCGTGATCAACGAAATCGCACCTGAGGCTCCGGACAGGGTCGAGCTGCTTGTGATGGAGGATGGCAATACCGCTGGCATGGTGCTCAAGGACGGGACGGACGGGGACTTCAACGGCAGGTTCCTCCTTCCAGACCTCGAGGTGAAGGCGAATGACATCATACTCATCTACTGGAACGGCAAGGCCGATGAGGAGAGCCGGGAGCGTGAGGATGGCTCCATGACCTATGTATTCGAAGCGGGATGCAGCGCGGGGCTCACGGCCACTAACGCGCCCCTCATCCTCTATAAGGAGGAAGGCGGGGACATCATAGACGGGGTCATATACACGACAGGCGATGCCGAGACGGCCGGCGGCTACGGCAACACGAGGACAGCCGAGGCCATGATGCTACTGCTGGAAGAAGGCAGATGGACAGGGCCGCCCATACCCTCTGCCGATGTGACTGCGAGCAGGGTCCTGGCAAGGCGCCCCGGAGGCTACGATACGGACAGTGCCGATGACTGGTTCACGACAGCAGCCCGCTCATCGACGCTCGGCGATGTGAATGCGTATCTGCCATATGACGGATGAGTCAGCCCTTCCCTCTCATGGCCCTTCTGTTCGTATCGATGGTCGCCCGGAATACGATGAACCTGTCATAAAGGTACTCAAGGACGAAATTGGAGAGCATGTTGCATATCGTGACGATATACTCATTGACTCCCCTGGACTCCGCCATGTAGTTCCCGAGTATCGTCGAGACAGGGGTGAACACCAGATAGAAAAGCGCGACAAGCGCCATTGCCTTTGGTACGTTATTGGAGCTCTGGAACGTGAAATGCCTGTTGAGCGTGAAGTTCCAGAGCACGGAAAGCACCAGGGCCGTCAGATAGCTGACCCAGTAATCGGCATCCAGCAGCTCATTGAGCAGGCTGAACGCAATAATCTGTATCAGGCCGGCAGAAGCCGAGAAAAGCACGAACTTGATGCTCCTGAGCAGTTCCTTGTTCATCAATCCATCCCCCTGTCCTTCCCTAGCAAGTGTATCGGATTGGACGAAGCGGAATCAACACAGCAGGCGGCAGCAGGACGGCAATCGTCAGGGCTTCCCCTTCCTTGCCTATTGATGGCATGATGCAGGTATGAGCAACGGAAACACAATCATAGCGTTTTTCTCGAGACGCGGAGAGAACCTCAACGTAGGCTCTGTCGAGAAGGGAAGCGGGGAGATCATCGCATCCATGCTCTCCGGCATGATGGGAGCCCCTGGGTACCAGATACGTACGGAGAATGGCTACCCCGATGACCTCGCAGAATGCAACAGGATCGCCAAGAAGGAGCTTGAGGAGGGAATGCGTCCTGCCCTTAAGGATCCACTCCCGGACATGGATGGCATATCGAACCTCATCCTTGTCTACCCGAACTGGTGGGGCAACCTGCCGATGGCTGTCTACACATTCCTTGACAGCATCAGCACGGATGGGCTCTCGATCTATCCTGTATGCACCCATGAGGACAACGGCCTTGCCATGACGGAAAGGATCCTCGCGAAGGCATATCCAAAGGCAGATGTGAAGAAGGGAATCGCTCTCCGCGGATCCCTGGTGCAGAAGGACCCCGCGAAAGCCGAGGAAGAACTCTCGGGATACATCAGCCAGTCAGGCCTCAAAGGCTGAATTGAAGACCGGCACAGGTGCCTTGGAAGGGTAGCTGGGTTTACGCCTGCCCTTCCTTTGCATAATCATGGATTACATAATCGATAATGCGCTGGAGGCTACTGCGGATCCTATACCTTGACCTTTCCTCTGCAGCGTCAGGAGCCTTATCGATAATGGCTTCCAATACCCCCATCCTTTCCTTCGCTCCGATATCAGGGAAGATAGGTATGATATGGGATACGAAATGGAATGCGAGGACCTTTTCCTGCTGGGACCTGACCAGCTTTGCCAGCATCGGATTAGCGCAATACTTCAGCAGGAGCTGGTCATATTCCGAATTCAGGATATTGTACTTCCCTTCCCTCGTCTCAAGGTCTGGAAGCCGCGATATTTTCCTGTATTCCTCCAGCAAGTCGCTGTAAGGCCTGGTCGGATTGCCGGCCTTGCAGTTAAGCCTTGCGAGCATCCCTTCCAACGCTTCCCTGACTTCATATAGGCTGCAAAGCTGGGTCAGGTCAAGGGTTGCGACAAATGCGCCAAGATGTGGACGGATCACGACTATCATATCTTCCTGCAGCCGCTTCAGGGCTTCCCTTATCGGCGTCCTGCTCATATTCAGACGCTCTGAAAGCTCTTTCTCCGGAAGGGGCATTCCCGGCTGATAATATCCATCCTGGATCAGCCCCTTGATTTTCCCATATGCATCTTCGCCTAATGTCGTCTTTCCCACGCGGTTCACCCTCAGCCATTCAGAATAGAGCCAACGGCTTTCATCCTTGATGCATCGGCCTGCTCTATTCTACGGATTGATTCATTATACCATGTATGCCAGTTTTCCACCTTTGACCTGGCAGATGCAAGCATGCTTTCCATCGCTTTCGGACCTACTCCGCCAGGAACTTCCCTTATCGATACGAAATGATCAGGATCAAGGCTCTTCCTTATCATGCCGTAATCGCCAGTGAAGGGTTCTCCGGCAACCTGCTCATAGACAGACCTGAACAGCTTCTCGTCTATTGAGCTGAGTCCTCCGCCTGATGCAATGACCTTCTTCACCAGGGCCGATACCACATGATGCGCCGTCCTGAATGGCAGGTCCGCGATCCTGACTATCGTGTCAGCCATCTCCGTAACCACCGAGAAGCTATCCATAGCCCTTTCCCTGAGGAGCTTCTTATTCACATCGCAAGTCGCTAGGACATTATTGAACAGATGGATGCTGCGGCAGAATTGGTTGATGGCCTTCACGAGGATAGGGACTATATCATCCTTATCGGAAATATCGCCATACGGTGATTTCAGGTATCCATCCATCACTGCAGCACAGAGGCCCTTAATCATCGAGAAGGATGCCCGCAGATGCTCGAACGCAATCGGATTCCTCTTCTGCGGCATGATGGAGCTCGTGGAGATATAGCCATCGGCAACCCGTAATATATTCATCTCCTCGGTAGCCCACAGCACCATATCCGTTATGACCCTTGATGCATTTATCGAAGAGAGCATGACCGCAGCTGCCGTCTGCGTATCTGCGTCACAGCAGCCTATTGAGTCAAATGAATTCTCAATGATGCTATCAAAGCCAAGCAGGTCAGATATATACTTGCGGTCAAACGGGAAGCCTGATGTGGTAATCGCAGCAGCTCCAAGAGGGGACGTATTTACGATCCGATATGCTTCGGAAAACCTCTGCAGGTCGCGGTTCAGCACGTCGGTATAGCCAAGGAAATAATGCCCTAGGACGCTAGGCTGAGCCTGCTGCGTATGCGTATGCGCAGGGAAAAGCGTATCCTTATGCTCCTCGGCGAAAGCCCGTACGGTATCCATGAGCCCCATAAGCTCGCGGATTGCATTCAGGACGAGCTTGCGCAGCATCAGATGGTCAAGGGCGACAGACAGGTCATTGCGGCTCCTGGCGATATGTATGCTGCCGGCCAGCCCCCCGGTTTTGGAAATCAGCTCATCCTCGATCATGAAGAAGAGGTCCTCATGCTTGCCATCGTAATCCATTGTCCGGTACTTCCCATAGTCGAGATCCTCTATAGCGGCAAGGATGACCTTCGCATGATCGGGAGAGATGATCTTCTGCTTCACAAGCATAGCGACCTGGGCTTCATTCGTGACACGAAGCGGATCGACTCTATATTCCCTCGCCTCCATGAAAGCCGGAAGCAGTTCCATATCAACGAACGAAACCGCCGGATAGCCTGTCCCATCTTCCTTGAAGACACGTTCCCTAATCTCCTTGTAATCTGCCATCTCTGCTTCTCCTTTATTTTATTGCGCCAGTAGTCAGGCCACCGACGAGATATCTCTGTGCGAACAATGCGAATAGGAATGAAGGTATGCATACAATCAGGGATGCAGCCAGGACATCGCCCTGCATCATGCTTTCGCGCGAAGCGAAATCAGCTACGATGACAGGCAGAGTCTTCTTCGCATCATCGATGAGCAATGTATTTGCCAGAAGGAAGTTATTCCATATTCCGATGAAAGTCATGATTCCCGATGCGGCAAGTCCGGGCAGCGCTACCGGAAGGAATATCCTCGGCAGGGTCTGGAGGCGTGTAAGGCCATCGATCTCAGCCGCATCGACCAGCTCCCTCGGTATGGTCTCGAAATACGACTGCATGGTCCAGACGCATATCGGCATTTCGAATGCTATATAGCATATGATCAATCCTGGGAACGAATTTATCAGATGAAGCTTGCTCATGAGCATATAGAGCGGAATCGCTATGAGGATCTGCGGGAACATATGCACGAACAATATCATCCGCGAGAATGCTTCCTTTGCCTTGTATCTATATACAGTATATGAAAAAGCAGCAAGACAAGCGATAAACAGCGTCAAGAAGGTGGAGACGACGGACAGCATTATGCTGTTGAATAGGTACTGCCCTATATTCATCTCCGTGAAGACCTTCTTCAGGAAATACGGGGAGAAATCATGCGGGAAAAGCGATGGCGGTATCGAGATTATCGACTCAGGGCTCTGCAATGCGGAAATCACAAGCCAGTAAACAGGGAAGACCACTGGGATAATAACGGCAATGGCCAAGAGATTGATGCAGACTGCTTTCTGTTTCCTTTTCATATATTACCTCAGTTATAGATGCTTCCCTGCCTCTTCCTGGCAGCGAAATACAGTGCAGCGAATCCAAGCAGGACGATGAAGAGGATAATCGATATCGCAGAGCCCTCTCCCAGCCTATATGCGCTGAATGCCGTCCTGTAAGCGTATACGGGGGTAGTCTGTGTCGCTTCGCCCGGGCCTCCGCCTGTCATGACCCAGGGCAGGTCATAGAAATTGAATGTCCAGATGAATCGCAGGACCCCTGAGACCATGATCACGGGAGTAAGCAAGGGGAGCGTTATCTTGATGTATTGCTTCCAGGCACTGGCGCCATCGACAGTCGCTGCCTCATAATAATCCCTCGGAATCCCCTGCAGCCCGGCAAGGAACATCGTGAACATCAGCGGAGTCCCCCTCCAGACATTCGCGATGATGAGGATCACCATAGCTGTCGTCCCATTGCTCATCCAGGCTTTCGGGGAATCCAGGATACCGATATCGACCATCAGGTAATTCAGGATCCCGTAGAGGTCATTGAACATCCATTTGAATATCAATGCCACGGATACAGTAGGGATAAGCCATGGCATGATCGCCAGCCCGCGGAAAAGGTTCCTGAATTTCAGGTCCGGATGGTTGAAGAGCTGCGCCAAAGCCAATCCGAAGACGATCTGGAGGCCAAGGGATGAGAATGTGAATACCAGCGATCTCAGCATTGCCCCCCAGAAGGACGAGTCACTAAGGATCTTGATATAGTTGCTGAACCCGACCATGCTTGTCTCACGAAGTGTCGGCCGATAATTCGTAAAGCTCATGAACAATGCATATAGCAATGGATAGACTATAATCAGGCAGATTACGATTACTGCCGGCAGATACAGCAGCATGCCTTGCAGGCTCATCCTATCTATCTTGCGATCCAAAGTACCCGTCCTTCTTTCCATATCGAAACCTATCAGTCACCAATCAGTTCATGGAGATTCTCGATCAGCATATCAACAGCTTCCTCAGCAGTGATGCCGTCAGTGAACATCAGCGCAAGCGGAATCCCGAACATGTTCTTCTGGTCCACCTCTCCTGCATAGGGGAACGGCCCATTCGAAAGCGCGATCGGATTCGAATTCCTGAAGATATCAAGAACCATGTCCGGCACGAGAGGCTTAAGCTCCTCTGGCATCGATCCAAGGTAATGCTCATTGCTGTAGATGCTCTCGACGACCGGGAACATGCAGTACGGATAGCTCAGATAGAAATCGACGAGCCTGTCATCCGTATAGCAGAATTTCAGGAATTCCTTGGCCAGCTCCACATTGCCTGCAGCAGGGATGGCGAATCCATTCCAGCCCATGTACTGGTTGTTCGTCTTCCTGCCAGGAAGCCTGAAGTACCTTACGTCATCGATATTATCGGGATCCATGCTCCTGACGTTATAGTAGATTTCCGGAGTATCGATCCTGCTCATTACGACTCCCGTCGCTACGAGTTCCCTCAGATTGGCCTGCGTATAGCTGATCGTACCTTCAGGAGCGCAATCCCTTATGAGGGCGTAGAGCCATTCATATGCCTCGACAAGCGCTGCGTAATCCTCATCATCTATATCGACATACCAGTTTCCATCCTCATCGACATTCACGAGATCCACGCCGTTTGCCTGGAATGCTGACCAGATCATCTTCATGCCATGCTGGTCACCGAGTGGGATGCCGAAGCCGTATCTGTTGTTCTCAGGGTCTGTCACGGCCTTGCACATCTCATAATACTCTTCCCAGGTCTCCGGGATCTTATCGAAGCCGGCCTCATCCAGATAGCTCTGCCTGTAATATGCCACGACAGGCGTGATGTACAGAGGAAGCGCATAGATGCTTCCATCAAGCGTCGATGCGGAAATAGAGAGCGTAGTGCCAAGGAACTGCTCCTTCCCGCCGATTTCCTCCACGAGGTCCGAAAGCTCGACCAGTCCGCCAGTCTCTGCCAGCGTCTGCGGCATTCCCTGTCCGACTACCGTAAGGTCGGGCGGATTGCCTGCCATCACTGCTGCCACGAGCTTATCAAGGGCGCCTGTCCATGGCATAAGCGATATCTCGATATCCACGCCAGGATGAAGGCTCTCGAATTCCGCAGCAAGATTCTCAAGCTCAGCGGCTCTCTCGGGCTGGGTAAGCATAGACCAGACCGTAAGGGTCTTGTCGGCAGCGTTATCCGTCGACCCCTGTGCAAACAGGGACATGACAGCCAATAGCGCGCATAGGACAAATACCATTCCTTTTTTCATTGCTTGTACCTCCTATTTCTCTGGATAGAACCGGAATTCCTCCAGAAGCTCTGAATCAAATTCAACACCTAACCCTTCTATCCCCTCAGGCATTGGAATCGTGCCGTCGGTGCTGATCATGATGTGATTCGAGAATGCCTTCAGAAGAGAGTTGAGATTGCTATCGTAATATTCGACGATCAGGCCATTGGAGATGGAACCAACCAGCTGGCTGTGGATATCCTGATCGCCGTGAGGAGCGATAAGCACATTGGAAGCCTGCGCGTAGTCAGCGACTTTCTTCCATTCCGTTATCCCGCCCAGGACCTGCGCATCTGCATTGATTATGCTTACCGCCCCGGAATCAATCAGCTGCTTGAAGCCCCATTTCGTGTATTCATTCTCCCCTACCGCAAGAGGGGTATCTATCTTGCCTGACAGCAATGCGAGCCCTTCTATATCATCCGGGATAAGCGGTTCCTCGAACCAGTATATCCCCCTCTTATCAAGCTCCTTTCCCATCTTCATGGCATCTATGCGGTTATAGGCATTGTTCGCATCAACCATCAGGGAACAGTCCTTGCCAATGGCATCCAGAACCGCATCGATCCGCTCAAGATCCTCTGCAATGGATACCTTGCCTATCTTCATCTTGAGGCATCTGGCATTCTTCGCCTTATTGGCAACCATCTCATCCTGCAGATCTGAAAGCGACTTCCCTTCCTCATAGTATCCGCCGGCGATATAGGCAGGGACGGATTCGCGATAGCCGCCAAGTAGCTGCCACACGGATTTGCCGCATGACTTGCCCATCATATCCCATAAAGCGATGTCGATTGCGCTGATTGCCCTTGTCTCCAGGCCACGGCGCCCCAGCAGCTTGGGCTGATACATAACGTCCCAGATCATCTCCATACGGTAAGGATCCAATCCAATGAGCCATGGTCTGATCTTCAGCATCGAATCGATGACAATGGAATCCCCATGGGTCCAGCCAATACCGGAAAGGCCATCATCGGCAATCACCTTGCAGACGATGATCTCAGTTGAATCATAGGTATAGCGTCCATTCGAATAAGGGACCCTGTGCCTGGCCCTGTATCCATAAACCTGCAGATCAGCAATCTTAGCACCCATATGTATTCCTTTTGTATACAATCAGAATACATATAAAATACCCATTGTCAATTTTATTTTACTCAGGCATGCAAACATGGGCATCTACAAAAGCATTTGCTGATATATCAAGGAAATATATGATTAGGCCATATAAGGAGCGCGAAGAATGCAATTACATATCCGATCCGTCAGCGAAATACTTACGGAAGTAGTTAGGTGTCATTTTCGAATCGATTGCGCCCTGCCGTATCCTTCTGAGCACATCGTCCTTGATCCGCTCCTTCCTTATCGCAGTCCCATCATCAAGCATCTTCTCCAGCATCGCTATATCGAAGAAGCGTAGCTTGTCATATACGACGTACGATGGATGCGTTATGAAACTGCTGTCTCCTGCATCGAGGACGCATGCCTTGTCATATCCGCGGCCTGGCACGATAGAGCTGATGAATGCGCAGATGCACGTTCCGGAATCTATCACTTCCTCAACGACGATATGCAGATGGAACTTATCCAGAGGTGCCCTGAACAGGAAGGAATCGCCGGCAGAGATACTCAAAGGGACCTCTCCTTCATCAGGAAGTAGTTGCTTTTCTGCACTTCGGCCGCGAGCCTGACGGCGGAAACCGCATCATCATAATCAGGGCTCCCTGCTTTCTCTGCACCGATTATATCCTCTATGGTGATCTGTATAGATGAACCATGCGGATCCTGCCACTCAGGGAGGTGCTTATGGCAGTAATCGACAAGATCCCATTCGCTGTAACCGCTGAAACGGGTATTCACATCTGCGAGCACTTCCATTTCCATCGGGCTCAGATAATCATTTCCAGGATGCTTCTGAAGGACGATCTCATAATCATCGGTCCTGAAGCAGGACGACCAGAATGAACCATTGTCGACACGTCCATTCTTGATGAGGTCATATATCCTGCTGATGACAGGGCCATTATCCATGGATACATAGCTGTCTGTCGTTATGGAATTGCCCCATTCGAGGATGAAGCGCCTGTCGGCAAGATAAAGGAGCTTGATGAGCTTCATGTAGTTCATCCTGCCGGAATTCAGCTCGATAAGGCATGCGGCAGCCTGGGCAGCCTTCTTCTCATTGAATACGAATGACACAGAATACCTCATAGTCCACTCCACTTCCGATTCTACCAGCACGATAACGAAACGAAAATAAAAAAGCTTAACCAGTCTCCTGATTAAGCTTTAGAGCGGGAAACGGGACTCGAACCCGCGACATCCACCTTGGCAAGGTGGAGCTCTACCACTGAGCTATTCCCGCAAGTCTACACCCCAGTAAAAGAGGTTGCGAGAGAAGGGACTCGAACCCTTAAACCGAAGTACTAGTTCCTAAGACTAGCGTGTATACCAATTCCACCACTCTCGCGGTGTTTGATATGAGCCGCAAAGGGATCGAACCTTTGACCCGCAGATTAAGAGTCTGCTGCTCTACCAGCTGAGCTAGCGGCCCAAGTCTCCTGCGCCCAGTAGGACTCGAACCTACAACCTGCGGATTCGAAGTCCGACGCTCTATCCTTTGAGCTATGAGCGCGTCCCCTACAGGGAGCAAGTAGTTGGGTGGAAGAAGGGGATCGAACCCTCGACAAGCAGATCCACAATCTGCCGCTCTACCGCTGAACTACTTCCACCATTTTAGGAATGCGTGGCGTTCAACCAAGCAATTTCAACAAGGAAGAATATGACAGAAAGCAGTACGTTTGTCAACAGTTTGCAGAAAAAAGAATCAATTTTTTCAATTCCTTCCAATACAAGCAGTTAACTGGCCAGAACATTCAGTCATGCCCCACAGAGACGACCTTGTATCCCGCGCCCTCCGCAGCCTTCCTCAGCTCATGGTCCTCCACGCTCCTGTCCATATCCACGGAGGCGATGCCGGCCTTCCAGTCGACTCTGGCAGAGACCCCATCAATGGACTCCAGGGCCCTCCTGACCCTTTCCGCGCAGTTCTGGCAATGCATGCCATCTATCCTGAGGCGCCTCCTGCCGACCACCGGTCCGTCAAGCCTCCTCGGCTTCGATGCCGGCAGCGATGACCCGCCCTGGCAGCAGGATCCCTCGCCCCTGAAATGCCTGATGCTTCCCCTGGCGGCGAATACGAGAAGCACCGCCACTATCGCGACGATTATGACATCAGCCATATATATCCTTATCCCTCCTGCCTCTCAGGGCCTTCCCTATCAGGCGCACGGCCATATACACGCCCATGCCGATGAAGTAAAGCACAAGGAAGATGGCAACCATCATCAGCATGGATCCGGAACTATCGCCCATTCCTGCCCAGCTCCTTCGCTATCAGCTCATCAATCGATTTCGCGCTGCAGCCGCTGCAGCCGCTGCATGAACCTGGGCAGCATCCGCCGCCCTTCCTCTTCCTGCTCCTGATGACGACATAGGCGCAGTATGCCGCTATCGCCAGCAGAATGACCGCATCTACCATATGGCACCTCCGCTATGGAACGGGGCAGGATGCCCTGCCCCATCAGATCCCGGTCCGTCACACCGTCGCGGCATTGACGGATCTTCTCGAATACACCTTCTGGTCCCTGTACGGATCCGGACGGAAAAGGAAGAAGAGCATCACCGCCAGAAGCGCAAAGGCCACTATCGTCCAGAAGCCGAAGGAACCTGTGATAGCCAGCAGCCCGACCTGGTATACGATCAGGGAGACAGCATATGCGAACACATTCTGGAATATGATCGCGAACCAGAACCACTTCCTCGACTGCATCTGCTGGGCCATCGTGGCGATTGCCGCGAGGCATGGCGAATCAAGCAGGTTGAAGAGGAGGAACGAGAAGGCCGCAATCGTCGTCGGGAACCACGCCCCGATGGCGCCAGCGACCGCAACAGAATCCTCGGAGAGGTCCTCGGCGACATTGGCAAGGACACCCATCGTGGACACGATCGCCTCCTTCGCCGTAAAGCCGGAAAGCGAGGCTGCGACTGCCTGCCATTCGCCGAATCCGAGCGGTGCGAAGACCGGTGCGATAGCCCCGCCAATCGCAGCAAGGAGGCTGTCGTTGCTGTCCTCTACAAGCCCGAATCCATCAGGTCCGAAGCCGAAGCCCGCCAGGAACCACATGACCACGCAGGCAAGGAAGAGGATGGTTCCGGCCTTGACGATGAAGCCCTTGAGCCTTTCCCATACATGGAGAAGGACGGTGCGTGCCGACGGCACGTGATAGGCAGGAAGCTCCATGACGAACGGTGCCGGCTTGCCGCTGAACGGCTTGGTCTTCTTCAGCATGATCGCCGATACGAGCACCGCCGCGATGCCGATGAAGTACATAGCAGGCGCGACCCATGCCGATGCGACATAGCCTGTGACCTGGCCTGCCATCACGCCGCCCATCAGCGCGATTACAGGCAGCTTGGCGCCGCAAGGGATGAATGTCGCCGTCATGATCGTGAGGCGCCTGTCGTTATCCTGCTCGATAGTCCTCGATGCCATGATGCCAGGGATGCCGCAGCCGGATGAGATCAGGAGCGGTATGAAGCTCTTGCCGGAAAGGCCGAAATGCCTGAATACCCTGTCCATGACGAATGCGATCCTGACCATGTACCCGCAGTCCTCCAGGATAGAGAGGAAGAGGAAGAGTATGGCCATCTGCGGTACGAAGCCGAGCACGGCCCCAAGGCCGCCGACAATGCCATCGACGACAAGCCCCTGCACGAGCTCCCCCGCGCCTATGGCAGTGAGAAGCGATGCGAATATGCCCTGCACCCAGCCGACGAATACATCATTCGTCCAGTCTGTAACCCAGGTACCGATGGTGGTGACCGATACATAGTAGACAAGGAACATGACAAGGATGAAGATGGGGATGCCGAGCACCCTGTTCGTCACGACGCGGTCAATCCTATCGGAGACGGACATCTCCTGGGCACCCTTCCTCACGCATGTCGATACGATCTGCTGGATATACCTGTAGCGCGCATCCGTGATGATGGACTCCATATCATCGTCATGGTCCTTCTCGATTTCCTTCCTGGCAGCCTCCGCTGCGGATGCGAGCGCAGGGTTCCTGAGCTCATCCATGACCTTCTGGTCATTCTCGAGAACCTTCACCGCATACCATCTGGCCTTATCCGGGGTAACCGAGGAGGGAAGCTCAGCCTTCATCCTGCCGATTGCCCCCTCAAGGTCCTTGCCGAAGATGTCCTGCGGAAGCGGATGGTCCTTGCGCCTTGCCGCCTTCACAGCCTCGCTTACCACTGCATCGAGGCCCGTCTTCTTCAGGGCGCTGGTCTCCACGACAGGGCATCCGAGCACCATCGAGAGCCTCTTCGTATCCACGCGGAGCCCTCTCTTGCCGATGAGGTCCGCCATATTGAGCGCGATGACCACGGGAATGCCTGTCTCCAGCAGCTGCGTGGTCAGATAGAGGTTCCTCTCGATATTCGTCGCATCTACGAGGTCGATGATGACATCGGGATGCTCATTAAGCAGGTAGCTTCTGCTAACCACTTCCTCCAAAGTATAAGGGGAGAGGGAGTAGATTCCCGGCAGGTCCGTCACGATGATATCCTCATCCTTCCTGCCGCGGATCCTGCCTTCCTTCTTCTCGACAGTGACCCCGGGCCAGTTCCCGACATACTGGTTCGCGCCGGTAAGGGCGTTGAACATAGTCGTCTTCCCGCAGTTCGGATTTCCCGCAAGCGCAATCGTCAGGCTCATAGCTGCCTCCTACTCGACTATGACGCACTCAGCGTCATTCTTCCTGACAGAGAGCTCATAGCCCCTGACGGTGATTTCCACTGGATCCCCGAGCGGCGCAACCTTCCTGATATAGAGGGATGTACCCTTCGTGATGCCCATGTCCATGATGCGTCTCTTGTACGCACCCTCTCCCTCGATCGAACGCACCGTCACGGTGCTTCCGACCTTGGCCTCCCCTAATGTCATATCTGTTTCCTCCCGCGATCACACTAGGATGTGTCTCGCCATTTCGCTGTTTATCGCGATGCGCGATCCCTTGACGCCGACTATCACATTGCCGCCGATCGATGAGATCAGCGTAACCTCGGTCCCGGCTATGAAGCCGAGATTCTCCAGGTAGCGGCGTACATCGGCATTCCCGCTTACCCGCCTGACCATAGCCATATTCCCCTGGCCTATCGAATTCAAAGGCATCGTATAAGCACCTCCAGTTACCCTAAGGCAACCTTGGTTAGTCTACGCTTTCCATTGTTAGCTGTCAACAACCGAAGTGATGCACAATACGCCGATTTGCTGCTATATTTAGAGGCATGAGCAACGAAGCAAATGAATTCAAGGCGATTGCCGTGCTTATCGATGCGGATAACACGCAGCTTTCGAAGCTTGAGCCTATACTCCACGAGCTTTCCGCCTATGGGCGCATAGTCGCCAAGAAAGCCTATGGCAACTGGAAGAAGCAGAACCTGTCGAAATGGGAAGAGGAGATCAAGCGCCTTGCCATCAAGGCAGTGCAGCAGTTCGATTACGTATCAGGGAAGAACACGACCGATATAGCGATGGTCATCGATGCGATGGACCTCCTGCATAACGGGCTGTACGATGCCGTAGCCCTCGTATCGTCCGACAGCGACTTCACGCCCCTCGCAGTGAGGCTGAAGGAATCAGGCATCTATGTCATCGGCGTCGGCGAGAAGAAGACGCCCGAGGCATTCTGCAATGCCTGCGACGACTTCATACTCATCGAGTACCTCAAGGGCGAGAAGGAGAAGGAGAAACAGCAGCAGCAACAGCAGAAGAAGAAAAAGGAGAGCGAGCAGAAGAGCCAGAGCGCCAAGCCGGCGGAGCCTGCAGAGGATACCGATGCAGACGCGCCTGACATCAACGAGATACATCTCCTGCTGAAGATCGCGTATGAGAAGTACCGCGATGACGATGATTTCGTCAACGTCAGCATCGCTGGGACCTATATCAAGAGGGTCAAGCCGGAGTTCAACACCTATCTCTATGGATTCGGCAAGCTCTCCGACCTGATAAAGGCATTCCCGTACAAGTATGAGACGAAGAGGGAGAAGAGGGCCGGCAAGGCCTCTGTCGTCAGCTACCGCTGCCTCTGACCTTCCTTCCCCTGATGTACTTCGCCTCCACAGGCATCTCCGCAGACCTGTAGATGACGCTCTCCAGCCTCTCCTCGATGCCCGGCTGCAGGAGGCGCGAGGCCCTGTCGGCATCCCTGGCGATCACCGCGATGTCGGCATCGTAGCCTGCCTCGAATGACCCTACCTTACCGAAGAAGCTGCCGCCGCCCTTCGAGGCCAGATAGAAGGCCTCGCTGAGGGAGAGCGGCTCCAGGCTCCCATCCGCGATGCGCCAGTGGACCTTCGATGACTGCACGGCATCGGAGACCATGCGCAGGAGCGAAAGCGACGACCCACCCGCCACATCGGTGGCAAGCCCCACCTTCAGCCCCTCATCCAGATAGCGCCTCACCGGGGCGATGCCCGACGCTATGTTGATATTCGATGATGGCGAGTGCGCGACGAAGGCCCCGCGCTCCTTCATCAGCCTGACCTCATCATCGCCGAGCCATACGCAGTGCGCCATGATGGTCCTCTCCGTCAGGAGCGAGAACGAATCATAGGCATCCGCATAGCTGGCGGAATCCGGGCAGAGCGATGCGACCCACTCTATCTCGCTGAGGTTCTCATCGAGATGGGACTGGATGGGAAGCCCGTAATCAGCGGCGATCCTGCCCAGTTCCGAGAGGAGGCGGTCGCTGCACGAGGGGATGAAGCGCGGCGTGATGATGGGCCTGACGGAGGCGAAGCGGCTGCCCTCCTCGATGAAGCGGAGAGTCTCGGATACAGACTCCTCCGTGGCCTCCCTGAGGATATCAGGGGAGTTGCGGTCCATGTTCACCTTGCCCACATAGCCCGAGAAGCCGGCCTTATCAAGGATATCCATCAGCAGCAGCGTCGTGTCGGCGAAGATGGTGCCGAATGCGGATATCCTCGTGGTCGGCGTCCTGAGGAGGTCATCGGAAAATACTTGGTAAGCCTCCCTTGCGAATCCCTCGTCACGGAATGCGGCCTCTATCGGGAACGTATGCCTCTCCAGCCACTGCAGGAGCTCCTCATCCATGTACAGGCCCATGAAAACGTATTGCGGGGCATGGAGATGCAGGTCCGAGAGCCCCGGTATTATAAGGCGTCCTGAATAATCATCGACAGGCAGGTCAGGCCTCCTAGGCGAAACCGCGGCTATCCTGCCGTCCTCAACCGTGATATAGCCGTCCGCGAGCGATTCGAAGCGGCCGGGCTCCGGCGTCCATATAAGGTCGCCCTTCACTGCAAAAGATCCCATAAGCACCTCCGGTTCACCGTAGCTGGCTGTTTCCGGCAGCCTGTAGAGACGCCCGACCATATCTCAGGCATATACGGAATCCTCTTTTATGATATCATCATTCCATCGAGGAGGATACAGTGGAGCGCAAAGAGCCCAGCCAATCCAGGCAGGAGATGAAGGATGCGATGATCGCCCTTCTTCTCGAGAACAAGTTCGAGGATATCTCGATAAAGGACATCACGGACAGAGCCGGACTCCACCGGAGCACTTTCTATGCATACTACACATGCAAGCATGACATCATCGATGAAATCCAGAAGGACCTCGTGGACAGCCTGCCTGTGTTCCAGTCATCCAGGAAGGAGGACATGCTCTCCTCCTTCTCCTCATTCGTGGAATTCGTCAAGAGGAATGTCAGCATCGTCATAGCGATACGCAACAGCGGACTGGCACCGAGCTTCGGCGCGACGCTGGTGGCCAGCGTGATGAGGCGCTATGACTATATCTTCGGCATCAGCGACGACAGCCTGAAGGAAGCCACCTACGTCTACTGCATCAACGGGATACAGGGGGTCATCAATGACTGGATAGACAAGGGCTGCGTAGCCAAGATCGATACCATCGCGAGCATATCGGTCAGGCTGGCATTCAACACGGTCGGCCTGAGGGAGGACCTTACTGGGATGTGAGGCGCATCACGTCCTGCCATCCGTCCCGCGGCTGCCCATCCGTCTTCCCGCGGAAGCCCACGCGGATGATCGCCGTCACCGACTCCCACTGCACGTCACGTCCTGAGAAGATGGAGATGAACTCCCCGCGCCCCAGCCCGGAGGCGCTGTAGCTCCTGTCGTAGAAGGAGGCGACCGCCTGCTCTGCCAGATGGCGCTGCATCGTATTCCTGCTGTAGCTGACCTCAGCATCAGGGAAGACAGCGCGGACAGCCTCCTCCAGCTCCTCCTTCCCCCAGCATGCCAGCGGATTGCCATCGCCGTAGATCGATTCCTCTGCCTTCCTCAGCTTCGCAGCCTGGCCATCCGGAGCGAAATCGGAAAGCCGCGAGGAGAGGCTGGGAATCGATTCCATCAGCGCCACCAGGCCGCCATCGTCGAGCACGCTGCGTATGCGGCCGAGGATCTCCCTATCCTGGCTGAGCCGCGAGAGCATGTTCTTCCCGGCGACTGCCGAGAAGCGCATGCCATCCTCGATCTGCGCGAACGCATCGGCATCCCTGCAGCAGATAACCTGCGGCCGCAGCAGGGGGTCTAGCTCGCTGGCGAAGTGCTCTATCACTTCCTTCTCAGACTGTGTTCTAACTGATGCAATAGAATATCCTTCCGGATTCAGACGCATAAGAGGCCATAACAATAAGCCATGGGAGGCATTCAGCACCAGCACATTGCCATAGCGGGGGATATCGATGCCGCGGTAGAGCTCGCGCTCAAGGGCAAGGAGGTTCTCCGCCCTGCCTGACATGGCACGCTCAACCCACCTGTCGCGCGCGCTGCCGCCCGGGGAGAATGTCAGGTTCTCGATATGGTCATCGGCCGCGGCTTCCAGCTGGGCCTCCCGCCTGATGGAAACATCATCGCGGATCCTGGCCTCATATCCCATCGACGTCGGCTTATAGTACATCTTCCCCTGCAGGCCCGAGGGAAGATACTGCTGCGCTACCCAGTGGTCCTTGTACGAGTGTGGATAGAGGTATCCTTCCCCATGGCCGAATCCCTTGCTATCCCTTGAGGGGTCCTTGAGATGGTTGGGCACCTCCTCTGCCTTCTCCTTCTCCACATCCGAGAGGGCATCAAAGAAGCCGAGCGCGCTGTTGCTCTTCGGGCAGGTGGCAAGGTAGATGGCTGCATGGGCAAGGTGGAAGCGGCCTTCGGGGAGGCCTATCCTGTCGAACGCCTGGGCATCGGCAAGGGCGACCTGCACCGCCTGCGGATCCGCCATGCCCACATCCTCCGCGGCGAGGATGACCATGCGCCTGAATATGAAGCGGGGGTCCTCGCCTGCCGCCACCATGCGGGCAAGCCAGTAGAGGGCCGCATCGGGGTCCGATCCCCTGAGCGACTTGATGAAGGCGGAAATCACATCGAAGTGGTAGTCCCCTTCCTTGTCATAGAGCACTGCCCTGCGCTGGATGGACTCCTCAGCCGTCTCCCGCGAGATATATATCTCCATCCCCTCCGGCGGCGGGAAGGAGTCTGGCGTCGTCTCCACCGCAAGCTCGAGGGCGTTGAGGAGCGACCTCGCGTCCCCGGCAGCGACCGAGACGAGATGCTCTAGGGCACCCGGCTCGAAGACGACTTTGTAGCGGCCATAGCCCCGCTCCCTGTCGCTGAGGGCCTGGGCGGCTATCCTCATCAGGTCGTCCTCCCCCAGCTTCCTCAGCTGGAAGATCCTGCTGCGCGAGACAAGGGCGGCGTTGACCTCGAAGTACGGATTCTCGGTAGTGGCGCCGATGAGGATGAACGTGCCGTTCTCCACCCATGGCAGGAGCGCATCCTGCTGGCTCTTGTTCCACCTGTGCACCTCATCGACGAAGAGGATCGTCCTCGTCCCGAAATGCGCAAGGCGCTCCCGGGCCCTGTCGATCTCCTCCCTCAGCTCCTTGACGCCGGAAAGGACCGCGTTGATGGTGGAGAAATGGCTCCTCGTCGTATTGGCTATGACCCTGGCAAGCGTCGTCTTGCCGGTGCCTGGCGGGCCGTAGAAGATGACGGATGAGAGCTGGTCCGCCTGTATGGCCCTCCTGAGGAGCCTGCCCTTGCCGAGTATATGCTCCTGGCCGCAGTATTCATCAAGGGTACGCGGCCTCATCCTGGCGGCCAGAGGCTCGCTCTTGGCGGGAACGGATGAGAAAAGGTCTTCTTCCATCATCTCCTCCAGAATACAGCATAGGCAGGGTCCGCTGCGCTATCAGGGCTGTTCTTCACGTTGCGCTCGGCATTGCCCAGCAGGGTGAAGAGCTCCTGCACGAGCACCTGGGCAAGCACCTCGTCGCTCACGGGCTCAGGCTCCGCGATATCCACGGGATAGCCGACCGAAGCGAGGTTGAGATAGGCAAGCCGCACATCGCTGAAGGCGGAATGCGAGGCGCTGAATGCCTCGGCAAGGCTCTCAGAGGACGCCTCCACCGCATCAAGGTAGATACGCCCGGCCTCTGCTGCGCATCGCGCCTGCAGGTCATCGGTGAAGGCCGTGTCCCCGCCTATATCCTTCTCCGGCCCGCTGGCTATGGCATCCTCTGCCGCGGCCCTCACGGCGGGGAACGCCTCCGGGATCAGCGGCGTGAGGATATCGGCAAGCTCCTTCGTATACTCCGAGGCGATGGCCGCATAGAGCGGGACATATGCGGAGAATGCCCTGTATGAAGGCGGCAGGGCACCCGCGATGGTCCCCTCCGGCACCCTGCCCTCGCTCGCGCGCGCAAGTATATCCTCTGTAAGGGGATAGAGCGCTGCGGCCGCCTCCTCGCGCGAGAAGCTGTATCCGCTTTCCACGCTGGCGCATGCCGAGAGCAGCATAAGGATCAGGAATGCCGGAAGGATACGCCTCATCAGAGGTCTTTCTTCCAGAGTCCGTGGAGGTTGCAGTACTCATATGCCGCAACCGGCTTGCCTACTGTCCTGAATGATGCAGCCGGCTTGCTGCCGGGGACAAGCCTGCAGACCTGTACGCCGTCCTCGCTCTCCAGAGCGATGAAGCGGATGCTGTGCTCCTCCGTCATCGGATGCTCCACGGAGCCTACCTTCACCTCTATGGTCCCATCCTTCTCCTCGACGACAGGGACATGCTTCTCAAGGGCGGCATCGACGGTATTGGGCTTCATGGCCTCCATCTCCCTGCCGCAGCAGCGCGGCACGCACGTTCCCTTCTCGACTTCCATCACGATCTCCCCGCAGGCGGGGCATCTGTAAAGCGTCATATCGTTTCTCCTTCTATGTAAGAAGATAACCTCCTTGCGGTCGGAGGGCAAGCGCCAGATGGCGGCCGCGAAGGGGCAATCCGCAAGCCAATATGCACATAACTGCCCGCATTGCAAGGGAATATCGTCAGGCGCGCCCTTTGCTGACAGAATCGGCGGAAAGCGTCTTCTTCATGCAGGAATGTAATTGCTTATTGCAAATTTATACAGCGGATGGTAAGGTTTTAGAAAATCTATATACACTACAATGGAGAAGAGAAATGAAGAAACTTCTTTCGGTTCTTTTGGTTCTCGCCGTCTGCGTAGGCTTCGCTGCAGCAGCGGACTTCCACATCGGTGTGGTAACGGGAACCGTATCGCAGTCAGAAGATGACCTCCGCGGTGCTGAAGCTCTCATTGCAGAGTACGGCGCGGTCGCCGATGGCGGCATCGTCCAGCACATGACATATCCTGACAACTTCATGGAGGAGCAGGAGACCACGATCTCCGTTATCCGCGGCCTCGCCGATGATCCTCTCATGAAGGCTATCATCGTCAACCAGGCTGTCCCTGGCACATCAGAGGCTTTCCGCCAGATCAAGGAAGTCAGGCCTGACATCCTCTGCTTCGCAGGCGAAGCCCATGAGGAGCCGTACCTCGTCGCAGGAGCTGCCGACCTCGCTACATCCAACGACTTCGTAGCGCGCGGCTACCTGATGATCAAGACGGCACACGATCTCGGATGCGACACATTCGTGCACATCTCCTTCCCGCGCCATCTCTCCATGGAGAAGATGCAGAGAAGGCTTGCCATCATGCAGAAGACCTGCGAAGAGCTCGGCATGAGCTTCGTCATGGAGACAGCTCCGGACCCGACATCTGACGTAGGCATCGCAGGCGCTCAGCAGTACATCCTCGAGCAGACACCGAACTGGATCGAGAGATACGGCGAGAACACGGCATTCTTCTGCACGAACGATGCCCACACCGAGCCTCTCCTCAGGCAGCTCATCCAGTATGGCGGATACTTCGTGGAGGCTGACCTCCCGTCGCCGCTCATGGGCTATCCTGGAGCTCTCGGCATCGACCTCTCCGCAGAGGCTGGCGACTTCCCTGCGATCCTTGCCAAGGTTGAGGCAGCTATCGTAGAGAAGGGTGGCGCAGGCCGCTTCGGCACATGGGCATACAGCTACGGCTACACGACGACAGCAGGACTCGGCTCGCTCGCTATCGAGGCCATCGAGGCCCAGATGGCTGGTGAGGAGTATGACATCCACTCCATCAGGAACATCAGCAAGAACTTCACGAAGTACACGCCTGGTGCGAACTGGAACGGCTCATACTACATGAACGCATCCACACAGGAGACATACAGGAACTTCGTCCTCGTATACCAGGATACCTACATCATGGGCGATCCGGGATACTACATGGGCAACACCGATGTCGAGATTCCTGAATGGTGCTTCACGGAGAAAGGCGCAAGCGTGTGACAAACACGCCGAAGGCCGCTACAATAGCAGCCTAGGATAAAGGGGAGGGCCTCCCTCCCCTTTCTTCTTGTACGAATATGATGAGGGTTGTCAATGAGTGAAATGACGAACACCTTGCTTGAGATGCAGAACGTAAGCAAGGAATTCAACGGTAACCCCGTCCTGAAGGATGTGAACTTCAAGCTGAGGCAGGGAGAGGTGCTGGGACTCGTCGGCGAGAACGGCGCAGGAAAGAGCACCCTGATGAATATCCTCTTCGGCATGGATGTCATCCAGCAGACGGGCGGCTATGGGGGAAAGGTCCTCATAGACGGAAAGGAAGTGAAGTTCGCATCCCCCCTGGATGCGCTCAAGGCCGGTATCGGCATGGTACATCAGGAGTTCTCGCTGCTCCCGGGATTCACCGCAGCGGAGAATATCCTTCTCAACCGCGAACCACAGAACAGAAGCGTCCTCTCGCTTGTCTTCGGCGACAGGGCCAATACGATAGATAGGAAGGAGCTCCAGAAGGAAGCGATTGCCGCCATCACCAAGCTCGGCGTGGAGCTCGATCCGAACATGCTCGTCTCGGAGATGCCTGTAGGCCATAAGCAGTTCACCGAGATCTCCAGGGAGATATCGAAGAGCGCCATCAGGCTCCTCGTGCTCGATGAGCCGACGGCGGTACTGACGGAGAAGGAAGCCGAGATGCTCCTCAAGGCGATCAGGAACCTCTCCCAGCAGGGAATCGCCGTGATCTTCATCACGCACCGCCTCCAGGAGATCCTCGATGTCTGCAACACCGTCATCGTCATGAGGGACGGACGCATCGTCAAGGACCTCGACGCAAAGCAGACATCCATCCAGGAGATGGCCAGGCTGATGGTGGGACGCGAGGTCAGCACCGGCAAGCCCAAGGCAGCCGAGGACGGCAGGGAGATCTCCGATAAGATCGCCCTTTCGGTGAAGGACCTCTGGGTCGATATGCCGGGAGAGACCGTCAGGGATGTCAGCATCGATGTGCGCGAGGGCGAGATCCTCGGCATCGGCGGGCTCGCCGGCCAGGGCAAGCTCGGCATACCGAACGGCATCATGGGCCTTTTCCCTGCAGGCGGGAAGGTCGAGCTGAACGGCAGGGAGATCCCCCTCAACGATCCGCGCGCATGCCTTGACTCATCGCTTGCGTTCGTATCTGAGGACAGACGCGGCGTCGGGCTGCTGCTCGATGAGTCGCTCGAGTGGAACATCTCCTTCCCTGCCATGCAGATACAGAACAAGTTCCTGAAGAGATACCTCGGCGGCCTCATCAAGTGGCGCGACCAGGCAGCCATCAAGGAAGTCACCGACAGGTATATCCAGCAGCTGCAGATCAAGTGCACATCATCGCTGCAGAAGGCCAAGGAGCTTTCCGGCGGCAACCAGCAGAAGATCTGCCTTGCCAAGGCTTTCGCCCTGCAGCCGAAGCTCCTGTTCGTATCGGAGCCGACACGAGGCATCGATATCGGAGCCAAGGCCCTCGTGCTCCAGGCACTGAGGGAATACAACAGGAAGAACGGAGTCACGATCGTCATGATCTCATCGGAGCTTGAGGAGCTCAGGCAGATCTGCGACAGGATCGCGATCATCACAGATGGAGCCGTATCCGGCATCCTTCCTGCTGACAGGCCAAGCGAGGACTTCGGTATCCTCATGGTCGGAAAATCAAAGAAGGAGGCTATGTGATGGAGAAAGCAGTATCTATCCTGAAGGCGTTCGGGCTTCCGCGCCTCATAATAACGCTCTTCCTTGTCGCCCTCTTCGTCATCGCGCCGTTCGCAGGCATCAACGTCGCCGCATCGGTGACTGACGTGCTCGGGCGCTTCGGCCAGAACGCGATCATGGTACTCGCCATGGTACCGATGATCCATTCAGGGTGCGGGCTCAACTTCGGACTCCCGCTCGGGATCATCTCAGGCCTCCTCGGCGCGACGCTCGCGGTGGAGACAGGGATCGCAGGGCCGGCATCGTTCCTCCTCGCCATCCTCTACTCGACCCCGTTCGCGCTCATCTTCGGCTGGGGCTACGGCAAGCTGCTGAACAGGGTCAAGGGAAGCGAGATGATGATCGCCACCTACGTCGGCTTCTCATCGGTAGCCTTCATGTCCATCATGTGGCTGCTCCTCCCCTACAAGTCGCCTACAATGGTCTGGGGCTATACAGGGCAGGGACTGAGGACGACGATCGCCACGGACGGCTTCTACTACCACATCCTGAGGGACTTCCTCGTGCTCAGGATCGGTGACCTTGCCATCTCCTTCGGCGAAATCCTCTTCTTCGCCATCTTCGCCTTCATCATCTGGGCATTCCTCCATACGAAGACGGGTACGGCGATGACCGCAGTCGGGTCGAATGCCGTATTCGCCAGGGCGTCAGGCATCGATATCGACAGGCAGAGGACGCTCTCCGTCGTCATGTCGACATGGCTCGGCGCGCTCGGCATCCTCTGCTACCAGCAGGGATATGGCTTCATCCAGCTCTACCAGGGGCCGATGTACATGGCCATGCCGGCGGTATCCGCCATCCTCATCGGAGGCGCTTCCGTCAACAAGGCGAACATCACCAACGTCATCATCGGCACCATCCTATATCAGGGCATCGTCTCAATGACGCCATCCGTTATGAACTCCCTGATCCATACAGATATGTCAGAAGTCCTCAGGATCATCGTCTCCAACGGTATGATCCTCTACGCTCTGACAAGAAAGACGGGGGCTTCAAGATGAAAGAAATAAAGAGCACAGACGTGAGGAAGTTCCTCGCAAACAACATCGTTCCGATCATCTTCATCATCCTCTGCGCAGTCTGCATACCTATCGCAGGATACTCAGGGCAGTACCTTGTCGACCAGATCATCACGAGGATTGTCCGCAACAGCTTCCTCGTCCTCTCGCTCCTGATTCCCATCATGGCGGGAATGGGACTCAACTTCGGCATGACGCTCGGAGCCATGGCAGGCCAGATCGGACTCATCTTCGTCACCTCATGGAACGTCGTCAGCATACCGGGCCTGCTGCTTGCCGCCATCATCGCGACACCGATCGCGATCGTGCTCGGCTGCTTCTGCGGCAAGATGCTCAACATGGCGAAAGGCAGGGAGATGATCACCAGCTACATGATCTCGTTCTTCATGAACGGCGTCTACCAGCTCGTCGTACTCTACGGAATGGGCTCGGTGATTCCTGTCCGCTCCGGCCAGGTGATCCTGCCCAGGGGCTATGGAGCCAGGAACACCATCGACCTCCTCAATGTCCGCAAGAGCATCGACAACTTCTGGTCGATCAGGCTCTTCACCGACGAGAACGGCATGGGAGGGATCACCATCCCGCTCCTGACGCTCATCCTCATCGCCCTTCTCTGCGTGATCATCATCTGGTTCCGCAAGACGAAGGTCGGACAGGACATGAGGGCCGTAGGCCAGGATATGGAAGTCGCCAGGGAAGCCGGCATCAAGGTCGAGAGGACCAGGATCCTCGCAATCGTAATCTCGACGGTCTTCGCCGCCTATGGCATGATCATCTACCTGTCGAACATGGGAACGCTCAACACGTACAACTCCCATTCGCAGATCGGCATGTTCAGCATCGCGGCGCTCCTCGTAGGCGGCGCATCGGTATCCAGGGCATCGATCAAGAACGTATTCCTGGGCATCATCCTCTTCCATCTGATGTTCATCCTCACCCCGCAGGCGGGAAGGAACCTCATCGGACAGGCGCAGATCGGCGAGTTCTTCCGCGTATTCGTATCCTACGGAGTCATCACGCTCTCGCTCGTCCTCTATGAGATCAGGACCAGACGCGAGAAGGCAGAGTCGGCAAAGACGCTTGCCCTCGGCCAGAAAGAGGAGGCAAAGGCATGAAGCCAGCTAAGGAAATTTTCGATATAAGGTTCTTCGTCCGCCTTGCATGCATCGTCCTCATCATCGTCCTTGCGATCTTCCTCTACTTCTACGGGAAGCAGAGGACGGTGTATATCGACAACTGGACGACTGAGATCGACGGCACCTCATACCGTGCCGAGGACTGGGCCATCGCGCAGATCGACGACCTCGGCGGCGAGGAGCTCTATCCGCGCATGAGGATCGGCGTTCCGCTCAGGGGCAGGACCCACACGATCACGATCACATACGATGACAAGAGCTATAACGAGATCGAGATCCCTGCCACTGAGTTCAGGCTCGAATACGACAATTCGCTCATCTCGGTGCCGGCACTTGTCGCGGGGCTCCCCATCGAGAAGTGCATAAGCGAGTTCATCATCACCCCGGCTCCCGAGCCGGAGGCAGAGGCGGCGGGAGATGCCGCAGCCGGTGATGGATTCGGCGACATGACGATGGATTTCTGATCCAGAGGCCACCTGCAGGTGGCCTTTTCCATTGCCTTCAGGCCATGTTTTCCGGGTGTTCACACTCACCTGCAAATCGTATATATTTATACAGCTGACTAAGCAAAGCAACGAATAAGGAAGGAAAACATGATTACGGATAAGAGCGTAAAGGAACTTGAGGGATCTAGGGCGGCGCTGACAGTCACCATCGACGGAGCGGCAATCGAGGAAGAGTATGCCAAGCGTCTCCAGAAATATGCAAAGGAACTGACGATTCCGGGATTCAGGAAGGGCAAGACGCCAGCATCCGTAATCGAAAGGAAATTCGGCGATGCGATCAGGGAAGAGGCTGTCTACGAGATGATTGACAAGAGCCTCCAGGAAGCCGTGAAGGAGCTCCCTGAGGAAGAGAGGCCGCTTCCGTTCGAGTCTCCGCTGCTGAAGGAAGATGACCTTGAGAAGCCATTCAGGAAGGACTCCCCTATCACATATACGGTCGAATACGACGTGACCCCGAAGGTAGAGCTTCCTTCCGCATACACAGGGCTTGAGGTCTCGACCCCGGTCTTCGAGGTGACCGATAAGGACATCGACGCGAGGATCGAGGAGCTGAGGGACAGGATGGCAGTCGTCAGGAAGAAGGACGGCGAGGTCAAGTCCGGCGATATCGTCACGGTCAGCTACGCAGAGGTCGACAAGGATGGCAATGTCACCGGCGAGAAGCGCGATGACTTCTCCTTCACCGTCGGCACCGGCTACAACTTCTTCAAGATCGATGACGATGTGATCGGCATGAAGGCCGGCGATAGGAAGACCGTAGAGAAGACATACAAGGAAGAGGACCATGTCCCCGGATACGAGGGCAAGACAATCCTCCTTGCCATCGAGCTCAAGGAGGCGAAGGAGAAGATCCTTCCCGATGTCGACGATGAGTTCGCCGAGGACGTGAAGGAAGAGTACAAGAGCGTCGCGGACCTCAGGGCCGGCATCAAGGCCGAATTCGAGAAGACGCTCGAGGAAGTGCAGAAGAACATCAAGAGCGAGACGCTCATCAGCAAGATCTGCTCAGAGGTCGAGATCACGGTGCCCGAGTCGATGATCCGCAGCCAGCTCGACAGCCGCTACAGGAACATGGCAAGGCAGAGCGGCATCTCCACCAACCAGTTCGATATGTTCCTCAAGCAGCAGGGAATCGACAAGGATGCCTTCCTTGCCAGCTACCGCGACGAGGAGCTGAGGACGCTCAAGGCGCAGTTCGTGCTTGACAAGATCGCCAAGACCGAGGACTTCCCCGTCGATGAGGAAGAGGTCACGAAGAGGGCCGAGGAGAGCCTCAAGAACGTTCCGGAGTCAGAGCGCGACAGCTACCTCAGCATCATCCGCGACGACCTCAGGTTCGAGAAGGTCATACCGTTCCTCCTCGAGAAGAACACCTTCCATGAGGGTAAGAAGTACTCCTACTATGACTACATGTCAGGAGCCTTCCAGGCTGACCAGGAAGCTGAGGGCGCCAAGGAAGAAGGACAGGCGAATTGACAGAGAGAATGCATACCTTGGTTCCCTATGTCGTGGAGCAGTCGGGAACCGGCGAAAGGCAGTATGATATCTTCTCCAGGCTGCTCAGGGACAGGATCATATTCCTCGACGGCGAGATCAATGACGCGACGGCAGACCTCGTCGTCGCGCAGCTTATCTTCCTTGAGAGCGAGAACCCGCAGAAGGATATCAGCCTCTATATAAACAGCCCGGGCGGCAGCGTGACTGCCGGCCTCGCCATCTATGACACCATGCAGTATATAGCATGCGATGTAGCCACCATCTGCATCGGCCAGGCCTGCTCGATGGCAGCGCTGCTGCTGGCGGCAGGCACCAAGGGCAAGAGGGGCATCCTCCCCTCTGCCAGGGTCATGATCCACCAGCCCTCAGGCGGCGCCGAGGGGCAGGCTTCGGATATCATAGTATCAAGCCAGGAGCTGCAGAGGATCAACAGCCTCACCCGCTCCATCCTTGCCAGCCATACCGGGCAGAGCGAGGAGAGGATTGCAGCGGACATCCTCCGCGATTGCTATATGGATGCGGACAAGGCCCTTGCCTACGGTATCGTCGACAAGGTCATGAGGAGGGGTTGATGGCACGCGGCTCAAAATACTGCTCATTCTGCGGACGCCCGCTGAACGGCGATGTCAGGTACATATCGGGACCAGGCGTCGCGATCTGCGAGAACTGCATCGATACATGCAATGACATACTTGCCGAGCAGGGCAATGAAAGCCAGGGCAGCGGGGACCTCGAGATAAAGGAGATTCCCACCCCGGCTGAGATCAAGTCATACCTGGACCAGTACGTAATCGGCCAGGACAGCGCCAAGAGGGTGCTCTCCGTCGCCGTCTACAACCATTACAAGAGAGTCAAGTACGCAGCGAAGATAGCTGAGTCAGGCGTCGAGATCGACAAGTCCAACATCCTCGTCATCGGCCCCACAGGCACAGGCAAGACCCTGCTTGCCAGGACGCTGGCGAAGAAGCTCGACGTGCCGTTCGCCATCGCCGATGCGACCACGCTCACCGAGGCAGGCTATGTCGGCGAGGATGTCGAGAACATCCTCCTCAAGCTGATCGAGGCTGCCGATTTCGATATCCCGCGCGCAGAGCACGGCATCATCTTCATCGATGAGATCGACAAGATCGCTAAGAAGGGAGAGAACGTCTCCATCACGAGGGATGTCTCCGGAGAGGGCGTGCAGCAGGCGCTGCTGAAGATCATCGAGGGAACCGTCGCCTCCGTCCCGCCGCAGGGCGGCAGGAAGCATCCGAACCAGGAGATGCTGAAGATCGATACCAGCAATATCCTCTTCATCTGCGGAGGCGCATTCGTCGGTCTCGACAAGGTCATCGAGAGAAGGGTCGCCACATCGCAGATGGGCTTCGGTGCCGATATCGCCAGCAGGGAGGACAGGGACATGGATGCGCTCCTGAAGGAGCTGCTGCCCGACGACCTCGTCAAGTTCGGCCTGATTCCGGAGTTCATCGGCAGGCTCCCGGTCCATGTATCGCTTAACAACCTGAAGCTCGAGGACCTGCAGAGGATACTCACGGAGCCGAAGAACTCGATCATAAAGCAGTACCAGACCTCGTATGCCCTTGATGACATCAAGCTCACCTTCACGCCTGAGGCGCTGGAGCAGATCGCGCGCCAGTCCTATGAGCAGAAGACGGGCGCTAGGGGGCTGAGGTCGATCGTCGAGAACCTGATGCTCGGCATCAGCTACGATATCCCTTCGATGACAGGCGTCAGGGAAGTCGTCGTCGACAAGGACAATGTGATAAACAAGACCGAACCCAGGATCATAAAGGAAGATGGGAAGTATATTTCCGCCATGTGACAGCAGGCTCCTGGATGCCATCAGGACGGCATCCGGAGCCATCATAATCTCGCACAGGAACCCGGACGGCGACGCCATCGCCTCATCGCTGGCGGCGAAGGCCATCCTCTCAAGGATGGGAAAGCGGTGCGAGCTCCTCAGCGACGGCCCGTTCCTCCGCAGCGATATCAGGCAGTATGAGCCGCTGTTCTCCCATGAGGCATCAGCGGAGCTCATCGCCGCGGACCCGCTCGTCATCGTCCTTGACTGCTCCACTCCCGATAGGCCCGGGGAAGCATTCCGCAGCATCGGGAAGCTGAGGCGCATCGTCATAGACCACCACTCATCAGGCGTGCCATTCACCGAGGAAGGGATGTCATACATCGTCCCGGAATCCCCTTCCACCACCCTGTGCCTCAACCAGGTCAGGATAGCGCTGGGAGTCCCGCTCGACGAGGAGATCGCCTCATTCCTCTACATGGGCTTCGCTACCGACACCGGATTCTACCACTTCCTCAGCGAGCGCACGGCACCTGATTCGCTCAGGGCTGCCGCGGAGTTCTGCGAGGCGGGCGTGTCGCCATACGATGTCTATGACAGCCTCCATGACGGCAGGAGGCTCGAGGATATCAAGGACATGGCGAAGGTCATCCTCTCGGCAAGGCCCGTGCTCGGCGGCCGGCTCCTCATCGCCCATCAGGGCATCGATATGAAGGACGGCAAGCTCAGCGACGGAGTCTATGCCTCGCTGCTGGAGACGGAGGGAATCAAGGCCGTCGTGCTCATAAAGGACAAGGGGGAGACGCAGGAGATAGGCTTCCGCTCCAAGCACAGGTCCGGCCTCGATGTCGGCGCCATAGCCTCCTTGCTCGGAGGCGGAGGGCACATCCATGCGGCAGGAGCCACCATAAGCGGCACTCCCGAGGATGCGGAAAGGACCGTCATAGACCTCATAGCAGGCAAGCTGGACTGAATGCCCCCTAGGGGGCTCATTGATTCAGGCACCCCATTCGTCGATAATCTTCTGCATGAGAAAGACGAAGATCATATGCACAGTCGGCCCGGCGGTCGACAGCGATGAGCAGATACGCAGGCTCATCGAAGGCGGCATGGACGCCGCCAGGTTCAACTTCTCCCATGGCAGCCATGAAGAGCATAAGGCAAGGATGGACAGGGTCAGGAGGATCGCAGCCGAGATGGGCGTGCACATCCCCCTCATCCTCGATACCAGGGGACCGGAAATACGCACGAAGGAATTCAGCGACGGCGCTGCGGTGCTCAAAGAAGGGACTGAGTTCACGCTCTACGCGGACGAGAGGCCCGGCGATGAGTCAGGCGTCTCGATAACCTACCCCTACCTTGCGGAGGAAGTGGAGAAAGGCACTTCCATACTCATCGATGACGGGCTCTGCTCCCTGACGGTGACGGATATAAGGGGCAAGGATGTAATCTGCCGCGTGGACAACACGTCCAGGATCTCCAACCACAAGTCGATAAACATACCCAATGTGGACATAGACCAGCCATTCATCTCCGAAGCTGACAGGAGCGATATCCTCTTCGGCATCGAGGAGGATGTCGACTTCATTTCAGCCTCATTCGTGCGTAATGCCGATGACGTGAAGAAGATGAGGAAGCTGCTCAACGTCAACGGCGGCGAGAAGGTCAAGATCATCGCCAAGATCGAGAACAGGAGCGGCATCGAGAACCTCGATAAGATCATCGCGATTGCCGACGGCATCATGGTCGCCCGCGGCGATATGGGCGTCGAGGTTCCGTTCAAGGAGCTTCCCGTCATCCAGAAGATGATGATAGCCAAGTGCGTCAAGGCCGGCAAGATCGTCGTCACGGCGACGCAGATGCTGGAATCGATGACATCGCATGCAAGGCCGACCAGGGCCGAGGTCTCCGATGTCGCCAATGCCATCTTCGACGGGACCACATGCACGATGCTCAGCGGCGAGACAGCCAACGGCAAGTACCCGATAGAAGCTGTCAGGACGATGGCTGAGATAGCTGAGTACACGGAGAGGGAAATCGACTACAGGCAGCGCTACTATGCCAGCCAGTCCTCTTCCCCGCTGGATATACCCTCGACGATCGCCAACTCGGCGGTAGAGGCCTCGTTCTCGCTCTGCGCGAAGGCCATCATCTGCATGACGGCCACGGGACGCACCGGATGGCTCGCCTCATCCTTCCGCCCTGAGTGCCCCATCATCGTCTGCGTCACCGACGGGAAGGCCGCCAGGCAGCTCAACCTCGCCTATGGCGTGAAGCCCATGCTGGCGCCCTTCACCAATGACATCGCCAGGATGAGGGAGCAGTCCATCGACCTCTCGTTCAGGTCCGGGATCGTGAAGGAAGGCGACCTCGCCGTAATCGTATCAGGCTCGATTCCCGGCTTCAGCTACGCCGATTCGATGCAGATATCAGAGCTTTAAGCATCTTGAACGCTCCATGGGAAAGGAATAAGATTCCCATGGAGTTTTCCATGGCTGATACGAAAATGCTTTCAAGGATGCCTGTCGTCTTCCTCCTCGCGATGCTCTCATGCTTCCTCTGGGGAAGCGCGACGCCGGCAATCAAGATCGGCTATGACCTGTTCGGAATAGCCAGCAGCGACACCGTCTCCATCATCCTCTTCGCGGGGATAAGGTTCTTCCTTGCCGGGATCCTCATCATCATCTTCCAGTCGATCATGGCAGGAAGCCTCATCAAGCCGGAGAAAGGCTCCTTCCCTTCCATCCTCAAGCTCTCGCTTGCCCAGACGATGATACAGTACTTCTGCTTCTACGTAGGGCTTGCCCACACAAGCGGTGTGACGGGAACGATACTCTCAGGCACATCGGGCTTCTTCTCGATCATCATCGTGAGCCTTGTCTTCAGGTATGAGAGGCTCACTGCCAGCAAGGTCCTCGGCTGCCTCATGGGCCTTCTCGGCGTCATCGTCATGAATCTCACGCTCTCAGGCGGGGCATCATTCCACTTCGTGCCTATGGGGGAGGGCCTCGTGCTGATATCGGCAATAAGCCTTGCAGTCTCCGGCATCCTCGTCAAGAAATACTCATCCCGCTTCAGCGTCGTCATGCTCAGCGGCTACCAGTTCATCCTCGGCGGCGCCGTCATGATCGCAGCAGGCCTGCTGTTCGGAGGGCGGATAGAGCTCAGCGTGCCGCCATATGCCTATATACTGCTGGTGTACATGGCGCTTATATCGGCAGTGGCATACTCCGTATGGGGCATACTGATGAAGTACAATCCCGTCAGCCGGGTATCGATCTTCAGCTTCCTCACCCCGCTCTGCGGCGTCGTCCTCTCAGCCATCTTCCTCGGCGAGGTGGAACAGGCACTGCAGCTGAACAAGCTCCTGGCGCTGCTCCTTGTCTCCGCAGGCATCTTCGTGGTCAACAGGAAGCAGGAAGCGGATGCCTGAAGCCGCAACTACACCGAATCTACACATCCGCATGGATGAATCCAGCCGCCTTGGCCTTTAGAATCATTACCAGGAATGGGATATGACGGCAATAGCCACGCTCGATGACAGGAACGGAAGGTCTCTCTGCGGGAAGAGGCTTTCCAAGGACAGGGAGATCCTTGGGGATATTGAGAGGGAATTCCCCCATGTCCATGCATCTGAGTACACGGCAGCCCTTTTCACAAGCCCTGGCTATGCCATCCCCATACCTGACCCGGTTCCGGCAGATGCCGTCCTCTTCCTCGAACTTGAGGACATCCCCGCAGATGCGGATGAGCTCATCATCTACCGCTGGAACAGACGCTACCCATCCGATAGGGAATTCGATCCTGCCGCGAATGGCTGGAGGCTCATATCCTCCTCCGATTTCGCCGGCTACTCCCACAGGAAGATCACCAAGGAACGCTATGCGAAGGGATGATCCCCTTGCATCGCGGACTGGCTACCCGGGAGACGGAAATGAAAGACGACACAAAACTGCGTAAGGCGGCTCTATGGGCAGCGGCAATGCTGCTCATAGCCATCATGGCGACATCATGCAACCTATTCCAGGGTCCGAGCGAGGATACATCCGAGGCTGTCGGTGAACTCACGGAGACAAGGAACGGCAACAAGGCCTACTTCAACGCGAATGAGATCGCGTATGCTGAAGGCAAGGGCCATTTCATCGAGCTGAGCCCGCTTGATGATAAGGGAAGGGTCGGTATGTGCTGGGGCCTCTTCGATTACAGCCACATGCCCGCATACGACAGGGAGGACCTCAATACCAACCCGACAGGCTGGCACCAGAACCACTATGACTCATCCATAGTGCCCGGAGGATGGATTTACGCACGCGCGCACCTGCTGGGCTTCCAGCTCTCAGGCCTGCAGGACAATCCGCAGAACCTGATGACAGGAACAAGAGACCTGAACAACGAGGGGATGCTCCCATATGAGAATATGGCTGCCGACCATCTGCAGGAAGAGCGCAGCCATCGCATACTGTATCGCGTCACCCCTGACTTCGGAGAGGATAACCTCCTCGCCTACGGCATCCTGATGGAATCGGACTGCCTCGACTGCGATGATTCCGCTGACTTCTGTGTATACGTGAGGAACCAGCAGCCGGGCATCACTATCGACTACGGCACAGGCAGGAACTGGCAGAGCGGCGCGGAGATCGAGTCAGAGGACCCGTCCACGCTTCCCGGAGCGGAGGATTACGTGGTGAACACATCCACCAACACCTTCCATCTGCCGTCATGCCGCTATGCGGAGGGCATGAGCCAGGCGAACCGGCTGGATATCAAGGCACCGAAGGACTGGATGACAGCCCATGGCTATGATCCATGCGGGATATGCAATCCCTGATGAAGGCCAGACGGCTTCATCAGGATGGATTGCAATCAGCTGATGTTCCCTCCGGATGAGATGAAAGGAATGAGGGGGATTCCTCAGTTCTGCCCGTAGTAGGCATCCTTCCCGTGTTTGCGGAAGTAGTGCTTGTCCTTGAGCGCCTGCGGGGCCTCATCGGCATCAGGCAGGATATCGCGGGTATGGACAGCCATCTTGGCGACCTCCTCAAGCACGACTGCGTTATGCACCGCCTCATGGGCATCCTTGCCCCAGGCGAATGGCCCGTGGTTCTTGCAGAGGACGCCAGGCACCGCGACAGGGTCGAGGTCCCTGAACGTCTCGATGATCACCAGGCCGGTGTTCTTCTCGTACTCGCCGTTTATCTCCTCATCGGTGAGGGCACGCGCGCAGGGAATCGACCCGTAGAAGTAGTCAGCATGCGTGGTGCCATAGCAGGGAATGGCAAGCCCTGTCTGCGCCCAGCTCGTCGCCCATTCCGAATGGGTATGGACGATGCCGCCCACTTCAGGGAAGGCCTTGTAAAGCTCTATATGCGTAGGTGCATCGCTTGAGGGCCGGAGCTTTCCCTCCACCACCTTCCCCTCAAGGTCCATGATGACGATATCCTCAGCCTTCATCCTCTCGTACTCCACCCCGCTCGGCTTGATGGCGACGAGGCCTGAGGCCCTGTCTATCTCGGAGACATTGCCCCATGTGAACGTGACAAGGCCATGCTTCGGCAGGAGCAGATTCGCTTCCAGCACGCGTTCCTTGAGTTCCTCAAGCATCTCTCAGTCCTCCTTGTAGTTCTTCACTGCGGCCTTCTCGATCTCAAGGCCCCTGCGGTAGGCGCGGAAGAATGCATCGAATCCCCTGAGGTCGCTATCGGCAGGCTTCACGGTCACGCTCTCCGCAGAAGCGAATACATCCTCCTCGAGATACTGCGGCAGCGGCTTTGGCGAGGAGAGGTAATCGGCGAGAATCGCGATGCCCCAGGCGCCGCCCTCCCCTGCCGTGGACAGCACGCGGATAGGCGTCTTGAGGGCCGCGGCCATCATCGCCTGCCCGACATCGGCTGTCTTGAAGTAGCCGCCATGCCCGTTCATCACATCAAGGGCCACGTCCTCCTTGTCGAAGAGGATATCAAGGCCGACCCTCATCGCGGCGACTGCCGTATAGAGCTCGCATCTGATGAAGTTGGCCAGATTGAAATGGGAATCAGCTGAGCGCAGCGTCATCGGGCAGCCGTCATTGAGCCCCGTGATAGGCTCGCCGGAGATGTAGTTATAGCTCAGGAGCCCGCCGCAGTCTGGCTCTGCCTTGAGGGCAAGGCGGAGGAGCGTATCATAGAAGACCCCCTTCTTCACCTCGGCACCCATCGCCTCCAGCACTTCCCTGAAAATGGAGAACCATGCATCATAGCTTCCCGTGCAGTTGTTGGTATGGGCCATCGCCACGAGCTTGCCATCAGGCGTGGTGACAAGGTCCAGCTCGCTGTATGGGCGCGAGAGCGGATGCTCGAGGACGACCATCGCGAACGCACTCGTGCCGGCGCTGACATTGCCGGTCCTCGGCAGCACCGCATTGGTCGCGACCATGCCGGTGCCGGCATCGCCTTCCGGCGGGCAGAGCGGGCATCCTGCCTCCAGGTCCCCGGATGGATCGAGGAGCCTTGCCCCTTCCTCCGTCAGCCTGCCAGCCTCCTCCCCCGCGAGGAGGATACGCGGCAGCAGCTCCGCAAGCGGCTTCGGGCCATGGTATCTGCTGTCGAAGAGCGCGAGGTCCTCCGCATCATATGCATTGCGGCCGGTATCGATGGGGAACATGCCTGAGGCATCGCCGATGCCGATCACCTTCTCCCCTGTCAGCAGCTTATGCACATAGGCGGCAAGCGTGCTTATATGGTCAAGGCGCGGAAGATAGGCGGCGCCATCCTTGATCTCCTTCAGGTAATGGCTGACTGTCCACCGCTGCGGCACGGGATAACCGAAGAGCTCGGTAAGCTCCCGGCTCTCGTCCTCGGTGTTCGTATTGCGCCAGGTCCTGAAGGGAGTCAGCAGGCTGCCATCCGCATCGAAGGCCATATAGCCATGCATCATGGCGCTGATGCCGAGGGCCTTGAGCTTCGTGAGGGTGATGCCGTATCTTTCCTGGACATCCTTCCTCAGCGTGGCATAGCAGTCCGCAAGCCCTTCCATTATATCCTCGACGGAATATGTCCAGATACCGTCCTCATTGCGGTTCTCCCAGTCATGGAAGCCGCTTGCTACCGGGGACTTGTCCGCCCCAATGAGGATTGCCTTGATCCTTGTCGATCCGAATTCGATTCCGAGGCTGCATAGCCCCTGCCTTATCTCATTGACCGTATCCATATGCTCACCTATAGAAAACCTCGTTAAGCCTTATCTTATCGCAGAAATCATCGATCCTGGTATCCTTATCGATGATAAGCGACTCTATGCCCATCGCATCGGCCCATGCCTTCATCTGGTGTGATGTGAGGTTGTATGAGAACGATGTATGATGGCATCCTCCTGCCCTGATCCAGGCCTCGGCACCTGTAGCGAGGTCCGGCTCCGGCCTCCAGTATGCAGTAGCCACGGGAAGCCTGGGCATATTCTCCGGCACGGGCAGGCATTCGACATCATTGATGATGAGGCGGCATCTCGAGCCCATATCGACAAGCGATACGGCGATGGCCTTGCCGGTCCTGCATGTATAGACAAGGCGGGCGGGATCCTCCCTGCTGCCCATAGACAGGGGCTGTACCTTTATCGCGATATCGCCATCGGCCACCGTCGGGCAGACCTCGAGCATATGGGCCTCGAGGATGGCCTCGGCACCGGGGACGAGATTGTACGTATAGTCTTCGAAGAAGCTCGTGCCCTTGTTGCCTGTCATCATCTTCATCAGCGCGACCATGGCAGCTGTCTTCCAGTCGCCTTCCGCCCCGAATCCATATCCCTTCTCCATCAGGCGCTGTATGGCAAGCCCCGGAAGCTGCTTCAGCCCTCCCAGGTCCCCGAAATGCGTGACTATGGCATTGTAGCCCTTCTCGCGGAGGAACCTCTCGAAGCCGATCTCTATGCCGGCCTGCACCTCGACATGCCTCCTGAACTCGGCAGGGTCCCTGCCCTCGAGCAGTATCGTGTACTTCGAATAGTACTCATCGGTGAGCTCCCTGGTTTCCGCAGGCGATACGTCATCGACATACTTCACGATATCATTGACAGGATAGGCATCGATGGTCCAGCCGAATGTGAGCGCCGCATCGACCTTATCGCCTTCGGTATCGGCGACATCGCGCATGTTGTCCGCGATGCGCACGACGCGCACCTTGTCCGTATCGACGATGCCGACGGCTGTGGCCATCCAGCTGGCGATCCTCTTCTGCACAGCCTCATGGGACCAGTGCCCGACCACGATCTCGCGGGGGATTCCCATCCTCGTCATGATGTATCCGAACTCCCTGTCACCATGGGCGCTCTGGTTCTCGTTCATGAAATCCATGTCGATGGTGGAGAACGGCAGCGCCTCATTGAACTGGGTATGGAGATGCAGGATAGGCTTCCTGGCGATCTTCAGCCCGGGGATCCAGGCCTTGGCAGGGCTGAACGTATGCATCCAGAGTATCGTGCCATAGCACCCAGGGTCATCATTGGCCTCGCTGAAGAACCTCCTGATGCCATCGCTCGTGAGGAGCGTAGGCTTATAGACGATCTCATACGGGATGTTCCCGCACCCATTGAATGCCTCGACGATCTTCCTGGCATGGTCGGCGACATGCTCGAGGCATGTATCGCCATAGAGATCCTGCGAACCTGCTGCGAAATAGAACCTGCGGCTCATGATACCTCCTATTTCCTCTTCCTGAGGAGGACGACTGACTGTACGACAAGGAATATGCAGATCATGATGGCGACGGTTATGTTCGTCCACCATGCATCATCAAGTCCCAGAAGCGATACGATGTTCTTTATCGTCGCCAGCGAAAGCACTCCGAAGAACGTGCCGGCGATATTGCCCACTCCTCCGGTAAGCATCGTGCCGCCGATAATCGAGGACGCGATCGCATTCATCTCCGCGCCTGTCGCATGGCTGGGAGCACCCGAACCCACATGGAGGAAGTAGACGAAGCCTCCGATGCCGGCCAGGAACGAGCAGAGCAGATGCGAGAGGAACCTTGTCCTCCTGACATTGATGCCAAGCATGTTGGCGCTCTGCGGGTTGCCGCCGACTGCGTAGAAGCTGCGCCCCAGCTTCGTCCAGCGCAGGATGACGAAGAGCGCTATCACGGTGACGATCGCCACGATGACGCCTATCTCGACATAGGCAGGGACGAAGACCCCGCGCCTGTTGACAGAGCCGAGGAACGGGATATAGATCCTCGTGTTCTTGAGGGCTACGAACGCCTCGTTCTGCACGTTGAACTGCGTCGAGTTGACGATGGTGGTCATGCCCTTGGCGAAGAACATGCCCGCCAGCGATACTATGAAGGGCTGGATATCGAGATATGCCACCAGATAGCCCTGCACGATACCGAAGGCGATGCCTATGGCAAGCGAGAGCAGGATTGCCGTCAGCACGCTGCCGCCATGGTAATCAAGGTTCACGGCCGCGCTCATGCATATGAGGGCCGTAAGCTTGCCCACCGATATATCGATGCCGCCCGTGATCATGACGATGCTCATGCCGCATGAGAGGATGATGAGGGCCGCATTCTCATTGAGGATATTGAAGAATGTCTGCACGCGCAGGAATCCCCTGCCGATGAAGACCATCGCCGCGAGGTACATCGCGAAGAATACGATGATGGTTATCATGAGGAGGAGATTCGTATCCGACATAGGCGCCAGGCGCCTTTCCCTGTTTATTCCGATCTTCATCTCAAGCCTCCTTCCTTGCAGGCGATCCTGCCCTGAGCCTGTTCCATGCCTTCTTGAGCGTCTCGCGCACGGTCGGCGCGCTCAGTACGACAAGCACGATGACGACTACCGCCTTATATGCCGGCAGCGCGCTTGACGAGACATTGAACTTGAAAAGGGTCGTCGTCAGGAACTGGATGACATAGGCTCCGAGGATCGACGATACCATGCTGAACTTGCCGCCGGAGAGCGCATTGCCGCCGAGGGCGACTGCCAGGATGGCATCCATCTCGATATCGAGCGCGACGACTGAGTAGTTGATCGTCGAGAACCTCGTCACCTTGATGAAGCCTGCGACAGCGACGCAGAGCCCCATGATCACATAGGTGATGAACTTGATGAAGGCCGGGTTGATGCCGTTGAGCTTCGCGGAGTTCGGATTGATGCCGACTGACTGGGCATAGAGCCCCAGCGTCGTGAACTTGAGCACCAGCGCTATGATGGCCATGCAGATGATGGCTATGAATATCGGGGTAGGTATCGGGATGCCTGGGATGAACGTACCGAAGTAGCCGAAGGATGGGTCGCTGATGATCGGCAGCCTGTTGTTGTTGATCCACGCGGCGATGGAGCGCCCTGCCGTGTAGAGGATCAGCGTGGCGATCATCGGCTGGATGTTGAAATAGGCGACGAGCGTCCCGTTGAAGGCACCGAAGAGCATCGATACCACGCAGCTTATGAGGAAGGCGGTGAGTATCGAGGCCTGCATCTCATCCGGCCTGGGGTTATCGCCGCAGAGGACGCGCAGGACCACGCTGCCGCTGATGGCGATAGCTGCGCCTACGCTGATATCCTGGCCGCCAGATGCCGCCGTTACGAGCGTCATGCCGATAGCGAGGATGGCAAGCTCTGAAGCGTTATCAAGTATCGTGATCAGATAGCCCGAGAGTACCGGGTTGCCGGCGCTGTTGGTGCCGTAGCTGATCTCGAAGAACGAAGGGTCCGCGATAAGGTTGAAGAGTATCAGGACGATAAGCGCCGCAAGCGGGATGAATATCTGCCTGCGGAAGAGCCCGCTGGCCTTCTGGAGTCCTATGGACGGTGTCTTATCTATGCTCATCTGGCACCTCCTGCTATCGTGTTCATGATCTTGGACTGGGTAAGGTCAGAGCCGGAAAGCTCACCGACCTCCTTGCCATCGCGCATGACGATCAGGCGCGAGCAGGTGCGCAGCATCTCATCGATCTCGGAGGAGATGAATGTCACGCTCTTCCCTTCCGATGCAAGCTTCAGGACAAGCTTCTGTATCTCTATCTTCGTGCCGATATCGATTCCGCGCGTCGGCTCGTCGAGGATGAGGTACTGCGGATTCGTCAGCAGCCAGCGCGCGAGGATGACCTTCTGCTGGTTGCCGCCCGAGAGCGATTTTATAGGGGTATCCGTCGATGCCGTCTTGATATCCAGCAGCTTGATGTACTCATCGGCGAAGGCCTCTGCCTGCGCACGAGAAATCGGCCCGAAGAAGCCTTTCATAACCTGCAGCGCAAGGATGATGTTCTCCCTTACGGAGAGGTCGCCGACGATGCCGTCCTTCTTCCTGTCCTCAGGCAGGTACCCTATGCCATGCTTCATCGCGTCACGCGGCTTGGATACCTTTATATCATGGCCATCCATATGGACCTTGCCGGAGGTCACCCTATCAGCGCCGAAGATGGCCCTGACGCACTCGCTCCTGCCGGATCCCAGCAGGCCGGTGAAGCCATTGACCTCACCCTTGTGGATGGAGAAGCTGAACGGGCTCCGCGTGGCAGTGCTGGAAAGGCCATCCGCCTCATAGATGACCTCGCCATAGCTGGATTCCCCTTCATCGCCGCTCTTGATCTCGGAAAGGTCATCGAGCTCCTTGCCGAGCATCTTGGAGACGAGGTCGACCCTCGGCATGTTCTCGATCGCATACTCCCCTATCAGATGGCCATCGCGGAGGACGGTGATCCTGTCGCAGACCTCATAGACCTGGTCGAGGAAGTGGGTCACGAAGATGATGCCTACTCCCCTCGACTTGAGGTCGAGCATGAGCTTGAAGAGCTTGGAGACCTCCGACTCATCCAGTGATGATGTCGGCTCATCGAGGATAAGGACCTTGCACTCCATATCGACGGCCCTGGCGATGGCGACCATCTGCTGCACAGCTATCGAGCACGTGCCGAGCTGCTGCTGCGCCTTCGCGGGGATTGCCAGCGCTTCAAGGATCCTGTTGGCATCGGCATTCATCCTGCGCCAGTTGGTGATGGGGCTGCGCTCCCTCCCTATATACATATTCTCCGCCACGGTAAGATTGGGGCAGAGCGTGATTTCCTGGTAGACCGTGCTTATGCCTGCCTTCTGGGCCTCCTCCGGGGACTTGATATTCACCGGCCCCTCATGGCCCTTGAGGAATATCTGGCCCTCATCCTTGGCATAAACGCCCGTAAGCACCTTTATAAGAGTGGATTTACCCGCACCGTTCTCGCCCATCAGGGCATGTATCTCACCTTCCCTCAGGGTGAAATCGACATCCTGCAATGCCTTGACGCTGTAGAAGCTCTTATAGATTCCCCTCATCTCGAGAACAGAATCCTTCTGCATGATGATAACCTTCCTTTTGCTTCCGTCAGAAATCAATCAAGGCACGCAGCCTGCACCGAGATGCGTGCTGACGTGCCTTTCCCCTAGACAATGGATCCGGAATCAGATTCCGTACTTGTCGACATCTTCCTGCGTGATGGTCGCAGCATCGAATCCCTGCTCGACAAGATAGATCGTCTTGCTCTCAGGCTCTATGCCGTTCTCAAGATCCCTGATGATGCCGTCAATCGTGTCAGCCTGGAACGGATTGGCCTGGCCGTCATAGTTCCATCTGCCGGCGAGGAGCTCCTCAAGGGCCCACTTGTTGCAGTCGAAGCCCATGACGATGACATCGCCGCCTACTCCGTGGGAGATGTTCGCCCTGTCCAGGGCCGCTACTGCGCCACGAGCCATGTCGTCGTTCTCAGCATAGATGACGTTGAACGGCGTACCGGAGTCGATGACAGCCTGCGTGATCTGCTGTGCAGTCTCTGCGTTCCACTCAGCAGTCTGCTGCGTGACGAGGTTCCAGTTGTCATTGGCCTCTACCATGGCATTGAGCGGATCGGTCCTGCCGATCTGGGCGGAAGATCCCATGACGCCCTGGATATGGATGATGTTGTACTCATCGAGGTTCTGGGATGCGAGCCAGTCGACGGCGGTCTGTCCCTGGAGGTTCGTATCGGAGACTACCTCGGCGACATAGAGGTCAGGGTTCGCGTCTACAGTGCGGTCGAACAGGATCGTATAGATACCGGCATCATATGCATCCTGGAGGACAGAGTCCCAGCCTGCCGTGCCAGCTGCGGAAAGGAGGAGGTAGTCCACCCCATCCTGCACGAAGAGCTGCGCTGCCGCAATCTGCTCATCGTTCCTGAGGCTGTAGTAGAAGGAGGCATCATAGCCGTTCTCTTCATTGAAGACCCTCTTGAGGTCTGCATCGTTTGCCGTGCGGTATCCCGATTCGTTCGGGTCGTTATTTATGATTCCGACTCTGATGAGGCCGCCATCATCGGCAGCGCCTTCTGCAGATCCCTGCGCGAAGACAGCCATCACAGAAAGAAGAAGAACCGTAAAAGCCAACAGCATTCTTTTCATTTTCAAACCTCTCCTTTTCGGTTCCGGGCCTTTTTTCCCGGTACCTAAGATTGATTTGAGCATGGGATATCCCATCTGTCAACAAAATTGCTCTGATTCCTATAAATTAACCTATTCCAATACATATCCGTAGCCTAGGAAGGCCTGTATCTTTGATATCCAGGACGGATCCTGCCTTGAAGCTTCCTAATACGGCATAATTATATATTTATAGGATATAAATTTAATGAAAAAGCAGAAATCAGCGGCGAGGATTTGTATCATTTAAGACAATAAGTCCGGATCTGAATACAAATCCTGCACTTAAGCAAGGAGAGGCATCCGCTGATGCCCCTCATTGCGATGGATTATCTGGCGACAAGCTCCTGGTTCTTCTCCTTGATCATCTCCTCGACGGTCTTCTCCTTGTTCCTGATTCCCTTGTAGCTGGGATCCGTAGGTATGAGGTTCCCCTTTGCCCATCTAGCCTTTGCATCTGCGATAGCCTCCTTATACTGCGGAAGCCACTTCTCCTGGGCGATGAGCATCTCATCGACCATCTGCCATACCTCAGGAGGATTGCATACAGCCCCTGTAAGCGGATCGAGGAGCGCTGCCTGCTTGAGCAGCTCCGCATCGCCGGAGACAGCCGCCTCGACAGCCAGCTTCTGCACCCAGACCGACTGGGAGCATACGGCTGCGCAGCCAAGCGGAAGGTCCCCGATCTTCGGGACCGCAATACCGTTCCTATCGACAAAGCACGGTACTTCGACGACGCATTCATAAGGGAGGTTGGTGATGCATCCCTCGTTCATGACATTGAAGTCGCCTCTGTACATCTTCCCCGTCTCCAGTGCTTCCATGATATACGAGCAATGCTCAAGGCTCCTGTCCGATCCATCATACTTCTTCGGCGGCTCCTTCAGGATCTCCTCATATTCATAGTCGAAGTACTTCCTCTGCTCCCTTGTATACCTGAGATAGCCGGCAGTCTCGCCCATGATCCAGTCATCAAGGCAGATCCAGTCCTTGATCTCATCAGGCCGCTTGCGGTACCAGGCAAGATACTCGGAAAGATGCCCATTCGATTCAGTGGAATAGTATCCGAAGCGGCGGAGCATATCGATCCTCACCTTCTCCTGGCGGCTGAATACAGGATGCTTCTCATAAGCCTCGAGGAGCTTGTCGAGCATCTCCTCCCCGTTGTGCTTCACGGAGATGTACCATGTCTGGTGATTGAGGCCTGCGCATGTGAAATCCAGCTCATCGCGCGGGATCCCGAGCGCCTCAGCGATCTGGAACTCGCCATGTATCTCGCCATGGCAGAGGCCGAGGGTCTTCACGCCGCCGTACTTGTTGCATGCCCATGTCGCCATCGCATTCGGGTTGGAATAATTGAGCATTATGCATCCCGGTGCTGCCACTTCCCTGATATCCTTGCAGAATCCGAGCATCTCGGCGATGACCCTCTGCCCATACATGATGCCGCCGATGCAGAGAGTGTCCCCTACGCACTGGTCGACACCGTACTTCAGCGGTATCTCGATATCGGTCTCGAATGCATCGATGCCGCCGATCCTGACGCAGTTCACGACATAGTCGGCATTCCTGAAAGACTCCCTTCTATCCGTCGTCGTCTCTATCCTGATATTGACGCCATTGGCATCAAGGTCATGCTGGCAGAGCTCCGCTACCCTCTGGAGATTCAGCGGGTCGATATCCGTGAACGATACCTCTGCATTGTGGAAAGCTTCGACGGACATGATGTCCGTGAACAGGGTCCTTGCGAAGACAAGGCTTCCCGCACCGATGAAACTGACTTTCATATACAACCTCCTAACCTTTGACAGCTCCGGCTGTCAGTCCTGAAATGATATACTTGTTGGCAAGCAGGAATACGACTATTACGGGAATGACCGTAACCGTTGCGCCTGCCGCAAGGTCTCCCCACTTATTGCCCCATGTGCCTACCAGCCTGATTACCTCTACCGTAAGCGTCCTCGCCTTCTGCGTGGAGGTGAACGTATTCGCATAGAGGAAGTCATTCCATGCCTGCAGGAATGAATACGAAGCCGTCGTCATCATCCCCGGCAGCGTCAGCGGAAGGGCTATCTTCAGCAGCGCCTGGAACGAATTGCATCCATCCATCCTCGCGCTTTCGAAGAGCTCCTTTGGCAGGGCAGAATAATATGAGCCGAGCATAAGGAAGCAGAAGGGGATCGTGAATGTCGTATAGCTGATTATGAGCGACATGTGCGTATTGATCAGGCCGAGCTTCTGCAGCGTCATATACAGGGGTATCACAAGGAGGATGCCGGGAAGCATCTGCAGGGAGAGTATGAATCTCGATATGAATCTCGATCCCTTTGGCTTCAGTACCCCGAGGGCATAGGCTGCCGGGACGATGGCAATCAGGCTGAAGATCACCGTAAGGAGCGATACCTTCACCGAATTCATGAATATCTGCAGGAGATTGCCGAATGTGAATACGGTGACGAAGTGGTCGAACGTCACTTCCGGCGGATACGGATAGAACGTCCTCGTGATGATGTACTTATCAGGCTTGAGGCTCGCCGTTATCAGCCAGTAGAAAGGGAATAGCACGATACAGAGCGCCACCAGGTTGAACAGTATGATACCGGCAAAGCGCAGATGGTCGCCACGATGTCTTATCTTGTTCTTGTTTCTGCCTTTTCCCATCTTACTGCTCCTTCAGCACGAACTTCGTGTACAGCGGTCCCATCAGGACGAACATGATCACGAACAGGAAGAGCCCTATGGCACTCGAATACCCCATATTGAAGTGGGTGAATGCCTCACGGTACATAAGAGTAGGAAGGACTTCCGAAGCATTGAGCGGACCACCGGCTGTCAGGAGATAGATGACATCGAAATTCGTGAATGTCCATATGATATGGAAGATTATGATGACCGCAGATGACGAGGCGATCCCAGGCATCGTGACGGCACGGAACTTCTGGAAGAACGAAGCGCCATCGACCTCCGCAGCTTCATACATCTCCTTCGGTATAGCCATCAGTGCAGCCGTAAGGACGATGGTATAGAACGGGAAGCTTCGCCAGATATTGACGACGATGATCGCCGGCATTACCGTCGATACTTCCCCAAGCCAGTTCTTGGTAAGGCTTCCTGAGAAACCCATGAGCTCGAAGATCTGGTTGAGGTATCCATAGTTCGGAGAGAGCATGAACTTCCAGACCATGGAATTTATGGCGATGGGGACTGCCCATGGCAGCATCAGCAGCGCCTTGTTCACATTCTTGCAGACAGCAAAGCGGCTGTTGATCGCAAGCGCGATGACAAGCCCGACAAGATACTCGAATACTACGGAGAAGACCGTGAAGACCAGCCCATGTCCGAGGCAGGGCAGGAAAAGCGGATCATGGAAGAGCTCGACGAAATTCCCAAAGCCGACGAAGCCACGCTGCTTCGGCTTCGTCAGGTTCCATTCGAAAAACGACAGGATGACCGAATAGCATAGCGGGAAAATAAATATAAGCACTATCAGTACGAATACAGGGGCAAAGTACAGATACTGCGTATAGTCATTCTTCTTCATTCCCAGCTCCTTTTGGAATTCCTGCGGACTGCATGGATGCATGCAATCCGCAGGTCAGGGGCGAAAATCAGGCATTAACCTCTGTATCAAGATACTCGGCTACGAATGCATGGAAACCTTCCGCAGCCTCCCTCGGCGTCATGCGCTCATAGAGGACTTCCTGCAGGAATGCCATCGTCTGCTCGAAGATGGAAACCATAGGAATGGACGGGATGGTGAATCCGTACTGCGCGTTCTCGACGAACTCATCCTTCCATACAGGATCTGCAACCCAGAGCGGGGATTCGACGGAATCGCTTCTTGACGGGAGATTGTCAGTCTGCGTGATTGCAACCATATTGTCCCTGTTGTAGAGCCACATGAGGAAATCGAGAGCCTCTTCCTTGTGCTCCGAGAATGCTCCGACGCCCTCAACCTTGACTTCCATGTAGGTTGCAGGTGTGCTGTAATACGGGAAGTCCGCAGTCTTCCATGTCTCCGGCTTCACGCCATCAGGCATCCTCTGCTGGATCCATGAGCCATCCTGTACCATGGCAATCGTACCTGACGCGAAGTTCGGATCGAGCTCCTCCCATTCCCATCCAATCGAATATGGAGGCACGCTCTTGTCAACGAACATCATATCGTAGTAAAGCTGGAAGACCTTCTCCACCTGGTCGACAGTGAAGCCGGGTACCCACTTGCCATCCTTCTCGACTACGAGCTCGGCCTTATCGACGGAATTAAGCAGCACGGCGAATTCCTGCGGTCCCCTGACCGCCTTGCTCGATGAGCAGAACGCGAAGCCATAGATATCGATCGTGCCATCGCCATCGACATCCTGGGTAAGTGCCTTGGCAGCTTCCCTCAGCTCTTCCCATGTCTCAGGGACTTCAAGGCCGGCAGCCTGCAGCAGGTCTTCCCTGTACACGAGGACACGAGTCGATGCGACGGAAGGTATGCCATAGATCCTTCCATCGACAGTGGCGACATCCCATGTGCTCTGCGGGAACTTGTCATAATCCTCCCAGGCCTTCACCTCGTCAGTGATATCCTCGATCAGTCCCATAGCGACCATATCAGGAACCCATTCGCCGAGCATATGGATGCAGTCAGGGCCTTCCTGTGCCTGCCCGCTGACAACGAGCGTCTGCTTCGACTGGTCATATGTCAGGATATTATGCTCGACATGGATGCCCGTCAGTTCCTCATACTCCGCGTACTTCTCCTCATGGGCGACGCCATCACCGCTGGTGACAGGATCGAATTCATTCTGGTAAATCAGGGAAACCTGGGAAGAAGACTCGCCTGAGCCGCCTGCGAAAAGCATCGCGCCCAATAGTCCTATGGCCAGCAAAGCAACCACTTTCTTCGTCATAAAATAACCTCTCCTTTGTTTTTCTTTGTTCTTTCCTTTTTCGCATATCATGCGGCAGGAACCGCAGGATATGCCCTCTTTTTCTTAGTAGAACACAGATTTCCACCCTGTCAACAAAATGATTGGATTTGGGAAAACGCTTCCCCTTAAGATACATATTCGACAGCTCCGCAATCACAGGAATGGCGATGAAGCAGCCGCATTGCCGGCACTTCGAATTGGATTAATCGTATTTCTGTTTATAACACAAAGAAATAATAGGATTGAAAATCACTCATCGAGATAAGTTGTATGATTTGCGCAAAGCGAAAAGAACAGAAAATACAAATTATTTGCGCTATCCGGAAAGAGGCATTAGACTTTAGCCATGGCTGCAAAATATGAGAACCTTGCTGACATCCTGAGGCAGGAAGCTGCCCGCATAGCCGAGGAAGGCGGAACAAGGCTTCCTACCGAGATAGAGATAGCGGAAGGCTATGGCGTAAGCCGGCAGACAGTCCGCCATGCGCTCCAGCTGCTGGAGGTCGATGGCGTGATATCGCGGAGGCAGGGAAGCGGATCATACATCAGCAGGGAACGGGTGAAGCCAGCTCTCAGGCAGATTGCTGTCATCACGACATTCATCGACAACTACATCTTCCCATCCATACTCCATGATGTGCAGGGCGTCTTCAATGCAAATGGATACTCAACCTCCATCTACTCCACCGAGAACGAGGCCAGCAAGGAGAGGGAGATCCTGCAGAGCCTCCTCGGAAAGGACATCAAGGCAGTGCTCATCGAGGGATCGAAGACCAACTTCCCCACTCCGAATGCGGATCTCTTCCAGCGCTTCCGGGAGCGCAGGATACCGCTTCTCTTCATGCATGGCAGCTATAGCAACGTCAATGACTTCCCATCGATCCTCGATGACAATTTCGCCGGCGGCAACCAGCTGGGCAGGTATCTGCTGAAGAAGGGATGCCGCAACATCGGAGGCATCTTCAAGTTCGATGACATGCAGGGACCCTCAAGGTACCATGGCCTGCTGACAGCCCTGCTGGAATCAGGGCTCAAGGTCAGGGACCAGCTTTTCTGCTGGTATGGCACGGAAGAGCGGAAAACGCTTCTGGAGGGCATGGGCAATGAGCATCTGGAGAAATTCCTGGAGTCAGCATCTTCGGAAGGGAAGCTGGATGCCCTGGTATGCTATAACGACGAAATCGCCATGGTTGCCATAAAGTACCTTCTCTCGAAGGGCTGCCGCATTCCCGATGACATAAGGATCGTCAGCTTCGACAACAGCTTCTACAGCCAGATCGGCCCGATGCCGATCACATCGCTCGGCCACGGGAAGACGAGGATGGGAATCGAAGCTGCCAACATGCTGCTGGCAATCATAGATGGGAAGGAGCCCCCTTCGGAGCGGGTCCGCTGGGAACTCCACCAGAGGGCAAGCGGCTGAGGCTACTTCAGGTCGAGCATCTTCTCCAGCACCGAGAGGGCTTCCTCTATCTTGGGTGCCGGATCATCCGACGAGAGCGAATCCCTTACGCAGCTGCGGATATGCGCCTGCAGCACCTCATGGGCCGTCTTCCTGAGAAGGGAGACGGAGGATAGGAGCTGCATCGCTATATCGACGCAGTACCTGTCCTCATCAATCATCTTCTGGATGCCGTCCAGCTGCCCCTTGACGATCTTTATCTTCCTCTCGACGCTGCTCCTGTCAGCCTTCAATTCCAGTCACCTCATAGCCTTCATCGACGACAGCGGCCCTGAGCGCATCATCGGACACCGAGCCGTCGCATTCGACAAGCGCCCTCTTCTCCTCAAGGGAGACATCGACTGACTTCACGCCAGGCACATTCTGCAGCGCATCATGGACATGCTTCACGCAATGCTGGCACATCATGCCTTCGACATTGATTCTCTTTGACATCGTTTCCTCTCCTTCTCTATCTTCATCCGGAAGCGCTATGCTCCCGATCCTTGCCTGTATGGCATCCTCTGTAGATACATCCTCCCCGCCCTTCTGCGTCCTGCCATGGAAGAAGCGCAGGCGCAGCGCGTTCGATACGACGAACACGGAGCTGAATGACATGGCAGCCGCGCCGATCATCGGGCTCAGCTTCATGCCGAATGCGGGATACAGCACCCCTGCGGCGACAGGTATGCAGACCGCATTGTAGAAGAGCGCCCAGAAGAGGTTCTCCTTTATGTTCCTCATCGTGGCCTTGCCGAGCTCAATGGCCCTGGGGACATCGGAAAGGTCAGAGCGCATCAGCACGATATCAGCGCTCTCTATCGCGATATCCGTACCGGCCCCGATGGCGATTCCCGCATCCGCCCTCGCCAGCGCGGGGGCATCGTTGATGCCATCGCCTACCATGGCAACCTTCCTTCCCTGCTCCTGCAGCTTCCTCACCTCGCTGTCCTTGCCTGAGGGGAGGACCTCGGCTATGAAGCTGTCCGTACCGGCCTGCCTCTGGATGGCGGATGCCGTGCGGCTGTTATCGCCGGTAAGCATCACGGTCCTGATGCCCATATCATGGAGCCTCCCTATCGCGGCGCGCGAGGTCGGCTTGATGGTATCCGCAAGTGCTATCACGCCGATGAAGGCCCCGTCCTCCGTGAAGAAGAGCGGCGTCTTCCCCTCATCTGCCAGCCTTTCCTCCAGCTCCCTCAGCTCATCAGGATATGATGCCAGCACCTTCCTGTTGCCGCCCTCGATGCGCCTGCCGCCGATCAGCGCCGACACGCCGCGCCCGGCCTCCGCGGAAAAACCGGAAGCATCATCGAGCGCGATTGACCTGCTCTCCGCCTCCCTGACGATAGCCTCGCCGAGCGGATGGCCCGAGAGCTTCTCCACCGAGGCAGCCTTCCCCAGCAGATCCATTGCATCGATGCCGCTCCTGGCGATGATATCGGTGACGGCAGGCCTGCCTTCCGTTATCGTACCGGTCTTGTCCAGCACGACGGTATCGATCGAATGGAGCGTCTCCAGCGCCTCTGCGCTCTTTATCAGTATGCCTGACGAGGCGCCGCGTCCGGTACCGACCATTATCGCGGTAGGAGTCGCCAGCCCCAGCGCGCATGGGCATGATATCACGAGGACGGAGATGGCTATCGAGAGCGCGAAGCCGAAGCTCTCGCCAGCGGCCAGCCAGGCGATGGCCGATACCAGCGCTATGGCTATCACGATAGGCACGAATACCCCGCTTACCCTGTCGGCAAGCTTGGCTATGGGCGCCTTGGATGATGTCGCCTCATCCACGAGCCTGATGATCTTCTCGAGGGCCGTATCCTCCCCGACGCTCTCGACACGCATCAGCAGATAGCCGGAGCTGAGCACCGTGGCTCCCGTGAGCTTATCGCCAGCGGCCTTGTCGACAGGGATCGATTCGCCTGTTATGGCGGACTCGTCTACCGCGCCGCTGCCATCGATGACGCTTCCGTCGGCAGGGATTGAGGAGCCGGCCCTGACTACGGCCGTATCGCCTTTCCGGAGCTCCTCGATGGGAATCTCCGCCTCCCTGCCATCCCTGATCACCACCGCGGTCTTGGGAGCGAGGTCCATCAGCTTGCGGATGGCGTCGGACGTCCTGCCCTTGGCCCTCGCCTCCAGCGTCTTGCCCAGCGTGATGAGGGTCAGGATCATGCCTGCGGACTCGAAATAGAGATCCATCGAGAACGCATGGGCCGCAACGGCATCGCCATGGCCGAGGGCATAGGCTATGCGGTAGAGCGCATAGATGCCGTATGCAAGCGCCGCGCCGGAGCCCATCGCTATCAGCGAATCCATGTTCGGCGAGAGATGGAGGAGGTTCCTGAAGCCCCCGATGAAGAACTTCCTGTTGATGAACGCGACGGGAACCGCCAGGAGAAGCAGCGTCAGCGCGAAGACCATCGAGTTCTCCGTGCCGAGCAGCACCGCGGGAAGCGGCCAGCCCATCATATGCCCCATCGAGATATAGAAGAGCGGCACCGCGAAGACGAGGGACCATGCCAGCCTCCTCTTCATCTTCCCGTACTCTTCCTTCGCTATATCCCTCGGCGGCTCCGCGGCCTTCCCCGGCTTCGCCTCCGCCCCATCATCCCGCGGGATGGCGCCGTAGCCGGCCTTCTCGACTGCGGTTACGATGCCCTCCTCGGAGATCCTGCTATCGTCGAATTCGACTTCCATCGTATTCTTGAGGAGGTTGACGCTTACGTCGCTCACGCCCTCAAGCTTCCTCACGCTCTTCTCGACCCTGACCTGGCATGCCGCGCAGCTCATCCCGGTCACATCGAAGCATTCCTTCATATATACCTCAATACCACACCCCCGTGGGGTGTTACCATAAGTATAGCCCTTCCACGGCAAAAGGCAATACGGAAGAAGCAGGAAGTTAGCCGGCGCTTCCCCAGAACGGCCGGAAGCGCTATCATGGCCGCATGAGATTCCTTATAGCATCGGATATACATGGATCTGCTCCCGCTGCTGCCGGGATTGCGGACATCTACCGCGATGGCGGATATGACAGGCTCCTGCTCCTGGGAGACCTCCTCTACCACGGCCCGAGGAACGACCTTCCCGCAGGCTATGAGCCGAAGAAGGTGATACGGATCCTCTCAGAGCTGAAGGACGAGGTGCTTTCCGTAAGGGGCAACTGCGAGGCGGAGGTAGACCAGATGGTGCTTCCCTTCCCCGTGCTCTCGGAAAGCGCGATGGTATTCGCCGACGGGATGAGGATATTCATGACACATGGGCATCTATGGAGCGAGGAGCGCCATCCTGATGGCATCGATGCCTTCTTCTCGGGGCATACCCACATACCGGTGCTGGAGGAGAAGGACGGCATCCTCTTCCTCAATCCGGGTTCCGTCTCGATACCGAAGGGCGGCTCCGTGCCATCCTATGCAGAATGGGACGGAGGCCATGCCAGGATCTGCTCGCTCAGCGGACGCCAGGCACTGATGGAATGGGGAAGATAAGGCGCACGGTCACGATGCCGTCACCGTCATCGATCGATACGGCTCCCGAATGGAGCTCCATGATCTGGTAGACGATTGGGAGCCCGAGCCCTGAGCCACCGGATGTCCTCGCCTCATCGCCGCGAGCCCACGGCTCGAAGAACTGGGGCCGCGGGTCGGGGAGGCTGCCCTCGTTCATGACCTCGATGACAGCGCGGTCCTTATCGTAATGGCAGCCCATGCGCACCCCGCCATCCCCTGTTCCGTACTCAGATGCATTCAGCAGGACTTCCCTGAGGGCCCTGCCGAAGAGCTTGGGATCTGCCCAGATATCCACGGCGGCAGCGCCATCGGCGACGGAGAGGCCGATTCCCTCCTGCATGGCGATCTCCGAGGCAGTCCTGGCCGCATTGACGGACACCTTGGCCACGGGCACATCCGGGGAGAGAAGATAGGAATAGTAGCTTACGGAAGCTATCCTGGCGGCCAGTACGCCCACCTGCTCCTTCAGCTGCCTGAAGGTATCCTCATCGGGCTTGAAGACGCCCTCCTCCAGCCCGTTTATCAGGAGGGTAAGCGCAGTGACTGGGGTATTGAGGTCATGTGAGATGTTCCTGATCCACTCCTTCCTGGACCTGCCATGGCGCTCAAGGTCCGCAGCGAGCGTGCGGATCGAGGCCGCGATCCTGCCATACTCGATTATCTTCTGCCTCGGCAGCTCCACGTCATACCTGCCATTTGCTATGTCATCGAGAGCATTGAGTATCATCTTGGTGCTCCTGGCGGTCCTCCTGGAAAGGATCGCGGCGAAGATGAGGGCGGCAATGCAGGCCGTGGGTATGGAGACCACGAAGATATCGACAGCCATCTTCAGCGCGAACGCTGTCGGCGCATAATAGTCCATCTTGTACACAAGGACATCGACGTAGCAGAACGGCTGGCCGTCGACCGATACCGCGATCGTCCCCGCGATATCCTGGTCGCTGATGATCTGCGGGAGGCTGACGCGCGAATAGCTCTCCCCTGCCAGCGGCCTGAGGCTTATCGAGGAGATGAATCCGGCGCCCCCGGCAGTCTCGATGTTGATCTCATAGCGCGGGCTCCTGACCCTGACGCTCTCGTAGTCGATATCGCTCTGGTATGAGAGCTGGAGGCGGCTGCTGGAGAGGGCTGCCACGCGGCGCATGGCATCAGGTGTCGGCAGCTCCTCGGATGAAGGGGAGACGCCAAGGGATGCGGCATACTGCCCTTCCCTGTCCCTGATGATGATCCCGGAGACGCGCTCCGAGGAATTGGTGACGGCCAGGTCGACTATCGAGGAGACATCGGCAGTCCCTATGCGCTGTATCGTCTTGGAGATCGATTCGACGAACTCATCGAAGACATTGTTCTTCCATGTCGTAGTCATCACCTGGTAGTTGCCGAACGCGACCATGGCCACCTGCACGGCGACCAGGATCACGACGACTATGACAATCGAGAGGAAGAGGCGCAGGAACTGGTGATGCACTTTCAGCCCTTCTTGCCGGCGAAGCGGTAGCCGTAGCCCCTGACGGTATCTATCCAGGAACCTGGCCTGAGCTTGGCCCTGATGTTCTTGATATGGGTATCGACGACGCGCTCATAGCTCTCGAAGCTGTAATCGAAGCACTCCTCGAGGATCTGCGCCCTCGTGATGAGGTTGGGGGCATTGGAGGCAAGGTAGAAGACGATCCTCCATTCCGCAGCCGTAAGCGAGACCGGATTGCCGTTGATCATCAGCACGTGCTCATCATCATCGATGACCATCGTATTGCTTCCTTCCTTGTATGTGGCGACGCTCTGGCGCGTGCCGGAAGACTCATCGATCCTCCTGAAGAGCGCCTGTATCCTCAGCATCAGCTCCTTGGGGCTGAAGGGCTTGGTTATATAGTCATCGGCACCGAGCTCGAAGCCGAGTATGCGGTCGGACTCGTCGACACGGGCCGTAAGGAATATCACGGGAAGGTCAGGATACTTCGCCTTCATCTCCTTCACGAAGGAGAAGCCATCCCCATCGGGGAGCATGACATCCTGGACAAGGAGGTCAGGCACGGCCTTCGAGAACGCCTCCTTCGCCTCCTCTATATTGGCGAAGCCCTTCGCATCATAGCCGGAGAGCGACATGTACTGGAGGACCCCGTTCCTGATCACATCATGGTCTTCGACGATATATATTGTCTTCATACGAGGAAGTGTCAGGCAACATGAGCCCATTTTCAATAAGGATGCGGGCAAATACACAGAAAGAACAGAATCATCCCATCCGCTTCCCGGCTTCCCCCGCAGGCGCTATTGCGGTAACCTGATTGAGGAATGCGCAAGGCAGTCGATCTGGTCATCTACATACTATATCTGGCGTTCTTCATATGGAGCCTCTCCGCGGCCGCACCAGGCGGTGATACGCTCTATGTCAAGGCAGATGGCAGGGAATACGCATTCTCGCTCTCGGAGGATGGCATCCATGAAGTCGAAGGCGCCATCGGCACGACAGTGATTGAGATAAGGGACTCCGAGGCGCGCATCATCTCATCCCCCTGCCCTAACCAGACATGCGTCAGGTCAGGCTGGTCCGGCACGCTATGCTGCCTGCCCAACCGCGTCATCTGCACGGCCGGAAACGGCGAAGGAGGCGTAGATGCAATCTCGGGATAGGGTCATATACCTCGCCTCCCTCTCGCTCTTCCTCTCCTCGCTGGAGCTCTTCATCCCCAAGCCACTCCCATTCTTCAGGCTGGGGCTGGCAAACATCGCCGTGATGATGGGCCTCACGCTTGGCTTCCGCCCGTTCCTGCTGCTGCTCCTCCTTAAGGCCATCTGCACATCCTGCATCTCAGGTACCCTCTTCTCCGTCTTCCTGCTGATGTCCCTGCTGCAGACAGCGGCCTCAGGGCTCCTCATGTACGGACTGAAGCGCGTGTGCGGGAGCAATATATCCATCTACGCGCTGTCCAGCGCAGGAGCCGCGGCAAGCTCGGCGGCGCAGATCGCCTTCGCCATGCTCTATGCCGGCAGGGGCGCGCTCTCATTCCTGCCCCTGCTGCTCGCAATCTCACTGCCCGCCTCGATAGCCACGGCATATATATCGAAAAAGATAAGGGAGCCTGAGGCGCTGCCTCTCCATAAGGCACAGTCCGATAGGCCTACATCGAAGTGGCAGGCACTTCCCGCAGCGGTATCGCTGGGAGCGATCATGATGACCAGCGGCCTCCTGCCCTCCGCCATCGCCTTCCTCCTTGCCTGCATCCTGCAGTCAGCATCGGGGAGGAAGCTGCGCTTCGGCGGCTATGCGGCGGCCATCGCCTTCATGACGCTCTCGTCTGTCCTGACGCCTGAGGGGCGCATACTCCTCAGCATAGCGGGGCTGCCGGTGACGGAAGGCGCGCTGATGTCAGGGCTTGCCGGCGGCTTCAGGCTCTCCGCAGCCGTGGCATTCTCGCTCTCCGTATCCTCGATGGATATCTGGGGCAGCGGCATCGTGTCCGAGGTGACGGGGCTCTCCGCCGCGATGGTCGCCTCTTTCAGGAAGACGGAGGGGAATCTTTTCGCGAGGGTGCAGGAGACGCTGAGCCTCTCCGCATACGATAATGCGGCGGAAAGGCGCGTTAATATACCCATTTTCACTTTATTCTGGCATTCCGCGCTTTTCGTGGTGATAATGATTGTAAGCCATGTGGATATCCCCATATAGGCTGTTGACATTGCCGGGCCAATTAACTATATAAATTTATCGATAAATAAGGAGTAGATTATGGCTGAAGTCAATGAACTCTTCCCTGGCCAGCTTGAGCTGCAGGAAATGATCGAGAGGGTCAAGCGCGCACAGCTCGTCTATGCGAACTTCCCCCAGGAAAAGGTCGATGAGATCTTCCGCGCAGCCGCCATCGCTGCCAACGACGCCAGGATCTGGCTCGCGCAGGATGCCGTGGCCGAGACCGGAATGGGAATCATCGAGGACAAGGTAATCAAGAACCACTTCTCAGCAGAGTATATATTCCACAAGTACAAGGACGAGAAGACATGCGGGATCATTGAGGACGATCCCGGATTCGGCATCAAGAAGATCGCGGAGCCCAAGGGCGTCATCTGCGGCATCGTCCCCACGACGAACCCGACATCGACCGCTATCTTCAAGTCGCTCATCGCGCTCAAGACGAGGAACGGCATCATCTTCTCGCCGCATCCGAGGGCAAAGAAGTGCACATGCGACGCAGCACGCGTCGTGCTTGAGGCAGCTGTCAAGGCAGGAGCGCCGCAGGACATCATCGGCTTCATCGAGGAGCCTTCGATGGACAAGACCAACTACCTGATGCACAACCCGCTGATCAACCTCATCCTCGCCACAGGCGGGCCGGGCATGGTCAAGTCGGCATATTCCTCAGGCAAGCCGGCCATCGGCGTAGGAGCCGGCAACACACCTGCCCTCCTCGACAAGAACTGCAACATCAAGATGGCTGTCGCATCCATCCTCATGTCCAAGACATTCGACAACGGCGTCGTCTGCGCATCGGAGCAGGCCATCGTCTGCCATAAGGACATCTATGCAGAGGTGAAGAAGGAGCTCAAGGAGCAGGGAGCGCACTTCCTGACCAAGGACGAGCTCAAGCTCCTCGAGCCGATCATCCTCGACCCGCAGAGGGGCTCCGTCAACCCGAAGATCGTCGGCCAGCCCGCTGCCAAGATCGCGGAGATCGCAGGATTCACCGTCCCGGCGACGACGAAGGTCCTCATCGGCGAGGTCAAGAAGATCGCGGCTGACGAGCCATTCGCGCATGAGAAGCTCTCCCCTGTCCTCGGCATGTACTCCTGCGACAACTTCGGAGAAGGCTGCGCCATGGCAGCGCATCTCATCGCGCTCGGCGGCTTCGGCCACACATCGGTCCTCTACTGCGACGAGAAGGAGCAGGACAAGATCGATACATACGGCAAGACAGTGAAGACCAGCAGGGTCCTCATCAACATGCCTGCATCGCAGGGCGCTATCGGCGATATCTACAACTTCCGTCTTGAGCCGTCCCTCACGCTCGGCTGCGGCAGCTGGGGCAACAACTCGATTTCCGAGAACGTCGGCCCCAAGCATCTTCTCAACGTCAAGACTGTTGCGGAAAGGAGGGAAAACATGCTCTGGTTCAAGCTTCCGCCGAAGATCTATTTCAAGTACGGCTGCCTTCCAGTCGCCCTGCAGGAGCTTGAGGGCAAGAAGAGGGCATTCATCGTCACAGACAGCTTCCTCTTCTCCTCCGGCATGATCGACAAGATCACGGGACCGCTCCAGAGCCTCGGCGTGGAGACAGAGGTATTCCACCAGGTCAAGCCGGACCCGACGCTCGGCACGATCAATGTCGCCATGCAGCTTGTCAACGCATTCAAGCCGGATGTGATCATCGCAGTCGGCGGCGGCTCCCCGATGGATGCTGCCAAGATCATGTGGCTGCTCTATGAGCACCCGGAAGTGCAGTTTGAAGGCCTCGCCCTCAGGTTCATGGATATCCGCAAGAGGATCTATGCGTTCCCGAACATGGGCAAGAAGGCAGAGCTCGTCTGCATCCCGACCACATCGGGTACAGGCTCCGAGGTCACGCCGTTCGCCATCATCACCGATGAGAAGACCGGCATGAAGTGGGCTATCGCGGACTACGCGCTCACGCCTTCGATGGCAATCGTCGACAGCGAGCTCGCCATGGGCCAGCCGAAGGGACTCACCGCATCCTGCGGCATCGACGTCCTCACGCATGCCCTGGAGGCCCTCGTCTCCTCGATGAGCACCGACTACACGAACGCGCTCTCGCTCGAGGCGGCCAGGATCATATTCAAGTACCTCCCGCAGGCATATGCCGACGGCACGAACAAGAAGGCAAGGGAGAAGGTGCACGATGCCTCCACGATGGCTGGCATGGCATTCTCCAATGCGTTCCTCGGCCTCTGCCACTCGATGGCCCACAAGCTCGGCGCCGCATTCCACGTACCGCATGGAATGGCCAATGCACTGCTGCTGACGAACGTCATCCGCTTCAACGCGAACGACAACCCGACGAAGCAGGCTGCCTTCCCGCAGTATGAGTACCCATCGGTAATCTCAAGGTACGCACGCGCTGCCGACTACATCTCGATGGCATGCAACGACACGAAGAACACCGAGTATATCGAGACGACTGCGAAGATGAGCATGGAGGATAAGGTCCAGATCCTCGTGGACGGCATCGAGAAGCTCAAGAAGGAGCTCAACGTGCCGGCATCCATCCAGGAATGGGGCGTCAGCGAGGAGGAGTTCCTTGCCCAGGTCGACGAGCTTTCCGTGAAGGCATTCGATGACCAGTGCACAGGCTCCAACCCGCGCTACCCGCTCATCAGCCAGATCAAGCAGCTCTACCTTGACTCGTTCTATGGCAGGCCATGGACCGAGGAGAAGTAAGCTCCCGCTGAAGGCTTTCCGGGGGACTGTCGCAGGGCAGTCCCCTATTCCTTGGCTCCTGAAAAGCACCGAATGGGATAGCCATGTATCCATAATCATGCTAAATCCTGACATGCACAGTGATTATCCCAGAAGATCAATGCTGGCGCGCACGTTTTCATAGCAATCTTTTGAGGCTTTGTGCACGTTTTTATAGCGATCTTGCAGTTTTCAGAGCAGCTCTGCCATATACAGCGGAAGATGGATGATCCCATCCTTGAGCATGACATCCTTGGTATAGAGGATATATGAGTTGCCTATGACAGACGGGAAGCGCTTCCTGAATTTATCCAGTGATGAATGGTACCTATAGCTGCTGGATTTGACCTCCACGGGAGCTATCTTCTTCCCTTCGGCAATAAGGAAATCAATCTCCATGTTGTTCTCACGATGCCGGTTATCGGAACGGGAATAGAAATACAGGCGGGGTCTGTGGAGACGGAACATCTGGGCAACGATATTCTCCATCAGCATACCCTCGTTGATATTCAGCTTATCGAATAGGATTGCCCGATAAAGCTCGTTGTCGGTATATTTCCCGTCCTGGAAAGCATGCGTCACAAGCAGCCCCGTATCTGCCATATAGCATTTCTGCGTGGCATTATCGGCACTCAGTGCAAGACCGACATGCGGATCTGTCGCATTGAAGCAGGTATTAACCACCATTGCCTCATTAAGCCAGACAAAGGAGTCCTCATAAGTCCGGAAACGTGCCTGCTTGCCCAGGGAGGAGAGCCTGTATTTCTTCTTTTTCCTGGAAAGCTGTCCCGGGATGCCATCGAATACGGCGAATACCTTGTCCTCATAGCCCTCTGCGAACTTGGCAACATCCTCACGGTAAAGCTTCAGGATCCGCCGCTTAGCAGCATCTGCCGCCTCAAAGTCCTTGCCGTCCAGGTATGCAAGGACAGCCTGCGGCATACCGCCTACGAGGATATACTGGCGGAAATCATTCATTATCTTGCGGTGAAGCGCAGCACCGAGCGGCTTCTTCGCTTCGAAGCATTGCCTGATCAGCGGATATGTCGCCTCATCGCCCATCGCCCAGAGGAACTCCTCGAAGTCCAGGGGGAACATCTCGATATGGTCCTCTTCCGAGGGGATGATGATATCCTGGACATTCTTCTTCAGCCGGATCAGCGAACCTGTCTCCAGATAATCGTACCTGCCATCAGCGACAAGGTATTTTATGAGCTGGCGTGCCCGTGGATATTGCTGTACCTCATCAAAGATTATCAGCGACTCGCGTCTATGAAGAACCGTCGAATAGAAGGCAGACAGCTTTGCGAAGAAGAGGTCCAGGTCCGCACTGTCATTGATGAAAAGGTCAATCACATCCTTCGGAGCCTGTCCGAAGTCAATCAGGATATAGCTTCTGTATTCTGCCTTGGCAAACTTCTCTGCGATGAAGCTCTTGCCGACACGGCGCGCCCCGTCTATCATCAGGGCAGTCTTGCCATTGCTGCTTTCCTTCCATCTGACGAGCTCATCATAGATTTTCCTTCTCAGCATCCAGGCAGCCCTCCAAAGATGTCATCACCAATCTGATTCTCACCTCTAAATCACGAAAAAGCAAGCTGAGAATTCCGGATTATGCACGAAAAAGCAAGCTGAAAACCTCTGATTCTGCACGAAAAAGCAAGCTGAGAGGGTATTTGCATGTGCAGGTCAACTGTATTTCAGGACTGCTGGAATGATCTTCAAGTCTGCTGGAAGCCATCTGACAGTATCGACATCATCAGCAGAGAGCCATCTCAGTGAAAGGTGTTCCCTATCATCAATCGTGCCTTCCACGATATGCGAGGCATACACATCCATCGAAAGATGGAACGCTGGGTAATCATGCTCGACAGTGCAGATGAATCCATCGACGGCGATAACGACACCAAGCTCTTCCCGTATCTCCCTGATGACAGCTTCCTCCCCTGTCTCATCCTCTTCACGTTTGCCGCCAGGGAATTCCCAGAAGCCCTTCCATTCACCATATCCACGTTCTGCGGCAAGGAATCTATCACCATCGTAGATAACTGCAGCGCTCACCCTCACGGTCTTCATAGCGTCAGGATATTGAAGGACGCGATGGAAGGCAATCAGAACCGTTGCATTACCTTCCAATCTAAAACAGGTTATGCATGGATACCACAAGCAGCCTGTCTTATCAGGCAAAGAAGCCCTATGCCGGTCGTCCAAAGGATAATCTTAGCTTGCGTTCTCAATTGCGGTGAGGATTGCTTCTATGGAATCACTTTCCCTCTGCAACACTTCGTCGGAGACATCTATTGCAGGGAAGAATATGCTAAGGGAACCTTCAAAATGATTGAAATCATTGACAAGTGATTTCTTCGACATAAGCCCTGCTTTCCATTCCATTATCTCTTCGGAACGAGACGGATACATAGTCCTTGCTTTTTCCATGGCTTTGCTGCATATGTTCCCGAACAGCATATCAGAACCATCTATTCCGAACTTACTGCAGAGGACTTTCTCCGCATACATACGGAGATACATGAAAGAGGCGATATGCTTCAGGGCCTTATTCAGCAGTCCATACTTTCCTGGATTTAGGATGTCCGGACAGCCGGATATACGCCATTCGCGAATCCGTTTGATTACCTTATCAGATGTCAGCATGGTTCTCCCATGGGGAACATAGCCATTACAAGCTGATTTTCCGGTTTCCTTCTTAATCCTTCTTGTAATTATCCATTTATAAGCAGCAGAAATATTTACTGATTTAGTAAGGGTTCCATGCATTATCTGCGAAAGACGTTCAAAGGATTTATCATATCCATGTATTCTGGCAACACCCCTTACAAACGGAACAATTGATATCAGATACATTTCCTCATCGAGTATATCCTCAGGTAAAAGCTCATCACGCAATGCCTTCATAACGGAAGAGGCATACAGAAGCATATCCTTCTCAGCAACCGAAACAAAGAAGAAGCCATTCTCCGAATGTGCTCCATTTCCCATGATATACAGAGAGAAGCATCCTTCAATCTGGGCATCAAGCACTCTAAGAAGATCGATGTTGTGCGTGAGTAGGATACAGCGTTGCTTTTTCTTGTTGCCATTCCTGAGCATGGAAACGATAAGGTATGCGACTTTGTTCTTGTATATCGAGTCAAAGCTCGATATCGGGTCATCAAGGACTATGATGCGCTTCTTGCTTCTCTTTGCCCTCAGCAGCTCAAACGCAAGGGATATGAAGTTCTGTTCTCCCGTACTCAAAGGAAGATATTTCCTATCCTGTCCCAGAAGAGCACCTCCATCGAGATAGAGGGCAAGCCGCTTGCCATTGTCCCCGTCAACGACTTTCAGGCTGATATCTTTCCTCATGAGGTCAGCAACGGCCATCCGGATGAATTTCTCATCATCTTCGGTAAACTCAACCGTATCATTCGAAATGAGTCCAAGATACTTACGATAGACCCAGTAGAATTCTCTTTCTGTCAGGTTGTCCTTCTCTTTGATACCATATTCGACTCTGCTGTCGTATAGAACGTTCAATTCATTTATGAATTCATTGCACATACTTTCGTAATATGCACCCAGTTCTTCGCATACGCCTTCGAATAAGCCAGCATCACCGCTCTCGATAAGAGCATACAATGCAGGCTTGATACCAAAGGGATCGGCATCATCGATAGTTTTGAGAATCCCTTCTACAATGTTCTTCGTAGTCTTATCAAGGGAACTCATTATATTCTTTCTGGCTTCTGCCTTTCTCTTATAAAGGGCGTCAGGGTCGATTCCTTCTGTATCGCATACGATACATGTATGGGAATCGATGAATTTGCCAAGTATCCTCAATGCGTCCGTATGGCGCTCAACATTCCGTATTTCCTCTACATGGGTTACTTTCGCGATATCCAGCTCGAGGATCTTGTCAACGATTCCATCCTTGCCATAGCCCGCTGTGAAGAATCCAAGCTTTTCCTTGTCATATTCGATTACAGGCTGTTCTCCCTGTTGAGCAGCCCACCAGCCTAGGTCCGCGAAATCGGAATATTTCTGCTTCTTCCCCTGAGAAGAACGGTTGGCAAGATCCGATACATATTTACCGAGCTTCTCATTCCGACGTCCACAGACATCAGCAAAATGATGCCCGGTAAGCTTGATGTTCCTTGCATCTAGGAATTTCCTTAGTTCAAGTCGTATAGCTTCATATCTCGCATCCAGCCACTGTTCATTATATTTTATGTCCCTGACCTTAGTGCCGACAAAGAACTCACCAGCATCACCTTTGATGATATTCCTTGAATTCTGGTCCTCAATAACATAGAAAGCGTTTGGATCATCAGTCTTTCCATCGTATTCGAATGAAAGGTTCTTGCCAGCTCCTTCTTCAAGCACGTTTGCAAGGCTTGTCTTGCCTACCCCATTCGGAGCATATACCACAGCAATGCCATCCTTTGAAAATTCGATGGCATTATCTGAAATGAATAGATTGAAAGATTCTGCAGGGAATATGTTATCCTTGATGATGCGATGAAAAATAATAGCCATTTAGATTCCTTATCTGGATTGGTTATCTGATTATTGCTAATTCAGCATCCTCTGACTGATTTGCCGAAACGGCAATGGTTCCCGGCTTCAGCACAAGGTCATCTCCTGATGCATTGCAGGTCTTGCAAAGAGGAACTATGTACTGTGTCTCATCATCGGAATCTGCTTGATAGACATGGGCGCCAACTATATCAATTTCATGTCCCATGCATAGGATATGCCGATAATCACTTTCCTTGCCATCATGTGGACAATACAAATTGCTGCATGAATCTTTAGAGGCATCACGATCTGTGTTCGCTACATAGTAAGCAAGCCATGAGCCAAGGTTTTCGGGATATGGGCTACTTTTGCTTGATCCTTTTACGTTCTTCCATCCATATCTTGATAATACTTTCATTCCTCTACCTCCGAATTATCCTTATCGATTTGTGTTGTCATATATTTAATAGTCGATCTGCACTCAGAGATAAAATGAATATGAAGGACAAGCCAGATGCCAGACGTCAGAAGCAGACCGAGGATGGCGTATAGCAGTTTGATAATCTTGTTGATTACATCGTTGTTTGGACAATGCTTCAATGTAGACAAATCCGGGTTATAGCAATTGCAGAAGAGACAGAACAGGTTCCAGACTGTCATCAGAGCCCAGCCGATTACAACCGCTGTGATGAATACCCTCGTTATCTTTTGGGTAGAAAAGTTCTGTGGAAAGCCATTCTGCTGGTCCTTAAGATTCCTTGCAGATGCATACTTATAGACAAACCATGTTCCGAATTTATCATTCAACCTTGTCTCATACTCCTGGACAAGGCTAATCCAGGACTTAATCCATGCATAATATCCTGAAAGGGAATACAGCCAGCATATCGCTGTCACATATCCTAGAACAGCAACAAGGCAGGCAAGCCATGAGGATGAATCGTACACATTGTAATAGGCAACAAACAGAGCACCCGTGAATATCGCATAAAGGTTCGTCCAGGTATTATAGTTCTGATAGTGCTGATCCCTTCCCTCTACAGCCTTCTCATACATCATGAAAATCCTGTCGAAGTCATTTTGTACAGAATCCCCTTCAGCCATTCCTCAGCGTTCCTTTATGAATGTGACCATCTGCCTTTCAAGATCTGCATCAGCCCTGAATCCTGCATCCGTCCATGCTGATGACTGAGGATGGGTTGCATCATTAGTCGACCACCATTCTGGATATTCATAGGCACTATCGACGAGCTTATCGAGACCGAGAATATCAGCAATCTGTCTGAAGCTCAGCGTGACATCATGAGGCTTCATCTTCAGATAATCAAATAACGGGTCATATTTCGACATTGACTTCCCCCTTTGCTATATTGGGCTCCCATATCAGAGAGCCCAAACATCAATAATCGAAGGATGAGATATTCATCCTGAGGGCAGGGCCCTCATAGGAATACACATCATATGCATTCCTATCAGAACCCCGAAGAGAATATCGGGCTCCCCATCGCTGAAGAGCCCAAGCATTGATATCCCTGTAGGATCCTAGATCCTTCCGCGCTCAGCCCAGGTGAAGTCACCTGATGCGTAGCGCCTCTTGTAGTCCCTCACCGTATAGGTATTGAGGTCTGCAAGCTGTGCCGTCTTCTTGTACCCGTAGCCTTCATCGAAGAGCCTCAGGCACTCACGGCGCTTCTCGTTTGGAATCCTGTGTCGAAGGGACGTTGTTCGTTCTTCCATCTCCGTCCTCCTCGATATCTGTCACCGCTTCACGCGGCAACAGATATTCCAATCAATCCTCAGTTGCTCTTAGCAGCAAGCTGCTTAGAAGGAAGCTGTATAGGCTCAGACGACTCGCCACCATAAGTTACCTTTACAACCGGGGTAACACTGTCGCCTTCCTTATAATCAGTTTCCGGATAGCTCGAGATTCCAATGTAAGATATTGTAATATTCTGTGTTATTGGATTACCTGAGAGCTGCTTAAGAGTTACAGCAACATCTGTTCCCGGAGTCTTCGAGAGTGTTCCACCAACCTTCACATTGGTAGGATTGTCTGCCCACTTCACCTCAAGAGAACCCCAATCTGTTGCATCTGTCACATCATAGCTGATTGTCGCGTCAGTGAACGTGATTGCAGGGTCACCTGTCAGGTCCTTAAGAGCTACTACGGAGAATGTACCAGCAGCTGTCAGCTTGCCAGATGCGATTCCCTGGATTACATAGTCAGATCCTTCAGAAAGGACTGTCTCAACTTCATCCTTATCAGCTCCAGTCGTAGTTGTCGTGGTCTGGAGTACCCTAATCTTCTTGAGAAGATCAGCCTTCTCCTGTCCGTAGAGGATTTCAGGCTTGTTGCTTGTTGCATTGTAATCGGTGAATTCTCCATCCTCATCAGCAACCTGGACCTTCCAAGCAATCGTCGTTGTAGTAGTCGGAGCTGTATAGTCAGTTACCTCGATTGCATACTCCGCCTCAAGGACAGAACCATCAGCTGTGACATTGTTGATTGTGCCAACAACAGCAGTAGCAGATCCATCCTTGGCATTGAAAGCATAGCTAATCGCTGGTCCACTAGTTCCACCGGCAACGATTGTGTGCTCATCAGCATATGTGACTGTCGCAACAACATCAGTTGTCACAGGCTTAGACGAAATTTCAGCTGTTTTATATTCCGTCTTAGCCTTTGATGCATCGAGCGTAATGCTTGTAGCTGCGGTTACGTTGTAAACAACAGAAACCTCAGCAGGAGTTGTTCCGTCCTTAACTGCAATCTTAACCTTGCCACTCTGCTCACCAGGGACTGCCGGACTGTTATAGCTGATTTCAGCATTTACATTCTCAACAATGGTTCCATTGTCATAGAGAACAGTGACAACAGCCTTTGCAGTACCCGTTGTTCCTGCATAAATCGGATCCTGTGATGTGACCGTTGCAGAAATAGGGGTGCCGTTCACGTTATTGATTGTCGTATTGCCTGGCTGGCATGCGGTGAATGCGACAAGCATCAGTGCAGCAAGCGCTACAACAAAGATTGATTTCGTTGATTTCATTTCTCAACCCTCTCCTTATAG
>CALXQU010000006.1 GCA_944390725.1 uncultured Spirochaetaceae bacterium
GTGCTTTTCTTGGTCATCTGCTGCCTTTCCCTTTTTACAGTAGCATTTTCCAATTACACAAAGAATCTTACAGGCCCTATGCCATAGTAGCGAATGTGGTAGCTCCTCCTATGAGCTCTGTTGCAACCGTTGTTCCCCGTTCCTTCAGATGGAACGTACGATCAAGAAAGTCATTCATTTGATTATTCCTCCTGATGCTTTATGCCGAAAAGCATCATAGCATTGCGATATGCAGTCTCAGCCACTTCTTCCTCACTCATCCCTTTTATTGATGCGATGACTGATATCACATCCCTGATATCCGATGAATCTGCTCTCATCCCTGCTCTTGAGGATGCCGGAAGAAATGGTGCATCGGTCTCCAGCAGCATCATGGATGGATCCATTGCCCTGACGGTCTCAATAAGCTCTCCTGCATCAGGATAGGTTATCGCAGGACCGATTCCCAGATAGATGCCATTGTCAGTAAATGCCTTGCCGTATTTTGCCTTGCTGAAGAATCTGTGGATCATTCCTCTGACAGGTCTTTTACTGAGTTCCTGCAGCATATCCTCGTCTGCTTCCCTGTCATGTATGACGACAGGCATGTCCAGTTCGCTTGCCAGATCCAGCTGTGCTCTGAATACTTCCTTCTGCTTTTCTCTGTCCGCATCAGGCTCATGGTAATCCAGACCTATCTCACCGATTGCGATGACCTTGCTGTCCCCGGCAAGTTCCCTTATGCTTTCAATCCATCTGTCCGGAACGTCATAAGCGGAAAGAGGAAAGACACCGACGGATGCATAGATGAAATCGTGTTTTCCGGCAAGTGACACTGAACGTTCAGATGATGGTACATCAGACCCTGAATTGATTATGAACTCCACACCATTCTCATGGAGACTGGTGAGGACATCCTCTCTGTCTTTATCGAATGCCTTTTCATCATAGTGGGCATGAACATCTGTGATTCTCAGCATTTTTACTCTCCCCTAAAACTTCTTGATAGAAATAATTGCATCCCATATGCTGACTTTAGATACCTGTTTTTACCACAGCAGAATTTTCCTATTCAATAGTAGTACGTGATTCTTCTGTCAATTGCAGGAAGAACCAATGATATTATCTGGTGACTCTAAAGACAGTATTTTCCCTTCCTTGCTTCCCGTTTTCCGTTTCTGGGTAATATAATGCAGGGAATTGCTGAGCTGGCATTTGATTATGTGTTGCAAAACGTACTGTCGATCGTGATTTATCATGGTTGGAAGAGCAGGAGTCAGCTCTCTCAGGAGGGATATACCATCGCCTGCAGCATCATTGAGGAAGGCCACAAGCCTTGAAAGCGTCTCGTTGTTCGCATCGCTGCTTATCTTCGGCCGGACATCGTTGAGGAGTATGCTGCCGAGAATCGACCTCAGCATGTCTGTCTTCTGCATTGGTTCGTCGAGAAGGGCGGTTATGGGAAATCCCCCATGCAGCAGATATTCCTCGAATAGCCTGTCCTGTTCGATGCCCTGCGATAATCTGAACCGGCTGTATTCGGAGAACGATAGGGGGACATCTCGATTTCGGCGTATCGTCCCGTGAGCAGTGTCGTGAGCTCGCTTGATAGCATCTTCGCATTCGAGCCTGTAATCGTCAGCTCATACAGCCCTGTGCTGTAATAGGCATTGACGACGTTCTCCCAGCCTTCCATCAGCTGCACTTCGTCAAGGAGCAGGAAACGTGTGGAATCCGTGATTGCGTTCCTGATTGCTTCCGCCATCCGGCGAGGTGTCTTGTCCAGTATGAAATCGGGACCGTCGAAGTTAAGATATATGACGCTGTCCGTACCGAACTGCTCCTCCAGCCATGCCTTGTAGATAATAAGCATGGAAGACTTCCCGCAGTGCCTCACGCCTGTGATGACACGGATGATATCGCTTCCCGTGTAGCCCTTCAGCTTTCCAGGTAAATAGGTCTTTCCATTGCTGGTTTCCGGCATACCCTGGCATCTGCAGGCTTATCAAGGATTTTGATAAGCGGAAAGGAAAATCACCATGCTTATCAATAATTTTTACAAGTATTATCAGGCCTTCTATCCGTATGCTGGTACCGATGCCTAATGAGCCAGGCTCATCGCCTAAGGAGCTGCATTCCTCACCATCATGGAAAACGAGCGCAGGACTGCCATGATAACCGGCAGCATCCATTGGCCGGCCAAAGAGCAGGATGGCGTATCATCCAGCAATCGGAAGAAGGCTGCTTCCGCTTTACACGCTATCAGGCTATTGAGCCTATTATCAGGAAGTGGCTTCTCAGCGCAGGAGCATCGCCGTAACGGGGAGGATGATGCAGCAGAAGGCCGTGAATGCCGCATCCTTCGCATGTACATGCACTGGTGTCGATTCCGTCCGCTCCGCATCTGACGAGAATCCCTTCGATTCCATGGCGATGGAGAGTTCCTCGGACCATCGTACTGACTTCACGAGAAGGGGCGCGAGCAGCGCTGGGGATATCGGGAATACCCTGATTCCCCTGGCCTTGAAGGCTGCTCTTGTCCTCCTGTACTCAAGCGCCATGTGCGGGAAGATCCCCCATGCGGCAAGGAGGCCGTAGGCGAATACCTGCGGCAGATGGAGCTGCTTCTGGAACGATCGGACCATGAAGACCCTGTCCGTCGTAAGCGCGAAGAGGTAGCCGAGGCCGGCATAGGCGAGGACACGGCTGAGCTGCGTAATCCCGTTCAGCAGATTGCTGCTTCCCTGGAGGAAGGCATCGGAACGCACTGGCATCGATCCATCGGCCGTGAACCTGTATCCTGTGAAGAACATGCCTGCCGCAGCAAGCGCCACCGGTATGAGATAGAGGAGGAGCGTGCGCATCCTGACTCCCGAAAGAAGCAGCAGGAGCATGCTGGCGGAGAATGCAGCAAGGTTCCACCAAGGGTTCCTCAGCCCTGCAAGGAGCAGCGTGACTGCAAGGAGCGATATGAACTTACAGGCTGGATTCAGCGACCGCATGGAGCTTTCCCTCCTTCAGCATAAGGATCTCATCGGCATAGTCAGCGGCGAGCTGCCGGTCGTGCGTAGAGAATATCAGGGCGATGCCTCTCTCCCTTGCCTCGCGGCATAGCGAGTCCATGATGGCCATGGTGTTCCTCCTGTCCTGGGCATATGTGGGTTCATCGCAGACAAGGCAGCGGCAGTCGTATGCGATCAGCGCCGCTGTCCCGAGCCTTCGCTGCTGTCCCTGGCTCAGCATGTATGGCGATATATCCCGATAGCGCCAGAGCCTTATGAGGCGGAGTATCTCCTCGCTTCTTCCTGCGGCATCCGGGTCATTCCTGAGGCTCGCGAGCATCTCATCCCTTACCGTGCCTCCTACGAACTGGTCCTGCGGATTCTGCGTGATGAAGCCGATCCTGCCTGCCTCCCTGCGCCGGAGATGCCGCAGGTCCCTTCCTTCGAGCAGGGCCTTCCCCTTGTATGGGAAGATACCCGACAGCGCGCCGAAGAGCGTGCTTTTCCCCGCTCCGCTCTCTCCCAGGACCGCGTAGGCCATGCCGCGGCGGAAGGAGGCCGTGATGCCGTGGAGCAGCTCCTCCTTTCCTCTCCTTACCGAGAGGTCCCTGAGCTCAAGCACCGTCTCTCCGGGGCTTGGTACCGGGATGGAAGGGGAGTAGGACCTGCCGGGGACTATGATGCCGAGGCTCTCAAGCCTTGCCGGGTCGATATCCCGGGCATCGATCCTTTCCGGCATTATCCTGCCTCCGTCCATTGCCAGCACCGTATCGGCGATTCCCATCCAGCTGTCGAGCCTATGGTCCACTGCGAGTATGCCGATGCCTTTCTCCCTGTGGAGCCTCCCAAGGGATGAGGCAATCGCGCGTGCTGATTCGTCATCGATGTTCGCGAAGGGCTCGTCCAGGAGAAGCCACTGCGGCGAGATGGCGACGATGCAGGCAAGAGCGGCTTTCTGCTTCTCGCCGCCGGAGAGGCTCAGCAGGGTCCTGTCCTCCAGCTCCTCGATGCCGCAGAACCCAAGGGCAGAATGAAGCCTCCCATCCATCTCCTCCGGAGGTACGGAGATGTTCTCAAGGCAGAAGAGGATCTCGTTCCGTACGGTGTCCATGCAGAACTGCAGCTCCGGATTCTGGAACATCATCCCCGCCAGACGGCAGCGCTGGGGAGGTGCCAGGCCTGCCGGATCCCTCCCCTCTATGAGTACGCGGCCGCCGGTGATGCTGCCTGCATTCTCCGGATAAAGCCCTGCTGCAAGGTAGAGCAGGGTGGACTTGCCGCATCCGGAGGCTCCTGTGAGCACCGTGATTCCAGAGCGGTCGATGCTGCAGTTGAGCCCGTCGATCACAGGCTTCAGCCCATCTGAATATGTGAAGGAAAGGCTGTCGAAGAGTATGGACATCAGCTGAAATACGCGTTCGTGTATTCATTGCTGCGGCGGCGTGAGATCACGCCGGCAGAGCACATGTAGTCAGCCATCCTTTCCCAGCGTTCCGGCTTGATGCGGCCCCAGCGGCCTTCCTCATCGAGCAGGATCGGGGCAAGATGCCTCTGGCTCCTGATGAGGAGCGTGTCGCTTGAGCCTTCCGGCATCATCTCCTTCACCTCGAGGACAGTGGAGTCCGGATCTGCAGCGGCTTCACGGTATGCGCGGTCAAGGACGCTGAGGAACCTCCTTACGGCATCCTCCTTCTCGCGGAGCGTCGAGGCAGCGGCTGCCATCGCCGGAGCGCAGAAGTCGAATATCGGGTCGACATCGCCGAGATTGAAGTAATTTATCTCCCTGCCGGCTTCGAGGAGGACCTGGTTCTCCCAGTTCTCATATACCCATGTTGCATCGGCTACGGTTCCCAGGGTCGCCACGATATCCCCGACATCCATGTTCAGGAGCTTCACCTTGGAGTAGTCACCTCCATCCTCTGCCACGACGCGGCCTATCGCCTTGTGGAACCATTCCGGTGACCAGTGGGTGAGGCGCTTCCCCTCAAGCTCCCTTGGCCTCGTGATGCCTGCCTCCTTCAGCGAGACGATGCCTGAATCGCACTTCTGCGTCATTACGGCGACGCATGTCATCTCCTCGCCGCGCTCCATGCAGTCCAGCATCGATATCTCAGGGCCGCAGACAAAATCCGCATCCCCGAGGTGCATCGCCCCGTGGATATCACCGGCAATCTCCACATCGAGTCCGGCTTCCCGGAACCAGCCCCTCTTCTGGGCAAGGAGATAGCCTGTATGGTTCGTATTCGGGAACCAGTCTAGAACAACCTTCAGCTTATCCATTCCCTATTCCTCCTCGTCATATATCTTCCCGATATCGGCAGATGCCCCGATAGCGTAGTTCCTTACGACACCTGTCTTCGCCAGGGCATCGCCGGCAAGGCGGCAGATGATACCGGAGAAGACGGCTGCGCTCATGAAGCGGACCGCAAGCTGCCCGGCAAGGAGGGCAGGGGAGAGCGTGATGTAGTTCAGGTAATAGAGCTCATAGCAGAAGATGAGGATGGCTGATGCGATACCGGCAAGGATCATCGACACGGTATCCCACTTCCTATAGCGGAAGGCTGCGAAGACAGCCTCTGCCCCAAGCCCCTGTATGAAGCCCGTGAGCACTACCGTAAGGCCTCCGGAGTTCCCCATCAGCAGCTCGATGGCGGATGCGAGCATCTCGGTTATCATGGCAGCGCCCGGTTTCCTGATTATGTATGCGGCCAGAGTCGCTGCCATGAACCATACGCCGTAGATAATCTCGAATCCGAAGCTTGCGAGGCCGAACGGCGTCAGTGCCGTCGAGAGGGCAAGGCCTCCCTGGAATACAGCCATGTAGACAGCGGCGAACACGACGCCGAGGATTGCCATCATGATGACATCCTTCAGCTTCCACGCCTTCATTTCCTTATCCATAAATACACCTCCTGGCAAGGATATAAGAAAGGCCGCACAGCCTTCGCTGAGCGACCTTGGCGCGGATTGCGCTGAATCTTCCCTACGATGGCATTACCCAACAGGTTCAGAGGGTCACCGGAAGTATCATCCGGTATCTCAGCCAGGTTCTCCCGGCTCCCCAGTAGTGCGGTTATCTTCGCTGACATTAGAGCACAGGCCATGTGATTGTGCAATATCAGCAGGGCGGTCAGAACTCTATGAGCCTGTATTCCCTTGAGCCGTATCCCAGCTCTGCTGCCGCTTCGATCGTGTGGATTCCGTTGCGGCTGTTCACCCTTTCCATGAAATGGCCGCGTCCAGGGTCATCGGAAGACATGACGAGGTCTATGCAGGCCTGGTCGATCGCGACCGGGTCTAGGGAGGCCAGCAGCCCGATGTCCTTCATGCAGGGATCTTCCGCGACGGTGCAGCAGTCACAGTCTACGGAGAGGTTCTTCATCACATTGATGAAGGCGATCCTGCCCTTGAAATGCTCCATGACGCTCATGGCGGCATCTGCCATCGCCTCAGGGAACCCGACCTTGCTGGCATGCTGCTTCCAGGTCTCGAAGCGGTCATCCGTCTTCCCCGCGGAATGTATGAGGGCCTTGCCCGCACGGCTTGCGCAGCCGATAGAGAGCTGCTTGAGCGCTCCGCCGTATCCACCCATCGGATGGCCTTTGAAGTGGGCGAGGACAAGCATCGAATCATAGTCCAGGATATGCCTGCCTACATGGTTCTCCTTGAGGACCTTGCCTTTGGGGATGCTCCATACCACGTCCGGCCCCTCCTCATCCATGAGGTCGACATCGAAGAGCCCTGTCCATCCATGCTCCTCCAGGAGCTTCCAGTGCGCCTCCGAGTGGTCCCTGACGCCTCCTGCGGCATCGCCATATGCCGTATTGCATTCGACGATCGTGCCATGCACCCTGTCGACCATCGGCTTCCAGAAGCCTGGCCTGAGGAAGTTCTGGTTCCCTTTCTCTCCTGAGTGTACCTTGACCGCGACCTTCCCCGGGAGATCGATACCGAGCCTGCTGTATGCCTCGACGACCTTCTCCGGCGTGATATCCCTTGTGAAGTAGACTTCCGATTCCATATGCTTTCCTCCTATTGCCCCAGGAAGGCTGAGTCCCTGGCGGGGATACCTTCCGTGGCATATCTCTCAGCTCTCACGTGAAGGCCGTGCTTATCCCTCAGCCGCATTATCTCCTGCATGAGCGGCGATGCATGGTGCGCATCAAGCGCAGCCTGGTCCTTCCATATATCTATCAGAAGGACTGTCTCCGGATCTGATGCGGGGAAGAAGTACTCATATCTCTCGTTGCCATCCTCGTTCCGGATGGCTGCGGCTATGCCGCTTCCTTCCATCTCCTCCGCGAATCTGCGTGCGCTGCCGCCATGTCCCGTATAGTACAGGTTCATCGCTATGCTCATGGCAGTATCCCGTATGCGTCGTCGCCGACAGGCTCGCACCACTCGTTCCTTGTATTCTCACCAGGAACTTCGACTGCGATATGGCTGAACCAGCTGTCCTTTGCCGCTCCATGCCAGTGCTTCACCTCACGCGGAATCGTAATGACGTCACCTGGATGAAGCTCTATAGCTTCCTTGCCTTCCTCCTGGTACCATCCTCTGCCGGACGTGCAGAGGAGTATCTGCCCGCCGCCCATGTCCGCGTGGTGGATATGCCAGTTGTTGCGGCATCCAGGCTCGAATGTGACATTGGCCATGAACAACGTCTCCTTCGGATCAGTAAGCGGTTTGAGATACGACTTCCCGATGAAGTACTTTGCATAGGCATCATTGGGATCCCCAAGGCCGAACATGCCTCCGTCCTTTCCATCGTCGTCCTTGTAGACTTCAAGGGCGACTCTGAAAGCTGCCCATGCATTGGGCCATCCTGCATAGAATGCGACATGGGTGAGGATCTCTCCCATCTCGGCCTTCGTCACCCCGTTCTTCCTCGCCGTCTGCATATGGTACTGGAAGGAGGAATCGACAAGGCCCTTCGATACAAGAACCGTAACGGTGAGTATCGACCTCATCTTGAGGGAGAGCTGACCCTCCCTCGACCATACCTCGCCGAAGAGTATGTCATCATTGAGATGAGCGAACTCATCCGCGAATCCCGTAAGGGCATCGCGCCCTGCTGTCTGCTTGACCATATCCACCTCCATGGATACCGTATTGATAAGACCTGAAGCTGGCTTTAGGTCAAGGCTTTTGCGGAGGATTCTATGGAATATGCGATAGGGCAGGTATCTGAGATGCTCGGACTGCCGATCTCCACGCTGAGATACTATGACAAGGAGGGCCTTCTTCCAGGCCTCAGGAGAAGCTCCGGGATCAGGAGGTTCTCCGATAGGGATATCGAGGCGCTCAGGATGATTGCCTATCTCAAGAGGACAGGCCTCGGGATTGATTCCATCAGGGAGTTCATGGCATGGGACGATGAGAGCATGGAATGCTTCGGGAAGCGCCTCCAGCTGCTCCAGCGGCAGCAGAAGGCCCTGGCGGAGGAGATGGAGAGGCTGCAGGGCGCGATGGATATGCTCACATACAAATGCTGGTTCTATGAGGAGGCGATGCGGACCGGGCATCGTCCCGATCCGTCATGCCGGGATATGCCGGAGGACGTCAGGAAGGCCTACGGCAATTCGCTGGGCAAGGCCTGCTGCTGATTTCCCCGATACATATCGCTCTGGATGCCATCCGCCATGCGGGGGATCCTCAAGCTGGCTGGATGATGAGATAGGGGCTGCCGCAGGATTGCATAGCCTTTATTTGCTATTACTAAAGTGTTCAGGACATGCGAGTTAGGGATTGAAGCTTAAAATAATGCAGGATAGCGGCGGCATGTAGGCAGCGGGCATATCTGCATCGTTATGATATATAATCAATGGCTGTGAGGATTTCCTCCGCAGAGCCGCGGAAGAGCAGCATGCGGAAGGCGGCCTGGATTTGGAAGAGGTGCTGGGACTATGGATCAGGATGGGATGTTCTATATCGTGAGGATAGTGTTTGTTTCTATCGTGCATGGCATTACGCTGTCCATCCTCGCACGCGGCGAGAGGCACAGCAGGCGGGCGGTGGCCGCAGCTATGGCAGGGCTTACGCTGGCTATTGCCATCATCGGCAGCGTATTCGCCCTGATTGCTCCCTCAGGGCTGGAGCATGTCTCCTGGACCGCGTATATGATGCTCCTGGTGATGGGCTGCGTCTTCTGCTTCGTCAGTTCCGGCTCTGCCCTGACGGAAAGGCTCTTCGTGTACATCATGTATGTCGCCGTATTCATGCTCAGCGTCGGCTATGCCGGCATTATATCCAAGGCTTTCTTCAGGGAGGATGCCGAGCTGGCGCAGCTTGTGATCCGCACTGCCTTCTCGGTCGTCTTCATCATCCTGCTGAAGGTGTCCCTGCGCGACAGGCTGTATAGGCTCGTGGATGGTCTCAGCGTCCACGGGATGGAGATCACGATGTTCTCCTGGCTGACAGGCCTCTGCGTGCTTGCCTATGCGATATTCTCGTTCTTCTTCGTCGATGACATGCTGATGAATGCCATCGTCCTGGCCCTGCTGACGCTCATGGTCATCTCCATCTTCGCCATCGCCAACACGATTGTCCAGCTGACTTCGCGTGAGCTCGAGATGGAGAGGGCAACGGGGAGGCAGCGCCTCCTTGAGAGCGAGCTGGAGGCGGAGCGGGTATTCGTCGAGAGGGCGAAGGCAATCAGGCATGACCAGAGGCATCATGACAGGACAGTGCTTGAATACCTTGATGAGGGGAATATAGAGGAGGCGAAGCGCTACCTCGGGGCGCATGACGAGTCCGTGGTATCGGAAGGGCTTGCCTCATGGTGCGGGAATCCGCTCGTCGATGCCCAGCTCAGGATCGCCTGGCGCTACTGCGCATCACGCAGCATAGCCTTCAGTGCCGATATCCAGCTACCGGACGGCATAGGCGTGGATGATATCGATTTCGTCTCCGTGATGGGAAACCTGCTGGAGAATGCCATACAGGCAGCTTCTGCAGCGGCAGAGCCATCCGTGTCCGTCTCTTCCCGTGTCTCCGGCGGGAAGCTGCTCCTCGAGATAAGGAACTCGTTCTCCGGGACCGCGCCGCTTGAAGAGGGGATGGGGCTTGAGAGCGTCAGGTATATCCTCTCCCGGTATGGCGGGCTTCTGTCGCAATCAGGCAGCGATGGCTTCTTCGTTTCCCGTGTCATAATGCCCCTATGCAATTGACAGCGCATTTACCGCTATCGGATTTTGTCAATCTATGAATTGTTAATTCATGAATTGACAATCTAAGAATTTGCAAATACTCTGTCCATATGAAGAGATTCGTGGCACGTGAAAGGGAAATCAGGAAGCTTGAGGAGATAATCGCAAGGGAAGGCTTCAGGTTCGTGGCTGTCTATGGGAGGAGAAGGGTCGGCAAGTCAGAGCTGATCAGGCATGTCATAGAAGGGAAAGAGCATATTTACTTCCAGGCGACCCAGGATATGGATTTCAATCTGAGGAGGCTCTCAGCAGCAATCGGTTCCGCCTTCTTCGGCTCCCCTGATATTGCTGCCTATGTGTCTGTAGCATCTGCCCTTGAGGCAATCGTCAATAACATAAAGGACAGGGAATTCATCCTTGTCATAGATGAGGTTTCATACCTCGCCCAGTCTGACAGCTCTTTCCTGAGCGTACTGCAGAGCTTTGTCGATAATGATTTCCAGCACTGTAATCTGACATTGATCCTCTGTTCTTCCATCAGCAGCTTCATGGATGAGGATATACTCGGGCTGAAGAGCCCTGTTTATGGACGCAGCGTGTTCCCGATCAAGCTTCTGCCATTCTCAATCGCGGAATCCGCGCTCATGCTTCCGGGGTGGTCATGCGATGATATAGCAAGGGCACATGCCATGACTGGCGGCATACCGTACTATCTATCATTCTTCTCGCAGTGGAAATGCCTTGATGATGCGGTTATGAATGAGTTCTTCTCGCCGGGAGGCAGGCTCCTTGTGGAGCCGCGCCTGCTTCTGTCGATGTCCTTCAGGAATGTGGATCTCTATGAAGGGATCCTTGACCTTATGGCGCATGGATGCAACGAGGTTTCCGTGATAGCTTCGAAAAGCGGCAAGGACAAGGCAGTGGTCAGCCAGGCGCTTGCGAAGCTTGGGCAGATAGGTATAGCTGCAAAGCGTAAAGCCATAGGAGGGGTTGGACTGGAGCGCGGCTGGGATATCATAGATGGATATTTCAGGTTCTTCTATCGCTTCGTATTCCCGTATGTCCCGGCTATCGAGTATGGCACGGGTGAAGGTGCGATGATGCAGGCAATGAAGGAAATCAATCAATTCACTGCCCGGGAGATGGAGAAGGCTTTCCGGCGATTCATCCTGACGCATTATAATATGCCGATAAGCACTATAGGCAGTGTGGAGTTCCCTGACAGGATAACGCATCAGAATGAGGAGATCGTCCTTGTCGCGCTGATTCCTCCTTCCTCTATGCTTTTCGGGGAATGCAAATGGACGGGGAGCCCTGTTGATACCGATGTGTTCAGGAAGCTGGCTGCCCGTGCGGACCTTGCCTATCCAGAAGTGGCTGACAAGCGCTATTGCCTCATGTCGCGGAGCGGATATACGGAAAGGATGAGGCAGCTTGCTTCCCAGGGCGATGGGAAGCTTCTCCTGCTGACTGCGGAGGATATGATCAGGACCCGATAGGGAGCCTCAGCTGCCTGCCGCCCTCTCCGCCCAGCTGAGCACCCGCTCCTTCATACCGGCAATATCAAGCACGCCATATGCGAATCCCTTGCGTATCAGCTCGTCCGGAACGTACCCGTCGTATTTCTCGAAGGCAGGTACCTCTCCCGGATATACCAGCTCGAGCGGGTCGAAGTCCTTGGCAGCTTCCCCTGCCACGATGCGGTAGAAGCCCTCCTCGCTGGCCTTCATGGTGAACTGCATATAGTAGGGGCGTGACGGGGCGAGCCCTTTCAGCCCCAGGGCCTTCGCGCAGCGGATCTTGAGGAATCTCTCCAGCGCCAGGAAGGCATAGCTGCCGAGCCAGGGGAAGAGCGCCCACATATTGCCGCCGAGATGGACGAGCGGATGGTCCTTCATGCCAGCCTTCAGGAATGTCTCCCTGGCATCGGCCAGCCTGCAGGCTGCATGGCGCATGAGGTAGGGGTAGCTCCTTCCTTCGGAGAGCACCCCATGCATGCGCTCAAGGATGCGCGTGCTGATATCGCCGGCGACGTCGCCGAAATACGCCGGTATGCTTCCCTTGACGAGGGTGCAGTAGACCTCGCGCTTCCTATGGTCGACTTCCTCCACCAGCCAGACCCTGCCGGCAATCGCTATCTTGTCACCGGCCGGAGGCGGCTTCACGATCGTGCCGAGCTCTTCCGCGCCTGAGCGTACCGAGTATTCCGGATTCTCCTGGAATACCGCATAGAACCTGTAGCTGTTCACGATGCGTTCCCCCGCAAGGCCGAGGATCAGGCCTCCGCCCTCGGTCCTGCTTATATGGTCCGTTTCCAGCAGGTGCCTGAGGAGCAGGCGGTAATCATCCTGCGTCACGCGGCGGAAGCAGGATAGGGAGAGCACACTTGAAGCAAGCTGGGCAGGGGACATCTCCCCACAGGAGGCCAGAGTGCTCATCGTCTGGTGGTAGAGCAGGCTGTAAGGCAGCCTTCCAGTCCTGGGTGGCTCCACGAAGCGCTCCTCGATATACAGCTGCACGAGGGCGATTCCCTGGATAAGGTACCAGGGGATCATATCGGGCATCATGGCGCGTGGCTCGGGATGCTCCTCACGCATGACGAACCACATCTCCGCAGGTGACCCGCGGCGCCCTGTGCGGCCCATGCGCTGCAGGAAGCCGGAGACCGTGAAGGGCGCATCGATCTGGAACGCGCGCTCAAGCCGCCCGATGTCTATGCCAAGCTCCAGCGTCGCCGTGGCGCAGACCGACATGAGAGAGCCGTCGTCCTTCATCTCCTCCTCGGCGCTCTCGCGGTAGGAGGCCGACAGGTTGCCATGGTGGATGAGGAAGCGGTCCGGTTCATGGTTCGCCTCGCAGTAATGCCGGAGGTTCTGGCATACAGCCTCGCATTCCTCCCTGGAGTTGGTGAATATAAGGCATTTCCTGCCCTTCGTATGCTCGAAGATATAGCCGATGCCGGGGTCTGCAGCCGCAGGAGCCGTATCGGTAGCCTCCTCAGGCTGTGGCGTATCCGGGATCTCCTTCCTCCCTTCATCCGCCTGCGGGCCTGAGTTGTAGAAATGCTCCATCGAGAGCCTCCATACCTCCTTCCCGCCATCGAAGCGCGGGATCATGGTCCTGCGGCTGCTGCCGGATGCCAGGAAGCGCCCTGCTTCCTCGGGATTGCCGATGGTGGCTGAGAGGCCTATCCTCCGCGGGGAGCAGCCTGCAAGCCTGCACATGCGCTCGATAAGGCAGAATGCCTGCAGCCCGCGGTCGTTCCTGAGCAGCGAGTGGATCTCGTCGATGACGATGAAGCGGAGGTCGCCGAAGAGGGAAGGGATTTCCATGTGCTTGTTTATCATCAGCGACTCAAGCGATTCCGGCGTGATCTGCAGTATGCCGCGCGGCTTGCTGAGGAGCCTGCGCTTCTGGGACTGCGGCACATCGCCATGCCAGCGCGTCACGGGGATGCCTGCTTCCGCGCACAGCTCGGAGAGGCGCCCGAACTGGTCATTGATGAGTGCCTTCAGCGGCGCGATATACATGACGCCCACGCTTGCCGGCGGATCCTCGTCGAGCAGGGTGAGGATGGGGAAGAATGCCGCCTCCGTCTTGCCGGATGCCGTCGATGCCGTGATGAGGACATTGTCATCGGTGCCGAATATGGCATCCCCGGCAGCATCCTGCACGCTCCTCAGGGCCTGCCAGCCGGAACGGTAGATGTAGTCCTGGATGAAAGGCGCATACCTTCCGAATACGTTCATATGGTGAACTCCGCATAGGCTTCGTCCGGCTGTGCCGATGCATCTTCAGGCTTCGCATAGGTGAATCCATCTGACGCCAACAGCTCCTCCATGGACATGGCTGGGTTCTGGTAAAGCAGGTCAAGCAGCTCTATGAAGTCCCTTATCACTTCCCTCGGCGTGATGTTCGTATCTGCGCCGACGCGCGAGTACTCCAGCTTCACAAAGGCCGCGAGGTCTTCGGTGCCGAGCCTTCCTTCATAGCCATAGAGGCCCGCATGCATGTGCATGAGCTTCTCGCAGAGCACCAGCATCTCCTCCGGAGTCAGCGGATCAAGCCTGATGACGGGAGCCAGCATGTCCCTGGCACCAGGCCTGGAGAACCTGCCTTCGGCCAGACGTGAGCGCAGCGCCTCATAGCTGTATATGCCCCGGCGCCTGTCCTCTATCGCCTGCGGGGTAGCGCCCATGATGATGCCGAGATACCTTGCCTTGCCCTGCAGCGTATCGTTGTACATGGTCAGCAGCTTCTCATAGTTGTACTGGCGCGTGATGGCGTTGGGTATCTTATAGAGGTTGACCAGCTCGTCGATGAAGACCATCAGGCCCGCATAGCCTGCCATGCGGAAGAATACGGCGAATATCTTCAGGTAGTCGTACCAGTCATCGTCGGTGATGACCATGCTGACTCCCAGGTCCTCCTTCGCTTCCTTCTTCAGCTGGTACTCCCCGCGGAACCAGCGTACTACCTTGGCCTTCTTCCCGTCATCGCCGTCAAGATAGGCATGGTAGTAGGTGGAGACCAGATGGGCGAACTCGAATCCATGCACGAGCTCGCTTATGGCTGAGATGACTTCGTATATCTTCCTGTCGACAGCCTGGGAAAGCCCCGGGTCTCCGGGCATCAGCCCTGTCTCCTGCATCGCCTGCGACTGCATGCTGCTTATCCAGCGGTCCAGCACAAGCGTCAGGGCCCCGCCTTCCGGCTTGGTCTTGGTGGAGAGGTTGCTGACCAGCTCGCGGTATGTGGCCAGTCCCTGCCCCCGGGTGCCCTGCAGCCTCCGTTCCGGGGAAAGGTCTGCATCGGCTACGATGTAACCCCTGTCCATGACGTAGTTGCGGATGGTCTGGATGAGGAAGCTCTTGCCGGATCCATAGCGTCCCACGATGAAGCGGAAGGATGCGCCGCCTTCCGATATGATGTCGACATCATGGAGGAGGGCCTCTATCTCGCTCTTCCTGCCGACTGCTATGTAAGGCAGGCCGATCCTGGGCACGACGCCGCCTTTCAGGGAATTCAGGACGGCCTGGGCAATCCGCCTGGGGACCTTCCTGCTGTCATCACTCATCGCCTTTCCCTCCGATTATCCTGAGGATATCATCGCGATAGTCCTCAATGACGATGATATCATCGCCATCGCATTCAATCACGTTGTCGCCTATCTCCTCCGATAGTGCCTCATTGATGGCATCCGCTACTAGGGAAGGCATCAGCCGCCGCTCCCTGAGCTGCTGCCTGACGGGCCTGCCATCCAGCAGCGCCATGAGGATATCCTGATAGGGGATGCCTATGGCATCATTACCCTGCGGACCGTCCTCCGTGGCTTCCTGCGCATCATCCATCTCCTCTTCCGTCAGCAGGCTGTCGCGCGTTGCCGATGCATCCTGGCGTATCCTTGCCAGATGGGAGATGTCTATCGTGATCTGGGGCCTTGCAGCTTCGATCTCCGCCTGGCGCTCTGCCTTGAGCGCTGCCTCCGCACAGGCCGCGGCCTGCTCATATCCGGGGATGCTTTTCAGATAATGCCCCGTCTTCAGCGCCCTGCGCAATACCCGGTCAGCCTCATGGATGAATGCATCGAATGCAGCGGGATGGAATCCCAGCTCATCATACCGCGTCTCCTGCCACCTGCCGTGCCTGCAGCTGTATGTCCGGCAGCAGTCCAGCGCGTAGTCGGTATCAGGATGCTTCCCGGACTCCCAGTAGATTGCATTGCCGAGTGGATGCCAGGGGAAGGCCTTCCTGCTGCCGAAGCAGCGCGTGAAGGTATCGGTGGATTGCTGGGAAGCCATCCTCCATGCCGAGGCGAATAGGCGCTTCCCCCTTGCCTCATCCTTCGTCACGGCAGGTGACCTGGCAGGGTCCTTGCCCGCGAAGCAGCGGATGGCGGCGAATACCTCATCATCGGTGCGGTTCCCAGGCTCCCTGAGGACTGCCAGGGCGTCATCGTTCCTGATGATGGCAGCTGGAGCGTATTCCCTTGCCGTTTCCGGCGGGAGGCCCTTGATTACCGCATATTCCAGCATCCAGCGCTGGAGGTTCCTGAGCATGGCGGCATCTCCTTTGCCTGCGTCGATGAAGCCGGTGCCGAACTCCTTCATCTTCGTGAGGCTGTCCTCCGGGGAAGAGGCACCGATCCCATTCAGCAGCTCATACAGGTAGATGTACGCGAATGTCGCAGGCGCTGCCTGGTAGTCGCCTTTCCTGGCATGCGTCCGCCAGGTGAAGTATCCCCGCAGCTGCGGGATGCTCAGGTCATGGTATGCAGGGAAGTAGCGGTGGATGGTGCCGGCCCATGGGGAATCATCCTCATAGTCCTCCATGAACTTCCCCTGGATATAGAAGTTCCTGCATTTCTGCGTGAATGAGCTGTCCTTATGCTCATAGAGCGGCATCATGCCGCGTATCCTCTCAGGGATTGCCGGGATATCCGCATGGAAATCGCCGCCGACATCGGGCCGGGGCGCATCGGGATAGATGACCTGGGAAGCTGCAGGCGGGGTCTCGAGCACTATGGTGCAGCCGGATGCCCTGATTGAATCCACTGCGCAGGCGAAGAGATGGAAGACGACATCAGGCTCCGTGCGCTCATCGAACGTCACGCCTATCCATCCGCTTCCCTTCATGCGGAAGGGCCGTGAGAGATATGGCCTGCCGGCACGGCGGAGCGCTTCCTGTCCGCATCTGATATCACAGCGCTGGATCTCCGTCCCGCTTGCAGGATCCCACTGGCTCATCAGCAGGGCGAGCCATCTGCCGCTGTCGGCCAGGACGGAGAAGCCGGGTATGCCTGTCCATCTGCGCTCTTCGCTGATATGGAATTCCCTTGCGGCATAAGCCGTCAGTTCAGACAGTTCCAAGGCATCGCTCCATCATGCTGGTATCGCGGCCCGCATACCGGTCCCCGTATGGGATAGTATGTTTTCTTGCTCCGCGAATCGTCAAGGCGATAGGCTTGCGGGCATGCTGCGGATCTGCCATATTCCATTATCCCTGCAGGCGCTTAATCTGCTATCATCTCTTGCTGTAGAAGGTAGCATCATGACTGGATCCCCGTTCACAAGGCGCATAGGCATAGGCGTGATATTCATCATGTTCTTCGTCTATGCTATCGCATATAACGTAATCGGCACGCTCGTGACCGATGTGATGGAGACGATGGGGATGGAGCTTTCCCACGTCGGATTCCTGATGAGCGCCATGCAGGCCGGGATACTTGCAGCGATCTGCGCATCGCTTCTGGGGCTGCAGAGGTACCCCAAGACGGCAATCATGCGTTCCGGCATGGCCCTGGTTGTCCTGGGGCTCTTCATGATAATGGCATCACCCCATGAATGGTCCCTCTACCTTTCCTTCATGATATTCGGCTTCGGCGGCTTCTGCCTCGATTCGAGCGCCAATGCATATGTATCGTCATCATCCGATTCACGCAGCCGCAGGTTCGTGCCGCTGATCCATTTCGTCTACAGCATCGGCGCGCTCCTTTCCGGATACATCATGATCCCGTTCAAGAGCGTGTCATGGAAGGTCGGCTATGCGGCATTCGGCCTGGCGATGCTTGTCGTGCTCATCGCATCATTCGCGGGCAGGCCGGATGCCCAGGAGACAGGTTCCAGGAAGGAGACGGCAAAGCCGGTCCCTGCCAGGACGATACTCCGCAACCCCTCGTTCATAGCGCTCACTGCAGCGCTTATGCTCTACATGACTGCCCAGCAGATAGGCACCAACTGGTTCCCATACTACCTTGAGACTTCCTTCGGCGCCTCCGATGCGGCATCCGCAGCTGCGATGATGTGCTTCTGGATAGGGATAGCCTCCATGCGCTTCCTTTCCAGCATACTGCTGTCGAAGGGGCTCAGCCCGGTGAAGCTATCCGCTATAGGAATGGCTGTATCCGGGATAGGGCAGGTACTCGCGGCGCTTTCCGGGAATGCCGTGCTTGCCCTTGTATTCATCGCCCTCACCGGTTTCGCGGCAGGAGCGAATATCCCATGCTACATAGTCGAGGTGAGCTCCTGGTATCCGGGCAACACCTTCTTCGTATCGACGCTTTATCTCCTGAGCGGGACAATCGGGCGCATGGTCATGCAGCCTGTAGCGGCATATGCCGCAGGCCGCATAGGTGCTGGCAGCATGCTGCTGATGTTCTCATCATTCCTCTTCATAGGCTCATTGCTGGCGCTTTATGTCATCAGGAGGAAGCGCAATGGGTAATCTATTGGGATGGGAAGCATGTAATCGTGATGCCAGATTGCCTTCCTGCCTTGGTCCCATCATGTCTGCTGTTATGCTTTCTTGATTTTCATGCTGCCGAATCCTGCATTGCTCAGGGGGCTCGGCAGGGAGTGCAGCTTGCGGAACTGGGATGGCGGGATCGTGTATATGCTGCTGAATGCCTGATAGAAGGCCGAGAGGCTGGCAAAGCCGCATTCGTACATGATCTGCATTATGGTCTGGTCTGAATTCTGGAGAAGATGGGCAGCTTTCGTTACCCTCTGTATGGTTACGTATTTCTTGTAGGTGATTCCCAGATGCTTCTTGAAATAATATGAGAAATAGCTCGGATTCATGCCGAGATGCTCCGCCATCATCTGGATTGACAGGTCCTTATCCAGGTTCTGTTCGATATAGTCGAATATCTTGTTTATGTATTGGTCGATTATCAGGGGGCTGTTCTCGTTCGAGTCCAGGTTGAAAAGCGAAAGGACAAGCATGACCGAAAGGTCGAAGATCTGGTTATGTATCACGGTATCATATGAGAAGTGCTCAGATGCGTATGCCCTGGCTATTTCCTCAAGGCAGTGCCTGCAGCTTTCGGCATATGGGTGGGAGGGGCCGATCGTGAGGAATGGATAATGCTGGCTGTACAGTAGCTTGAAATATGGGAGGAAGCAGCTGCTGTATGTGTTCGCATTCAATGCATTCGGGTAGAAGCCTATCTGGCATCTCGTGGTGCCGGGAACTGACGAAATCCATGAATGGGGAGTCATCGCGTTGATTATCAGGATGTCGCCTGGGAAGAGCGTGACGCTCTGTGCGCCGAAGATATAGATAAGCTGGCCAGAGACGCATTCCGTAATCTGGCAATGGTCATGGAAATGGAAATACGGAACTGAGGCTGGAAAGGGTGGCATCGAGTCCCAGGTATTGGATATCCCTGCCTGCTGCCCCGGCTGCCGGCCGGCATTGCTGTCCAGAGGTATCTCAGCGGCTATGCCATCCTTCCCGATCATGAATCTGCATGGCTCCGGACTGACCAGCCTTTCCCATGCGAAAGGGAACAGTGATTTGCCCTTGATCATGCGCTGTATCTGCGTTATAGGCATGCCAATCGCCTCCGTTGATGCTTTTCCCAATACGATATTACCATCATCTGAATCCAAAAAAACAGGAAAAATTTACAAATTAGCCATAAGACAGCTCTTGAAAGCATCCCTGAAGATATAGTCAACAGGACAACTCAGCGACAAGCGAGGTAAGGAGGTCAGAAGGTGAAGGACATCATTGGTGGAATGCGTTTCGTTATGCCTGCTTTGGCAACCCCGCTGAACAAGGATGGCTCGTTCGATCCCGAAGGAATGAAATCACTGGTTCGGTATGTTCTCTCAAACGGAATGCGTTCACTATTCGTTTTAGGCTATGCGGGTGAATGCCTTGCTTTCAGCCGCGAGGAGAGAAGGAAGATCATCGCGACCGCGCGTGAAGCCGCGGGGGATGATGTCATGATCATGGCAGGAGTCATGGATGACAGCACGCGCCTTATCCAGACGCATATCAATGACGCATACGAGTCAGGTGCGGATGTGGCGCTGACCACCCCGACGGATTTTGTCCACTGCACGGATGATGAGCTCATGGATCTGTTCAGGACGCTCAATGATACGACGAAGCTTCCGATTGCTATCTATAACTGCCCGGAGAACCAGCATTATCTGACGCCGAAGATGATCAATGACCTTTCAAAGCTGGATAATATAGTGGCTCTCAAGGAGACATCCAATGTAGACAAGATCCAGACCATGATGCTCGGGGTAGAGAAGAACGACAGCTTCATAATGGTCTCGGGAGAGGAATTCGTTTACTATCCGGCAATGGCGCTCGGCGTTGAGGGCTTCATAATGGGCGGCCCGGGGAATATCCTGCCCAGGCTGTCTATACAGATCCTCAATGATTACCGCGCAGGGAATGCGGATAAGGCAAGGGAAGGCTATTTCCGCATGGTCGCCTTCCTCAAGGAGCTGTATTTCACGCTTCCTTACCCGACTATGATGCCGCAGGTCAAGGCAGTGCTTGAGCTTTGGGGGATATGCGGAAGGTATATGGCTTCTCCGACGCGTTCGGTATCGGATGAGCATATGAAGGCCATAAAGGAGATGCTCTCCCGCCATGGGATAGAAGCATAGGCTCGTTTCAGGAAGGGCATGGCCGAAGGAGGAGAGGCCCTGCCCGAAAGCAAATGGAGGTTTAGATGGTCAGCAGCACAATCAAGATCATTACAATCGTACTTGTCGTAGCTTATCTTGCTTTCTGCGCAATCGTAGGAATCAAGAAGAACAAGACGAATACATCCGTAAGGGAGTACTTCATCTCAAATAAGAACGTAGGGCTCTTCTTCCTGTTCTTCACCTGCTTCGCATCATTCTGCGGCTCAGGCAACTTCATCGGCTTCGCAGGACGTACGGCCATGTACGGCGCAGCCGCATACTGGAATTTCCTTGGGGACATACTCCTTGGATATATCGCCTTTACGGTGTTCCTTGCCCCGTATCTCTCCAAGTTCGACTACTACACGATGCCGCATTATATCGCCAGCTATCTGGCTGGTGGCGACATGACCGTAAGGCGTCTTGGCGGAGTCTGCGCGGCAATCGGCAATGTAGCCATCACTGGCATGCAGATCATGGGCATGACATACATGCTCTACGCAGTCCTTGAGGTCAACTTCTATGTTGCCTTGATAATCGCCGGTGGCATAGTCGTCTTCTATACGGTGTTCGGCGGTATGGATGCCGTCGTCTTCACCGATAGCTTCCAGGGCATGCTCCAGCTCTTCGTAGTCGTCTTCGTGATAATCTTCTCGTTCAGGCTGATTGACTTCGATGTTCCCTGGCTGTTCCAGGAAGTCAACAAGGTCGACCCGCAGCTGACGACTGTCTGGGGGACATACGGATGGAAGAAGTGCATATCGAACTTCCTGACAGGATTCTTCGGATCGCTTACCAACCCGATCATGTGGAACCGCTGCTTCATAGCCAAGGATGTGGATACCGCTAAGACAGCATTCAGGCTTTCTACGGTTCTCAGCATCGTCGCTACATTCCTCGTGATGAGCATTGGCTTCCTTGCCCGCGTCTACAATAACGATGTCGGTGACCAGGCGACTGTATGGCTCATAATCAACAAGTTCCCAGCATGGTTCACCCCGCTTGCCGTAATCGGCCTTATGGGCGCTATCATGTCGACGGCAGATACCCATCTCAATTCCGGAATCGCGAATATCGTATGCGACTGCATTGACCCCAATGAGAAGATGTCCGTTGAGCAGACGCTTCGCGTCTCGAAGATCGCAGGACTGAGCGCAGGCGCGCTTGCAATCCTCGGCGCTGCTGTCGCACCGTCGCTTCTCGATCTTTCGTATCTTGGCCTGGTTATCGTCGGCGGAACGCTGTTCCCGGTATTCATCATCGGATATGTGCTCCGTGACAAGACATCCAAGGAGTTCCGCTCGAACATGAGCATCAAGGCTGCCCGCTATGGCATACTCATCGGGCTCATCGTGACGACGGCATTCCAGCTTGTCCCGTCCCTGGCCAATGTCATCGGCGGCGGAATCATCCCCGGCATGATTACGACGACAATCGTGATACTGATACTCAACAAGGTCTTCAAGCCAGAGTATCCGATAGTTTCAGAGAACGTTTGACATTCCGGTTCTGGGGGCTGTGGCTTGGCCCGGCCCCCTTCAGAGGAGAAATCGATGGATATCAGAAAACTGTACACCTGGTGCAGTATCCCTGCGGATGAGCTTGAATCGCATCCTGGCAGGAAGGTTCCCTTCAGGATGGTCAAGGATTCCGCTGCTATGGGCGAGCTCATGGCAAGAGAGCTTGTTGATGAAATAAAGAAGGCGTCATCGGAAGGACGTATGTTCAGGGCAATCATCCCGTGCGGGCCATCCTGCTGGTATGCTCCATATGTACGTCTTGTGAATGAGGAGAAGGTATCCCTCAGGCATGTGGTTATCTTCCATATGGATGAATGCCTTGACTGGCAAGGCAGGACCCTGCCGGCTGGCAATCCATATAACTTCAGGGCTTTCATGGAAAAGCATTTCTATGGTGGAATCCCGGAAAGCCTGGCAGTTCCGCAGAATCAGCGCTTCTTCCTATCTCCCGAATCGATGTTCAGGGTCGCAGAGGAGATTGCCAAGGCTCCCATAGACTATTGTCTCGGAGGATGGGGGCAGGATGGCCATATCGCCTATAACCAGGCACGCCGCAATCCGTATAGCCAGCTTTCCGTGGAGGAGCTGAGGAACAGCACGATACGCATCCAGGACAACAATACAGATACGATAATGGCTCTTGCGCAGCGTACATTCGGCGCAGGCTATGAGTTCGTCCCGCCTATGTCGATAACCCTCGGGATCAAGGAATGCCTGGGGGCGAGGAAGGTCAGGCTGTTCAGCGATACAGGCGCATGGAAGCAGACGGCACTCAGGATCGCCTTGTTCTCTGAGAAGACCGCTGAATATCCGATGACACTTCTGCAGGACCATCCTGACGCGCTGCTGACAGCGACAAGGGAGACTGCGGAGCATCCCGTGAGCCTTCATCCAGAATGGGAATTCCCCGGTCTCTGCTGATGGGAAGGAAGATCGTCGGCATAGGCGGCATCGGCCGCGGGCTATTCTTCAGGAGCCATGAGAACAGGATCCTGGGAAGGAACGAGTCACGCATGGCCGAAAGGCTGGATATCAGGGATTACTGCAAGCTCCATATAGTCTTCCACTATATCGCGAGGTTCGTACCTGAAGGGGTTGGTACCATCCCGTGCGGATATATCGGTGATGATGCGGAAGGAGCCGCTCTCCTTGATATGATGAGGGATGCAGGCATGGATGTGTCGGGAATCGAGGTGCATCCTTCGCTCCCGACGATGCTGAGCGTGTGCCTGCAGTATCCTGACGGAAGCGGCTGCAATATAACCAGCTCGAACAGCGCCTGCACGGCGATTGCGCCTGAGGAAGCTGCCCGGCTGGCAGGACGCTACGGATTGGGAGCAGGCGATTATGCGGTTGCCTTGCCTGAGGTGCCGATAGAGGCACGTGCTTCGTTCCTGAAAGCCGCGAGTGAAGCAGGTTCATGCTGCATTGCATCATTCCTGGCTTCAGAAGCGGAGTATGCTATGGAGAAGCGCATCCTGGATGATTGCGATATAGTCGCCCTCAATCAGGATGAGACCGCTGCATTCTCGGGGATGGACAGTATCTCGTCGCTTGAGGATGCGGCGGATGCGGCAGAACGGCTCCTTCGGGTGTATCCTCATCTGAGGATGTGGCTTACGGTAGGTGCGCAGGGCAGTATTTCCGCGGATAGCGGCGGACTGCGCTTCTATGGGACATTCCCCATGCCGGTCGCCAGTACCGCAGGTGCGGGTGACGCGACACTTGGAGGAATCATCGCAGCCCTTGCTGCAGGGCTTCCCTTCCAATCCGGAACCGAAGCCTGCAGATGGGATGGAAGCCAGAAGCTGGACAGCGCTGCGGAGTTCGGAGCGCTTCTCGGCGGCTTGTCAGTGAGGAGCATGGATAGCATAGATCTCAGTATCTCACCGGATGCTGTTGTGGATTTCATAAATGGCAATGGCTGGCATCATGGATTTGCCCGATTGCTAAAAAAGGAGGAAAGATAATGGATTTTACAGGTAAGGTCGTCTTGGTAACTGGCGGTGGCGCTGGAATAGGAAGGGAATCCGCTATTCTCTTTGCTGAAGGCGGAGCGAAGGTAGCTGTGAATTCCGTTGGTCCTACGACTGGGCAGGAGACGGTTGATATCATCAGGAAGAATGGCGGCGAGGCCATATTCATACGCGGTGATGTGTCCAGCAATGACTTCTGCAGGGAGATGGTCAGGAAGACAGTCGAGACATTCGGACGCCTTGATATCCTGGTGAACAGTGCCGGCGTGGTGAGGCCTGGCAACGTATGCGAGGTTTCCGAGGAGACTATCGATGAGGTCCTGGGAGTGAACGTCAAAGGAGTGTTCTTCGCATCCAAGTATGCGATTGAGGAGATGCTGAAGGTCGGCGGTGGCTCGATTGTGCATGTCGCATCAGCAGCCTGCATGTATGGAGTGAAGAACAGGTCGATATATTCCGCATCCAAAGGTGCTGTCGTGGCCCTTACGCGTGCTATGGCTGTCGACCATGCCCATCAGCATATCCGCGTGAATGCCATATGCCCAGGAGCTACCGTAAGCCCGTCGATGGAGGCAAGATTCAATGAATCGCCGGATCCGCAGGCCATGCGTGCACAGTTCATCGCGAACCATCCTATCGGACGTCTCGCGGAACCTATTGAAATCGCACGTACTGTCGTGTTCATCGCAAGCGAGGATTCATCGTTTACGACTGGTGCGGCGATAATGGTTGATGGCGGTGTCTCGCTCTGATACGGAGGCTGATGATGGATCATCCTATTCTTGGTGAGGATTCGCGCAGGAAGACAGTGACGATAATGGTCGATGGCAAGCCCTATCCTGCATATGAGGGCAGCACGATAGCTGCATCGCTGCTTGATAACGGGATACGCATCAACCGCTATACTGTCCATCGGCACGAGCCCCGCGGGATCTTCTGCGGCATCGGGCAGTGCACTGACTGCGTAATGGTAGTCGATGGTATGCCGAATGTCCGGACATGCATAACCAGGGTGCGTGATGGTATGGATATCCGTACCCAGAATAAAGAGGAGCGATAGCAATTGGATCGTGATGTCGTGATTGTCGGCGGTGGCCCGGCTGGGCTTGCCGCTGCCGTTGAGTGTTCCCGGCAAGGGGCGGATGTCCTGGTCATCGACCAGAATGATCTCCCTGGGGGACAGCTTTTCAAGCAGCTTCATAAGTTCTTCGGCTCGAAAGCGCATTCCGCTGGTATACGCGGTATGGATATCGGCCGCACGCTTCTGAGGGAATGCGAGGAGAACGGGGTCGAGGTCTGGCTGAGCAGCACCGTGATAGGTATATATGATTCCAATCTGATTGCCATTGTCCGGGAGACCGCGGCAGGCAAGGATTTCATCAGGATCAGGGCCCGGAAGATCCTCCTCGCTTCAGGAGGGACGGAGAAGGCCATAAGCTTCCCTGGATGGACCCTGCCTGGCGTGATGGGGGCAGGCTGTGCCCAGACCATGATCAATGTCAATCGCGTCCTTCCCGGGAAGAGGGTCCTGATGGTAGGATCCGGCAACGTCGGCCTTATCGTCGGATATCAGCTTATGCAGGCTGGTGCGGATCTGGCAGGCATCGTGGAGATTGCGCCGAAAATAGGCGGATACGGTGTCCATGCCGCCAAGATACGCAGGGCAGGGGTCCCCTTCTATCTGTGCCATACGGTGATTGCCGCCGGAGAGCGGGATGGCGAGGTCTGCTCTGCCCTTATAGGGGAGGTCGATGCTGTGACAAGGAAGATCATACCGGGCAGCGAGAAGCTGCTTGATGTTGATACGATCTGCATTGCCGCAGGCCTCCGTCCGCTTTCCAAGCTTGCGAGGCTTATGGGGCTGAAGCATGTATTTGTACCTGCGCTAGGCGGCTGGATGCCTGAGCATGACGGGAACATGCAGTCATCGAACGAGGACGTATTCGTTGCCGGAGATATCGCAGGAGTCGAGGAAGCGAATACCGCGATGGATGAGGGGCGGCTGGCCGGCATAGCCATGGCCCATGCCTTGGGCTATATGGACGATGCATCGTTCAGGAAAGCCGGGGATGAGATCAGGAAGCGTCTTGAATCGCTCAGGCTTGGTCCTTTCGGCAAGGCCAGGTTCGATGCGAAGTCGCAGTTCATGGGGAGATGCTGATATATGGATGGGACTATTCTGCAGAATGGATATCCTTCATTGGATGAGCTTAGGCAGATGGGGCGCTTCCCCAGCGAGGAGCGTTTCCGCAAGGGGCCTGTCGCCGTTATCGAATGCATACAGCAGATTCCCTGCGATCCATGCGAGGGAGCCTGCCCGTTCGGCGCTATCCATGTGGGTACGCCTATAACGAATCTTCCTGTGCTTGATGAGAACAGATGCACAGGCTGCGGTGCGTGCATATCGCATTGCTCAGGCCTGGCTATCTTCGTTGTCAACAAGGCCTATAAGCCGGGTATGGCGACGGTAAGCTTCCCGCATGAATACCTGCCTCTTCCTGAAAACGGGCAGATTGTCGACGCTGTGGACAGAGCAGGAAGCTTCGTATGCAAAGCGGAAGTCATAAGGATTTCCAATGCCCCTGCCAATGACCATACGCCGGTGATAACGATAGCCGTACCCCTTGAGGCTGCGGACGATGTCAGGGGAATGAAGCGGCTTGGGCATGAGGATTCCTATGCCGGCGAGGCGGAAAGGGGCATCAAGGCCGCAGAAGGAGATGATGTCCTTGTCTGCCGCTGCGAGGAGATATCTATCGGGGATATCAAGAAGGCGATAAGCGAAGGCGCGACGACCCTTACAGGTGTCAAGCGCCGTACCAGGGCCGGCATGGGGCTGTGCCAGGGAAGGACATGCCATCAGCTTATCGAGCGTATGCTGCAGAATGCTTCCAATGTGCCGGTTGAGCCGGATACGGTCCGGCCGCCTATGGTCCCTGTAAGCATGGATGTGCTTGGAAGGAGTGCTGATGATGAATGATGTTGCTGATGTAGTGGTTATCGGCGGAGGTATGCAGGGATTGTCGACGGCATATTTCCTTCTGAAGAAGGGAAGGAATGTGACGGTCATAGAAAGAGGCGACATCGCGAATGGCACGACCAGCCGCTCCGATGGGGATATCTTCGTATGCGATTCCACCCCTGGCTATTTCACGAAGCTCCAGAAAGCGGCGCTGGACGAGATTGTCGCCCTCACCCATGAGATAGATGATTTCGACTGGATGGCGAAGGGCTGCGTGATATTGGCAGAGAATGAGGAGCAGGTCGAGATTGCGAAGAAGCAGTATCAGGAGAAGATCGCCGATGGCATCAGATGCCGCTTCATGGATAAGCATGATGTGCATGAAGATGAGCCGAATACGGCTCCGGACATTCCAGGAGGGCTGGAATTCCCTGATGGCGGGTCCCTGAATCCGATGCTTTTCGCATATTCGCTTACCAGGGCTATCCGCCAGATGGGTGGGAAGATCAGATGCTTTACCACAGTTACGGGAATCGATGTCTCGCCTGAAGGCGTACTGAGGGGCGTAAGGACCGACGATGGCGATATCCTATGCTCGACGGCTGTCATAGCATGCGGCGTATGGTCACGGGAAATCGGGATGATGGCAGGGCTGGATATCCCGATTACTCCGATGAAGGGAGATTTGCTTGTCCTTGAGCCTAATGTGTATATCACCAGGAGGAAGACGATGGATATCGGATATAGCCTTCTGCGCCATAAGAAGGCCGGCGGCGCGGATGAGAAGACCTTCGAGGAAGCCCACGGCATAGGTTTCCTCATAGAGCCTACGAACGAGAAGAATGCGCTGATAGGATTCAGCAAGTATCCTGCGGATTCGACAGTCAGCAGCCTCGGTGTCATGCAGGCAATGGCAAGGAGGGCTATACGGTTCTTCCCGATAATCAAGGATATGAATGTCATCAGGGCCTATGCTGGAGTGCGCCCTTGGACTCCGGACCATGAGGCAATCGTATCGGCAACCGATGTCCAGGGGCTCTATGTCAATGCAGGACATGCTGGCGATGGCATAAAGCTGGGCCCGATATCGGGGAAGATGATGAGCCAGCTCATATGCGGGGAACAGACAGATTTTGACTTGGCGCCACTGCGTCTCGATCGTTTTAAGGAGGTACGGGTATGAAGAAGCGACAGATTGCACTGAACACGGAATCCGTATTGGATTATCTCAACAGCGATAGCCGTATACGCATTGCGTTGAAGGCGGCGAAGGATGCCGGATACGAGGCAGTTGAGCTCTGGCACGTGATGACACCTGAGAATAATGCTTCATGGAAGCCTTTCCTTGATGAAGCAGGGCTTGCATGCGCGGCTCTTCATGAGCTTTATGAGGAAGTCATCGAGGATCCGGAGAGGATAATCGCCAAAGCGAAGTCGCTGGATTGCGATATACTCGCTATCGGACGTTCTCGCGATACCGTATGGGAAGACGAGGAAAGCGTGAAGAAGTTCGCTGCTGGCATGAACGAGCTGGGCAGGAGATGCTGCGGAGATGGAATCCGGCTGCTGTACCATAACCACAATACGGAGTTCGTGCATACGGCAGGCAAGGTCGCGCTGGATATTTTCTTCGAAGAGACCGCACCCGATCTCGTCGGAAGCGAGCTAGACGCCTATTGGGTACAGCTCAGCGGCGCGAATCCTGTGTCATGGATCCAGAAGCTGGGCAGCAGGCTGAAGGTCGTGCATCTGAAGGATGTCGCCATAGTAGGAGGAGACAGGGAGCATTTCATCAAGCGGCCTGTATGCACTACGCTGGGACTTGGCAATCTTGATATAGCATCAATCGTCAAGACAGCTGATGCTGTCGGATGCGAATGGTATATTGTTGAGACATGTACTGACTGGATTGATAATGACTCAATCAGATGTGCCAGGGAAAGCTATGATTATCTTGCGGATTCATTCTGCGGGTAATGATCATTCAGAGGAGATGCTATGCGATTCAAGAGGATTTTCCTGACCATAGATACGCATACTGTCGGACAGGGTACCCGCCATGTCGTCGGCGGTATCCCTGTCATTCCGGGTAATACCATGTCAGAGAAGATGCTGTACATGAAGACGAAGCAGGATTGGATAAGGACATTGATTTCCGGAGAGCCAAGAGGCAGCAAGATCTCAGCCTGTACGATCCTTACCGCGCCATGTACGCCGGGAACCGACATCGGTGTCCTGTACTTCGAGCCGCTGGGATGGCTGCCGATGTGCGGCCATGACACGATTGGGGTAGGGACGCTCCTCGTGGAGACCGGCATGGTGGAGGTGCATGAACCTGTCACATATATCAATCTGGATACCCCTGCCGGCGTCATCAAGCTGAAGGTGATGGTTGAGGATGGCAAGGCGAAGAGCGTTTCATTCAGGAACGCTCCAGCCTTCGTAATCGCGCACAAGAAGACGGTCAGGACGAAGGAATACGGTGATATCATCGTTGACGTTGCATATGGCGGCAATTTCTATGCGATTATCCCCGCCAGCTATACCGGGCTTGATATCTGCCCGGAGAACTATGACAGGCTTATCGCCGCAGCGGATACTATCAAGCCATATGTCAATGAGCAGATAAGCGTGAGGCATCCGGAGAAGCCCTTCATAGACAAAGTGACGCACATTGAGTTCGTCGGTCCGCCGAAGACTCCGGGAGGATATTCCCAGAATTGCGTCGTGTGCACTCCTGGCGGGATAGACCGTTCGCCTTGCGGCACCGGCACATCCGCACGCTGTGCCCTCCTTTATCGCGATGGTGAAATAGGGCTGAATCAGCCATTCATCCATGAGAGCATAATAGGAAGCGTGTTCAGCTGCCAGGCTGTAGAGGAAACTACGGTGGGGGGAATACCTGCCATAGTTCCGGAAGTGACCGGCGCAGGGTATCTGATGGGCATGAGCACCTATATGCTTGATCCGGATGATCCTTTCCAGCAGGGTTTCATCTTGGGATGATGTCCTTGAAAGGATGAAACATCCATTAACCTGTAATACAGGTATGATGCCTTCGTTTTCTGTTATATAATGCTAAGAAGCTGGCTGCGGTATATGCGGCCAGCAGGAGGGCATTATATGGCTATCAGCGGCGAGCTCAGGGAAGAGCTTGGAAGAAGAGGGATCATAGCGGTCCTCGAGATCGAGGACGAGAAGGATGCTGTGCCTGCAGCGAAGGCGCTTGTCAGCGGTGGCGTCACCGCAATAGAGCTTGCGTTGAGGACTCCGGCAGCGATGCCGTCCATCGCGCTCATCGCGAAGGAGGTGCCTGAGATGATGATCGGCATCGGTACGATTATCCGCACGGAGCAGGTAGCGGCCGTTAAGGAGGCAGGCGCCCATTTCGGGGTGGCTCCCGGATTCAATCCGCGGATCGTCGCGGAAGCGGACAGGCTTGGCTTCCCGTTCGCCCCTGGCATCTCGACTGCAAGCGAGCTCGAGGGAGCTGTGGAGATGGGCAATTCCGTCCTGAAGCTGTTCCCCGCCGAACCGCTTGGAGGGCTGAAGTACCTTAAGTCCATGGCATGCCCCTATGCCTATCTTGGCCTCGGGTTCATCCCGCTTGGCGGCATAACGCCTGAGAACCTCGCGGAGTGGGCATCCTTTGACAGTATCTGCGCAATCGGCGGCACCTGGATTGCCAAGAAGCCCCTTATCAAGGCGCATGACTGGACAGCTATCGAGAGGAATGCCGCAGAGGCGGTGAAGACGTGGAAGGCTGCCAGAGGGGAGGATCGCTGAGATGGGTAGGATAGTCTGCTTTGGCGAGATAATGCTCCGCCTCAACCCGGAAGGGTATCTCAGGATACCGCAGGCCGACTGCTTCATGGCATCATATGCAGGCGGCGAGGCCAACGTCTCCGTATCGCTTGCCAACTATGGCGAGGATGCCGCCTTCGTCACCTATGTGCCGGACAACCCGCTTGGGCAGAGCGCGATAAATTCGCTCCGCAGGTACGGCGTCGATACGAGATGGATGATGAAGGGCGGCGAAAGGCTTGGCGTCTACTTTATCGAGAAGGGAGCATCTCAGAGGGCATCCAAGGTCGTCTATGACCGCAAGTACTCATCGGTAGCGATGTCCGGGCCCGGTGACTATGACTGGGACAGGATATTCGAGGGCGCGGACTGGTTCCACTGGACCGGCATCACGCCGGCTCTCAGCGACAGCCTTGCCGATGCGACGCTCGCTGCCCTTAAGAAGGCTAAGGAGAAGGGCATCACCGTAAGCTGCGACCTCAACTACCGCAAGAATCTCTGGTCAAGGGAGAAGGCAAAGGAGGTCATGTCGAGGCTTGTCCCATATGTGGATGTGCTGATTGCGAATGAGGAGGATGCAGCCGATGTCTTCGGCATCTCCGCGGAAGGCACGGATATCGAATCGGGGAAGCTTTCCAGCGAGGGCTATGCCAGCGTTGCCAGGCAGCTTGTGGAGGCTTTTGGCTGCAGGTATGTGGCAATCACGCTCCGCGGCTCGATTTCCGCCAACGACAACAACTGGTCGGCGATGATCTACGATGGCAAGGATAGCCATGTGGCGAGGAACTACCTGATCCATATCGTGGACAGGGTAGGCGGAGGCGATAGCTTCGGCGGCGGCCTCATCTATGCCCTCCACAATGGCTATAATGCCGCGGATGCGGTGGAGTTCGCCACGGCGGCATCCTGCCTAAAGCAGACGATTGAGTATGATTTCAACATGGTGTCGGTCAAGGAAGTCGAAGCGCTGGTCCATGGCAGCGGATCCGGGCGCGTGCAGAGATAAGGGCTGCATATGGATGCCGGTGCCATGGCGTCGGCATCCTGCCTCTATCCCATCTCCGTATAGCCTGCCTGTTCGCATGATATACATGAAAGCGACGAGGCATCCATATAATTCCTTTACGGTATTGACACTGAAGGGCCGTATCCTCCTTGGATAGGAGGAAATAGAATGAAAAGACTCGTAATTGTCCTATGTGTCCTGCTCTGCGCAGGATTCACGCTCTCTGCGGCAGCCAGCGTCAAGGCCGATGATATCGCTCTTGGCGCCATCAGCGCCGATACCGATTTCGGCGGGGTAAGCCTTGTCCTCGGGTCAGGTTCCGCTGAGGTCACGGCTGCCGGAAGCAATGACGCCGGGTATGCCAATGTGCTGACGCTTTCAGGCGATGCAGCGCTCTCGTTCCAGGCTTCAGCCGGTGAGATGATTTCCATAATCGGCGCAGTGCCGTCAGGCGATGAGCCGTTCGAGGTGATGATTTCATCTGATGCAGGTGCCGAAGTAGCCGGCGGAGAAGCCGCGGATGGAGGTGTCATGCTTGTCGAGCACCCTGCAGGGGATGATGGCATGTATATGGTCTGCTCCGCATATGGCAATCCGGTATCGATCTACCAGGTTACCGTAGAATAAGCTAGGGCTTCCAATCACTGTATCCCGGGCCGCTATGCAATACCGCATGGCGGCCTTTCATATGTTGAGCAGCAGGATTGCCGGGACTATCATGGCGATGCCCAGATAGCTCTGCCTGGAGAGGCGTTCCCGGAATATGATGGCGCTTGCTGCCATGACGATGAGGATCGCGCCCACGCTGTATATAGGATAGGCGATGTATGCGCTGACGCTAGGAAGCGATTTCAGCAGCAGGAGCGATGACATGTAGTTGGGGATTCCCAGGGCCAGCCCTGCAGCCAGCTCCTTCCTGCCTATCCGTCCTTTCCCTGCTGACATGATGATGAGGCATGCGATGGAGGCGAAGATGAATGTGGCTCCCATGAACCAGTCGCCAAGGGCAGGAGGGCCGTATTCCTCGAATACCTTGAGCATGCTGTCCGCCGTCCCGTTGCAGAGCAGTCCCAGCAGTAGCAGGCCGAATGCAGGCCTGGCATGCGTAGCCTTGCCTCCCGGCTGGATATTCATCAGGAAGAAGGCTGCAAGCACCAGCAGTATGCCGATAGCCTGCATTGCCGAGGGCCGTTCGCCGAATGCGATGACCGAAAGGCAGGTTGGCACCATGACGCCGAGGCGGGCGAAGGCCGACTGCAGTATGGCGCCGTCTCTTCTTACGTTGGCCTGGTTCAGGGCCATGCCGGCAAGATAGAGGAGCCCGTTCACGGCGGAGAATGCGATGCAGAGGCCGAAATCCCTGTCGATAGGAGGGAGAGGCTTCCCGGCCTGCATGATGATGAACGGTACCAGGCATGCCGCATAGTTTACGGCCAGCATGCCGTATCTGTCATATTCCCATTTCCCGCAGGCTTTCAGCACGATCGAGACCAGCGCGCTGCATGCAAGGCCTGCTATCAGATAGACCATCCTCTCCTCCTGGACTTCAGGAGGGATTCTACCTGCCGTGGTGATGTGAGGCAAGAAGACGTAGTTGATTCCACCTCTCCCCGGGCCTATCATCAGAAGCATGAAGAAGGTGCTTTTCATCTGCGGAAGCCTGCGCCGTGACGGATTCAATATGCAGCTGCTGCGTCTGGCCTCGGAGCGTCTTCCGGCTTCGTGCAGCTGGTCATTCCTCTCCTATGGTGACCTGCCGCTGCTGGATCAGGATAAGGAATTCCCGGCTCCCGCTGCTGTTGCAAGGGTGAGGGCCGAGGTGGCCGGGGCCGATGCCCTCTGGATCGGCAGCCCTGAATACAACCACAGCTACAGCGCGGCGCTGAAGAACCTGGTTGACTGGCTTTCCCGTCCCGTGGAGCCTGGGGACTACTCGACGGCAGCAGGCAGGGGAAAGCTTGTGGCGATAAGCTCTGCAGCCGGTGCGTCCGGCGGCGCATTCTCCCTTGCGAAGCTGAGGGAGCTTCTCGTGATGCTGGGCTGCACGGTGCTGGAGGAAGAGACCCGCATTCCGCTTGGCAAACGCTTCGGCCAGACGGCCCTGGCATTGCTTCCAGAGGAGGAAGCGATGCTGGAAAGGGAATGCAGCGCGCTCATTGCCCGCCTTGCCGATTGATGTCCGCAGGTCGGTATGGCGAGGTTGTCATCTGCATGGTCGATATCCTATTCCGCTGATTCTTCTGCATTTGATATATATCTAGGATATAATATTCCGTATATGGATGTATAATATATGATATATCTGTTGACGGAAACGATGCTATAATCCGCTTATGTTCGAATTGGTGCAGGCTGCGGGAGGCAGCTATTACATAGAGAGCCCTGCCAAGGTGGGGCTGGTCAGGCTGGACGGCGATGCAGTCTGCCTCATCGACAGCGGGAGCGATAAGGATGCCGGCAGGAAGATAAGGCAGCTTCTTGATGCGAATGGGTGGAAGCTTGAGTCGATCTACAATACCCATTCCAATGCGGACCATATCGGCGGCAACAGCTACCTGCAGCGGCAGACAGGCTGCAGGATATATGCGCCGGGGATGGAATGCTGCTTCACGAGGCATCCTGTGCTAGAGCCCTCGCTGCTCTATGGCGGCTGCCCGGGAAAGGACCTCAGGCATAAGTTCCTCATGGCCTCCTCAAGTGATGCGGAGCCGCTGTCCGATGCCGTGCTGCCTGAGGGCATGTCCATCATCCCGCTTCCGGGCCACTTCCTCGATATGGTCGGGTTCCGTACCTCTGATGATGCTGTATACCTCGCTGACTGCCTTGCCAGCCGCGAGACGCTGGATAAGTACGGCCTCACGTTCATATACGATGTCGGTGCATATATCTCCACGCTGGAGATGGTCAGGGATATGGAGGCACGGATCTTCATCCCGTCCCATGCTGCCGCATGCGAGGACATCTCGGAGCTTGCCTGCTATAACATCGCCAAGGTCGACGAGGCAGCTGAGAGGATCTGCGCAGCCTGTGCCGAGCCGCTGTCATCGGATGAGGTCATCAGGCGCATGTTCATCTCATATGGCCTGAAGATGAGCATGGAGCAGTATGTGCTGGTCGGCAGCACTGTCAGGTCGTATCTCTCATGGCTCAGGGACTCTGGGCGCGTCGAGGTGCTGATTGAGGATTCGATGGTGCTCTGGAGGCGTATAGGCTAGAGCCTGCGTTCAGGTGCCTTGCCAGCTTCCGAACGGGAGCTCATAGGCAGGCTTGGCATCGCCTGCGAAGAACACATGGCCTGTGTGGATGAAGCCTAGCTTGGGAAGCAGATGGAGCATGATGGGGTTCGACCGGTCCGTATCGATCCGCAGCGATATGGCGCCTTTCTCCCTGCCGAGGCGGACTGCCTCGCCGATGATGGCGCGGAAAAGCCCCTTGCCCCTCCATCTGTCGGAGAGCGCCATCCTGTGAATGGCGATGTATGGCCCTTCTGTGATCCAGGCACCCGTAATATGTGTATATGAGTCATCATGGGTGACGATTGCCATGTATCCTGCAGCTTCGCCATCGATGGAGATGATGTATCCGATGCCGTTCCGTATATCTTCCTCGATGAGGGGACGTGACGGATAGCCTCCCGCCCACTGCCTGTTGCCATAGCTGAGCTGGAAGCGCCTGGCCTCCTCGATTATCCCCATTATCCTCTCGATATCGCTTTCTGATGCGGGTATGATTGGCATGCTTTCTCCTATGGGATAGTATACAGCAGGAGGGGTAGGGCGGCAGTCCGGCTGAAGGCATTCCTATGGATTACAGATCGATTACGAGGTTCCTTGGCTTCATCATGCTTTTCATCGCCATCCTCATGCTTGTGCCGCTGGCTATCGCCCATGCCTACGGCGAGGAGGCGTCGTATGCGGGATTCCTGAAGACGATCATCCTCATGCTGCTGGTCTCCCTGGCAGCAATCCTCTCCACCCTGAGCCGCAGGGGGATGAATATAGGGTCGAAGGAGGCGGTGCTGGTCGTCACGCTCACATGGATCGTCATGACGGCATTCGGCGCCCTGCCGATGTATCTCTCCGGTGCGATGGACTCATATGCGGAATGCTTCTTCGAGATCATGTCCGGCTTCACGACGGCAGGTTCCACCATCCTCTCGGATATCGAATCGCTCGATATGTCCATCCTCTTCTGGAGAAGCCTCACGAACTGGCTTGGCGGCATGGGAGTCGTCATCCTCTTCGTTGCCGTGCTACCTATATTCGGCGTGAAGGGCAATGCCCTTGTCGGCGCTGAGGCGGTAGGCCCTTCGAAATCCAAGCTGACGCCGACTATCAGGGGGACGGCGATGGCGCTCTGGCTGATCTATATAGGCCTGTCGGTGGCCGAGACGCTGCTGCTCCTGCTCGGAGGCCTGGACTGGTTCAATGCCCTCACGGTGATGTTCGGCACTATAGGCGCGGCGGGATTCGCCCCTATCAGCGCATCGATCGCGGGGTACCATAGCGCATATGTCGAGTGGGTCTGCATAGTCTTCATGCTCCTTGCCGGCATCAATTTCTCGATATTCTTCTTCCTGGTCAGGGGACAGTTCAGGAAGGCTTCCTCCAACAGCGAGCTCCGTCTCTATCTTGCCTTCATCGCCATCTCGGCTGCCCTTATCTCCATCCAGCTCATCGCAAAGGGCGTCTATACGACGGTTCCGCAGGCTGTGCGCCAGGCGCTTTTCCATACCGTGTCCATGATCACCACCACGGGATTCGTCGCCGATGAGTTCAATGCATGGCCGATGTTCTCGCAGATGCTTCTCTTCATGCTCTGCTTCATCGGCGCCTGCTCAGGGTCTGCCGGCGGCGGCATCAAGGTGGTCAGGATCGGCGTAATGATGAGGCTAGGCTACAATGCTATGCTCAGCCGCATCCATCCCAACTCAGTCAGCCCCGTCTCCCTTGGGGCGGAGCAGATCGATGACAAGACGGCCTTCTCCATAGCGGGATACATAGGCTGCTACTTCGCGACGCTGTTCGCGGGAGCGGCCGTCATCGGCCTGACCGATATGGATTTCCTCACCTGCTTCATCTCGGTCTTCCTCTGCCTGGGCAACCTCGGCACCGGCATCGGCGGCCTGGGCTCCGGATTCTCCTATGGCGCGTTCCCTGACTGGTCGCTGTGGGTATTCTCCTTCCTGATGCTGGCCGGCAGGCTTGAGTTCTATACTGTCTATACCCTTTTCACGCGGACGTTCTGGAGAAGATGAGGATGGAGGTGGCATGAGAGTCGTCATACTTGGAGCCGGAAGGCGCGGGCTGAGGCTCGCGCAGCATCTGATAGATGAGAGGAAGTCAGTCGTCTTCCTCGACAGCAGCAGCGAGAGATGCAGCGCGGCTACGGCCAAGCTCGACTGCATGTCGGTCTGCGGGTCGGCTACCGATATCGAGATGCTCAGGGAGGCTGGCTGCGAGGGAGCGGAGGCCGTCATCGCCGTCACGGACAGCGATGAGACGAATCTCGTCGCCTGCGGGATAATAGCCTCCTCGTTCCATGATGTCGGCATGACGATTGCCGCGATAAGGAGCATAAACTACCTCGGTTCCGGCCTCAGCGGCGATATCCTGGGCATCTCCCATATCGTGAACCCGGAGCAGGAGGCGGCCGCGAAGATCAACGGCATCATCGAGACGGGGCTCTTCCGTGACTTCGAGTACTTCCCGTATGCGGAGTTCATGATGTTCTCCAGGAAGATCGAGAGGGGCAGCCTCTTCGATGGGAGGTCCATCGCCGATATAAGGCATACGATTCCCGGGCGCTTCGTCGTCATAGGGATAAGGAGGAAGGGCAGGGTCTTCTCGCCATCGGGGGATACTGTCGTCCGCGAGGGCGATGAGCTCGCGCTCGTGGTGGATGATGATGAGTCTAGCGAGATCTATACCAGGCTTTCGGATGTCCGTCCTTCGCGCATCAGGCGCATAGTCATGGTCGGCGGCACGCGCATAGCCCGCTTCGCGCTGCTTTCCATGGAGGAGTCCATGAGGCGCAATGTGATACTCGTCGACAAGGACCTTGCCGTATGCGGGCGGTTCGCGAGGGACTTCCCTGATATCGTGGTGCTCAACGGCGCCATCTCGGATGAGGGGTTCTGGGAAGAGGAGAGGCTCTATCAGTCTGACCTCCTTATCTCGGTGACGGACAATGATGAGCTGAATATCATCGCGGCAAGCTATGCCAAGAGGATGGGGACGAAGAGGGCCGTATCGCTGATCAAGACGAACAACAGCTATATAGCGCTGGCAGAGGCGATGGATATCGACGGGGTCATATCGACGACGAACGCCACGGTAGATGCCATCGTCCGCTATCTCCGGAGCGACAGGATCCAGAGCCTCCATACCCTCTTCGACGGGCAGCTCGAGGTCTATGAATACGAGGTGACCGATGGCTTCATGCATGTCGGGCATAAGCTCCGTGATATAGACTTCAAGGGCAAGCTCACGATCGCGGGGGTCAAGCGCGCGGGAGGCAAGGACAACTTCATCCCTGACGGGAACTACAGGATAGAGCCTGGCGATACCCTGCTGATCTCGGCGACGCATGCGAACTATGCATATGCCGAGAAGGTACTCACTTCCTCCATGTGAATTTCCGCTTGCATGCCTTTTTGCCTGGATGGTATCTTGGGTGTATGGGAAAGGAGATGCATGTATCTATCATAGGGGATGGCGCGATGGGCGTGCTTTTCGGCTCGCTTCTCTCCGCTGTCTGCCATACCGCCGTCTTCTCCCGCAATGAGGAGCGCTGCCGCCTGCGCAATAGTGCCGGCATCACCGTCTCCGGCGATGAGCGCGTCTTCCATCCGCTCTTCACGTCGGATAAGGAGCTCATGAGGCAGTCGGACCTCGTCATCATCTTCGTCAAATCCGCTTCCACGCGCCAGGTCCTCAGTGAGTATGGGCCGTTCATTGCCGATGATGCCTATGTGATGACGCTGCAGAACGGCGCGGGTCATCTTGAGGAGCTGGAGGGGTTCTTCCCAGCCAGCCGCATCGTGATAGGCGTCACCGAGCATAATGCATCCCTTGCCGATGAGTGCAGGGTGAACCATGGAGGGACAGGGCCCACAGCCATAGGCATGAAGGACGGCGAGCCTCCAGCCTGGATCCCTGAGATCCTAAGGGAGGCATCCTTCGAGACATCCGTCTCCGGCTCTGTCATGCGCAGCGTCTGGCGCAAGCTGCTGACGAACTCGTCGCTCAGCACCGCTACCGCATTGCTTATGTGCCCGATTGATGGCCTGAAAGGCGATGCGGCGTTCGCTTTGGTCGCCAATCTCCTCCGGGAGGCTGTCGATGCGGCAGAGTGCGATGGCTACAGCTTCTCATATGGCGATGTGCTGTCCCAGCTCAGGGCCAAGGTCGAATCCAGCCATGGCGCCTATACGTCGATATACAGCGACCTGAGGAGCGGGCGCAGGACGGAAGTGGATTACATCTCAGGGTACGTGGCGGCGCGCGGCGTGGCAGGAGGCCTTGCCATGGCTTACCAGAGGGCCGCTGTCGATATCATACATGCGAAAGAGGGAATAAGCAGCGATTGCTGAAGGAGTTTATATGGATGTTGTTTACAGACTTGGGGACCTGAGGGTCATCGACCTGACGAAGCCGCTTGATCCGAAGACGGAGACGAGGAGATGCCATCTCTTCAGGTTCAATACGGGAGGGCTGATCCCTGATTTCCATACGATAATGGATCTTACCAGTCATCTCGGGACGCACTGCGAGTGCCCATACCACCACAATGATGACTGGCCGAGCGTCGCAGAGGTGCCGCTCGACCGCTTCCTCGGCCGTGCCCTCTATGTTGATTTCAAGGATGCGGAGCCGCGCAGCTACGTGACGCCAGAGCTCCTTGACAGGTACTGCCTGCCGAAGATGAAGGACGATACGATCGTCATCCTTGACAGCCCCTATAGGATCCCTCCGTTCACCGAGAAGACGAACACCGCGGAGGACCAGCGCCTCAGGGTGTCCGAAGAGACCGCCGTCTGGCTCCGCGACCACAAGGCCAAGTGCATCGGCTTCGGCGATGGTGTCTCCGTCGAGAGCTCCAATGAGGATATCAAGCCATTCCATGATGTCCTCCTTGCCGAGAACATCACCTTCCTTGAGGTGCTGAAGAACCTCGACAGGCTTGAGAGCGATGTCTTCTTCATGTCGTATGCCCCGCTCCCGATCATGGGCCTTGACTCATGCCCGGTGCGCGCATATGCGATAGAGGGGCTTCCCGGATTCACCGGGTGACAGGTACGGGCCGGCATCAGCCGGTCCCGGATTTGCCCTGCATTTTCCAAATAACTTGCAAAGAATCCGTTTATATCCGAAAATTATCAGGCATAGTTTGTTTCTTTAAGGAGGAGACAATGAAGAAATTGATGGTACTGCTGCTTGTTGCAGCTGCAATCGTGCTTCCCCTTGCTGCCAGCGGCAGCGGCGAAGGCGGACAGACAGTACTTACGCTCTCTGAAGTCCATGCTGAAGGATATCCTACAGCGCTTGCTGATTATGAGTTCGCTCGCCTCGTAGAGGAGAGGACTGAAGGCAGAATCAAGATCGACGTCTACACAGGCGGCACGCTCTATGGTGAGGAGACAGGCTCCATCGAAGCCCTCCAGATCGGCGACCTCGCATTCGCCAGGGTTTCCGCATCACCTGTCGCTTCCTACGTACCGGCTCTCAACGTCATCCAGCTCCCGTATCTCTACAGGGACGGCGACCACATGTGGCAGGTCCTCAACGGCGAGATCGGGCAGAGCATGCTTGAGGAGATCCAGGCTTCCGGCTCTGGCCTCGTAGGCCTCTGCTACTATGATGCCGGCGCAAGGAACTTCTACACGAAGACCCCAATCTACTCCGTCGCAGACATGGCTGGTCTCAAGATCAGGCTCCAGAACAACGCGATGATGGTTGAGATGGTCCAGCTCCTCGGCGGCAATGGCGTTACTGGCATCGGTCCTAACGACGTCTACTCCGCTATCCAGCAGGGCACTATCGACGGCGCAGAGAACAACTGGCCTACATATGAGTCGATGGGCGACTACCAGGTAGCTCCTTACTTCGTCCTCGATGGACACACAAGGGTTCCTGAGATCCTCCTCGCTTCCGAGGCTGTCCTTGAGACGCTTGACCCGGCTGATGTCGAGATCATCAAGCAGTGCGCAAAGGATACCCAGGAGTACGAGATCGAGCAGTGGGCTCTCCGCGAAGCTTCCTCTGAGGAGAAGGTTGTCTCCGAAGGCGTAACCGTCACGACGCCTACTCCGGAAGCACTTGCTGAGTTCCAGGAGAGGATGGCTCCTCTCTATGCTAAGTATGGCGCAGGATATGAGGATCTCATCGAGCAGATCCAGAACACAGGACTCTGAGTCTTAAATATAGAGAAGTACGGGGGATAGCTCTTCCCCCGTATTTCCCTTTATAAACTATTTCGAATGGGAGGATGGACAATGTCTGGATCATCGAAGAGTAGCTGGCTTCTCGAGAATAAGCTCGCTATCGATAAATCCAAGTACCGTGATGGCAAGGTGCCATTCAGTGCTTATATTGTTCTCGTGAATCATTGGTGCCACAAGATCATTCTGACGATCTCGCAGATTGCTGTCATCATCATGCTCTGCACGGTCTTCATGAATGTAGTGCTTCGTTTCTGCTTCAATTCAGGAATCACATGGGCCGAGGAGATCCCGCGTCTTCTCGTAACGCTCTTCACATTCCTTGCATGTGCTATCGGCGTGAGGGACCATATGCATATCTCCGTCACGATGGTATATTCAAGGTTCCCGAAAGGCGGGAAGATGAGGAAGTTCATGGATGTCCTTTCGGATATCGCCACGCTTATCTGCGGAATCTTCCTTCTTTACTATGGAATCATGTACATAGCGCGCCTCAGGCCAGGTTCGCTGCCGATGACAGGCTGGCCGACATGGCTGCAGTATATACCGGCCCCTATCGGTGGCTTCGTGATGACTTTCGACTCGATTCTCTTCCTCTGCGGAATCCTCAAGCCTGAGGACCTGCTCTACAGTGAACCTGAAGTCGATTACCAGGAGCTTCTCAAGCAGCAGGCTGCTGAGAATGCCGCAAATGGAGGAACGAACTGATGGCCAGTACAACAATCGCAATTATCGTGCTCATCGGAGGCTTCTTCCTTCTGATGGCTTTCAAGGTACCTGTAACGTTCGCGATGCTCATCTCCACGATTGCATCGACGGCATTCGTGCCGGGAACCAACCCGACGACGATGGTCAGGATGATGATCGATGGCGTCAGCAACTTCACCATGCTCGCCATACCGTTCTTCATCGTCATGGGCGAGATCATGGCAGCAGGCCAGATCTCCGATAAGATAGTCGACCTGGCGAACCTCGCGGTAGGACGCTTCCGCGGCGGCCTCGCATACGTGAACTGCCTTGACTCCATGTTCTTCGGCGGAATTTCCGGCTCTGCTGTCGCCGATGTATCATCGCTCGGCTCCGTCGTCATCCCGATGATGGTCAAGCAGGGATATGACAGGGAGTTCACGGTAGGCCTCACGGTCACGACAGCCTGCCAGGGCGTTCTTATCCCGCCATCCCACAACATGGTTATCTACGCTCTCGCAGCTGGCGGCGGCGTCTCCATCGGACAGCTCTTCTATGCGGGCTTCGCTCCTGGAATCTGCCTTGGCTGTGGATTCATGCTGATGTGCTTCCTCCTCGGCAAGAAGTACAACTTCCCGAAGGGCGAGAAGATGTTCAAGAACGACAGGGTCAGGTGGATCGCGATTGCCAAGAATGGCGGCAAGTCCGGCAAGATGGCAGAAGGCGAGGGCTGGCGCCGCATCGGCAATATCGAGCTCGGCAGATGCATGCAGGTTGTCGTCAATGCTATCCTCCCGATGTTCACGCTCATCATCATCCTCGTGGGAACAGGTGCTGGCGTATTCACGGCGACGGAAAGCTCAGCTGTGGCATGCTTCTACACATTCATCCTGACATACTTCATCTTCCGCGCAGACAAGCTGAAGAACTTCGGCAAGGTCATCAAGAACTCGCTCAAGACCCTTGCAGTCGTCCTTACGCTTATCGCTACGGCTAAGGCATTCGCCTACATGATGACGCGCCTCAGGATCCCTGCGGCAATCACGAACGGGCTCATCGGCTTCTCCGACAACCCGTATGTGATCTTCTTCATCATCAATATCCTGCTCCTCATCCTCGGATGCTTCATGGATATGGCGCCGCTCATCATGATCATGACGCCGATCCTCCTTCCTGTCGTGACGGAGCTTGGCATGTCGCCGATCCATTTCGGTATCGTCATCATCTTCAACCTGGCCATCGGACTCTGCACGCCTCCTGTAGGCTCTGCGCTTTTCGTCGGATGCGCCGTCGGCAGGACAACGCTGGAGAATACCGCGAAGAAGATGCTTCCGCTCTTCTGCGTAATGGTCGTACTCCTCCTTGTCTTCACTTATCTGCCGTATATTGCCAAGATACCGCTTTTCGGCTATTGATTATGCAAAAGGGAGTCTGCTCAGGCAGGCTCTCTTTTTTAGGTGAATTCAGCATATGAACGTTCTGATTATAGGAGCAGGAAGGCGCGGCCTGAGGATTGCGCAGCACCTCGTATCCGAAGGTGCATCCATCGTATTCCTTGACCGCAATGCCGCCAGGTGCCAGATAGCCGAGGCGAAGCTCGACTGCCTGGCCGTGAATGGGTCCGGTACGGATCTCGAGAAGCTCAGGGATGCCGGCGCGGGGACGGTTGATACCGTCATCTCCGCAACGGATTCCGATGAGGTCAACATCGTAAGCTGCGGCATCATCGCCTCGGCTTTCCCCAATGTGGAGAACACGACTGCCGTGATACGCTCCTCAGGATATCTCGGGGACCAGGAGCTGCCGCATAAGATACTCGGCATCACGCATCTGATCAATCCGGATCTGGAGGGTGCTCTGCGCATCGTCGATACGGTGAGGTACGGGCTTTACCAGGATACGATCATCTTCCCGGGTACCGACTTCATCCTCTTCACCGTCCCCGAGGGCGTGGGGCTGATCAGGAGCGGCAGCAGGCTCTCCGACCTGAGGAAGAACCTCCCTTATGATTTCGTCATCACGGCTATCTACCGCAATGCCTCGGTGCTGATCCCTTCCGGCGATACCGAGATCCGCCAGGGGGATGTGCTGGCGATTATCACGGACAAGGACCAGGCCTATGCGGCCCTCAGCGGTTCCGATGTCAAGGCGATGTACTCCGAGCCTGAGGATATCGTGATCCTCGGGGCGACGCGCATAACGCGCTTCCTCCTCAACACGTTCACTCCGCGGGAGAGGAAGAAGGTGAGGCTCATCGAGAAGGATGAGGCCATGGCGGAGGAGTTCGCCTCGCTTTATCCTGAGATCATGGTCCTCAATTCCTCGATAACCGATGAGCTTGTCTGGGAGAACGAGGATCTCGGCATGGCTGACCTCTTCCTGAGCCTGACTGACAATGATGAGCTGAACATAGTCACTTCAGGCTATGCCAAGAAGCTCGGGGTCAGGAAGGCCATCGCGCAGATAAAGTCCAATAACAACTATGTCCAGTTCGCCCTTTCGCTTAATGTCGATGTGGCGCTTTCCATCACGGATGTGACGACTGATGCCGTCATCAGGCTGCTGAGGGGCGATGGCGTGTCTGCCATGCATTCGCTCTTCAACGGTGACCTGGAGGTCTATGAGTACATCGTGCAGGATGATTTCAGGTTCATCGGCAGGAAGCTGAAGGAAGTGAAGTTCCGCAGCCGCGTAATCATCGCAGGGGCGAGGAAGGCTGACGGCAGTTCCTTCATTCCCGATGGCGAGTACTGCTTCGAGGCAGGTGACAGCCTCATACTGGCAATCCGCCATGAGGACAGCGGCTATCTCAAGGAGCTCTTCCAGTGATCCATACGAAATCAGTCCTGAGGCTTCTTGCGTATATCCATATCCTCGTAGCGGCGCTGATGGCCATCTCACTGGCTCTGGCCTTCTATTATGATGAGCCGGAGGGGGTAGAGGCATTCGCCATCACGGAAGCGGCGATGCTCGCATTCTCCCTTATCCTCATCATAGGGACGAGGAGCCAGAAGGAAATCGTCATACGTGCCAAGGACAGCTATCTGCTGGTTACCCTTACATGGGTGATCGCTACGGCATTCGGAGCGCTTCCGCTGTATATCTCAGGGACATTCGAGACGTATCCGCAGTGCTACTTCGAGATCATGTCGGGCTTCACTACTACGGGAGCCACGGCGCTGCAGTCCATAGAGGACAAGATGATGTCGATCCTCTTCTGGAGGAACATGACGAACTGGCTGGGAGGCATGGGAATCGTCGTGCTCTTCGTCGCCCTGCTGCCGTTCATGGGTACCAGGGGAGTCAACCTGGTGGGTGCCGAGTCCGTCGGGCCGACCAAGGATAAGCTCACGCCGAAGATCCAGCATACAGCATTCGCCCTCTGGGCCATCTATGCGGCCTTCTCGCTCCTGCAGGTGCTGCTGCTGTGGATAAGGATTCCTCTCTTTGATGCAGTGACAGTCATGTTCGGTACGATGGGAGCTGCAGGATTCTCAGCGAAGAACTCATCCATCGGCGGCTATCATTCGGCATATGTCGACGTGGTCGTGACGGTCTTCATGATAATCGCGGGCTCGAACTTCGCCCTTTACTTCAAGATGATCAGGGGCAAGTGGAGGGAGGCCTTCTCGGATGCTGAGCTCAGGACGTATCTGCTGATCATCACGGTGTTCACGCTGCTTATCACGCTCAACCTGCAGTCAAGCAACTCCTATGGCAGCTTCTCGACTGCGCTGCGCTATGCAGCATTTCATGTCGCTTCCATCATAACCACTACAGGATTCGCGACGTTCGACTATAATTTCTGGCCGCAGTTCTCGAAGACTCTCCTGGTTATGCTCTTCTTCGTCGGAGGCTGCGCAGGCTCGGCAGGCGGCGGCATAAAGGTCGTCAGGATATCGATGCTGCTGTCGCTGGCAAGGAACGCCATAAGGAAGCGCCTCCATCCAGAGGCCGTGACGCCACTCATCTACTCAGGAAGCACTGTCAAGCCTGATGTGATACTCTCCGTCGCAGGCTTCGTTGCCGCCTATATCCTCACCGGATTCATAGGCACGCTCCTCTTCTCGCTCTCGGGCTACGGGTTCGAGACCTGCTTCACGGCAAGCTTCCTGCTGCTGGGGAATATAGGCATAGGCATGGCGGATGTCGGTCCTTCGGGGAACTTCTCCATATTCTCCGATTTCCTTCTCTCGGTCGGGTCGTTCCTGATGCTGGTGGGAAGGCTGGAGCTCTTCACTGTCTATGCCCTCTTCACGAGGTCGTTCTGGAAGCGCTGATTGATGGCTGCCTTGCGCAGCCATCTGCTATAATATCTGCGATGGTATATACATGGCGATATGATTCACCTATAGGCAGCCTGCTGATGGCAGGGGATGATGAAGGGCTGTCAGGCCTGTGGATCGATGGGCAGAAGCATGCAGGGCGCGTGCTCGCTGGCTGTCCCCATGAGGAGAAGGGGATTCCCCTCTTCAGGGACGTCAGCCGCTGGCTTGATATCTACTTCTCCGGCAGGGAGCCTGGCTTTGCTATCCCTCTTCATCTTATCGGCTCGGATTTCCAGAAGGATGTCTGGGAGATCCTCCTGACGATTCCATATGGGAAGACGATGACATATGGTGATATCGCGAAGGCAATCGCAGCGAAGCGTGGCATCCCCCGCATGTCTGCGCAGGCAGTAGGCGGCGCGGTGGGCCATAACAATATCCTCATAATCGTTCCCTGCCACAGGGTGATAGGGGCAGGCGGCAACCTGACAGGCTTCGGCGGCGGTATTGAAAGGAAGATAATGCTCCTCGGGCTTGAGAATGCCATGTCCCCTAGTTTCTATGTACCGAAGAAAGGGACGGCATTGTAGCCGGCATGCATAGGGTACTGCCAGGAAGCGATATACAGGTCCTTATCCATGCTATTTCCTTTCACTGTAATCTGATATAAGCCATATTCCGCATCGTGTACTGTCAGGGATCGCCACTGGGCGCGTATACATCATAGGGAGCGGAACCATCCGGCTCCCCCAGGAGGTGTATATGGATAGGGATATCCCAGCCAGGCAGGATACCGACAGGATGCTGCGGGAGCTGTGCCTGATGGACGACGGCTTCTTCTCCGTCTCGTTCAGCGGCGACAGGGAGAACACGGAGCTGATGCTGCGCATCATACTCGGGCGCGATGACCTCACAGTCACCAGCGTGGGTACGCAGGAGGATATAAGGAACATGCCTGGAAAGCGCTCGGTCCGCCTGGACATAGCCGCAAGGGACAGGGAAGGAAACCTCTATGACATAGAGATCCAGAGGTCCCGGGATAAGGCGGAGAGGAAACGCGCCAGATATTACAGCGCCATGATGGATGCGGGGAGCCTCATGGAGGGGATGGGATACGACAGGCTGCCCGAGTCGTATGTGATCTTCATAGACGAGCATGATGCCCTGGGGATGGGGAAGGCCCTGTATGAGATGGAGAGGATGGATAAGGATGCCTGCGAACCATATGGCGACGGGTCGCATATAGTGCATGTGAGCGCATCGCTTGCAGATGAGGGCACGGAGCTGGGGAGGCTGATGCATGACCTGAGGTGCACGGACCCTGGGAAGATGTATTATACTGGGCTCAGGGAAAGGACGAGCTATTTCAAGGAGACGGAGGAGGGAAAGAGCAAGATGTCAGACGTATTTGAGAGGCTTTATGAGGATGGACGTGCTGAGGGCATTGAGACCGGAACAAGGAATACTGCCATGAATGTAGCGAAAAGCATGATCCGGGATGGGGCCATCCCGCTCGTGAAGGTCGCTGAGTTCTCCGGGCTATCGCTTGATGAGGTCGAGAAGCTGAAGAACGGCATCAGCCTCTGATTGCAGGAGATACGTATCTGCCTGAACCGGATATGGCGCAATCCATGGGAATCGGATAGCTTCCCGGAAAAAGGCATGATGCCCTATCCATCATATACGCCGGCAGGATACGCAGCGGAGCCTGGGTAGATGCATTGATTGCGGCAGCTGTGGGAGCCTCCTGCCTGATGGTATCGGAAGCCATAACCAAAAATTAATCATTTATTTCCGTTTTCCTATTGCATGTTATCGTTTTAGCAAACATACTGTGGCTCAGTCCGCATATGTCTGGTACTATTGGGCTGGGAAAGTTCTTTTAGATTGCTGTCGGCAATTTCCACCATTGTTTTGAGGGGGGTGCAATGATAGAGATAAAGCACCTAAGGAAAGTGTTTGATGATGATACGATCCCGCTGAAGGATATAGACGTTACTATAAACGACGGCGATGTGATTTCCATCATCGGTCCTTCTGGCACTGGAAAGTCTACGCTTCTCAGATGCATCAATATGCTTACTGAGCCTACATCAGGGAACATCATCGTAGACGGGCAGGATATTACGGAGAAAGGCTGTAATCTGAACGAGATCAGGAAGAAGATGGGCATGGTGTTCCAGTCCTTCAACCTCTTCGGGCATCTCACGATAATCGAGAACATCATGAATCCTCAGATAACGCTTCTCGGCAGGAGCAGGCAGGAGGCCTATGACAAGGCCATGGACCTTCTCCAGCAGGTCGGTCTCGCTTCCAAGGTGTTCGCATACCCCGATGAGCTTTCCGGCGGACAGCAGCAGAGGATTGCGATTGCCAGGACACTGGCCATGGATCCGGATATCATCCTCTTCGATGAGCCTACATCGGCCCTCGACCCGTCGATGATCGGAGAGGTCCAGTCTGTAATCAAGATGCTGGCGAAGAGCGGCAGGACGATGATGATAGTCACCCATGAGATGGATTTCGCCAGGAAGATCTCCAACAGGATCATCTTCATGTATGACGGATACATCTATGAGGAAGGCACGCCGAAGCAGATCTTCGAGCATCCCAAGAAGGAAATCACGAAGCGCTTCATCCAGCGCCTCTCCTCGCTTACATACAGGGTCAAGTCCTCCGATTTCGATACCGAGGCGATGAATGACGAGCTCCAGGCCTATGGCGAGAAGCTCCTGATTGAGGCAGAGCGTCTTACGAAGCTCATGATCGCATTCGAGGAAATCGTCATGAACAACCTCGTTGCGTATTCAGAGGACCCGGATGTGCTCGTGAAGGTCGAATACTCCGAGAAGCTCGATATCCTGACGATGCTTGTCTGCTATAAGGGGGAGAAGTTCGATGTCGGTTCATCAGAGAACAGGCTCTTCATCGACCTCCTTGCGGAACCGACTACGGAAGTGCGCCAGGATGATATCGATTCCGACCCGCTGGGATACGAGCACATGATCTCGATCCGCTTCAGATGGGTAGAGGAGGGTGAGTGATGAGGAAGCTTGCCGTATTTCTCCTGGTGATGCTCATTGCATCGCTATCCGCATTCTCGGAGCCTAAGTACAGTACGATAGAGGACCTCAACGGTAAGAATATCGGCGTGCAGACAGCTGTCCTCTATGAGGAGCTTATCCAGGACAGGGTGCCTGACAGCACTATCCAGTACTATACGATGCCGAACGACATGATCCTCGCGCTCACGTCAGGCAAGGTCGATGCCTACCTGATCGAGGAGGTCAGCTATGGTGTCCAGAAGAAGAACCATCCGGAGCTCGATGTCCTGGAAGAGCCTGCGGGGTATATCAATGCGACATGCATAATCGGCAACAACGAGAGGCAGGATGTCCTCCTTGCCGAGCTGAATGAGTTCATTGCCGAAAGCCACGCCAATGGCCTCCTCGCCGAGCTCTATGACTACTGGATCGCTGACTTCGACCCTGTGAACGATACCTGCGATATCGGGGGATTCACGGGTGAGAGCGGCACGATCGCAGTCGCCGTGGAGGGCGGCTACGAGCCATTCTCATTCATCAGCAACGGCAGGATATCCGGATTCGACGTCGACTTCATCTGCCGCTTCGCCAGAGCCTATGGCTATACCCCGGAGTTCTATGAGGTGCCGTTCGAGGCAATCGCCCCCGGCGTCGAGAGCGGCAAGTACGATATCGGCATGAACATCGTCGTCAGCGAGGAGCGCAACGAGACCGGCACGCTTTCCGATGTCTATTACTCGACTCCGATAAGGCTGGTAGTGCTCGGCGATGATGAGTCATCGCTCAGCTTCATCGAGAAGCTCGAGCAGAGCTTCGAGAAGACATTCTTCCGCGAAGGGCGCTGGAAGCTCTTCGTCCAGGGTGCCGGCATCACGGTGCTGATCACCATCATGTCGATCGTGGCGGGAACGGTGCTCGGCTTCCTTGTCTACCTTGTATGCAGGAAGGGCTTCAAGGCGGCGATCAGGCTGACGAACTTCTTCCTCTGGCTCATCCATGGCATGCCGACGGTCCTGCTGCTGATGATCCTCTACTACATCGTCTTCGGCTCATCAAGCCTCAGCGGCACATGGGTCTCCATCGTGGGATTCTCGCTGATGTTCGCCTGCTCGATGATCGATATGCTCCGTGTCGGATGCAATGCGATCGGCAGGGGACAGCTGGAGGCTTCGACAGCCCTTGGCTACTCCGAGAGCCAGAGCTTCTTCAGGATCATCCTGCCGCAGGCTGCGCAGCACTTCCTGCCGATATACCGCAACGAGGTGGTCACCCTCATCAAGGAGACCTCTGTCGTGGGCTATATCGCGGTGCTTGACCTCACGAAGATAAGCGACCTCGTCCGTAGCAGGACCTATGAGGCGTTCTTCCCGCTTATCGTCACGGCCATCATGTATTTCGTGATATCCGCGGTCCTCACGAAGGCCGTAGACCTGGTCGAGCATTCAATCGATCCCAAGAGGCGCAAGAAGGACAAGATCCTCAAGGGAATCAAGGAATGGGAGTAGCTCCCATGGAAGAGGCCCCGCATCGCTGCGGGGCCTTCCTAATGCCTGCTGATAATCAGAACTCTATCGATCCGAGCGTTATGAGCCTGCCGGACCTGCGGTCAAAGATCATGATGCGCTCATCGCCGATGCGCATGCGGGTCCTAGTGCCGATCCTGAAATGCAGGTTGCCGAAGATGACGCTTGTCAGGAGATAGCTCCCTACGCGCACCTTGATCGTCGATTCCATGCCTGTAGGCATCGCGCCGTAGATCTCTCCTTCGATGGGGCCGTCCTCGTCGATGACGATGAGCTCAGGCCTTACGCCGAGCACGAAGTCGCCATCCGTGATCTCCCTGCTGCCCTCAAGCGAGTCATCGCTGTCCTCGACGCGCTGGATGTGGTAGCGGAATATCTCCTCCTTGTTGCTCTTCTCGACATAGCCCTTCTCCTGCGAGCGCTTCTTCAGCTCCTCCTCAGCTGCGGCCCTGTCCCTGTCGCGTCCAGCCTGCCAGTCACTGAGCGAGAGCGGCTCTGAGGGCCTGAACCTGACATGCATGCCATCGAGGATATCGAGGGAGATGGTCCCGTCCTCCTCCTGCCTGCCGCGGGCTTCTATGAAGTTGATTGACGGGTTGCCGACGAAATCGGCTGCGAAGAGATTGGCTGGCCTGTTGTAGACGGAAAGCGGGGCATCGTACTGCTGCAGCACGGCATTGGACATCAGGCAGATATCCGTGGCCAGCGTCATGGCTTCCATCTGGTCATGGGTGACATAGACGAATGTGCTTCCTGTCTCCACGTGCAGGCGCTGGAGCTCATATCTCATCTCCAGCCTGAGCTTCGCATCAAGGTTGGAGAGCGGCTCATCCATGAAGAGGACGGATGGTTCCGGTGCCAGCGTCCTGGCTATGGCGACCCTCTGCTGCTGCCCGCCTGAGAGCTCGGCAGGGTAGCGGTCCATGAACATGCCGATCTTGACGAGCTTCGATACCCGCCTTACGGAGAGGTCGATCTCGTCCTTCGTGAGCTTCCTGACGGTGCGTACCGGCTTGCCATCCCTGATGATGCGGAACTCATCATCCAGGGTCTCCTTCTCCTTCGCCTGGGCGATGGCAGCCTCCAGGGATGAGATGGCCTTGCCGATGTCGCCGGTGAGCATCCTGTAGAGCTTGGATGCCGATGACATCGGGATGAGCATGCTCTCGGTCAGGTGTACCAGCGCCTTCTTCTCATCGGGCTTGCCGTCCTTGCCTTTGCTCTCCTCGATGATTGAGCGTGCCGAGGAGGGATTCCGCAGTATGGCGATGAGGCGCGATGCCTCCCTGGCCTCCGCATTATATGAGTCCATCTCCTCCTTGATGTTCGAGAGTCCGAAGGCGATGTTCTGGTACACGGTCATGTTCGGCCAGAGCGCATAGTTCTGGAAGAGGAAGCCGACCTTCCTCTTGTTGGCGGGGACGTTGATGCCCCTTGCGCTGTCGAAGACGACGGTATCGCCGATGGAGATCCTGCCGCTTGTCGGCGTCTCCAGTCCTGCAATCATCCTCAGCGTCGTGGTCTTGCCGCAGCCTGAGGGACCCAGCAGGGTGACGAATGCATTGTCCTTTATCGTCAGGGACAGGTCATCCACTCCATAGAACCTGCCCCATCTCTTAGTTACGTGTTCAAGCTTGATTTCAGGCATCTCATCCTCCTATGCCGCTGTCGATGCTGGCGCCTGTCAGTTTGTTGACTATCGTGTTGCACACGAGAATCGTGATGATGAGTATCAGATTGATACCGCTGGAGAATGCATAGAGGCCCATCTCGTCGAAGTAGTCCAGGGTCGTCGCGAGTATGAAGCCCTGCACGCAGAGGAGCATGAAGAGGCTCAGCTCCCTCAGGCAGGTCATGAACGGCAGCAGGTAGCCGCTGAGTATGGACGTCTTCTGGATGGGGATGATGATCTTCAGCATCCTCTTGTACCATGGCACATTCTGTATCAGTGCCGCTTCCTCGATCTCGCCGGAGAGCTGCATCATCGAATTGAGCGCGCTCCTTGAGGCGAACGGGATGTATTTGATCGTTCCCGTGATGATCAGCAGCGTATACGTGTTGAAGAGGTTTATATGCTCATTCGAGAAGAGCGTGAAGAAGGCAGCTCCTACCGCGATCGATGGCATGAGGTAGGGGAGGAAGGCCATCGAGTTGACGTAGTTGGCCGACCTCGAGCGCCTCGACTTCGACACGGCATAGCCGATCATCGTGCCGACGGTGCCTGCGAAGAGCGAGCAGCAGACGGCTACGAGTATCGTGCCCTTGTAGGCCCTCCATATCGTGGGATTGTGGAGTATGCCCTGCTGGCCGTACATGCCGTTCTCCGTGATGTTCTCATTCGTGACCCACCATTTTGCCGTGAGGTTCGACGGGTCGCCCGTGTAGAGGAAGCTGTAGTCTCCCGGATTGGGGAGGAATGTCTCGAATGCGAATGAGATGATGGGGAAGATCGATGTGAAGAAGGTTACGATTATCAGGATGATGGCGATGATGTACCTGCCTGCCTTCCCCAGCGAAACCTTCGAGATCTGCCCTGACTTGCCGGTGACAGTCGTGTAGTTCTTCCTGCTCTTGATGCTGATCTGGTTGAGGAACATGATGGCGACGCCGAAGAGCATCATTATGATGGCAAGGATGCTTGCCTCGCCTGTGTATTTGTCATTCATCGAGACGTATTTCGTCGAAAGGGTTGTCAGGTTCAGGTAGTGCGGTACGGGATAGCTTCCCATCGCGCCGCCGAAGACAAGGAGGATCGTGGAGAGGATGGCCGGCTTGACCATCGGTATCGTGATCCTGAGCATCGTCTTCCATTTCGGCGTGTCGAGGATAGTGGCCGCTTCCTCGAGATTGGCATCCATGTTGCGGAAGATGCCGCCGATGAGGATGTATGCGAAGGGGGCGTAATGGAGCCCTAGCACTATCATGCTGGGGAAGAGCCCTACACACCACCAGGCAGGCATGACTATGCCGAACGAGGCCAGGAGGCCATTCGATGTGCCTGTGATGGCATTGGATGAGAACATATGCTGCCAGACGACCGCAAGCGTCCACTGCGGCATGATGTATGGGAAGATGAATATGGAGCTGAGGTACTTCCTCGCCTTGAGGTCTGTCCTCGTTATGAGGAAGGCGAATACGCCGCCGAAGAGGATCGCTATCGCGCATGATCCCACCGACAGCCATATCGTGTTCAGCAGCGGTTCCCAGAGGTTCCTCTTCGCCAGCGGTGATGTGAACAGGTCTATGTAGTTCGCCAGCGTGAAGCCATGGCTCTTGCCGCTCAGGTACTCGTCGATGGTTCCCGGATGTATCTTGAATGTGTCCTCGACGATGGCTGCGATAGGCGCGAGCGTGCTGAATGTGAGCACTATGCCCATCAGCAGGAGTATCACGTTCTGCGGCTTCGAGAGGAATGTACGGACTTTGTTCAGTGCCAGCCTGTACTTGGGCAGTTCATTGGTCATTACCATTGGTTATCCTTGTGGAATAAGCCCCTGCGCGGGCAGGGGCATGCAAGGCACAGCCCCTTATTGCGGGGTGTACTTCGAAAGCATCTCGATCCAGCTTCCTACGGTGAAGGATACGGATGCGCAGTATGAAGGATCCTCGATGACGAGCCTGTCATCGGCAAGCCACCAGTCTCCGCCATGGTCGTTGAGGGCCGGGAAGAGGACCGTGACGCCATCTTCTGCCATACCGCCGGTCTTGTGGTGGTAGATCTCCTCGGTTTCAGCGGCAACGACAGGGTTGGATGAGTATCCGCCGATATCCTTGCCCCATGCGGAGAAGCCATCAGCCGTGTTGACCATGTAGGCGATGAATGCGCATGCAGTCCACGGGAGCGGCGAGTTGTCCGTCACGAAGAGGTAGTGGCAGTAGCCATATCCGCCGAAGCCCTGATAGCCGTCATTGTATGCCGCGATATCGACATTCTTCTTGGATACGGTCGCCGATTCCTCTACGCTCCTGAGCTTGGAGTAGACGAGGAGCCCGAACTGGTCTGTCGCGGATGCGGATACGAGCGTGTTGCAGATCGGTCCGTCATCGGTCTGCGCGTTGTAGCTCTCTACCCAGAGCTTGATCCATGCGAGGGCGTACTTGCCGTTATCGCCAAGCCCGAGGTCAGCAGCATCGGAGGCGACGAGGTCAATCGTTGGCTGGAAGACTGCCTTCTCGCTGTCGGGAAGGGCGTCGAATGCTTCCTTCAGCTCTGCCGAATACCTATCTGCCGTGAGCATGTAGAGGAAGTTCTTGCCGACGATCTCGGAATCGATGTCCATGAAGAGGCCATGCTCGCCAGGAGCCACGAAGTCCCAAACGTTGTCATAGGACTTGCTGCCCGTGTTGTTGTACATGAAGACCTTGTTCAGCGTCTGCAGCGGCAGGTAGCCTTCGTACTCGGCAGCTGTCGTCCCGTTGGCTTCTGCCCATTCCTTCGGGATGAAGGTATCGAGGATGCCTGTTCTGACCATCTTGCTCTCGATCTGGTTGCCATCCTGGATGAGCGTCATGGCGAAGGTGCCTGTCTTCTTGAGCGAGTCAGCTGTCAGCTGGTCGAATATCTTGTTGTTCTTCGGCTGCTGCCATTCATAGTTGAGTGTATAGCTGGGGTCGATTGTCTGGAGATAGGCGATGAAGAGGGGAAGGGCCGTATTGCCGCGGCTCGAATTGCCGACGCCGTAGAATGTCTTCCCGTTCGACTCCTCGATTGCCTTCTTCGCGAGTTCCTCCATGCTCATGCCTTCGGCCTGCTGGATGATCTCCTCTACCGCTGACTGTCCGCCTGATGCGGATGCGGCCTCACCGCTTCCGCTGGCGAATGCCGGCAAGGCAAGCAGCGCTACCATGATGGATACGAAGATGCACTTTGTGAGTTTAGACATTATGTCCCTCCTTTTTCGGTTAACTATGCATTAAGCCTTAGTTAATACAATGTAAATTCTAGCACGCATGGAGGTGTGCGTGGTGAGAAACTTCAAGCTGATTGCCAGGCAATCCGCCGGCTTTGGCGATGGCCCTATATTACCGTCTTCGTCTCCCAGCGGCCGCTGAGTATGCGCCAGGAATAGAGTATGCCCCTGCATGCCCAGTCGAGGTACATGGCATACCAGATGGCCTCGATCCCCATATCGAAGAGCCTTACCATGAAGTATGCGCCGCCGACGCGGAATACCCACATCGAAGCGAAGGAGGCGAAGAGTATGTACTTCACGTCGCCGACTGCCTTCAGCATGTTCGGCAGGGTGAAGGCGAAGGGCCAGATCACCGTGCACATGATGAGGCAGAGCCTGCAGATGGGGATTGCGGCAGCCAGCGAGCTGTCCTGCAGCCCGTAGATGCCGATGACTTCCGGGCTCCATATGTAGAGCGGTATGTTGACCATCGCCGTGGTGATGAAGACAAGCGTGAGCAGGAGCCTTGTGTAGTACCTGACATCCCTGAGGTTGTCGTTCCCCCTGCATTGCCCGACGATCGTTATCATGGCGAGGTTGATGCCTATTCCCGGTATGTTCGCGTAGCTGTTGTAGTTTGCTGCCACGGCATTGATGGCCATCGCCGACGTGCCGAGGCTTGCCGTCAGGGACTGTACCATGATCTTGCCGATATGGAAGGCCGCGCCTTCAAGGCCGGAGGGCACGCCTATCCTCAGTATCCTGCGGATAAGCGCCGGCGATACCGGCCCGCGGAGGATGCCGCGCAGGTTCAGCTCCTCGTCCTTATGCATCATCATGGCCATCATCACCGCGCATCCGGCTATGCGGGAGGCGAGGGAGGCGATACCGGCCCCGCGCGGTCCCAGACCCTCATGGTAGATGAGGAATGCGTTGCCGCCGATGTTTATGGCATTCATGAGCACGGAGACCATCATCGTGCGGAAGCTCCGGCGCTCTGCCCTCGATATCGCGGTAAGCGCCGAATAGACGGCAAGGAAGGGGTAGGAGATGAGGATGGGGACGAAATAGGCTTCGGTGGAGGCCCTCACCTCATCCTCGATGGAGCCGAAGAGCGCATCGACCATCCATCCCCTGATGGGGAATATGATGGCTGTCATGGCCACGGATATGGCTATGGATATGTATACTAGGTTCACCGCGCTGGACTTGGCGTTGCCGTCATCGCCATGTCCGAGATACTGGGATACGACGACGGCTCCGCCTGTGGCGAATGCGCTGAATACCGTTATGAGGAGATTCGATATCGTATCGACAAGGGAGACCCCGGATACGGCTGCCTCCCCGCATCTGGCTACCATAATCGTGTCGGCCATGCCTATCAGTATCGACAGGAACGAATCCGCTATGAGCGGGATGATGAGCGATGTCAGCTCATGTGCCGTGAATTGGTGCTTCAGCGTAGCCATGCCAGGAAAAGCGCTCCCTTTGCTCCCCATGATAGCTTCTCACCAGACATAGTCAATAGCTACTAAACAGTAGATTGCCGATGCATCCGTGCTTGCCTTGCTCCGCTTTCGTGATTATAGATTTATATCGTGGCATGCGATGCTGCCACGCACCGGGACGCATTGATAGGCAAGGCTGCTCCGCTGACAAGGGACGCTTATGCGGATATCATATGCGGGAGGAGAATTTTTCTATGGGAAAAGGGTTCGTTTCGAAGGCTAAGCTACAGGCTGCCACGGTCTTCGTAAACCAGGCTTTGAACTATCTGGACAAGGATCCTGAGAACAATGCTGTCAAGATCCTCAACCTGGCGGACAAGGTCCTGCCTGAGGGATGGTACCTCGCTCAGCGCAATGCGATCCGCAACGCGATCGACAGGAAGGATAACTGGTACCAGCTGCTTATGAGGTTCTATGAGCTGGATCCCGAGGTCAGGAAGACGTTCTTCAGGAACTTCATAATCAACTCGGCGATCATCGGCTCGGCTGAGGAGCGCGAGAGCGAGGAGAAGTATGGCTGCAATGTGCCATGGGCTATCCTGCTCGATCCCACGTCCGCATGCAACCTCCGCTGCACGGGATGCTGGGCTGCCGAATACGGCAACAGGCTCAACCTCTCCCTGGATGAGATGGACTCTATCGTCACGCAGGGAAAGGCCCTCGGGACTTACATGTATATCTTCACCGGCGGTGAGCCGCTTGTGAGGAAGAAGGATATCATAGCGCTCTGCGAGAAGCATTCCGACTGCGAGTTCCTCTCCTTCACGAACGGCACGCTCATCGATGAGGCCTTCTGCCAGGAGATGCTGAGGGTGAGGAACTTCGTGCCCGCCATCTCCCTCGAGGGCTTCGAGGAGGCCAATGACTCAAGGCGCGGCGATGGTATCTACGGCAAGGTAGCTGCGGCCATGAAGCTGCTGAAGGAGCACAGGCTCCCGTTCGGCATCTCCACCTGCTATACGAGCCGCAACTATGCGGATATCTCCAGCGAGGAGTTCTTCGACTACATCATCGATGCCGGTGCTCTCTTCTGCTGGTTCTTCCACTACATGCCGGTCGGTAACGGCGCCGTGCCTGAGCTGCTTCCGACTCCGGAGCAGAGGGCGGTCGTCTACAGGAAGATCAGGGAGTTCAGGAAGTCCAAGGCGCTCTTCACCCTTGATTTCCAGAATGATGCCGAGTATGTAGGCGGATGCATCGCCGGTGGCAGGCGCTACTTCCATATCAATGCGAAGGGCGATGTGGAGCCATGCGTGTTCATCCACTACTCGAATGCGAATATCAGGGAATGCACGCTCGTGGAGGCGCTGCAGTCGCCTCTCTTCATGGCATACAGGGAAGGGCAGCCGTTCAATGAGAACATGCTCCGTCCGTGCCCGATGCTGGAGAACCCGGAGAAGCTCAGGGCCATGGTCCATAAGACCGATGCCAAGTCCACCGACTATGAGTCTCCGGAGAGCGCCGATACGCTCTGCGACCGCACGGCACCGTATGCGGATAACTGGAAGCCTACGGCCGACGACCTCTGGTCGAAGACGGCAGGCAGGTAAGCCATGATGGCGCTGGGGTCAGCTTCTGAAGAGATGCTCGATGCCCAGCGCTTTTATCTCAGAGGCGATCTCGCTCGTGCGCGAGAGCCCGAACTTCTGCAGGAGCGTGCGTACCTGTGACTTGACTGTCACGGGCTCGACATGGCGCTTGGCCGCTATCTCCTTTATCTTCATCCCGTCGAGGAAGCAGCCGATCAGCTCCCTTTCCGTGTTCGTCAGCGTGCTGAGGTGGCGGATGAAGTAGAGCAGGCTCTGCTCGCTCATGCTCAGCCTCCGGTATTCCGACATTATCAGCCTGCGGATCCGCGCATCCAGCTTGGCATCGCCGGCTACGGCTGCCTCGAGATGCTCCCTGAGCTCATCCTGGCCGCATCCCTTGACCAGGAAGTCCCTCGCTCCCGTGGCCATCGCCGTGATGATCATCGTGTCATCATCATGGCTTGTCAGGTAGATGATGGCTGCATCAGGATAGGCGGCGAGGATATTCCTTGCCGCATCGATGCCTGCAAGGGCGCTTTCCATCTCTATATCCATCAGCACCGCATCGGTGGATGCGGGGTCGTAAGCGGCTGCGGCCTCAGCGCCTGACGGCAGCGATGCCGATACCGCGAATCCTGCTGATTCCAGCTTCTCCCTTATGTCATCCCTGATGATCTCATTGTCATCGGCTATCATCACGCGGATCATGCCTCCCCTCCTGTATATGGGCTTCCCAGCTTGGGGAGCAGGATGATGAAGCAGCTGCCTCCCCATTCGTTCCTCTCGTATCTGATCGATCCCAGGTGCCCTTTGATAGCGTTCTTGCTGAAGTACATGCCCATACCCCAGTTCTGGCTGCTGTTCTTGCTGGAGTAGAAGGGCTGGTAGATCTGGCGGAGATGGCGTGGATCGATCCCCTTCCCCCTGTCCGATATCCTGATTGATACCCAGAGGCGCTCAAGCCCGTACTCGAGCCTGACGGGGACATCCTGCCCGTTCTCCCTCTGCGCTTCATAGGCATTCATCAGCAGGTTGCCGATTGCCTCGCTGAGGATGGATCCATCGGCGAGGATGGCTATGCCGGCATCCTTCCTTATGATCTCGAATCCTGCTTCCGGATAGCGTGACCTCACCTGCCTGATGGCCTTCTCGATTACCGGGTCAAGCGCAGTGAGGGTGAGCAGCGAGCAGTCGGACTTCGATGACCTGTGGAGGCTCTGCAGGCGCTCTCCCAGGGAGCTGTTTATCTCCATAAGCTTCGCGATGTCGGCATCATCAGGGTATCTTCTCGCAATCCTCCTGAGGAGGATATCCATCGACAGCAGCTCGTTCTTGGTCCCATGGATGAACATGCTGATGCCCCTGCTTGCCGTGCTTGCATTCCGCTTGAGGGTTATCTCCTCCTTGCGGCTGTCGAAGTTTATGCTCATATACCTCAGCAGGTAGACGAAGCCGAGGACGCTGAAGACGATGCTGCCGACAAGGACGATGGCGTACATCGGCTGGGAAAGCCCCGGGGTCAGGTACCATAGCCCGAGGAGGAACATGTAGTCGCTGCGGTAGAACATGTAGATCTGCGCAGGGTCCTGTGCGGCATACAGCGCATATACCATGGCGAGCGAGAGCAGTATCATGCTCCTCGGGATGAACCTGCGCCTGAAGAAGGGCAGGGTGATCGACCTGTATTCCGCTGCTGCCATGGCCAGGGCCGCAGCAAGGTAGGAATAGACGTAGCAGCTGGAGAGGATGACCAGCAGCCTCAGCAGCATCTCCCTTCCGTCGATGAGCCCCTTGAATACGGCAGGTATGTAGCATACCGATACCAGCAGGGGCAGGATGAAGAGCATCCATATATGCTTCTTGATACGCAGCGCGAAGTCGAAGTAGGCCATGTCGAGGGCAGTCACCAGCAGCAGGAGCGGGAAGCTGTAGCGTCCGGCGGCCGTGAGGGCTCCCAGCTCCTCGAATGTCATTATCAGATACTGGAACCAGTCCCTCACGGAACGCGTGCCGTAGAGGATCGCGCTGATCTCCCTGCCGATTCCTCCCTTCTTGGCGATATAGGTGAGTATCGAGAAGATGAAGAGGGCCAGCGAGGCGCATGTAAGCGCTATCAGGAGGCATCTCCTGTCACGCCTGATGGCAAGCAGCACGATCGATGTAAGCAGCATCAGCGAGACCAGCGCGAGAAGCAAGGGGAATCCTCCATTATTTATGATTCTATCATGGTTGGATGATAGGAGCCTTATGCAAGTTGGATGTATAATGGCCCCAGGGGGAGACAATGAAGAGATTGATGCCTTTGCTTCTTGCCGCGCTCCTTCTTTCATCATGCGCGACAACGGAGGATACGTATGATATCGTGTTTCCTGAGGGGACGTCCCTTGACGGCACGGTGTTCTGGATAGATTCGTCCGCAGATCCGCTGGATCTTGGCGGCTATATTGCCGATGAGCTTTCCTATTACGGGTTCAGGGCATATGCCGTGGAAGATAAGGATGATATAGGGAAGCTGTCGGCAAGCTCCGGTACTGCCTTCGCGCTCTCATCCGATATCCTCGTGACGAATTCCCATGTGGTAGGCAATGCTGAGAAGGTGACTGTCGTAATCGATGGCAAGGATGTTGAAGCCGATGTGATACGCAATGAGAAGGATGCTGACGTGGCCGTCCTCCGCGTCCCTGTATCCCTTCCGTATTCATTCATCTTCGCGGATGATGTGGAGAAGGGGGAGCATGTGACGGCACTTGGCTATCCGCTGCCTGATGTGATGGGCAGCGAGAGCAAGATGACCGATGGCATCGTCAGCTCGCTTACCGGCATGGATGATACGGTGTTCAGGTTCCAGTTCTCGGCCGGAATCCAGCCGGGCAGCAGCGGCGGTCCCATCTTCGATGATGATTTCATGGTCGTCGGCATGGCTGTATCGACGCTCTCCGATATCTATACGCTGGGAGAGGAGGGCTTCGTCTCCCAGGATGTCAACTATGCGATAAAGGAAGACATCGTCAGGTATGTGGCAGAGGACCTCATCAGCCACGATGAGTCATACTCAGTCGACAGCCTGGATGAGGCCCTGCAGGCTGTGTTCATGGTCAAGGCCGACGAGGATGCCGATATCTCCGACGATGTCATAATCGACCTGGACTATACCTATGATTTCATGCGGGGATACAGTGGCTTATTCAGCGCCTCGGGCGAGAAGTTCTTCGTGGATCCTATCGTCTTCACCCTCTATTCCGCTGATGGGACCCGGATCGGCCAGATTACGGAGAGCTCATATGCAGGCAGGAGCTCCGTTTCCGAAACGGCCCGCGATACTGCCGAGTATGTCGCCAGGCATATATTCTATTCCTTCGCGGAGAGGTTCCTTCCGATGACAAGCAGCGGCGAGCGTATCGTCATGGCAGAGCCGGAGGCACCAGCTGATGATGATTTCGGCTACGGATTCCACGGAAGCAAGGATTTCGAATAAAGGTACCGTACCCGAAGCTTAGAATCCACAGGTTCAGGAATCTGTGGATTTTCAATATACCAGGTCCTTTCGAAGATGCAATCTGAAAGGGAAATCCCCCTCGATTGCATCGAGAGGGATCCCAGCCATTGATGGCCTTGCCGTCACTGGGCAGCTTCAAGCATGATGTCGAACATCACGTAGTCGCTTACCGGTGTCGCAGGGTCGACTTCGCTGCCGAAGCTCTGCTTCTGCACTTCGTAGAGGCTCTCGATCGTCCCGTCATTGATCTGCTCGATGAGTTCTGTGGATGTCAGCCATTCGGCATCGCCGCGCTGTGCATAGACAGTGTCATAGGATGTGCCGAGGACCGCGGCTACCCATTCCGCTGTCTGCTCGATGTTCTCTGCCCTGAAGTCCATGCCCTTGTAGAGTGCCTTCGTGAAGCGGACGAGGAGGTCATGGTTCTCTGCGGCCCATTCTTCCATCACGATCCATGAGGCCACGGATGCGCTCCTGTCGGAGAATGTGACGTTGTCAGCGAGGATGAATGCATCATCGCCCATCGCATCGAGGATCGTGAACGTGGCAGGTGACCAGTTCGCGCATGCATCGAGGGCACCGGATGTCATAGCGGATGTGATTGCAGCTGCATCCATCTCATATGCCGTGATGTCATCCATTGTCAGGCCTACGCCCTCAAGGGCCCATCTGAGGATGAGCTCGCTGGATGTGCCGGAAGCATAGCCGACGCTCTTGCCCTTGAGGCTGGCGGGGTCTTCCGTGACGCCATGGCTCCTGAGGCCGATGACTGCGTCGCCGTTGCCGACATGGCTGAAGGCGAAGATCTCGGCATTGCCGTTGATGCAGAGCTTATGGGCTCCATGTCCGATGTATCCGATATCTATGGAGCCGCTTTCCATGGCGGCTATGATCGTGGGACCGTCTGCGAACTCTACGAGCTCCACCTCGATTCCCTGTTCCGCGAAGGCGCCTGTCTCCATTCCGGCTACGAGCGAGCAGAGCGATGCATAGTTCGTCATATAGGCGACACGGACCTTCTCAAGGCCGCTATCTTCCTTCGATCCCGAGGCGAATGCGCCTGCAAGCGCGATAGCCGCGATGAGGATGAGTGCGATAAGTTTCTTCATCTGGTTCTCCTTTTTTATTTCCTGACTTCCAGGTATTCCTGGTAGACCTGTGACCATATGTGGTTCTTGAGCTCGAGGAAGCGCGGGGTCATCTTCGTCTCCTGGTTCCTCGGGTACGGTATGTCGATATCGACGATCTCCTTGATCCTGCCTGGCCTTGCGCTCATGATTATCACGCGCTGTCCGAGTATGAGGGCCTCATCGACATCATGGGTGATGAAGAAGCAGGTCTTCATCTCCCTTTCCCATGTATTGAGCAGTTCCTGCTGCAGCTGCGTCCTGGTCTGGGCGTCGAGTGCGCCGAAGGGCTCATCCATGAGGAGGATCTCCGGTTCCGCGGCGTATGCCCTTGCGATGGCGACGCGCTGCTTCATTCCGCCTGAGAGCTCCTTTGGGTAGTGGTCGGCGAATTTCTCCAGGTCGACGAGCCTGATGTACTTCATCGCCAGGTCCTCGGCTTCCTGCCCCTTGATTCCCTTCATGTTGAGCGGAAACATGACATTCTTCTTGACCGTCAGCCAGGGGAAGAGCGCATACTGCTGGAACACGACGCCCCTGTCCATGCCTGTGCCATGTACCTCGACGCCATTGCAGATGACCTTGCCCGATGTCGGCTCCAGAAGCCCCGCGATGATATTCAGCAGCGTGGACTTGCCGCATCCTGACGGTCCGACTACGGTGACGAATTCGTTTGCCCTGATATCGAGGCTGACGCCGTTGAGCGCCACGACTTCGCCGGTGCGTCCCATATATGTCTTCCTTACGTCATCGATGATGACCTTTATATCTCTCTTTTCTCCTGCCATCCTGTGAGCTTCCTTTCAAGCAGCTTGATAAGCTTCTCAACTGTGATTCCTATGATTCCTATGATGATGATGTATAGGAGCATAGGAGCCGTCTCGAAGTTGTTGTTGAGGCTCCTGATCCTCATCCCGAGACCTGCGAACGCGCCTGTCGACTCAGCTGCGATGAGCGTCGTGAGCGCAACGGAAGCGCCGAGGCGCACGGCAGTGAGGATGAAGGGGAGGCTGGCCGGTGCCAGTACCCTGAGGAATATATCCTTATCCTTCGCTCCCAGGACGCGGGCCGCCTTGATCAGCGTCTCGTCGATATTGATGATCCCCTGGTAGATCGTGATGCACATGATCAGGAATGTCGCGATGGTGATGACGATGACCTGCGGCTTCCTGCCGACGCCTGCCGCGATGACGATCAGCGGTACGTAGGCGAGGGGCGGGATGTTCCTGATGAACTGTATCCATGGCTCCACGATGCGCCTGAATGGGTTGTACCACGCCATCAGTATCGCGACGGGAAGCGCTATCACGAAACCGAGAAGATAGCCGAGCCCTACGCTGATCAGCGATGATGAGATATCCTTGAAGAGGACATTCCTCTCGATCATCACGGGAATCTGCTGAAGGACGACAATGACGTTCGGGAAGCTTCTCGATGTATTGGGCAGAACGGAAAGCAGCGTCCATAGCGCCAGCGCTGCTGCAAGGGACAGAAGCAGCCACAGCCAGTTCTTCGCCTTATCGCTGATGGCACCTTTCCCCTTTGAAGACTTTGCCATTGGTTTCTCCTTTTGCTGTACTCAGGCTAGCACAGCTTCCGGAGTTGAAAAGGCTGAATTTTCTTACGCCTAAACGGCTTCCGCCGCAGCTGCAGGATGCATCGGATCATCGACCCCTCTGTATCTTATCAATCAGGTAGGTGAGCCTGTGTATCATAAAGGATGCCTTCTGGTCATCCCTGGCAATCTTTATGTCCTTCTTCCTGTCGAGCGCGATATAGTCTCTGCCTGGTTTTGTAATGGACTTGAGCAGCGTTGTCTTACCGACCTGCCTTGCACCGGCTGCCAGGATGACATTGAAATCATCATTAAAGGCTGATTTGAGATTTCTGTAATGTTGATTTGAGATTTTCCGCATGCATAGGTACTGCATAAGCAATGACTTATGCAGTACCCGGCAAGGCTTGTCAGTCCTTCATGCAGAGGTGGACGCTTGCTGTCTTGAATGTCAGCGGCAGGGCCAGGATATTCGGCTTGTCCCCCGTGTACTTCTTCATCGCATCGGCAAGTGCCTCCTCGATGGTGGCACGCGTCTTGAGGCCCATCGCCCTTGCATATCCAGGCTCCTTCGCGCCTGTTATGTAGATGGCGGCAGTGTTCATCTCCGCGATATGTGCCGATGAGATCATCGAGAAGCCATGGAACGGATGGAATGAGTTCGTGTAGCGGTATCTCCTGATGTATTCCTCGTTCGTGGCGAAGTACTCGCCGAGCCTGTTCATATCGGGGAGGATGTTCATCTCGTCGTGCTTGAACATCTCGAACATCTGCGGCAGATACGGCCAGAGGCTCTCGTTGAAGAAGCCGTTGCAGAGGCTCTGGCAGATGATCACGCACCTGTCGCTCATGACTCTCTTCAGCCTGACGACCTGGGCCGAGAGCGCCTGCATCAGCATGATCGGATTCGTTCCCATGCCATCGCCGTAGTGGAAGAACTGCGGCATGCCGAAGACGAGGATGTCGTACTTCTTCTCAGCCCAGTGGACGTATGTCCTCTTGTCGGCATCTATCCATGAGATCGGCATCATCTCCTTCGCGTATCCTGAGTAGACGCTGATCTGCCTGCTCTTGGAATCGAGTACAGCATCGCAGCAGAAGAACTTCTTGCCCATGCACTTCTCCATATGCATGCCGATCTCGTTGAACTTCGTCCTCATCAGCGATTTCCCGGATACAGGCGTGAAATCGCTCCTGTGCATGACTGCCGGCACGTGGTGGCTTGCGATGCTCCTCCAGTGCGTGATGCCTGTAGCGCAGTGCTTGTAGCCTCCCGAATAGCCTCCGTAGGGATTACCCTGCACATGGCCTATGAGGATGGCCACATCAGCTTCGTAGACATACCTGTTCATGATGACCGGGTCGCCGGCTTCGGTGGTGCCGAGGTCGACGAGGTGGTCCCAGTCCTCGCTGTCATGGTTGATGATCTGGTGCGATGGCGCGAACTCGTCATACAGCTCATTGCCGAGGACGCCGCGGATCTCCTTCTCGGTGTTCTTCCTGTGCAGCCCGTTGGAGCAGATCAGCAGGATGTCCTTCTTCTCGACGCCGACGCTGTAGAGCTCATTGAGGATGAGCCTTATCGATACCTTGCGGTGGCTCTTCGGCTGCTCGCCGCCCTTGACCCTGTCAGGGAAGACGATGACGACCTTGCTGCCTTTCTTCGCAAGCTCCGTCAGCGGAGGCATGCCGATCGGATTGCGGATGCTCTTCAGGGTCTCCTCCTCGATCCTGTCCTCGCTGATGCATGGCGGATCCGGCACCGTGACTCCGGGGATGAATACATCCGTCCAGTCCGGAAGCTCCGCGCTCACTGTTCCCTGTCCATATTCGAAATCAAGCCTCATGCCCTGTACCTCTCTTCCTGTCCATATAAAGTTCCACTATCCTCAGGTATTCCTCCGGATAGAATCCGATTTCCCCGGAGAATCTCGTCAGCGCGATGAGCCCGCCATCGATCTCGTCGATGGATGCGAGCATCTCCGCATTGTCCTCCTTGAGACCTCCTCCATATACCACCGGCACATCGCCGATCGTTTCCTTGATGAACCTGGCGATCTTCGTGATATGCTCCTTGCCAGCCGGCGTCTTCCCCGGCCCGATGGACCAGACAGGCTCGTAGCCGATGGTGACCATCGACTTGTCTATGCCGTCAAGCCCGGTCAGGAGCTGGTCGGAGAGCACGCTCTCCCAGCGGTCTGTCTCGTCATCGCGCTCGCCGATGCAGTAGAGCACTGACAGACCCCTCTTCGTTGCCGCGGCTATCTCCTCGTTGAGGACCCTGTTGATGGCAGAGAAGCCATTGCATCCGGCCTTGGAAAGCAGGCTGCGCTTGTCATTGCGCTCCTCACAATGCCCGATGATGGCTGTCATGCATCCCAGCGCAGCTGCCGCGGCAGCCGGCCTCAGCGTCGTGAAGGCGCCGAAGTTCCCGCCTGGAGCTACATCCCCGGGGCAGACTCCCTGGCAGCCGATTTCCAGCCTACTGCTGATCCCGATGGCCTCAACGGCGTTCATTATGTGCGCTTCGGGGAAATACATCGCGAAGCGGACATCATCCCTGCTGTATTTCTCCAGCGCAGGCAGCGTGCTGCCGACAATCGTACCTGCCCATGACGCTATGCGGTCGGTCCTGTTGACGCCGCCCATCGATGCAGGCACATCGAATCTCTTGAAATTGACGAAAATGCTCTGCTGTCTCATCTTCCCTCCTTCCTGTACCAGTCACGCATCTGGTCAAGCGGCCTGGCTTCCACGAAGCGGGCCTTGCCGATCTGCCCGAACTCGACGAGGAGCCGGCCTATTCCTTCCATCACCCCGTCCTTAACGGTATCGACGAAGCGCTGTACCGATGCTGATGGGATCGTGTTGTACATGACTGTGTCCATGATGGCTGCAAGATAGACGCGCGGGTCGAATGCGGAGGGGTTTGCCGCCATCAGCTCCCATACCGGCCTGAGGTGCTCATCTTCCCTAAGGTCAGGATGGTCCGTGAAGAGGCGGTATGCATTGCGCGTGACCGCGAGCCTGATATCGGTATCGACATTGATCTTGGCGATGCCCATGTGCGATACTGCCTTGAGCTCCTCGAGCGGTATGCCATGCGCGTTCTCTATCCTGCCGCCCAGGCTGTTGATCTCCTCGACGATGTATGCCGGCACAGTCGATGAGCCATGGCTGACGAGGAAGCCGTCTATGCCTTCATGGCGCATCAGCTCCTTGATGGCTATGGCGATTTCCTTGCGGAGCCTGACATCCCTGCCTTTGGTGGCGCCATGCATCGTGCCATAGCTGATGGCAAGGGCATCGACGCCTGTCTCCCTGAAGAAGCGCAGCGCATCAAGCGGCCTCGTGTAGGTGGATGAGATGGAGAAGACATGGTCCTCGACGCCGGCGAGCACTCCCAGCTCCCCTTCGACGGTCACGCCTTCGCCATGCGCGTATCTCACCACTTCCCTTGTCAGCTCGATGTTATCCTCCAGCGGAAGCGAGGAGCCATCGATCATCACCGAGGTGTATCCGGCATCGATGGCTGCCTTCACCGAATCGAAGTCCCTGCCATGGTCCAGATGGAGCGCAATCGGGATAGGGGAGCTTGCGGCGATGCGCTTGACGGCCTCGGCTATGTTCCTGGCCCCCTTCCTCTTGTCCTCGATCGTGGCATTCATGAAGTCGGTCCTGCCGCCCATGAAGCCGTTCGCCAGGTCAGCTCCCTGCAGTATCGCAGGGCTGTGGAAGATCTCATGGATCCTGACTGCTGCCTCAGCCTGGCACACGGCATTGACATTGAATGCGCCTGCCGCGTAATCGTATCGCTCCGTTGTCTCGAGTATGCATCTCATCGGTACGAGCATAAGCTACCTCCTGAAAACCGTTCTGCCCCTGACTGCCGTCTCGACGACAGCGAGGTCCCTGTCCAAGAGACAGTAATCGGCCCTGAGCCCTGTCTCTATCCGTCCCCTGTCCATGAGATGCAGCAGGTCCGCCTGGTTCGCGGCGAATGCCTTCTGCACTTCATGGATGCTCCCGCCTGTGAAGGCGAGCATATTCCTGAATGCCCTGTCGAGCGTGAGGGTGCTGCCGGCCCTGACGCCATCGGGCAGCTTGGCATCCCCGTCTTCGCCGACTATCACGTCATTGACTCCCAGCCGGTAGCTTCCGGGAGGGAGCCCCGCGGCCATTATCGAGTCGCTGATTGCAAGCAGCCTGCCGAAGCCCTTCGTCCTGGCGACGAGCCTGACCGTTGCCGGATGGAGATGATGGCCATCGCAGATGAGTTCGGCATAGACCTCGTCGCGCTCCAGTGCAGCGCCGCTGATGGCAGGCCTGTGCATGTGGAAGAGCTTCATCGCATTGAAGAGGTGCGTCGCGCTCCTGACGCCATTGTCGACGGCCGCCGATGCGCATTCATAGCTTGCCGAGGAATGGCCCATCGCTATCGCGATGCCGGTTTCGGTCCTTATCTTCCTTATAAGGCCTTCCATCCCTTCCAGCTCAGGTGCCACCGTTATGTAGCGTATGGTGTTGCCGGAGAGGATGATGAGCTCCGAGAGGAAATCCCAGTCGGCTGCCCTGAGGAGGCTTTCCGGCATGGCTCCCTTGTATTCAGGGGAGAGGAAGGGACCTTCGAGATGGATGCCGAGGATCTCGGCGCCTGCGGTACCGCTGCTGATGGCGCTGCCGATTGCCGTGACGAGCTCCTTCATCTTCTCCTCGGTATCGGTCATCACCGAGAGCAGGACCGATGTCACGCCGTGGGATGCATAGAAGCGCGAGAGCCTCTCCACATCCTCCTTGCTGCCTATATGGTTTACATCGATATTATCGCCGCCATGTGTGTGGATATCGATAAAGCCAGGCACCATAAGGAGCTCCGCTTCCTCGCTGGTTTTCCTTATGCTTGTGAATATACCATCTTCAATTCCGATTTCGGCATTTATTATTCCGTTTTGCGTCGCGAGCTTGGCAATCATCAGAATGCGATCTCCTCTGACACGTCGTTGACGTAGATGAGCGCATCGGGATGCTCCTGCACGAGCGTGACGGGGAAGGCGCCCGATGGCTCGTCGAAGAGGGCCCTGCGCACTACGGCACGGTGCCATGTGCGGAATACGCCGAGCCTTATCTTCCTGGCCATTAGTATCTCCCTCATGCCGATCGTCACTGCGTAGCGCGGCATCGCGTCGATGGCCCCGTTGAGGTCACCGATGGCATTCGCGACCCTTGTCTCCCTGCTGATGGGCAGCACCCTGGTCTCCCTTGATGCGAATTCCGCTGCGCTGACGTCCTCCGCCTCGTTGAAGGCAAGATGGCCGTTGATGCCGATCCCGCCGAAGCAGATATCCACCTTGCCGAGGCTCCCTATCGTCCGGAGTACCTTGCCGGGGTCATCCGGGTCCGGGAATATGCGCTGCTCCTCCGGTATGTTCAGCTCAGCGGGGATCTGCGAATAGACCGTCCTTTCCATGAAGCCCCTGAATGACAGCCTGTCATCCTTGTCGATATATGTCCTGTCATCCTTCAGGTACTCGTCCATATTCAGGAACCAGACGTCCCTGAGGGAAAGCTGTTCCCTCCTTACGATGTCGACGAAGAGCGGATACTGCCCGACAGGCCCTACAGGCACGATGAAGACGGTCTTCTCGCCCTTGGCATTGTTCTTCCTTATCTCCGCTGCCATCTCCTCCGCGATGGCCCTGAAGACCTCTTCGCTTGAGGGGAGGCAGATGGTCCTGATTCTGCCTTCTCCGAATCTTTCCTTTCCGTATGAGTAGTACTTCCTGTCCATGGTATCCTCCTCAGGCAAATGCCGTGAACCGCGCTCCGCGGCTGTCCATCATCGGCTCGAGATAGCTCCTGAAGCTGTCCGTCACCGTGAAGCTGTCCCTGTCATACATATCCTCGTCGAGGCGCCTTTCCTCGAGTATCGTATCCTCTATGCCACGGATAGCTATGCGGGAGGAGTAGGGGGATGATCCTGTCCTCTCGATGATCGACATCACGCTGCTGCGGCCCTCCAGGGCTGCTGATGCCGATGCATAGCCGCAGGCGAAGGCCTCCTCCCGGTCCCTTCCGCTCTGCCAGGCGATGGATGCCCTGGAGAGGAGCCCCGGCTTCTCGCTCCGTGACTTTATGCCCAGCTCCCTGGTTATCAGCTGAGAGAGCTTGGATGAGACATCGCCGAAGTAGACGGACCTGCCTACCGTGAAGACAGGGTCGACTATCGGGGTGCCGTCGCTGTAGGAAAGCCCTTCGGAGGCGACGACTGATACGCCTCCCTTCTTCCTGTATAGTTCGTCAGCACGGCTTAGGAACCTCTCCTTGTCGAAGGGGACCTCCGGGATGAGGATCATGTCCGGGCCCGGCATATCTTCGCTGCCAGCCAGGGCGGAGGATGCCGCAATCCAGCCGGCATTCCTGCCAAGGCTTTCTATTACAACGATATGTATGGGAAGGGAGTGGATGTCGTAAAGGACCTCGCGTACGCTTCCAGCCATATAGTTTGCCGCGCTTAGGAATCCGGGGCTGTGGTCTGTGATGCTGAGATCGTTATCCATCGTCTTCGGGATACCGGTCACCGCGATTCCCAGCGGTCCGCAGCATGAGGCGAGCTTCCTCACCGTGTCCATGGTCCCGTTGCCGCCTGTGCCTATCACTGCGGTGAAGCCCCTGTCCTTGAGGATCGAGGCGATCTTCGCGTAGTCCTCATCCTCCAGGTGGTCCCTGCCGCTGCCTATGGCGCTTCCCGGGCTCCTGGCAAGCCTGTCGAGCGCGTCATCGCTTAGATGCGGTATCTTCCTTTCGCTTCCCGTGAGCATCTTCGCGATGCCATACGGGGAGAAGTAGATGGAGTCCGAGAGCCCTTTCCCCTGCAGGGCGCTGATGGCGCCTGCCAGGGATGCGTTGATGACCGCTGTCGGTCCGCCGCCATGGAAGAGGAGTATCTTAGACATGGCCATCCTCCTTTGTGGATTCACGTTCTATGAGGCGGAACGGGAGCTCTATCCTTATGCTGTAGTCCCTTGGGTTCCGCCGCCTGTCCAGCGCTGCCTTCAGCGCGAAGCGTCCCAGCTCCTGCTTCGGCACGTCGAATGTCGTAAGCGATGGCTTGAGGTATGCCGATGCCTCGATGTTGTCGAAGCCTGTCACCGCTATCTCGCCGGGGATGGATATCCCTCTGTCCTGCAGGAGCCTTATGACGCCAAGGGCGAGATTGTCGTTGGCGCAGATGATTGCGTCAGGGTGGGAGGCGATGATGCGCGCGGCTTTCTCCCTGCCTTCCTCCGCAGATAGGTAGCAGTCCTCCACGAGCGAGCTGTCGAAGGGGATGCCGCATCTCTTCAGCCCTTCAAGATAGCCTTCGTATCTGTACTCGTTCTCGAGGTCCTGCTTCTCCGCAGGCCCCATGAATGCGATGCGCTTCCTTCCTTTGGAGGCAAGGTATGCAACCGCGGCCGCGCAGCCGGACCTGGCATCCGATATGACCTGGTCCATCCCCTCGATGCCGTTTAGCCCTGCATAGATGAGCTGCACGCCGCTTTCCCTGATCCTCCTGAGGACGTCCTTCCTGACGCGGCCGAGGATGATCGCGATATCGAATCCACCCTCGCTGAAGTTCCTGTAGAAGTCCGAATCATAGAGGCTCAGCAGCGTGAAGCTGATGTCGGCATCGGGATATGATGCGGATGCCGTCTTTATCCCGTCGATGATTTCCGAGAAGAAGGGGCTGGGGAGGCTCTCATGGTCAGAGAGGAAAAGCGTCGCCACGCGGATCGATTCCTTCTTCGATAGCCTCGATATCCTCTCCCTGATATAGCCGAGCTCCTCGGCCTTCCTGTAGATCAGGTCCCTCGTCTCCTGCCTTATCCGGCGCGAATCGTCACCGCTGAGCACCCTCGATACCGTAGATACCGAGAGCCCGCATTCCCTGGCAATGTCGCTGAGGAGGACCTTCTTCATAGTAAAATTCTTGCCTGTTCCTTTATCCTTCCTATAGGCTATCATACAAAATGCAGATTGTAAAAGGAAATATTTATCCAAATTCTTGGACTGGAATCTGCCTCAGAATATGTCGGATAAGCCCTTCAAGGGAAAGCAATGGCGCCGTCATCGGAAGGCAGCGGCGCCATTGTGGCTGGGGGGATCAGGGTCCTATCTGCTCCTTATGAAGTCGAAGGCTGTGCGGAGCCGCGCATCGGTTCCCGACATGAAGAGGCTGTAATTGAAGTCGACAGGTATGTCAGGGGAGATGCCTATTCCCTCGAAGCTCCTGCCGTCGATATAGCGCAGCTCCATGCCTGCGCATCTGGCCTCCGTGATATATGGCTCTATGGAGAAGGTCCCTGCATTGAGGATATCCACGGCGCCTACAGGGCCGTTCCCGCCTGCGGTGGATCCTCCTATGATTCCGAGGTCCGTGCCGTATTCCTCCGCCATCGCCATGAAGGCCATCGTGCTGATCTCGCTGCATGAGACCGAGTGCGGATTGACGAGGAGGGCGATGGGGAGATGGACGATGGCATCGGAGCCGTCTGCGCTTATGCCCTCGATATCCAGCTTATGCCATGCTGAATAGCTGAGCCTGTTGTCGCTTGTCTTGATCCTCGTGAGCCCTACGCTCAGGTTCTCCGGCAGCATCGGCCCCCAGAGCACGGAGAAATCCATCGGATTGCCGCCGCCGTTCCCCCTGAGGTCTATGATGATGCCTGCCAGCCCTGACTCCCCGCTTATAGCCGATTCCAGGATCGACTGGTAGGCAAGGAGCAGGTCATATACCTTCTGGGACCACTCATCTGCCTCATCCCCATTCTCGACGACATCCTGCGTGAATGTGGAGATCTGGAACCCGGAGAAGCCAAGATAGAGGATATCGTCCTCCGTCAGGCCGAGCAGCATCATGAAATCCCCGGCATCTTCCATGTCGATTTCGAGGCTGGATGGCGTCTTCAGGTAGCCGGCCTGGCTGAAATAGCGTACATTGGCCTGTCCGAATCCCCTGTATGTCCCGGCAGAGCCTGAGATGCCTGCGATGCCGAATGTGCGCTCCATTATCGAGGCGGTGTTCTCTGCATGGAAATCGCTCTGGCGGAAAAGCTCCGACTGGTTCTCAGGGTCTCCCGAGATCAGCGCCTCGAAGATCTCGTCATCAGTCATCCCCGCTTTCTGCATCACGCGGTAGTATACGGGGCGGAATTCGCCGGAAAGCCCCTGGCCATTGGTTATCCTGAGGACATAATGGCCATCATGGAGCGTCTTCACGATATCCGAGAAATCCCTGAGCGCCGCCCTGTCTGAGCTATATGATTCCCCGATGCCGCCATATCCCTCCATTCGCGGCATCGTCTCATCATATACCTTGTCCCATTCATCGCCTGGGGAATCGAGGGACCAGAATACGTAGTTGGCATTCATCCCAGACCACCATGCATCGAAGAAATCTGCCCAGGTGGCAGGTGCCTCTCCCGCATCCGGTTCCGTGACGCCGGGGCGGCAGCCGGAAAGCAGCATCAGCGCTGCTGCCGCTATCAGCAATGCCTTCCTCATTCCGCACCTCCCAGCCTGAAGCTGTAGCCTGCCGTTATGCTCAGCGTGTCGATATACCTCGATACCTGCTCCTTCTGGTAGGCCCTGTCGAGCGATGTGAATGAGTACTGGTATCTGGCTATTATGAGAAGCTCGCCGTTACCGAGGGTGTAGCCGAAGCCTGCTTCGGCGAGGAACCCTGCATCGAAGAGATTGTCGCTTGCCGGATTGAGGTCCACGACGCTCCAGAAGCCCATATTGCTGCCTGCTGTGGTGATGAATCCCTGCGAATGCATGATGCCGCTCTCGGTGGAGAGGAACCTCACCCCGATATATGCGCCGGTGCCAAGGAAGCCGCGCATCGTGCTGCTGCCGAGCGAGAATCGTGCCGAGAGGGGCACCTCGAAGAAGTGGCTGACATTGCGCGACCTGTAGAAATCGAAGCCGGCTATCTCGGCGGTATTGATGAGCGAATCATAGGGCTTGCCGATGTATCTCAGCCCTGAAGCTACGCTGAACCAGCCATTCACCCTGTATTCTGCCGTGACCGCAAGCTCGAATGCATGCCCCAGGCTGAACTCCCTGAGCGGCCTGCTGCCGCCTCTCTGGTCATAGAAGCCCATCGTATAGCCGCCTTCTATCCCCAGGTTCCAGCTTGGCACGGCATATAGGCATGCTGACATAAGAATGGCCAGCGCCAATGCTGCTGCTCTCCTCATATTCCCCTCCTGACAGCTGAAGAGATGAAATGGACTCCCCGCTTAGGATATCCCAAAGGCATTTGCCGATGATAGGCCAGGGCAGGTACGGAGCCATGCATTTGATGCGCTGCCTGGCTGCTATATCATCGGCGTATCTAGCCGAATACCTTCTCGGCCTGCTTCATCCTTTCCATGGCCTTCACGCCGAACGGGCATCTCCTCTCGCAGCCTCCGCATGCTATGCAGTCACTGCCGTTGGCTGAAAGGCCCTCATAGTGCGCGCGTACGGTCGCGGGGACCTCGGGCTGCATCAAGGCAAGGTCGAGGAGCTTGTTCACCATCGCGATGTCGATGCCGGCAGGGCAGGGTGCGCAGTGGCCGCAGTATGTGCACTGCCCTGAGTATGCGTGGCGCGGCGCGTTGGCGAGCACTGTCGCATAGTCCTTCTCCTCATCGGAGGCTGTCTCATAGGCCAGCGCATCATCGACGTGCTTCGTGGAGTCGAAGCCGGCGAGGACCGTAGCGACCGCTGGGCGCGTGAGCGCATAGTGCAGGCACTGCACGGGCGTGAGGGCGACTCCGAATGGCGATGTGGCTGCATCGAAGAGGCGGCCGCCTGCGTAGCCTTTCATGACGGTGATCCCCACATCGTTCTGCTCGCAGATCCTGTAGAGCTCGGCTCTCTCGGGCGTGATGCCGCCGGTATTCTCATAATATGATTCGGTGAAGTAGTCATCGAGGTTCTCCGATGGCGGCAGCATGTCGAAGGCGGGATTGACGCTGAAGAGGATCATCTCCACGAGCCCGCTTTCCGCAGCAGCCCTGGCGACCTGCGGATTATGGGTGCTCAGGCCGATATGCCTGATCGTCCTTTTCTCCTTCAGGGACGCTACATAGCGGTAGAAACCGCCTTCCGCGATCTTCCTGAACTCGCTTATCTCATCGACGAAATGGATCATGCCGAGGTCGATATAATCGGTGCGGAACCTGTCGAGGAGGTCCTGGAATGCCGCTGCTGCCTTGTCCAGGTTCCTTGATTTCACGTACTGGCCATCCTGCCATGTCGAGCCTATATGGCCCTGTATGATCCACTTGTCCCTGCAGCCTCTGATGGCATCGCCGAGATTGCTCCTAACCTCGGGATTGGACATCCAGCAGTCAAGGACGTTGATGCCCCTGCTGCCGGCATAGGAGACTATCTCCCTGACCTCATCCTCCGTATGGCGTTCCATCCATTCGCCGCCGAAGCCGATCTCGCTTACCATGAGCCCTGTCTTCCCAAGCCTTCTGTACTTCATGGCTATGATTATAGCAGGTGGCAGATGGCAATCAGAATCTGAATATGACGAAATCGCTCGGAAGCCGTGATGGCTGGGGAGTCTGCACCGATGAGAGCGGGGTGCCGTCGCCGAAGTCGATGCTGCTGAGGGTGTCCCAGATGCCCTGGTAGATGCCGCAGAAGGTGATTTCCTTCGCTGCCGGCATCCCGACGGCATTGCTATCGGTATCGAATCCGAGGTAATCAAGCAGGGCCATCGTGAAGAAGCTGTTGCCTCCTTCTTCCATCGGATCATATGACACCTGCTGCGGAGTGCATGCCGTAAGGATATATACATCGTTATATGCCCTCGCAGCGCGGAATGATGCCTGGAATGCATCGGAGACTGCCGTACCGGCATCCGTTCCCGCCAGATAGTTCTCCCCGTCGAATACCTCTCCGGAGCCTACGCTGCCAGGGGATTCGCTGCCTGAGTGGCAGGCATCGATGAGGATGAGGCCCTTCCCGCCGATGCCCTCCAGCGCTTCGGCAATGCTTCTGGTCCTGGCAACATATGAGATGCCATTTGCCGCATCGGATGCAATCAGGAGGATAGAGCTGGAGGCTTCATTCAGGGCGCCATGTCCTGAGAAGTAGAAGATATTCAGGTCCTGCGGGGATGCTTCCATCCCACCGAAGATGGTCATGATCCTTGAGGCTTCGACGCTTTCCCCGGTGGCCTGTTCCTCAAGCTTCCCGCTGTCATTGCCGAAATAGATCCTGCTTGAGCAGGTGTATCCTGATTCCCTGGCAAGGTACTCGAGCTGGGCTACCGTTTCCCTGGCATCATTCTCCGGGCTGTTCAGATTGCTTTTATAGGCAACGGCGATTATGTTCACGTTCCTCGGAACATCCGCTGATGGCTGCGAGCAGGATGCGATGAGCACGATGGCGGCGATTGCGGTAAGGAGCTTCCTCTTCATGGCAATAGATTACCACCTAAAATGCTCCGGGTCTTTGTCTTGGATGCCATTTCGGATAGGATATCGCTGAAATGGACAAGGAATACCTCATCAATGCGGACCCGCTGAAGGCCCTGGTCATATTCTCGCTGCCGATGATGCTCGGCAACCTCTTCCAGCAGCTCTATACGATGGCCGATTCCGTCATAGTCGGCCGCTTCGTGGGGGAGAAGGCCCTCGCGTCGGTCGGCGCGTCCTATTCGCTGACTACCGTGTTCATAGCCGTGGCCATCGGCGGCGGCATCGGCGCATCGGTAGCGGCAAGCCGTGCCTTCGGGGCGCGGGAATACGGGAAGATGAAGGAGGCTATCTTCACCAGCCTCATATCCTTCCTTGCCATCTCCATCGCGCTTGCAGCCTTCGGGTGGCTGGCAAGCTATAAGATCATGTCGGCCCTGAACACGCCGGCCGATGTCATCGAGGATGCCGTCTCGTATCTGAGGATCTACTTCCTGGGGATGCCGTTCCTCTTCATGTACAATGTGCTCTCCGCCACCTTCAATGCCCTCGGCAGGTCTAAGGTGCCGCTCTTCCTCCTGGTATTCTCATCGCTGCTGAATGTCGTCCTCGATATCTGGATGGTGGCTTCGCTGGAGATGGGCGTGGAAGGCGCCGCCTGGGCGACGCTGATAGCGCAGGGGATCTCCGCCATTGTCTCGTTCTCGGTGCTGATGAAGGTGCTGCGCGGCTATGAAGGCAGGCCGGAGAGGCTCTGGTCGGGCAGCCTCCTCCTTTCGATGTCCCGCATCGCCCTGCCTTCGATCCTGCAGCAGTCGACGGTCTCCATCGGGATGATGCTCGTGCAGAGCGTCGTCAACAGCTTCGGCTCGGAGGTCCTGGCAGGATTCTCCGCGGCCATGAGGGTGGAGAGCTTCGTCGTCGTGCCGATGTCGGCCATGGGCAATGCCATGAGCTCCTATACGGCCCAGAACCTGGGTGCCGGCAGGAAGGATAGGGTAGTGCAGGGCTATCATGCGGCATATATGGTCGTGATAGCCTTCGCCGTGCTGATCTGCCTGCTGCTCGAGACCTCCCATGATGCGATAATCTCGCTCTTCATCGGCAGCAGCGGTACCGCGGCGGCTATGGCTGCAGGTACGGGATACCTTACGTTCATGGGCTGGTTCTTCGCCCTCATCGGCTTCAAGATGAGTACCGATGGCCTCCTGCGCGGCGCTGGCGATATGACGATGTTCACGGTAGCGAATCTCGTCAACCTCTCGATCCGCGTCGCATTCGCATTCGCGTTCGCGCCCCGCTATGGCGTGGAGATGGTCTGGGTCGCGGTCCCCATAGGATGGGCAGCCAACTGGCTCATCTCCGGACTTGAGTACCGCCGGGGCAGATGGAGGAGATGACCCTGGCGGCATTGCCGTAAGCCATCATATCTATAGCCGATGGAGGAAGGCCTGCGTCCCTGAGTGCATCGAAGAGCTTCGGCATGTCCTCGTGGGTCCTTATCTCCAGCTTCCCTTCTATGCCGTCGAAGTCCGTGCCGATGGCAAGCACCTCAGAGCCTGCTGTCCTGTAGATATGCATGACATGGCGGACCATATCGCAGATCCTGCTTTCCGCGTCCTCCGGGGATGAGGCCTTCCCGTCATGGAGGAATGCAGGGCAGAGATTGAGCCCTGCCACCCCGCCGTGGTCCGCCAGCGTCCGCAGCTGGCTGTCAGTGAGGTTGCGCGGCACGTCGGTTACCGCCCTCGCGTTGGAATGGGTGGCTACGAACGGCCCCTTGGCCGTGGCGGCCACATCACTGAAGCCGCCATCGCTTAAGTGGGAGACATCGACCAGCATCCCCAGCCTTGAGCATTCCTCGATGGCCTCGAAGCCCTTTTCCTTCAGGCCTTTTCCCATCACCTCTGGGTCCTTTGAGTTGGGGTAGCCAAGCTCGTTCTCATAGTTCCAGGTGAGGCCGAATATGCGGACACCCCAGCTGTGCAGGATGGGAAGCCTGGAGATGTCCCCTTCGATGGCTGCGCCTTCCTCCGTGGTGAGGATCGCATGGAGGGCGCCATCATCGAGCTGTGATGGATCCGTGAGGATGGGGATCGCTGCCCTTTCCATCTCCGTGCTGAAGCGGTCATGGAGCTCATTGAGGATCTCCCATGGCGAGAGGTGGCGCTTGCCTTCAGGGATATGCTCATGCATGGGCGTGAAGAGAGCGAAGCACTGTCCCCTGACTCCTCCCCGTATGAGGGTGTCCCTGCTTATGCTGAGGCTGTTGCTGAGCAGCGTCTCTTCCCCGCCGCGGCTCCAGAGCGCGTATACCGTATCCGAATGGAGGTCTATCATATGGTTCCTTTCGCCACGCCTTCGAATCCGTCGATGCTGAGCTCGCCATACAGGTGCATCATCACCGAGAGCGAGTCCCCTGACTGGGCGGCGACGAGCTTCATGCTGCCAAGCTCCTCATGCGCGAACTGCACGAACAGCGTGAAGGATCCATCGGGAAGGAAGCCTCCAGATGCGTAGCAGATGGAGGACTGCCTGACAGGGAAGCTGTTCCTGACGTTCCTGCCGAAGCCGAAATCGAAATGGAAGTCGCCATCCTCCCGGGCGATATCCACACGCCCGCCATCATCGGTGAAGGAGAAGGAGATCCCCTTCAGGCGCAGCATGTTGCCCTCCGGGAATGGATAGCGCCTGCCATCGAATGCCCTGATGCCGGCTTCGCTGTATCTGCCTTTTGAGCACACGAGGCTGAGGCGGGGAAGCGGCACCCTCGTATCATCAAGGCCTTCCGCGATTTCCCATACGGCGTCGAAGATCCTGCTCATCATCGTCTTGTCTGCCTGGGTATCCGCAGTCGTCACGATGGCGATGTCCCTGTCCGGTATCGCTATCGCGAACTGGCCGCCCATGCCGTACATGCACCAGCTGCCATGGCTCAGCCTCCAGAACTGGTAGCCGTAGCCTGCCTTGAGGTCGTCTTCAGCTGCCGAGAGCTCATTCTCCGATAGCCTCGATACGGCGGCATCTATGTACCAGTCCGGTATGCCTGCAAGCGTCTTATGCATCACCCCATCGATGACCTTCAGGAGGTCTATAGGTCGCATCATGAGCCCCGAGCCCCCTGCAGGCCTCCCTTCCGGGTCCTTGGTGATGTATGTATCCCCGCTTATGTCCAGGCCGCTGAGGAATGTGCTCCTGATGAAGGATACGAAGTCCGTTCTCGACACCCTTTCGACAAGGGAGGCGAGGACATGGGTCGAGGATGTGTCATAGATGAAGAACATGCCGGGGTCATGGTCAGGCTTCGAGCTGAAGAATGACCTGACCCACTCCTTCTGCCATGACGGTATGTAGCTTGATTTCCCTCCCGCCTTGTATGTAGTTGTCCTATAGCAGGTGCGCATCATCAGCATATTGCGGATGGTGAGGGCCTCAAGCTCCGGGGGGACGGAAGAGGGGAGCATGTCGGGGAAGTATGAGACGATATGGTCATCAAGGCCCAGCCTGCCCTGGCCGATGAGCGTGCCTATCGCCAGCGATACGAAGCTCTTCGTGCATGAGTAGAGCCTGTGCAGGGTATCCCTGCCATATGGCTCCCAGTATGCCTCCGCGATGATTTCCGATGATTTCGCGACGAGGAGGGAATGCATGGGCACCCCGGCCTCATCCAGTTTCCTTATCGCTGATGAAACAGCAGAGGGGATACCCTCCGCCCTGATGTCCTTGGCTATGAGCATAGCCCCATTCTATGGCGTTATGTTCCCTTGCGGAAGCGTTTCCGCCTTATTCCGCCAGGCTTTGCCTGGTATCTCCGGTATCTGGATGGATGGCTGCAGGCATATTAGCCGTCGGGTTGGCTTCCCGATCCAGTGCTGGATTCCTGATGATATGGATAGGAGGTAGCAAGCCGATAGGCATACTGCCTGGTCCATTGAGCAGGATGCTGTGCCAGCTGTAGTTAAGTGACGGCCTTCATGGCCCTAAGGCCAATCCGGGATGCATTGCAGCAGCTGCCTTCCTTGAAGAATACTGAATCCATGGATGCCCTTCCGATAGGAAAAGCAGGACCGTAGCCCTGCCTCCGTATCTCAGGAAAGATGCTCCAGCATCCCTTCCGAGGCCCTTATGCCTGATGCCCATGCGCCGGTTATGCCCCTGCTCGTGCCGGCCCCGTCTCCTGCGAAGTAGACGCTGTCGACTACCTGGAAGTGGCTGTCTATGTATTCCGGCTTGTTCGCATAGAGCTTGATCTCGGGGTAGTACATGATTGTGGAGGGGTGGAGTATGCCCGGGATTATCGTATCGAGCTTCTTCATGCCGGACCAGATGTAGCGGAGTATCTTGGACGGCATCGCCAGCGATATATCCGAGGGGCAGCAGTCCTTCAGGGATGGCTCGAAGTCATAGAGGTCCCCGTTGAAGGTGGCTGTCTTCGATCTCTTGCCCATCCTGAAGTCGCCGACCCTCTGCATCAGCGGCTTGCCGCCTCCCATGAGGGATGCCATGACGCCGAGGTATTCGGCGAACTTCTGCCCTGAGGCGAGCGGTTCGGTGAAGCGGACTGTCTTCAGCATCGCGAAATTGACGAGGCCGTTGTTCCTCGCGGCATCCGGCGCGTATGCATGGCCGTTGACCGAGTACCAGATATCGCCGCGCTCCGTGACGTACTTCTCCTTGACGACATGGGCATTGCCGCTGTTGGTGCAGAATGTCCTGACCTTCTCGGGGAAGTAGAACTTCGGGTCGTAGTAGTCCTTTACTATCGGATAGTGCTCTATCCTCGTCTCGAGGCGCACGCCCACATCGAGTATGTTGTCCATGTACCTGACGCCCAGCGACTGCATCACATCCTGCAGGAAGTGGAAGCCATGGCGGCCCGGCGCGATCAGTATCGTCTTGTAGCCGATTTCCCTCAGGTCCGTCTCGATGAACTTCTGCTCGCCGTTGATGCTGAGCATCTCCTCCTTGAGGGAGATGTCGACACCCATGTCCTGGAGGCGCTTCAGCAGCTCCTGGATGAGGCGCAGTCCGCCGTCCGTCCCCAGATGGGTCTGCTGGATCTCCAGCAGGGAGCAGCCCAGCTTCTCGGCCCTGGACTGGTATACCGCGATGTTCGACTTCGGCAGTATCGACGGCTTGAGGAATTCCTTCACCTGGGCAAGGTAGCGGTCCGCTGTCGCCTCATCCCAGTATTCGAACGGGAACCCTATCGGGTATGTGAAGTTCATCTTGCAGTCATTGCGCATGCCGCCTGTCGATACAGGGGCCTTGTCGATCATGAGAATCGAGATATCCTTCTTCTTCTCCAGGAGGGAGAATGCCGCACCCATGCCGGCAGGGCCGGTTCCTACTATTACAGCATCGTATTTATCCATCGGCTTTTTCCTCTGAGATTATATAGGTATCGGGGAAACGTGGATAGAGGCCGCTCTTTTCTCATCCAAGCTTAATGGTTTGCGTGTATCATCGGATATATGAGGGTTCTTATTGCAGAGGACGAGAAGGAGCTCAATGCCATCATGCGCAAGAAGCTCATGGATGAGGGCTATGCCGTCGATTCGGTGCATGACGGCATCGATGCGCTGGAGCATCTCCAGGCAGTCGAGTATGATGCCGCCATCCTCGATATCATGATGCCGAAGATGGATGGGCTGGCTGTGCTGAGGGAGTACCGGGCATCCGGCGGCTCTGCCAATATAATGATGCTCACGGCCCGCGATGCGGTATCGGACAGGGTGCTGGGGCTGGACAGCGGTGCCGATGACTACCTCGTCAAGCCGTTCGTCTTCCCCGAGCTGCTGGCAAGGCTGCGCGTGCTGATACGCAGGGCAGGCAGCGCCGGCAAGCCTTCCTCGGTGATCTCCTGCGGAGGCCTGGTGATGGATACGTCCTCCAGGGAGGTCAGGCGCGACGGGGTGCTGATAGACCTCAGCTCCAGGGAATATGCGATACTTGAGTACATGATGCATAACCAGGGGATCGTCCTGGAGCGCGAGAGCTTCAGGAGCCATGTCTGGTCCTGGGACTATGACGGCGAGTCCAATGTCGTCGATGTGTATATAAGGTACCTGAGGAAGAAGGTCGATGACGGATATGGCGAGAAGCTCATCCATACGGTACGCGGTGCCGGCTATATGCTGAAGGCGGGGTCCTGATGGTCCTATCCGTGCGCAGGAGCGTCGTCATCTGGTATACGGTCTGGATGGTCGCCCTCATCCTCATCGTCCTGGCCGTGGTCCTTTCCGGCGGCGGCTATATAGCGGACAGGGAAGCGGAGCGCATGCTTATCGGGCGCGTCCAGGAGGCTGCAGGCGAGATCGAGCTCGATGATGGCGAGCTGGAGATCGATGACGATATCGAGTTCAGGGGCGATGGGGCATACATAGCCATATTCGCTTCCGATGGCTCGAGGATCGCGGGGTATCTTCCCGATGATGCGCCTTCCCCTCAGTTCGCGGACGGGGTCCTGTCCGAGCTGTCCGGCTGGCATGTCTATGACGAGATGCGTCCCCTCGGCAGGGCAGGCTGCGTATGGGTCAGGGGCGTTGCCAGGAACTACGATGAGGATGCGTTCATCTCGTATGCCAATCTCCTTATCCTCATCGTCCTGCCCCTGATGGCAGGCCTTTCCGCTGTCGGCGGCTACTTCATCGTCAGGCGGTCGTTCAGGCCGCTGGACCGCATGATAGAGACCGCTGAGGATATCGCGGGAGGCGAGGACCTCTCCAAGCGCATCGGGCTGGGCGAGGGTGACAGCGAGATGCATAAGGCCGCTGCCGCCTTCGATATGATGCTTGACAGGATAGAGGGCTCCTTCGAGAAGGAGAAGCAGTTCACCTCCGATGCCTCCCATGAGCTGAGGACCCCCATCTCCGTGATACTTGCCGAGTGCGAGTATGCGGCAGGCCATACAGGGGAGAAGGAGGAGATGGATGAGGCGATAGCGGTCGTCTCCCGCCAGGCGCACAGGATGTCCGCGCTTGTCTCCGAGCTGCTGTACATCGCGAGGGCTGACCGGAAGTCGATCAGGATGGAGCGGGGGGATGTCGATGCCGTCGAGCTGGCGTCGGCCGTCGCCGATACGATGGAGGCGAAGGCCGCTGATAGGGATATCACGCTGAGCGTGGAGAGCAGCGGTCCCGTGGTCGCCTATGCCGACCATGATATGCTCATGCGCGTGCTCATCAACCTCATCTCCAATGCGGTCTCCTATGGCAGGGATGGCGGCCATGTATGGGTGAGGCTCCGCAGCGAGGGCGGCTCTGCCGTGATAGAGGTCGCTGATGATGGCATAGGCATCGCCGAGGAGGACCTCGGGAGGATCTGGGACAGGTTCTACCAGGCAGACCCTGCCAGGTCAGGGGAGCGCGGCGCGGGCCTCGGGCTGCCTATCGTGCGCGAGATTGTCTCCCTCCATGGCGGCGTGGCCGAAGCCGAGAGCAGGGCAGGGCATGGGAGCGTGTTCAGGGTCATCTTCCCGCGGAAAAATGAGGGAAATGCCTGATTCTCTCATTTTCCTTTAATGGAAAGCTGTTAGATTATAGCCATACAAGAAAGTCTAAAGGAGTTTTGGAATGGGATCTATCGTAAGGAGAATCGCGGCAGCGGTCGCTATATCGGGAATCGCGGCAGGCATGCTCTTCGCAGCGCCTGGCACGGGAATATCGGCAGTGGAGGCTGAGGAGATTGCGCTCAGGGATGCCAAGGTGGAGAACGTTGAGTTCATGTATACGGGACGTGACCATGAGGACGGCAGGCCCGTATATGATGTGGAGTTCTTCGCCGATGGCAGGGAATATGACTATGAGATCGATGCGCAGACCGGGGATATCATCTCCATGGACAGCGATGCGGAGTATTATGGCCATCATCACAGGCCCGTGCCGCCGCAGGCCCCTGCAGGGCTGATTGGCGACAAGGATGCCGGGAGGATTGCTTTCGAGGATGCGGGGATCGGGCCGGCGGATGCCGAGAGGCTGCGCATCAAGCATGACCGCGATGACGGCAGGTACCGCTATGAGGTGGAGTTTGCGGCGGGCGGCTCGAAGTATGAATACAAGATCGATGCCTCCTCTGGCGCTATCCTTGAGTACTCCGTCGAGAAGCTTCCTACGGTAAAGCCTGCGCCGGCTGGCGGAATCACCATCGAGCAGGCTGCGGCCATCGCGCTTGAGCGCGTGAAGGGCGCTACGATGGATGACCTCCATATCCGCGCTGACCGCGATGACGGCAGGGTGGTGTATGAAGGCGCTATCTGGTTCGACGGCTATGAATATGAGTTCGAGGTCGACGCTCTCACCGGCCGCATCACGGACTGGGACCGCGACAGGGAGCATGACTGGTTCTGATCAGAGGGACCGGCTATCCTGATTATCTTCCACGGGGCATGCGATCTTCACCGCATGCTCTATTATATGGTGCATGAGCTTCGCATCCTCTGTATCGGCAGCCTTGTAGTACACTTCCTTGCCCTCCCGGCGGCTGACGATGAGCCCCCTGGACTTGAGCTGGCGCAGGTGATGGGACACGGCAGGGCTGGACATGCTGACTATCGAGGAGATGTTCATCACGCATTCCTCGCAATGGCACAGCAGCCAGAATATGCGTATGCGGCTTCCATCGTTGAGCAGGTTGAATATCTCAGCAGCCTTCTGGAAGTCCTCGGCGGCAGGCATCATGCCGAGGTGCTTCTCGATGCTCTGCCCATGGTCGTGCGGAAGCTTCTTGTCTGCCATCTGTCCCTCCAACCCGGGATTCTACCACAAGCTGGCAAAATGATGATAGGTGCTTGACGGATGGATGTGCAGGGTATATAGTCTGATTAACAATTAAACGAATGCTTAATTGTTTAAGGAAGGAGGAAGCCATGAAGAAATCCTATAGGATCGATGTGGACTGCGCAGCATGCGCGAATAAGATGGAAGATGCCGCAAGGAAGACCTGCGGCGTTAAGGATGCCAGCGTCAATTTCATGATGCTCAAGATGAACGTGGAGTTCGATGAGGGCACTGACCCGAAGACGGTGATGGAGGAGGTCAGGAGGAACTGCAGGCGCGTGGAAAGCGATTGCGAGGTATTCATATGAGCAGGAAGCAGCTGGTGATGCTCTGCCGCATCGCCGTAGCGGCGCTGCTGATGGCGGTGCTGCATTATCTGCCATTGTCAGGCTGGCCGAGGTTCGCGCTCTATATGGTCCCGTACATCGTCGTCGGCTACGACATCCTGCTGAAGGCGGCCAGGAACATACTCAACAGGCAGGTCTTCGATGAATGCTTCCTGATGGCTGTGGCCACGGTCGGGGCCATCGCGCTCGCGCTGTACAGCAGGAGCGGCGACTACACGGAAGCGATAGCCGTCATGCTGTTCTATCAGATAGGCGAGCTCTTCCAGAGCTATGCGGTAGGGAAGAGCCGGCGCAGCATCGGTGCCCTTATGGACATAAGGCCTGATTATGCGAATATCGAGAGGGATGGCAGGCTGGAGAAGGTCGACCCTGATGAGGTTGCAGTCGGCAGCATCATCGTGGTGCAGCCAGGCGAGAAGGTTCCCATCGACGGGACCATCGTGGAAGGAAGCTCCTCGCTCGACACCAGCGCGCTGACAGGGGAGAGCCTCCCGCGCGATGCATCGGAGGGTGATGAGGTCATCAGCGGATGCATAAACATGACGGGCGTGCTGAAGGTGAGGACGGAGAAGGAGTTCGGCGAATCCACCGCCTCGAGGATACTGGACCTTGTCGAGAATGCAGGCTCGCGGAAGTCGAGGCAGGAGGATTTCATCTCGCGTTTCGCGAGGATCTATACCCCGGCTGTCTGCTTCAGCGCCCTGGCGCTTGCGCTCATTCCTCCGCTTGTGTCAATCGCGGCAGGCATGGCGGCCGGATGGGGGACATGGATATACAGGGCCCTGACGTTCCTCGTCATCTCCTGCCCATGCGCGCTTGTCATCAGCATCCCGCTCAGCTTCTTCGCTGGCATCGGCGGCGCCAGCTCGAGCGGTATCCTCGTGAAGGGGTCGAACTACCTTGAGGCCCTCTCAAGGGCCGGGATCGTCGTCTTCGATAAGACCGGTACGCTGACCAAGGGGGTGTTCGAGGTCTGCGGCATCCATCACGGCAGGTATGATGATGCGACTATCCTCGATTTCGCCGCCCATGCGGAAAGCGCCTCCTCCCATCCGATTTCCCGGAGCATACAGGAGGCATACGGGAAGGAGGTCGACAGGAGCAGGGTGTCGGAGATACATGAGGTGAGCGGCAATGGCATCACCGCCATCGTCGATGGCCATAGCGTGGCCTGCGGCAACGGTAAGCTGATGAGGTCGCTCGGCATAGAGCCGCTTCCCTGCCATTCCGTGGGCACCATCGTCCATATCGCCATCGATGGCATCTATTCCGGGCATATACTGATTTCGGATGCAGTGAAGCCCGATGCTGCCGAGGCGATCAGGGACCTCAGGTTGATCGGCATCAGGAAGACGGTGATGCTGACGGGGGATGCCAGGGCTGTCGCGGAGAAGGTCGCTGCGGACCTGGGAGTCGATGAGGCGATGAGCGAGCTCCTGCCTGCCCAGAAGGTGGAGGAGGTGGAGAGGCTCATCGCGGAGAAGAAGCCTGGCGAGAACCTCGTCTTCGTCGGCGATGGCATAAACGATGCCCCGGTGCTCAGCCGTGCGGATATCGGCATAGCGATGGGGGCCATGGGCTCTGATGCGGCTATCGAGGCTGCCGATGTGGTGCTGATGGATGATGATCCGGCCAGGATTCCCAAGGCGATAAGGATCTCCAGGAAATGCCTCAGGATCGTCTACGAGAACATCATCTTCGCTATCGGCGTCAAGCTGATATGCCTCGTGCTGGGAGCCCTTGGCTTCGCGGATATGTGGCTTGCCATCTTCGCCGATGTCGGCGTTATGGTGATCGCGGTGCTCAATGCGATCCGCGCGCTGTTCGTGAAGAAGCTGTGATGATGAAGCGCCACTCCTCCTGGCGCTTCCTTCATGCTAGAATATCCTCATGGCAAAAGCAGATTACCTTCAGATCCTCAGGGAGGAGCTCGTGCCGGCTCTCGGCTGCACGGAACCGATCGCGCTGGCTTATGGTGCAGCTGAATGCAGGCGCATACTGGGCATGGTGCCTGAACGCATAGAGGCCAGGTGCAGCGGCAATATCGTGAAGAACGTCAAGGGAGTCGTCGTGCCTAACTGCGGTGGCCTGAAGGGCATCGAGGCCGCGGTTGTCGCAGGTGCGCTTTACGGTGATGCCGGCAGGGGGCTTGAGGTGCTCTCCTCCATTTCCGATGATGATGCCGCGGCGCTTCCGGAAAGGATCCGGGAGATCCCTGTCGATGTGAAGCTGCTTGAAACCCCCGCCAAGCTCCATTTCATGATCACGATGGAAGGCGGTGGACATAGCGCGTCTGTTGAGATAGTCAACCACCATACGAATATCTCGAAGGCTGAGAAGGACGGCAAGGTAATCGCCGCAGGGGATGATTCCTCCGATGAGGGCAACTCAGGGCTTGCTGACAGATCCGGCATGAGCGTCGGGGACATCATAGCATTCGGCGAGACGGCTCCTCTTCATGAGCTCGAGGAGATTATCGGACCGCAGATCCGCTGCAATGCCGCGATAAGCAGGGAAGGGCTTGATGGCCATTATGGAGCTGAGGTCGGCCGTACCATCATCTCCAGCTATGCCAGCCTTGATGCGAGGATGGCGGCTTCCGCAGCTGCAGGCTCCGATGCCAGGATGAGCGGCTGCAGCCTCCCTGTCGTGATAAACAGCGGCAGCGGCAACCAGGGCATAACGGCATCGATGCCTGTCATCGTCTATGCCGAGGAGAAGGGGGTATCCCATGAGAGGCTGGTGAGGGCGCTTGCCATCAGCAACCTCGTGGCAATCCATCAGAAGACAGGCATAGGGCGGCTTTCCGCCTACTGCGGAGCTGTCTCTGCCGCAGCTGGTGCCGGCGCTGCCGTGACATGGCTTGAGGGCGGGGACCTCGAGGCAATCGATGATACCATCGTCAATACCCTCGCCACCGTCTCCGGCATGATCTGCGATGGGGCCAAGCCATCATGTGCAGGCAAGATCGCAGTGGCAGTGTCGTCGGCGCTGCTGGCGAACAGGATGGCAATGGCCGGAAGGTGCTACAGGTCAGGCGAGGGAATCGTCAAGGATGATGTCGAGAAGACCGTTTCCGGGATAGGGCAGATTGCCAGCGACGGGATGTCCGAGACAGATTCGGTCATACTGTCCGTGATGATGGAATGCTAGGCTTGATACATTCAGGCTATTTGTGTAGACTCATTCCGTTAAGGGGGCTCTTAGCTCAGCGGTTAGAGCAAAGGACTCATAATCCTTGGGTCGCCGGTTCAAATCCAGCAGGGCCCATCAACAAATGCAAAAGGTGATGTAAAGCCTTTTATTGCAAAGCAGGGAGCGGTAATCCAAGGAGCCGCTCCTTATTTTTTCTTTCATGTTCTTCAGGAACCAGGGGTAAGAGAACTTTCCAGGGAGTAGGTTCCATGCTATATTATAGTCAGGTCGGACACCAAGCCGAACAGGGGCGAGTTCCCCGCCGTAGAGCCAGAGGTAGACCTCTGGCAATTTCTTTGTAAGGGGCTTGTCTTGTCAGTTCTGTCAATCCATATCGATGAAAGCGGTATTACAAAGCCTTTTCTTAGCAAATGAGGGCGGTAATCCAAGGAACCGCTCCATTTTTTTTACAGGATCCATCAGAATGGCGGCATATTCATTGATACGCCCTTGAGGATTTCACTGGATGAAGACCTTGGATTTTCCTTTTTGGCTATGTTTGCGCCGCGTTGTGTTTTTTGATAATCACTTTATAATTTAAGTAGGGATTTCCCTACTTATCATACTTGTATGGAGGGATATTTATATGACAGCTTTCATAGACAGCGCAAAAGTGATGGCAAAGGGCCAGGTGACGATTCCCAAGGATGTAAGGAAGACCCTCGGAATTTCGAATGGTGACAGGATCTCCTTTATTGTAGAAGGAAATACGGTTAGAATAGTCAATTCAGCAGTCTACGCTATGCAGGTGCTGCAACAGGAGATGAAGGGAGAAGCCCGGAAAGCTGGATTGGTAAATGATGATGACATCGTCAATCTTGTGACAGAAATGAGAAAAGAGGAAATGAACGAGTGAAGGTTCTGATTGATACGAATATCCTCATTTCTGCAGCATTATTCCCAGACAGTACTTCATCCAAGGCATATGCAAAGGCTGTATCGTACCCATATGAAGCAGTTGTCTGTGAGCAGAACATCGATGAAATGAAGCGGATCTTCTATCGGAAGTTCCCGCATAGAATCGATGCGCTTGATAGATTCCTGGCGGCAGCTCTCCTTGTTCTGGATATCATCTCTGTACCGGATGAAAAAGATGCAAGGGAAAAACAGATCAGGGATTATTATGATCGTCCTATTCTGAGATCTGCCATAAAAGCAGGAGCGGACATCCTGTTGACTGGGGACAAGGGTTTTCTTGAATCGGGGATTGCTGATCCAAGGATTATGACTGCAGCTGAGTTTATGGGGCTATAGCATATTTGGCTATTCTCAGTATTGGCAGAAGGAGACAGCCCATGAAGAACAAAATCGGATACTGCGGACTAAAAGTGTGATGCATATATAGCAACTATCACTGATGATCAGGCTTTAAGGGAGAAAACTGCAGCACTATGGGCAAACCTGAATAATACTCCTATCCTACCTGAACACATCAATTGCGATGGCTGTCGCGAAAATGGAACAAGGGCAACATTCTGTGAGCATCTCTGTGAAATACGCAGATGCGCAAAGGAAAAGGATATTCCTACCTGCATCGACTGCGCTGATTTCAGTACCTGCCGGATTATCAAAGGCTTTCTCGAGAACAATCCATCTGCTTTTGACAATCTTAGGATAATCCAGCAAGACTGGCCACACCTATCATTTTCAGTCACCTCTGCAAAAGTTTCGCACGCTTGTATCATCAAGAGCATTCAAACACATCAACAAACGCAAAAGGTATTACAAGCCTTTTCTTAGCAAACGAAGAGCGGTAATCCAAGGAGCTGCTCCTTATTTTCCATTCGCCTCCGAATCAGAACGGAATACACTTTGACACAATGTAAACTATGTATTACATTTTTCCGAGAGGAGGATGATATGGCACTGACATCCACAGTAACATTCAGAACTACTCCAGAACTGAAGGAACGTGTCGACAATCTTGCCAAGAGAACAAGGCGCAGCGCTGGCTTCTACTACAATGTCCTCCTTGAGGATTACCTCTCTGAGATAGAGGATATCTATGATGCCATAGACATAAGCGAAAAAGTCAGAGCCGGAAAGGAAAAGACCTATTCATCTGATGAAATCAGGAAAGATCTTGGTCTATGAGGATTGAATATACCGAAACGGCAAGAAAACAGCTCAAGAAGCTCGACAAGGCCATGCAGAAGAGGATTCTTGATTACATGGATGAAGTCGCTCTCCTTGAGAATCCCAGAAGCAGAGGCAAAGCTCTTGTCGAGAACATGCGAGGCCTATGGCGTTATCGTGTCGGGAATTACAGGGTAATCTGCGAAATCCAGGATTCGAGGATTATAATCTCTGTGCTTAAGATCGGGCACAGAAAGAATATCTATTGATGGAACTGATGGAACTTCAGATGAAAAAGGAAAGGGCATGCGCTCATATTGCCGCGGAAAAGAACTTAAAGAATCTACAACAGGAATATCAGAATATCCTTGCACTTACCACAAGGCACGAATTCAGGAAATGGCTTGAGGAGAATTCAGCTGCAGAATCTGAATGCTATCTTTTCTTAAAGAGAGGAAAACCTGTGGACAATGAGCATTTCTGGTATCTCGATGCTGTGGAAGAAGCCCTCTGTTTCGGCTGGATCGATAGCACCATCCGGATGATATCAGGAAAGGCCATGCAGCGCTTCTCGCCAAGAAGGGCAGCATCAGGCTGGACAGAGCTCAACAAAGAGAGGGTGCGGAGACTGGAAAAACTCGGACTGATGACAGAAGCGGGTAGAGCCGTGCTTCCTCCGATGGGGCAGAAAAGCTTCAAACCAGATTATGAAGTCGTGGCTGCATTGAAAGCAGCAAGAGTCTGGTCAAGATTCCGGACATTCCACCCTCTGTATCAGCGTATCAGGCTTTCAAACCTCGCCTTCTGCAAGGTCCGTCATCCCTCTTCTTACGCAAGGATGCTTTCCCATGTAATAGAAGAGACGGGAAAAGGAAGGATGTATGGCAGCTGGAATGATTACGGGAGGCTCCTGGATTATTAACGGGAAGTAATCAACACCCCTTCTATGAAGGAACAAACCGAGCATCTCCCCAGTCCTCGGATCCTGCCCGCAGTAAGCTGTTCCGATGACAAGCCTCTCATCCGGCGACAGATCCATCAGAAGCTCCTCGGCTTTCGTCAGCGCCTCACGCACGTTGAGATAGCACGATGTCTAGGTGTCATCATTGTTTCTGTATTCGACACAGACTGCTTGCACCACGCGGATGTCCATGATTCTGGTTCATGGCCATCGGATGATAGGATGTGATTACTTTTGCAGAAACTGGATTTCCGCTTGTGTTGTTCTATTGGATATGTAAAATAAAGACAGAGATAAAACTTTGTTTTTATCCAGAGAGGGAATCTATGCCGAAAGTAGCTTATTCCGAAGAAGACAGGGAACGCATCAGGGCAGAACTTATTTCTGTGGGGCTTGAGCTGATGACGAAGCAAGGCATACGGCATACAACAGTAGAGCAGGTATATAAGAGGGTTGGCATTTCAAGAACATTTTTCTATACCTTCTTCTCCACAAAAGAAGATCTGATACTTGAGACGCTATATCTGCAACAGCCCAAAGTCATTGATTATGCTCATAAGCTGATGGCTGATACTGCTCTGAGCTGGCATGAGGCTGTAAAGAAATTCCTCCATGATTGCTGCTATGGTGAAGAGAATGGGATCGCAGTCTTGACAATCGAGGAACAGCAGCTCATTTTCAAGCGCTTATCGAAGGAGAGCTATCAGCTATTCCGCCAGAAGCAGCAATGGCTTTTTGGGGAAATCCTGGAAAGCTTCGGGATAAAGGCAGACATAAAGCGGGTCAATCTGTTTACAAACCTGAGCCTGTCCGTGATGGTCATACGCAGAGCCCTCCCAGATACCCTGCCCCTGCTGGTTCCGGAAGCGGCTGATGAAGCTGTTGATTTCCAGCTTGATGCAATCGTCGGTATCCTGGAGAAACTGAAAACGGAGGTACGGATTCCGAGTGATGATTAAATGAATCCGTCCGGGCTTTTACCCTGTAAAGCTCGGGTGGTTTTGCATTACCCAGAATAAAGATAAATCTCAAAATCAGTCTTTATTCTGGCACTGAAAACAGCAAAGGATAATCTTGGATGGAGATATTTGATCTGTTCCTGAGCAATTTCCCGATGGATGAGGAGGAAAAGGAAAATGATTGACATTGACGAAATACGGAAGAGAACTGAAGAATCGATGCGGAAGTGCTTTGAGAAAAGCAGGGAGCTGGTTGATGCGATTGAAGTTCCCAGCCAAGGAAATGAAGCAGATCCTTCTGATACTGACACGGCTGAAGATCCCAATGCCGGCAATGAGAGGCAAGTTGAGATTCTTGGCCAGATATTCAGCGCTGGTGACATGGCGCAGATGGCTGCCAGCGAAGATCTATTGAGAAAGATGGTGGAAGAGAAAGTCGCAGAGGCCACTGCTTCTGCAGGAGGGAACATAATGGAGCAGCTGTTTGGAGAAGATATGGGCGTCCTTGCAGCAGCTCTGGAAATGCTGGATACTGAGGATGCTGACGAAGACGGACCGGCATTCAGCCTTGAAATGGAGGCAGCTCTCTATACTGCATTGGAAGACGCAATGGCCCGGATTGAATCACTGCCCGAACCAGATCCCATTGCTTATCAGAAAGATGATGCGAAATGGAATCGATTCGGCATATTGCTCTCAGGAATCGTATCGGACCTGAATGATCATGATCTAAGCAGGATGGATGTGGAAGAGCATATCCCTGTCATGGAACAGAAAATCGTCTCTATTGTCCGTCGCTCCTGGGGCATAAACGGTCGTAGCGAACTGCTGGATATGATCCGCTATCTGGCACAGGATGGGTATATCATGCGCTATCAGCTCTATGCGGAAGCGTCTTCGCCGGAAGAGCTGATGGATGAAACCATGGATGAAGATGATCGTGAATCCACAAGGCGGGCATGGAGATTCGCTCAGCGATATAAAGACCATTACTCACCAGACTTCATGGCGGGATGGGATACTGGACGTGCAGCGATGCTGGCTCGATGGGGATGTTATCTGGGATGGATTACTGAGAACGAGGCGGTTGGGATCCTATGGGATCTATCACACAGTGCGGCAGAAAAGTTCCATAGCTGGCGTGAATTTGCCGAGTCCTACCTTTTTGGAGGGCTTATGTGGAAATTGCTGTGCGGTGACAGCTCTGCTGGAAGCTATCTCGGTTACATCGCAGACGCAGCAACAGATCTTCTGATAGGAAAAACAGAAGACAACAGCGGACAATGGCGTGATTGTCCTTGGCCTGCGAGGAGAAAGATAGGCTTCGTATTATGATCTCAAACCATCAGACGGAGTGAATAGATTCAAGTTTACATGAAATACTCATCTGAATAAGGAGTCTTAAATAAGGAGCGGTAATACAAGGAGCCGCTCCTTATTGTATGCCAAGGATCTAGGTGATAGCAGTATGCAGATACAACTCACAATCCACAGATCGTAAACACTTCATATTCTTCAAAACATCCAGCCACCAGGGAATCGCCTCTGTTATGATATCCTTGCAGAGTGGATTTGCCGTCTAGCTAAGCGTTACGATTCCTTCCCCTTGTCTTTTGCTGATAACGTCAAGATCATAATAATCAAAATCCTCAATGACTTGGTGCATAAACTGCGTCAGTGAAGCCTTATCCCACAGATAGCCATCTATATTGATTGAATCAGATAGCCAGTACTTATCACGATGATATCCTTTCTGCCACTCAAGATAACATGTACTGCCGGAAGCCTTCCGTTCAGTCTCATCTGCACATGCAGTTTTTTATTGCTTGAGAAGGAACCTTTCGTATATTCTATAATAGAAAAGTGCAACAAGATGCAGAAATCATTCGTTGAGAGGCGAGGATGGAAATTCGCAGGGATTTATATCTGGATAGATTGATAAGAAGGAAGAACAACGGACTGGTCAAGGTGGTTACCGGCATCCGCAGGTGCGGCAAGTCCTACTTACTTAACAATCTCTTCTATCGCCATCTGCTTGGGAACGGGGTGGACGCTGGGCATATTATCCGCTTTGCCTTTGATTCCGGAGATGATCTTCATCTGATTGGCGAGAACCTGGTCCAGATGAAAAGGGAGAGGCGAGGAGCAGAGCCGGAGAAGTTCATGGCCTATATCCGGTCCAGAATCGTTGATGATGGGGTGTATTATCTGCTACTTGATGAAATCCAGATGCTGGATTGCTTCGAAGCTGTTCTGAATGGGTACCTCCGAAAGGACAATATAGATGTATATGTGACTGGAAGCAACGCAAGATTATTGTCAAAGGACATTGCAACGGAATTCGCAGGACGGGGAGATGAAATCCATATGTATCCTTTGAGTTTCGCAGAGTTCATGACAGTCTACGACGGAGACAAGTATATGGGGCTCTCGGAATATATGCTTTATGGCGGAATCCCTATGGTTGTTCTGCGTGAAGGGCGAGAGGAAAAAGCAGTTGCATTGCAGAATCTATTCTCCGAGATCTATATCCGGGATATCACCAGCCGCCATAACGTGAGGAATATCGGAGAGCTGGAAGAGCTGCTTGACATCCTTTCCTCTTCAATCGGATCGCTGACCAATCCTGAGAAGCTGAAGAATACCTTCAGGAGCGTGAAGAAATCCAGAATCACTTCCGCAACCATAAAGAAATATCTGGATTATCTTGAGGATTCCTTTCTTATTGATGCAGCAGAGCGGTATGACATACGAGGGAAAGCCTATATCGAGACACCGAGGAAATACTACTTCTCGGATCTTGGACTACGAAACGCAAGAATCAATTTCCGACAATTAGAAGAGACTCATTCCATGGAGAACATGATATATAATGAGCTCCGCATGCGTGGCTATAGCGTAGATGTGGGTGTCGTGCAGATTGCTGAAAGAGACCAGAATGGAAAGATGATAAGGAAACAGCTTGAAATTGATTTCGTATGCAATCTCGGTTCATCCAGATATTACATCCAGTCTGCTTATTCTCTGCCTGATGAAGCAAAACGTACTCAGGAAATAAGGCCTTTCAGGAAGATCGATGATTCCTTTAAGAAGATAATCATTACGAAGGATATCATACAGCCGTATTATGATGACTACGGCATCCTGACCGTGAGCATCTATGACTTCCTGCTGGATCCGCGGGTAATGGAAAGATAGGGAAGCCGCCAGACTGGCAATGCATCTGATAGGCTTGGACGGCATGATTTCGCTTCTGTCACAACGCATCTCTGTTTTCCTGTAGATGCTTATATCTGAATATGCATAGCTGTCATAATACCGGATCGATTGTCGTACTCAGCTGGCCGATCTCGGCCTGCAGCCTGCGGGCAGGGGTGAACTGGAAGACGCCTTTTCCCTCATATGGGACATGCTTGCCGTTAGGTCCCTTTACCGTACCCGTTGCCTTCATCCCAGCCTGGAATGTCCCGAATCCGGGGATGATGACCTTATCGCCGGCAAGGACGGTCTTCGTTATCTCATCAAGGAAGATATCGATCAGCGCCTCTGCATCCGCACGCGGTATCCCTGTCTTCCTGCTTGCATCCCTTATGATTCCTGCTTTGCTTCTGCTCATGATCTGATTATATCCCAGCACTGCCTGCGGAGGGGCATATCATGATTTCGGAAAAATGTTTCATTTTTGCTTTCGCGATGTTCCTGTTCCTTGACAGCGGAGGCTGAAAAGCATATCCCTTAAGTATGCAGCAAGGGCGCTTTGGATAGAATCCAGGGCGCCTTAATCTATTTTCTATACCTTTCCATACACAAAGGGGTGTGCTGAGAGTTCCTGTGGGAGCCGACGCACACCCCTTTTCCTATGGGTGGCACGCAAGGAGGATGGGGATGTATTCAGCGACGGATGTAATCTGGGTACTTGTCAGCGCGATCCTGGTGTTCTTCATGCAGGCAGGGTTCGCGCTCTGTGAGGCTGGGCTCACAAGGGCTAAGAATACAGGGAACATACTGATGAAGAATATGATGGATTTCTGCATCGGTGTTCCCTGCTACTGGCTTGTTGGCTTCGGAATCATGTTCGCGGGAGCGGGGCCGCTTATCGGTGGATTCGATCCGCTGATACGTGGTACCTATGATTTCGGGACACTGCCGACCTGGTGCTATGCTATTTTCCAGACCGTATTCTGTGCAACTGCGGCGACAATCGTCTCAGGATCGATGGCAGAGCGTACGAATTTCAAGGCATACTGTATATACAGCGCCGTGATAAGCCTGATTGTCTATCCGATATCCGGGCATTGGATCTGGGGCGGAGGCTGGCTATCGTCACTTGGCTTCCATGATTTCGCGGGCTCGACCTGCGTCCATATGGTCGGTGGCCTGATAGCCTGCCTGGGAGCTGCGCTCCTCGGGCCCCGCATCGGCAAATATGACAAGAATGGCAAGGCAAGGGCGATTCCGGGACACAACCTTACGGCCATGGCCCTCGGCGTCTTCATCCTCTGGTTCTGCTGGTTCGGCTTCAATGGAGGTTCCACTGTCGCCATGAGCACCGATGAGGATATGGAGCTTGCCTCGCTGGTGATGTTCAACACGAACCTCGCGGCGGCTGTTGCGACTGTCGTGGCCATGGTCTTCACCTGGCTGCGCTATGGCAAGCCGGATGTGTCGATGACATTCAATGCGGCGCTTGCCGGACTCGTTGCCATCACGGCCTCATGCGACTGCGTAACACCCGTGGGTGCCTTCTTCATCGGCTTGGTATCAGGATTCCTTGTCGTGCTGTCGGTTGAATTCTTTGACAACATCGTGAAAATCGATGACCCGGTAGGCGCCGTATCGGTTCATATGGCCAATGGCATCTGGGGTACGCTTGCCGTGGGGCTCTTCAGCAATGGCGGCGATGGTGTCGCTCCTGGCCTGTTTTACGGAGGAGGGCTTCATCAGCTTGGGATACAGGCCCTTGGCGTGGCCACGGTTGCCGCGTATGTCCTTATCATCATGGCCATCGTCTTCAAGATCATCGATAAGACGGTCGGACTGAGGGTGCCAGCTTCCGTGGAGATTGATGGCCTCGATATGCATGAACATGGGCTGGCTTCCGCCTATTCCGGCTTTGCCATCAATGATATCACCGGGCTCGATATGGAAGTGAACGAGAATACCGACCTCGGGGAGGATGATTACGGCAAGGCGTCTGCCTCGCAGATAGATGCCGCGGTCAAGGTTGCCAGCAGGAAGACGATAGTGGATGGCGTATATGACACGGGAATGCACAAGGTCAGCATAATCTGCAGGCTGTCGAGGTTCGATGCCCTCAAGACCGCCTTGAATGCCCTTGGCGTCACTGGTATCACGATGACGCAGGTCATGGGCTGCGGTATACAGAAAGGGGCAGGTGAGAAGTACCGCGGAGCTGAGATTGATGTCAATCTGATCCCGAAGGTGAAGGTCGAGGTCGTCGTCAGCAAGATCCCTGTGGACTCTGTCATCGAGGCCGCGAAGAAGGCCCTGTATACAGGCCATATCGGCGATGGGAAGATCTTCGTCTACAATGTGACCAGGGTTGTCAAGGTCAGGACAGGTGAGGAGGATTATGCAGCTCTGCAGGATGTAGAGTGAAGGACAGCGCATCTGGAGGCGGGAATCACCCGCCTCCCTCTTGTGTCAGCTTCCATCATTGCCGGAGAATATCTCCATATACTCAGTAAGCATGAATACCCGGTTCCGTTTGCCGCCTGTGATTTCGGAAAGGACTCCGTCAGCGACAAGCGTATTTACGGCGGAATTGACGATCGTGACACCGATTCCTGTCATTTCGGAAAGGATTGCGACAGATGCTATCGGCCGGGAATACATTTCCCTGATGATGGAGCTGATTGTCGTGTGCATGCTTTTCGTCTCAGCAATGTATCTGTTGTATTTGTCGACTAGACGCAGGACTCTATTGAATGTGTCTTTTGCTTTCCTTGCGGTAGCGATTGATGCCCTGAGGAAGAAGCAGATCCATCTCTCCATATCATTGCGTACTCTGGTGTCCTGTAATGCCGCGTAGTATTCGCTGCGATGCGTCTCGAAATAATCGCTGATATAGAAGCACGGCTTCCCAAGGATATTCCTGGAAAGGAGATACAGCGGTATCATAAGACGTCCGATACGTCCATTGCCGTCTAGGAATGGATGTATCGTCTCGAACTGATAATGCATGATTGCCAATCGGATCAGGACAGGAAGATCGTCGTTGCGATTGGCAAACCGGTCGAAATCCTCCATAGCTGCATCAAGGTCTGCAATAGAAGGCGGTACATAGACTGCATCAGAAGGCTTGCTTCCTCCTATGAAGTTCTGTGACCTCCTGAATTCTCCCGGAGTCTTGTATTCTCCCCTTACGCCTTGGAGAAGGATCTGATGAAGCTCTCTGAGGAAACGGCTGCTGAAAGGGAAGTCATCATCGATGATCCTTTTCACACCATAGTCCATCGCCTTGATGTAATTCTCTATCTCCTGTACGTCATCGCGTTTTTCGGAAACAAGATTCTCTTTCGGAAGCATGTCCTCCTCTATTGAGGTTTTCGTCCCTTCAATCCGGTTTGATTTGTTTGCTTCGACCCTTATATGCATCCTTATGTATATGTCCAGGTCCGGTATGAGTTCAGGGTATGTACTCAAAGCACCGAGTTCACGGTCTGCCTGGGATAGGAGTGCATTGATTTCCGAAGAGGACCATACCCATGTATCATTGATGGGAGATGGGATGAAGGACTTGAAATCACCGTTGTTCCTATATTTCCCAGAGAGGAAGCTCTCAACTGCAATCATGTACTGCACTCCTTATTATCATTTTTCCAAGAATAAGGATAACAAGCCATGGCCTTATTATCAAGAAAGCCGGATTTTTGATAATAAGCCGGTTCATTATTATTGAAAAAGGGTGATTTTTGATAATAAGGGCTTCCGTTATTCTGGATTCAGCCGCATTCCGATAATAACGGATCCGCTTATTGGAATCATGGATGTCCGTCTCCTGCCGGAGCGTTCCTCTTCTTCGCAGATGGGATGATCTCCTCATGGAAGAAGTAGTTCACTATGGCCGGCGGGGCGCTGAAGGGCCTCTTCACCGAGTCATCGTCCCTCAGATACGGAAGGCCCTCCTTCTCTGCGAACTCTCGTAGCCTCATATCGAGCTCATGCCAGTAGCTGCAGTCCTTCCTCACGTAGATGGCATCATATAGCGGCATAAGCTCCGGGTGCCTTGCGGCGATATAGTCCATGATCGTCTTGCGGTATCCACCGCGGAGGTTCAGGTTCTCGAGCCATATCAGGTTGCACTGCTCCCTGGCTCTCATGATTATCTCCTCAGGCACGGTGATGCCAGGGAAGATGGGGGAGATGAAGCAGGTGGTCCTCACCCCTGCGTCATGGAATGCCTTCATCGCGGCAAGGCGCCGCTCTATGGAGACAGCATTGTCCATCTCCTCCCTGAATGACTCGTCAAGCGTGTTGATCGACCAGGAGACGCGGGCATCGGGGAAGGTCCTTATCAGGTCAAGGTCCCTCAGCACCAGGTCCGACTTGGTGGAGATGCTGAGAGAGCATCCGCTTCCCTGCATCTCCTCGAGGACCGCCCTTGTCCTGCGGTATTCCTCCTCGCAGGGCTGGTAGGGGTCGGTTACCGATGAGATGAAGAGCTCCTTGTCCGCATAGCGCCCAGGATTGCTTATCGGGGGCCAATGCTTCACGTCGACGAAATCGCCCCAGGGCTCGGGATGGTTCGTAAAGCGCTTCATGAATGATGCATAGCAGTATCTGCAGCCATGGGCACAGCCCACATAGGGGTTGACCGTATAATCGGAGACAGGCAGGTTGGACTTCGTCAGCACCGTGCCTGTATCGATATCCCTGATTATCAGCATGGGTAATCTCCTCTGGTACTTGCTGTATTATAGAGGCAGGCCGGACCATCGATAAGATGGTGGCGGCAGATTCTGCAAGGGCGTACAATCATGGCATGGGCAGGATCATACGCAGGATATTCATCATCATCCCGGCTGTAGCGCTTGAGGCGCTGTGGATCTTCGCGCTGCTGACATGGCTGCGTCCATGGGCCGGATTGCTGGCGACATTGCTTTCGGTCCTGGCTGTCATCTTCGTGCTCTATCTGGTCACGAAGCCTGATGAGGTCACATACAGGATCCTCTGGCTGCTGATCATCCTTTCCGCTCCGATTCCCGGTGCACTCCTGTATCTCCTCTTCGGCAACAAGCGCACCACGAGGCCCTTGAGGAGGGCGCTGGAGGCCAATCCGCTGCTTCCAGATGCCGATGATGGCGAGGCCATGGCCAGCCTGGCTGCGGATGACCATAGGCTGGCTGAGACCCTTGGCTATATCGGCGGGATAGCCGGCTTCCATGTCCATCGCTGCCCCCATGTCAGATACTATCCGCTGGGCGATGGCATGTTCCCCGACATGCTTGCGGAGATGGAGAAGGCCAGCCGTTTCATCTTCCTTGAGTACTTCATCATCGAAGGCGGTGAGATGTGGGATGCCATGGTCAGCGTCCTTGCGAGGAAGGCTGCCGAGGGCGTCAGCGTCAAGGTGCTGTATGATGATGTCGGCAGCATCGCCACGTACTCAGGCAAGGAGGTGCGGAGGCTCTGGTCACAGGGCATAGAGTGCGTGCCGTTCAATCCGCTTGTATTCATCAAGGGCACGCTGAACTACAGGGACCACAGGAAGATGCTCATCATCGATGGCAGGGTGGTCTTCTCCGGCGGCATCAACCTTGCCGATGAGTACATAAACAGGAAGGCCAGGTTCGGGCACTGGAAGGATATCGGGTTCCGCATGGAGGGGAAGGCCGTGGCTGACTACATGCGCATGTTCGTCCAGTTCTGGAATTCCTTCACCAGGAATCGGATAGCCGATGATGTCCTGATATCCCCAGACTATGATGATACCGACACGGAAGGCTATGTCCTGAGCTATTATGATTCGCCGCTCAGGACGAAGGCCGCAAGCAATGAGCTCTTCATAGAGCTGCTTTCCCAGGCGAGGGAATATGCCTGGTTCTATACTCCTTATCTCATACTGGGAGACAAGCTCACCGATGCCCTCACGAGGGCTGCGGTCCGCGGGGTGGATGTGCGCATCATCATGCCGGGTATCCCCGACAAGAAGCTCGTATACCGCCTTAGCAGGAGCTTCTACCCGGTCCTTGCCGCATCCGGCGTGAGGATCTTCGAGTACACTCCGGGCTTCGTGCACGCCAAGGCCTCGGTAATCGATGACAGGATATGCACCATCGGCACTGTCAATCTCGATTACCGCAGCCTGTTCCTGCATTTCGAGAACAACTCGGTCTTCTGCGGCTCACCCATACTCAAGGACCTTAAGGAGGATTATCTGGCTACGCAGGCGCTCTGCCGTGAAGCGATACCGGGAAAGGCATATAGGCTCACGTTCCGCCGTTGGCTTGTGGATGGCATCCTCAGGCTCTTCGCGCCTCTCTGCTGAAATAGACTCCATTTTCCCGATCATGTCTGTATCAGCCGCATTAAGTGATATAAAGGCCGTAAAGGGAGGAGTTTATGCGCTGCGGCCATTGCGGTATGGAAATCGGGGAGAAGCAGAGACGCTGCCCATACTGCGGCGCCGTGCAGGAGAAGGCTCCGCTGCATCCCGTGAAGGAACTGTGGCATATCCCCTTTGTAGCATTGCTCTTCATCGCCGCTTTCTGCGCCATGATCTTCTTCCTGCGCCTCAATCACGACAGGTCTGCGATGATGAATGCCGTATACGAGGCACCGTACAGGAATCTCTCCCTAGGCTATATATTCTCCAGTACCCTGGGCGACCCGGAGTGGACGATCGATAAGGACGGGGTCGTCTTCGTCGAGGGCGATATGGAGGATTCCGCCGGCCATTCGCATCTGCGTGTCGGATTCGGCAGCAGCGGGGCGCGCATATACGTGACGTCCATGACAATCGACGGCAGGCTTGTATCAGTCGATTCCGTCTACTCGATACTGGACGGCTTCTACAAGGACGCGCTCATCATGGCCAGTGCCATCGCCTGAATGTATTGGGGCCTGGCTTCCGTTAAGTCTGATAATCCTCTATAGTGTTCTGGTTTGCAGAAGATAATTCATCAAGGAGAAACTACGTCACCACTTGAAGCCGCGGCTCAGACGGTTGCAGATAGCCCGGAGACGCTGACTGAGACTGTCGAGACCATCTCGACGAACTTCCATATCCATCCGCTGATCGTATCGGCAATCGTTGCCGTCGTACTCTTCATCGTAGCGAAGATCATCACCTCGCTTGTCCATAAGTCGCTGAGGAAGCTATCGAGGGTCAACAAGAAGTGCACGCCCATGCTGATGCGGCTACTGGCCAAGATTATCAGCGTGATTGTCTGGATCATAGCGATCATCGCCATCCTCGGAGTCTTCGGCATTGACCTTACCCCGGTACTGGCAGGTCTTGGAATCACCGGTGTCGTACTCGGCTTCGCGCTGCAGGAATCCATCAGTTCCTTCTTCAGCGGCATCATGATTGCCATCAACAGCCCGTTCAGGGTAGGCGACTGGGTCGCTATCGGGGACATATCAGGGACTGTCGAGTCGATGGACCTGATGTGCGTCACGCTCTCATCCGGCGATAACAAGAAGGTCACCATGAACAACAATAACGTGTGGGGAAGCAATATCATAAACTACTCGTTCATCGAAAAGAGGAGGCTCGATATGGCAGTCACCGTACGCTATACCGATGACCTCGAGAAGGCCAAGGAAGCCATCAGGAGCCTGCTGGCGACGTATCCGGAGATACTTCCCGATCCGCAGCCGCTGGTCGAGGTGGGCAGCTATGGCGAATCAGCCATCACCATCTATGTCCGTCCCTGGGTCAAGCCTTCTGACTACTGGCCTGTCTGCTGGAGGTTCAATGCGGACATCCTCAAGACGCTCAGGGCCAACGGAATCGACATGCCGTTCAACCAGATCGATGTGTATGTCATCCAGGACTGGCACGAATGATTCCATGCCCGCAGGTTCTTCAGGGGAGCCTGCGGGCATTCTCCTTATCCGATCCGCACCATCAGCTTGGTGACATGCTCATCCTCTTCCTTCGTGACTATCGATGATATCGTGAGCTCCTCATAGATGCTTCCCTTTGCATCCAGTTCCAGGCGGCCAAGCTCCGAGAGGAAGCTCTGGTAGAACGACTGCAGCCTGTCGAGGGAGCCCTGGAAGAACATATATGCATAGCGCCCCCTGGGGATCTTCGTGTCAGAAGGACCCGGGAATGTCGCATAGACCTCGCGGCAGATGCTGCCTAGGGTCCTCCGCGCATCCTCCATGGGGACGATGCTCCCTATCGTGATTATCGTATTGCCGCCTATCTTCGCAATCAGCTTGCTGTATGCCTCCTGCCAGGCCTCGTCGCTGGTGCTGTCCTTGCCGATCTTCCTGATGGGCATGCTGATCATCGGCACGGATGGGTAGCGCGCGGTATACATCCTGCCTTTCTCCGCCTCCACGGCTTCCCTTATCGATGACTTGATGGCTCCTACCGTGTCGAGCCTTGCCTTGCAGTCGGCGATCTTCTGCCTGATGCTGGCCTCCTCGTTCTCGAGAAGCGAGACGAATGATGGGGTGCTGATGCTGCCGATGGCCTCCTTTATCGAGGAGAGGGGGATGCCCAGGTCCCTGAGGGTCAGTATCGTGTCCAGCTCATTGACCTGCGAGGCGGAGTAGCAGCGGTAGCCGTTGCTCTTGCGCATGGCTGGGGAGAAGAGGCCGATCCTGTCATAGAAGAGGAGGGTATCCTTCTTTATGGAGAAGAAAGAGGCCATCTGATGGGGGCTGTAGTATATCGAATCATCTATCTTCATCTTGTTCCGATGATACCCTTGACTATGGAGTTAACTCAATAGTTTTGAATGATAGTATCATGGACTCTGAAAAGGAATTCTTCCTGAAGACATCGCCTACGAGGCTCTTCTTCAGGGCAGCGGTCCCCGGCGCTATCGGGATGATCGCATCGAACATCTATTTCTCTGTCGAGATGCTCATGGTCGGGCGCTTCATCGGGCAGACGGCATTCGCCGGCGGCAACCTGGCCATGCCGCTTCTCCTCATCGCATACGCTGTTGCCGACATGGTCGCAGTGGGCTCTTCCATCGGCATCGCCCTCAGGCTCGGGGAGGGCAGGAAGGAGGAGGCTGACAGGATCTTCACTGCCGCCGTCATCTCGGCATCGCTTCTGAGCACAATCGCCGCTGTGGCGCTGACTGCAGCCGGTCCGATGCTGTTCCGCCTCATGGGGGCAGATGATGCCCTGATAAGGGAGGCGATGGCCTATCTCGGCGTGTATACCGTCTTCATACCGCTTACATGCCTGGTATTCGTATTCGACAACTACCTCAGGATCTGCGGCAGGGTGAGGTTCTCCATGGTGATGAACATCGTCATGGCGCTTCTCTGCCTCGTCCTCGAGTTCATCTTCCTATGCATATTCGACCTGGGGATCGGCTTCGCGGCCCTCGGCACGAGCCTTGGCATGTCCATTACCTGCATCATCTGCATGATGCCGTTCATCAGGGGCAGGATGGCCCTGCGCTTCACGCGGCTCAGGGGTGTGCGTGACACGCTCAGGGAGATATTCGTCCAGGGGCTGCCCAGCTTCCTGAACAACACGTCGGGAAGGATCACCTCGATATTCATGAACAGCCTGCTGCTCCATCTCGGCGGGGATGTGGCTGTCTCGATATACGGGGTGTTCATGAATATAGACGGGATCATCGTGCCTGGCATGTACGGTGTCTTCGACTCGCTGCAGCCGGCAATCGGCTACAACTGGGGAGCGAAGAGGCGCGACAGGGCAGGGAAGATCGCATTCCGCTGCGTCATCGCCCTTGCTGTCATGTGCGCGGCCTTCACCTTCGTCCTGGAGATCTTCCCCGGTTGGATATTCTCTCTCTTCCTGGAGGCCGATGGCGCTGTCGTCACCCTCGCCATCCATGCGATATCCATCATGGGGCTGACGTATCTCGTGCGCTGGATCAGCTACTCCTGCCAGTCATTCCTTTCCGCGGTGGGGAAGAGCAGGGAGGCGACTGTCCTCTCGCTCTGCAATGCCCTGCTGTTCCCGATGCTGATGATGTTCCTGCTGAAGGGCTCTGGACTCGAAGGGCTCTGGTATGTCATGCCATCGGCAGCGGTGCTCACCTCTGCCGTGGCCGTGGTGATATACTTCGTGCAGATCAGGAGCCGAAGACAGCCCTGTGGAGCCCTTCCTGCTCAGGAAGGTGCGTGATATACCCGACAGGGATCTTCCCCTCTGTTGCCTCCGCGACCTTCCTGGCGCCCTCGGGGCCGAATGCCCCGCATACCTCTATGCAGCCGATGCCCTCGTCCAGGAGCTTCCTGGCAGCCGTGCAGGCATCCTCGAGGTCCCGGACGCCGATGATGCTGCACATGCCCTGATGTATCGATGCCCTGTCCCTGGCGGAATCGAGCCCGTCGCCCATGATGAGGAAAGCGAATCTCATGATGTCCTCCCTGCAGCTGATGATATCCGGGGACGGGGCTTCATTCCAGCCTTTCTAGCTCATCGCCGGTGGCGCCGCACATGGGGCATACGGGCTCCTCGCCTTCACGTACCTCGAACTCGGTGAGGCAGCGATTGCATCTGTAGCGCACTGTGCCTGCTTCCCTGCGCCTGTAGCCGCCATCATTGCATTCAATCGTGGCTAGGAGCTCCTCGGCTTCCTTGAGGGGGAACCCCTGCGATGGCGGATCGTCGATAAGGCTCTGGATGAGGCTCAGCGCATTGCCGCTCTGCGGGAGCATGTAGCCTGCCTCGCGGAGGATGTCCTCGGCAGAGAGCCTCGCAGACCGTGCCACGGCCTTCATCAGCCTCCTCAGCCCGGGGTCTGCCGCCGATCCTGCGATCATGAGGGCGGCCTTCTCTTCCTTTGCCTTGTTCTCAGCCAGCCTGTCCAGCGCGGCGATGACCGCATCGTCCTTCTTCTGCTGCGGGGGATAGGTGACAGGCACGAGGCTTATGGCGCCGCTGGGGCATGCCGCCGCGCAGTCGCCGCAGCCGATGCATCTTGATGTGTCGATGATACTGTCCTCCGTATCCGTCGCTCCATTGGGGCAGACATACAGGCAGAGGCAGTCCTTCGTGCAGAGCCTGAGGTTCCTTACTGCTATCTTCTTCATAAAATAATAGCCGGGGATACTCCAGCCTCTGCAGGCGGGAGAGGAACCGGCTTCCTCCTTTCTATCAGTCTTGAGTTCGTACGCTCGACGAGCGTAAGATTCCTGCAATGGGCTGCCGGATGCACCTTCGTGCCGTCCAGCTTCCTGATATCGAAATAGCCAGAGCTCCTCCGGCCATGGATATAGCAGAGGATTCCTTCGTAGAGGACGATATCCCAGAGGCCGAAGCCGCCGATTATCTTCTCTGTCTGGTTCCGCCTCCTGATGCCGCCCCTGGGGATCGTGTCCTTGTGTATCTTCCTGTTATGGCATCTGAGCTTCCGTATGGCATACCATTCGCCGCTGGAGGCGGCATCGGGATGCCCGGCGATGCAGCGCGCATCCACCCTGTGCGATTTCTCCAGCCCATGCCGGATTCTCGTGTCCTTCGTGATGTACCCGAATGTCATGGATACGCGCGCTTCACCGAATTCAGCCCTGAGTCTTCTCAGAAGCTCCCAGCGCATGGCGGACATCAGCGCTTCTGTCTTATATCCCTTCGGCTTTCTGAAGTCCGTCCTGATCTCTCCACTGTGGAGAAGGCTGTGGCATGTGGAGCAGAGCGTGATGAGGTTCTCCGGCCTGTCCGAGCCGCCATCGATGCGCCTGATCTTGTGATGCACCTCAAGCACGGGATCCTTCCTCTTCCCGCCGCAGAGCCTGCATTCGTGGCCATCCCTGTAGAGGACGTATTCCCTTGCGTTCCAGAAGCCCATCTGCTCTCCCTGCTGATACTCCTCTCCATCGATATCAGGATTTCTGATCTTCTGGATATCGAACGCGGCGGTCTCTATGACGATGCGGGAGACAGGCAGGAACGATGAGATGATGCGCACGGTGTTCTGGTGCGCTGTGAGCTTCTCCTCGAGCGACGGCGGGAGCCAGCCAGCCTTCCTTCTGCGGTTATCGAAACGCGGCTTGCGGTGGCGAGTCTTCCTGCTGCGTCTGGCTCCGCGCTTCTCGCTTCTTTCCGTCATGAGCTGAGGGATGTCCGTGCGCATCTCCTCTTCCGCCTCGAAGAGCCTCTTCTGCTCTGTGGATGCGGAGTATACGGCGGTGCTGTATCCGGTATCGACGCCGAGCGTCACGGGCTGCACATGCCGCGTCTCCGGCTCGTAGAGCAGTCTGATCGTGAACGGACAGGCGCTCTCCACCTTAGCTTTTTTCTTCCTGAGAAGCCACTTGACCTTGCCGTGCCTCTCGGTAGGCATGAGCGGCGTCCCGTCCTTCGCGATGACATATACCATCGTTGACTCCTGAACCTCATATAGAGGTAAATCCGGTTTTCCGGTTGCCGGGTATCGCTCCCGGCTGTCCTTCGCCGATGTTATCCCGGGGTTTTGTATCCCGTACGGTACTGTCCATAACCCAGTAGGAACTGTTTAACCGCAGGGCGCAGAGCAGCGGACTCGGACGATATCCGCCGGTGCCTATATATTCCCGGGTAACGTAGCTGGCCTTGCCTCACGGCAATACTTCGCTTGGGCTAGTCAGCCAGGCTTTTTCAAGCCTCATCCTCTAAAGGATGGGGTGGTTGACCTTCCACCTCCTCAGACGATCTTCTCGAACTTCCAGTCAGGGACCTTGCATACAGGGCACAGGGCTGGCGGATTGTCGCCGATGTATATGAAGCCGCAGATGGAACAGACCCATATCTGGGTGCCCGCGAGGGCGCTTTCGCCTTCCTTCTCGTAGCTTTCCAGCACAGCCTGCAGCATCCTGCCGGTCTTCTCTCCCCATGTGCAGGCCCTCAGGGCCCCTCTGTCGCCATGGGCTGATGCCGTCCTCTTCGCCTCCGGATAGAGCGATGAGATATCCTCATCGGCAAGGGCGCGTATATAGGGCATGCCAGCTTCCGGGACAGCAGGGGAGGCGGAGGCGAAGTAGTCCGCGATCTTCCTCAGCAGCGAGGCCTCATGTTCCCTGTACTGCTTCTCCGCACCCCTGGCAAGGTTGGAGAAGAGGGCGGACATGGCACCCGGGGAGAGCTTCTCCAGGTCCGTCTCGATGGTCTCCTGGCTGGGCTCAGCTTCCGCCACCCCATCTTCCTCAGCCGCGAACATATTCTTGGGTGCCTTGCACATCGGGCACTTCCAGTCGTCGGGAAGCTCCGCGAAGGGAATCCCCTCAGCCTCTTCGTCGTATACGTATCCGCATACCTGGCAGATATACTTCATCCACCCTCCTCAAGCCATAGCTTTATTGATAATTGTTATCAATAGATTAGCATTATCATCAGCGCTGTCAAGGAAAATGAAAAGGGCAGGGCGGCCCCGCCCTTCCATATATCGCCATGCTTCTCTACAATCGGGTCAGGGGAGATGGGATGGACAAGGCAGCTTCTTCTGCGGCTATATCAAGTGAGGGACTGGCAAGGGTGCTGCTCTCGGCAGGGCTTGCGCTTGCTGTGTTCCACCTGCCGTTCCTGATCGGCAATGGCCTGCCGTACTATCTTCTCTCCGCAGCTGCCTTCACGGTTCCGCTGGCAGGGTATTCCCTCTACAGGATATCCCTATATAAGGGAAAGAGGATAAGGGACTATGATGACAGTTCCATGCTCTACCGCTTCCTCTGCAGCAGGAGGTTCGCCTACCTTGCGTCGATCATAGCCGCCGTGGCCATTTCGCTGGCGCTCCCTGTCGCCGTGTATCTCTTCTCCCCGGCGGAGTACATCGCCTTCATGTCTGCAGCTCTGGCGGCAGCCTTGATGAGCGCCCTCTGCAGGGCTATGGCCGTCGGCAGGCTGAGGATATACAGGGAAGCTGCCGCGGACTACCATCTGGCCAGGGCCGATGCCTGGATCCTGGCGTTCTGCACCGTGATTGTCTATCCGTTTATCGCATACTTTCTCAGGGATGCCGTGCTTTCCTTGCCGTTCTGCCCTGGGGATATCGGCAGGCTAGGGTATTCCGGCGCGGTCACGGTCATTGCCACGGTCCTGGATTCCTTCCTCCGCATGTCAGGCATGGTCCTCGGCAGCCGTACGGCATCCATCATGGCCGATGATGCGTTCCTTGCCCTCTTCGTGGTCATCTGCCAGGGCGGCATCCTCATCCTGGCCCTCAGCAGGGCCGCCATCTTCTTCTCCCTTGGTAGGGATAGGCTGAAGGTCATCACGGAGCCGCTGGCGGGAAGCAGCAGGGCCATCAGCCTGCGCTCCATAGTGCTGGCTGCCATCATCTCCATGGCTGTCATGGCCGGCATTGCCTCGGTGGCTGTCGATAGCGAGGTGGCCGATGCCGTAGGCAGGGCCTCTGTCGAGATGGTGGAGACCGTGGAGGTAGCCGTCGATGAGATAGATGGGATCCTGTACAGGAAAGGCACCATGCTCCTTATCGGAGAGGTCGGCGAGAGCTTCGCTGCCAAGACCAAGGCCGAGCTTGAGGCTATCGTGGATGATTATTTCGATGATATGGCTGCCGGCGTAGATGTGTATCTTGACTGGTACTACAGCATAGGAGGCCAGTACTCGCAGCTCTGGAACATGGTGAAGGGCATGCTGACTGACGGCGTCGAGGAGGCTGTCGGTAGCCTGATGGAGGAGAAGATGTCCGAGCTCATCAATCCCGGCTGTGACATCAATGCGGATATAAGCGCGGTGATAGCTGCCAATGATGGGCTTTTCAGGGATGCTGTGGGCCTCATCCTCGATGAGAACAGGATCGTGGAGAAGGATTCTGAGGAGTATGTGGTTACTGCTACCGCTTCCCTTGAGGACCTCGTGACGGGGAATCTTCCCGATACCCTCTTCACGCCGTCGCTCCATGCGGCCTTCGGTATCGGGACAGGGGCCGCTTCCGGCATCATCATCGGGAGGATCGCGAAGAGGTCGATACAGTCAGCGGCCGGCAGGCTGGCGGTGAAGGCCGCCTCTAAGCCTATCGTCTCCAAGCTGGGAGGCGCCAAGATCGGCACGGCCCTCGGTTCGCTGGCAGGCCCGCTTGGCAGCCTCGTGGGATTCGCCGGCGGCGTGGTGGCGGGCGAGGTCGTCAGCTGGGCCACGATCAAGCTCGATGAATCGCTCAACCGCGGCGATTACAGGGATTCGATACTCGATGATATCGAGGCCATGCGGCAGGAGACGCTTCTGCAGATAGCATCGCTGTAAGGCATGCGATGATGCCATAATGGCCCCTATTGATAATGATTATCATGAAAACTACGCTCATTTGCTGATTATGCCCGGTTCCAGGCGACAATATGTCCTCTATGTGTCTTGCCGAGGTTGCGGTATCCTGCTTTTGCGGTGAAACTTACCATATATCCCCGCAAGGAGGTAAGCATGGGAATAGATGTTAACGCAGGTGCTCTTATCATAACCGGTGGATACCTCGTCGGTATGCTGGTTATCGGATTCGTCGTCGGCAAGATCAAGATCAAGAACAGCTCCGACTACATGCTGGCAGGGCGCAGGATGGGCCTCTTCATGGTCGCATTCTCCCTCAGCGCGAACAATATCGGCGGAGGATCCACTACAGGCCTCGCGAGCAAGGCGTACGGCGCATGGGGCATGAGTGCCATATGGTATGTCCTTGCGGCGTCCATAGCCATGATCCCGCTGGCATATTTCGCCCCGAGGATCAGGAAGACATTCGCGGTCACGATTCCTGAGGTCATCGGCAGGCGCTTCGGCAAGGCATCCTCGATATTCTCCGCGGTGCTGAATATCCTGGCGCTCTTCTGCCTCACCTCGAGCCAGGTTGCCGCCTCCGGTTCCGTCATCGCGACTCTGACGGGCATACCTCTGAATGTATGTCTCTTCGCAGCCGGTATCATCATCATCGTCTACACGACGCTTGGCGGCATGATCGCGGACCAGATCTCCGATTTCGTCCAGTTCATAATCATCCTCGCCGGACTTGCCATCGCCACTCCTATAGTCATCAATGGCTGCGGCGGATGGGATGCCATAGCGGCGAAGCTGCCTGGAGAGCAGCTTTCCTTCACGAAGATCGGCTGGGTCGTCATCATCGGCTACATCTTCAACTACTTCTGCACATTCCTCTCCGGCCCTGAGATGATCAGCCGCTTCGAGACTGCCAAAGATGAGCAGACGGCCTTCCGCGCCTCGCTTCTCTCCGGCGTGCTGATGGCTGCCATGGCCATCTTCCCGACGCTCCTCGGCCTTGCTGCCCTTGCCATGAAGGACCAGGTCCCTGGACTGACGGAGGCAACGGCGATGATGGGAGTCACCGAGCACTTCGCCCCGACCATCATCACAGGCGTCGTCTCGGCAGCTATCATATCCGCGACGATGTCCAGCGCGGACTCCAACCTCCTCTGCATGTCCACGATGTTCATGAAGGATATCCTGGTGCACTTCAGGGAGGGCTCGAAGGAGTTCACGGATGCCCAGACGATCTTCTGGACCCGCTTCTGCAATGTCGTGTTCTGCCTTATCGCGATGCTCATCTCGTTCCTCGGCATCAGCATAGTGACGATGAACACATTCGCCTTCGCGATCCGCTGCGCAGGTCCGTTCGCTGCCTACGGCCTCGGGCTCGTTGTCCCCAGGGCTACCAGGCATTCAGGCACGATCTCAATCGTGACCGGCACGATCGGCGTCGTCTTCTGGCAGATCCTCTCCGGCGGTGATTTCTACCTCGGTGTCCTGCCTGTCGTATTCGGCTGCGCTGTCGGCACCGTCACGTTCTTCCTCGTCAATGCCATCGAATGGCACATGGGCGTGGAGCCTGCGCCTTCGGCATTCCTCACGGAAGAGGAGCGCAGGAGGGTAGAGGCTGAGGAGAACCGCTGATAGCCTCTTGAAGAATCGGCATGATCCAGCCTCTGGGAAGGGGCATGCTGCTGAAGGATAAGCTGGTGCTGAAGGGCATCAGCTTTCCTTTCAGCCTCTGCTTCCGGCTGTATGGGAGCTATTGTGGCGTTTTGATTTCCATGCAGCTGCTATCTTGCAGGAAATAGTACGCGTTTTCGGCAAAAACAAGGTTTTCGCTGATTTTTTACTGCAAGCTTGCATCTGAAAGTAAGCCTATGTCCTTGCTGCTGCGATCCTGATTGATGCGGTATGACAAGGAAAAGGGGAACCACCGTGTCCTGCGGCGATTCCCCTTCCATGCGGCGTGCAGCTGTCAGAGCCCGAGCATGCGCCTGAGGTCCGCGGCGTTCCTGACGCCTACGGCCCTGTCCGCGACCTGTCCTGCCTTGAATACGATCAGGGTGGGGATGGACTGGACGCCGAACTCGGAGGCGAGCTCCGGATTCTCATCGACGTTGCACTTGCAGATCTTCGCGCCCTTGAGCAGCTCCTGCGATTCCTCGAGGATCCTGGACTGCATCCTGCAGGGTCCGCACCATGAAGCCCAGAAGTCGAGGAGGACAGGCTCCGTGGCCTTCAGCACTTCGCTTTCGAAATTAGCCTTATTTATCTCAATCATCTTGTTTCTCCTTGCAATAAAGGTAATCATGGGATTATCAGGTCGGCAAGCAGGGCGGAATTCCCGGTCCTGTCGGTAAGTCCCTCCACGGCGAAGGAGACCGCCTTCTCAGGCATCAGGCCCTTGATGTACACGAAGTCCAGGCGCTCATAGACATCGCCTTCATGGCGCGTTATGCCGCCGTCTGTCTCCGCCGAGAAATGGGTGGCGGTATAGGCATCCTTCCATCCCGCGGCCTTGAGCGTGTCGGAGATGCCGAAGTGCCTGTCGTACCTGTAGCGGTATGGCGTCAGCGCTATCCAGTCATCGGTCGACGGCTCGGGCGATGAGATTATGTATACAGCCTCCCTGTCAGTCACTCCGGAGACCGCATCGAGGGCGCTCTTGGCGGACCTGTCGCTCTCCCTGTCGATGCCTTCCAGCCATTCGCCTATGCCTGCTGACTCCGCTGGCATCCTGTCATCCAGCGAGAGGATGGCGATCTCTATGTCCTTATCGCTGGAAATCATGAACTTCGCCGTGCTGCCGTCCGATGAGAGGAAGCGCGGCCTGAAGAGGAGCGTCCCGCCCCTGAGCGTCACCGCATCCCAGCCGGCGTTCCTTGCGGCGAGCACCTGGTTAGCAAGCGACCCTGTGAGGGCTATGAAGTCAGGGGAGACATCGGCCAGCGCGTCCAGCATCGTGCTGAAGTCAGCTGCCTCCATATCGCCGAAGCCCAGCGGCAGCACCGCGATGGAGACATCGGCGACCCCGCCGTCGATGACGATATCGCTATCAGCCGGCGTGTAGAGATGGGGGAACTTTATCAGCGAGAGGGCTGCGGGATAGAGATTCTCCTTGTCCTTCTCATAGACAACCGGTGCCGTGTCCTCTGCCTTTTCCTCCTCGATGGCCGGGAGGGCTTCCGCTTCCGCGCTGCTTTCCTCCTCCGTCACGGCAGTAGCGTCATTGCCCCTGATGAGGCTGATCTTCGTCTCAGGAAGGGGCTCTTCCTCCGGCAGCACTATCCTGCTGTAGCCTGTCTCGGTCGTGTACGTCGCGCAGCCTGCGGCCAGCAGCAGGATGGAGATGAATACCGCTATCCCCCTCATATCCTGAGCTTTTCCCCGTATGCGGCTATCTCGCCATCCTCATATGATGTCTTCTTCAGCACCGGTGTCCTGCCGTCGCCAGAGACCCTGGGGATGACATGGATGTGGAGGTGGGGCACTTCCTGCCCGGAGGCAGGGGAGTTGTTGATCATGATGTTGGTCCCTTCCGCCTTGAGGACCTCGCGCTGCTTCATGTCGATCCTGCGCGCTATATCCATCATATGGGAGAGCGTCTCGAGCGGGACTTCCGTGAAGGTCGCATAGGGCTGGCGGGAAATCACCAGGGCGTGGCCCTTGGCGACGGGGCTTATGTCCAGTATCGCGATGCACTGGTCATCTTCGTATAGCTTTGTCGAGGGGATATCCCCGCTTATGATCATCTCGAATACGGTTGCCATGTGGAAATCTTACCATACTTTCAGCGCATATAGCCACCTTATTGCCGGTTTCATGCCGTCAATATCCGATGTGGGAAGAAATTGGAGCAGTATTGCACAAAGCAATGAATTTCAATATCATGCCAATCTGGTGGCTTTTCGGGCCCCGAAGGCAATTGAGAATTCTACTATAAGAGGTATAAAGCATATGGCACACGATCTGCTGGGCATGAGGAACATCGGAATCAGCGCCCATATCGATTCTGGCAAGACGACGCTTTCAGAACGCATTCTCTACTTCTGCAACAAGATCCATGCAATCCACGAGGTACGCGGAAAGGATGGAGTCGGCGCTACCATGGACTCAATGGAGCTCGAGAGGGAGAGGGGAATCACAATCGCTTCCGCTGCTACTAACGTAGAGTGGAAGGGCCACGAGATCAATATCATCGATACTCCGGGACACGTTGACTTCACGATTGAGGTTGAGAGGTCCCTCCGTGTCCTCGATGGAGCCATCCTCGTGCTCTGCTCAGTCGGCGGCGTCCAGTCCCAGTCGATTACCGTTGACCGCCAGATGAAGAGATACCATGTACCCCGCATCGCATTCGTCAACAAGTGCGACAGGACGGGAGCCAATCCATACAAGGTGAAGAACCAGCTGGTAGAGAAGCTCGGCCTCAATGCTGTCCTTATGCAGATCCCTATCGGGCTCGAGGACAAGCTCGAGGGCGTCGTGGACCTCGTCGAGATGAAGGCAATCTACTTCGACCAGGGCGAGGACGGCCTCCAGGAGAGGTTTGGGGAGATCCCGGCAGACCTTCTCGAGGAAGCCAAGGCCAAGAGGGAGGAGATGCTCGACACTGTTTCCATGTGCTCCGATGAGCTGATGGAGGCCATGCTCGAGGACAAGGTCACCCCAGAGCTTATCCGCGATGCGGTAAGGCGCGGCACGATCAGCCTTGAGCTCTGCCCGGTATTCATGGGCTCCGCCTACAAGAACAAGGGCATCCAGCCGCTTCTCGACGCTGTCGTCAGCTATCTGCCTAACCCGACCGAGGTCGAGAACAAGGCGCTTGACCTGGACGACAACGAGAAGGAAGTCGTGCTCAAGTCCGATGAGAATGCCAAGCCTGTCATCCTCGCATTCAAGCTCGAGGACGGACAGTTCGGCCAGCTCACGTATATCAGGATCTACCAGGGCAGGATCAAGAAGGGCGATACCCTCCTCAATACAAGGACGAAGAAGAAGTTCAACGTCGGACGCCTCGTCAAGATGCATGCATCGACGATGGAGGATATCTCCGAGGCCGGATGCGGCGAGATCGCTGCCCTCTTCGGCATCGACTGCGCGTCAGGCGATACGTTCTGCGATCCTTCGCTCAACTACTCGATGACATCGATGTTCGTCCCGAACCCGGTTATCTCCCTTGCTATCGAGCCTGTCGACAAGAAGGCTGCAGATAACATGGCGAAGGCCCTCAACCGCTTCACGAAGGAGGACCCGACCTTCCAGACCTATGTCGATCCCGAGTCCAACCAGACAATCATCAGGGGAATGGGCGAGCTCCATCTCGATGTCTACATCGAAAGGATGAAGAGGGAGTACAAGGCCGAGGTCAAGGTCGGCAAGCCGGAAGTCGCCTACAGGGAGGCTATCAGCCAGAAGGCCGAGTTCAACTATACGCACAAGAAGCAGACCGGCGGTTCAGGCCAGTATGCACGCGTGGCCGGTTACATCGAGCCGATTGTCCAGACGGATCCCAACGAGGAGCCGAAGGACTATGAGTTCGTCGATGAGGTCAAGGGCGGCGCGATCCCGACCGAGTATATCCCGTCCTGCGACAAGGGCTTCCAGTCCGCTATGAAGAAGGGCTCGCAGGTAGGCTTCCCGGTCATCGGCGTACGCGTGGTCGTCAACGATGGCCAGTGGCACCCGGTCGACTCCTCGGATATGGCATTCCAGACAGCTGCCATCGGCGCTTTCAGGGAAGCCTTCGAGAAGGCCAAGCCTGTCATCCTCGAGCCTATCATGAAGGTCGAGGTCGAGGGTCCCTCCGAGTTCCAGGGCAACATCTTCGGATCGATCAACCAGAGGAGAGGCATGATCGTATCCTCGACAGAGGACAACAACCAGTGCCAGGTCATCGCCGAGGTCCCGCTTTCCGAGATGTTCGGCTACTCGACTGTCCTCCGCTCCCTTACCCAGGGCAAGGCTGAGTTCACGATGGAAGTCGAGAAGTACGGCCGCGTCCCGCAGTCGGTCTCCGATGAGCTGAAGAAGAACTATCAGGAGAAGAGGAAGAAGGAAGCCGGCAAGTAATAGGCGGTTTCCGCGATACGGAGAGGCCATTCCCGATGGGGAGTGGCCTCATTTCATTGCATGGCGCGGAGTTGGCCATTTTGCGGAAAAAGGTTGTATTTTCCCATCTCCGCTATGTTACAATTATGTAAAGCAGATTGGAGGTGCAAAATGGATATCAAGGAACTCAACAGCGTAAGCCCGCTCCGCATCTTTGAGGAGTCTATCAATGGCGGACTCGGGCGCGGGAATCTCGGTGTCATCGTCTCACGCCATGGCGTCGGCAAGACGGCATGCCTGGTTCATCTGGCAACCGATAAGCTCTTGAAAGGTGAAAGCGTCATCCACGTTTCCTTCTCAGGCAACGTCGAGCATGTGATAAATTGGTATAAGGAAGTCTTCAGGGAGATTGCGGAGATGCAGTCCCTCGATGATGCGACCCTCGTCTACAATTCGATCCTCGCCAACAGGGTCGTGATGAACTTCTCGCAGGAGAACGTACCGGTCGACAAGGTCCTCTCCTCGCTCGAATCACTGATCAGCCAGGGCTCCTTCAAGGCTGACTGCATCCTCTTCGACGGCTACAAGCTTACCGTTGCCGATGAGGATGAGATCATCAAGATCAAGGAATTCGCCAAGAAGATGAACCTCGAGGTATGGTTCTCCGTATCCCCGGTCCGTCCCGATGTCGTCTATGATGATAACGGCGTTCCCAATACGCTCGTGAAGTACTATGACCTGATAGATGTCCTTGTCGCGCTCAAGTACGATGAGAAGATCGACAAGGTAGTCATGACAGTGGTGAGGGCCCACCATGCCAATGTGCCTAAGCCGATGAAGGTCAACCTCGATCCGCGTACTATGCTTATCTCCAAGTGAGCTGTATGGGCTGCTGCGGCAGCCCTTCTTCGTCATTGGGTCCCCGCGCTATGCGGGGATATCCTATTCCAGCAGGATGGCAGCCTCTGCCCTCACGGCAAGGCCCTGCCCGATATCGCCAAGGCCTTCCGCGGTCTTCGCCTTGATGGAGACCCTGTCCTCATCGATACCAAGGAGCGAGGCCACGCTTCTCCGTATCTCCTGCTTATAGCCGGAAAGCCTCGGTTCCTCCAGCGTGATTATCGTATCGATGTTGATGATCCTAGGGGAGAGCCTTTCCATGACAGACCTGAGAAGCACGCTGCTTGATTCTCCTTTCCTCACCGCTTCCGGAGGGAACAGCTCCCCGATATCAGGGGCGCCCAGTGCTCCGAGGATTGCATCGATGATGGCATGAAGCAGCACATCGCCGTCAGAATGCGCTGCTTCCCCGCGCTCGGAGGGTATCATGATGCCGCCAAGCATCAGCGGAGGGCCCTCCTCGAGCCTGTGTATGTCGCTGCCGAATCCGATCCTCATTCCCTGCTTCCTTCCGCGATTAGCTCCCTCATCCTGCGCGATGCCGCAGCGCTCCTGCGTCCTTCCAGCCTGGCTTTCGCGTATTCCTCGATCTGCCTTTCCGCATCAGGGATGTCATCGAGGTAGGTGATCTTCCTGTTCTTCCTGTCTCCCTGTATCGCCGAGGCCTTATAGCCTGCATTGATGAATACCGCGATATCATCATCGGCAGAGCCGTCGAATGACGCGTATGCATCGATAAGGCTTTCCCTGCGGAATATCTGCGGGGTCTGGAGCGCGATGATCCCCGACTTGTCTACAGCTGACTCGATCATGCCGTCCGGCCCCAGCGTCCTCAGCGCATCGACCACGCGCGTGGCAGGAGCAGCCCCTCCGACTACGGTGGCAGCCGCAAGCGTACGGATAATCAGCTCCTTCGTGATATATGGCCTCGCTCCGTCATGTATGGCTATATAGCCGAACGATGCAGGCATGCCTTCCAGTGCCTTCAGCGCGTTGCGCACCGACTCGGTCCTCGTCGCCCCTCCCTCGACCAGGAGCATCGGCACTGTCTGGATATCCATCAGGTCCTCGAGCGCTACGGCCGCCTCGTCTTCCGAGCCTTTGGGGCAGGTGACGATGACCGCGCTCAGCCCGGGGATCTCATAGAAGGGCTTCACGGCCCTGTAGAGCACGGAATGGCCATCGATCGAGAGGTATTCCTTCTTCACGTCCTCGATGCGTCCGGAGAGGAATCTCCCTGACGAGCCTGCTGCCGTGATTACCGCCGCAAACGGCGGGATATGCGATGCTGATGAACCCATATTGATAGCTCCTCCTAATGCGGCATGAAGGCCTGGATAGCCTCTCTGTGGCCTGCAGCTACATGATAATTGCGGGATGGGAAGGGGTCAAATGGCCTCTGCCGGCTTACTTCTCAAGCCTGCTGAAGATCTTCTTCTTCATCTCCTCCGCATTGATTCCCAGCACGGAGGATGACTCATCGACAAGGAGCGTCAGGGCATTGTCGTAGAGCTTCCTTTCCTGGACCGGAAGCTCCTTGACCTTGGAGCGGTGGTAGAGGGAGTTGACCACGCTTGCCACTGCGAGCATCGAGCCTTCCTTCATCAGCTCCTGGTTCATGAGGAGCCTGGACTTCCAGTCCATACGGGACATCTCGCGACGCACAGATAGGGAGGAAATAGCCTTCTTGGCTTCGTCTTGCGTCGCAAGATGCCTGAGCCCTAGGTCCAGGGCGTTATCCACAGGCAGCAGGACATCCATCTCCGAGGAAAGTATCTGTATGCGGTAATATTCCCTGGCATTGCGCTTTTCCTTGGCCCGGATGCATCCGACGCCTTGGAGAGGGTATACCACGCTGTCCCCTATGCGGAATCCTGATCTAGCTTTTGCTCCTGCCATGGATAAATGATAACACCAAGGTAGGAAATCTCAACAGCGAAAGAAAAGGAAACATCCCTCAAACCGGCAGTCCCAGAGGCTTCCGTATCAGGGGAAATGCCATATAATCATACAAAAAGGAGGCCTGTATGCCTGAGGATAGGAACGAAGTCATCGAAGTCCCCGGGACTGCCGATGCCAAGGCAAAGACTGTGCAGATGAGGTACATCTTCATGGATGCCGAGAAGGGGTGGTACGAGAAGGAGAAGGACAATGTCCGCATCACGAAGTACTACAGGACGCAGCAGGAAGCGATCGATGCTGCCAAGAAGCATATCAGGAATTCCGGCATGCCCGGCCGCGTGATAGTTCAGTCGAAGACGGGGAAGATCCGCGCGAACGAGAAAGTCGCCAAGAAGAAATAGCGCCGGCTATTTCCCATTTGCGCTTTAACGTGTATTTTCACAGAAGGAATGTTCAGTTCAAGGATCTTAGGGATAGTCGTTGATTCCTTCTGGGATATACTGCTGCCAGGCCTGACGATGACTCTGCCGCTTACCGCGATATCCTTCGCGATAGCGCTTGCCATAGCCACGTTTACGGCCCTTGTGCAGTATGCCGATGTGCGCATCCTGAAGGAAGCCGCCAGGTTCTATATCTGGGCGGTCAGGGGCACGCCGCTACTGGTGCAGCTCTTCGTCGTCTTCTACGGCCTTCCCTCTGTCGGCATCGTGCTGCCGCCGTTCCCTGCCGCCGTGATTGTCTTCTCCATCAATGAGGGGGCATACTGCGCCGAGATCATCAGGGCGGCGCTCGAATCGGTGCCGGCGGGGCAGATGGAGGCTGGCAGGTGCCTTGGCCTGAGGTATATGCAGACAATCAGGTACATCATGATGCCCCAGGCGCTGCGTACCGCCTTCCCCTCGCTTTCCAACTCGCTGATCGCGATGGTGAAGGATACGTCCCTTGCTGCGAACATAACGGTGGCGGAGATGTTCATGGCTACCCAGAGGATAGTCGCCAGGACATACGAGCCGCTTGTCCTGTATATCGAAGTCGGCCTCATCTACCTGATGTTCTGCACCGTGCTCACATGGCTGCAGCGCAGGGGAGAGGCGAGGCTGGGCCGCGGAGGAAGGAATTGAGGAAGATAGCCGTAATCGCCTTATGCATAGCGCTGATGATGTCGTCATGCGCGAAGGAAGAGGAGGGTGACCTCCTCTCGAAGATAGAGGACAGGGGGACGATCATCGTCGCCATGGAAGGCACATGGGCGCCCTGGACATACCATGATGAGGAGAACAGGCTCGTCGGCTATGATACTGAGGTCGCGGCAGGGATCGCTGAGTATCTCGGCGTGGTCCCCGAGTACGTCGAAGGGGAATGGGACGGCCTTCTGGCAGGGCTTGATGCCGGCCGGTATGATATCATGGCGAACGGGGTGGATGTCACTCCGGCAAGGGCGGAGGCCTATGATTTCTCCATTCCCTATGCCTATAACCGCACCGCGGTGATCACCCGTACCGACAGCACGATCGACAGCATGGATGACCTGAAGGGCCTCAATACCGCCAATACCATCTCCAGCACGTATGCGGAGATTGCCGAATCCTATGGCGCGAACGTCACCGGCGTCGATGACCTCAACCAGACATTCGAGCTCCTGCGCACCGGCAGGATCGATGCGACGCTCAATGCCGAGGTCACCTACTATGACTACATGAAGGCCCATCCCGATGCGCCCTTCAAGATCGCCTGCCTCGACGACACGGTCCATGAGGTCGCCATACCCGTACGGAAGGGCGAGGATACGGCAGCGCTACTTGCGAAGATAAATGAGGCGATAGAGGCCATGGCGGAGAGCGGCGAGCTTTCCAGGCTCTCGGTCAGGTATTTCGGTACCGATATCTCGAAGAGGTGAGGCATTGGAGCATAGTCCGGGAGGAAGGGTATATATAGCCATCGACCTCAAGTCGTTCTATGCCTCGGTCGAATGCTCCATCCGCAAGCTCGATCCCCTCGACACCAATCTCGTCGTGGCAGATCCATCACGCACGGACAAGACCATCTGCCTTGCCATCTCGCCATCGCTGAAGCGCTATGGCATCCCCGGCAGGGCCAGGCTGTTCGAGGTCAGGCAGCGGGTGGCGGAAGCCAACAGGGCCCGCTCTGCCTCCTGCCATATCGGCTCATCATCATGCATCGCCTCCGAGCTTGATGCCGATCCGTCGCTCGCGGTTGATTTCATCATCGCGCCGCCGCAGATGGCGCTGTACCTCAAGGTCAGCGCCAGGATCTATCAGGTCTATCTGAGGTATATCGCTCCTGAGGATATCCATGTGTATTCGATCGATGAGGTCTTCATCGATGCGACCGATTACCTCAGGGCGGCATCGGCCACGCCAAGGGAGCTTGCGCTGAGGATGGTGCGCGACGTGCTGGCGGAGACCGGCATAACGGCGACTGTCGGCATCGGCACCAATCTCTACCTTGCCAAGGTCGCCATGGATATACAGGCGAAGCATATGAAGCCTGATGGCGATGGGGTGCGCATCGCTGAGCTCGATGAGATGGAATACAGGCGCAGCCTGTGGACGCACCGCCCGCTGACTGACTTCTGGCGCGTCGGGCGCGGCTATGCCAGGAAGCTGGAGGAGCACCGGATCTATACGATGGGCGATGTGGCAAGATGCTCCGTAAGCCATGAGGATCTGCTATACAGGCTCTTCGGCGTCAATGCCGAGCTGCTGATTGACCATGCCTGGGGCTGGGAACCCTGCACGGTCAGGGATATCAAGGAGTATAGGCCGCGCGCAAGCAGCATCGGCTCTGGCCAGGTCCTGCAGGAGCCGTATCCGGCTGCCAAGGCAAGGCTGGTGGTGCGCGAGATGGCGGACAGCCTCTCGCTCAGCCTCGTGGAGAAGGGGCTTGCCACCGACCAGATAGTGCTTACTGTCGGCTATGACATAGAGAACGTCCGTTCCGGAAGCTATCTCGGCGAGACGAAGACTGACTTCTACGGCAGGGAAGTGCCGCGCCATGGGCATGGCAGCCTCTCCCTCGGCCGCTGCACCTCCTCTTCCCGCACGATAATGGAAGCCGCTTCCGCGCTCTTCGACAAGGCTGTGGATAGCAGCCTCCTTGTCAGGAGGATCTATCTCTACGCGAACCATGTGGTCCGGGAGGATGATGCCGCCGCCCAGGGCAGGCAGCCTGACCTCTTCGAGGCAGGAGGCGATGACGCGCCTGATGCGCTCCGGGAGCGGAAGCTACAGGATGCCGCGATAGCCATCAAGAAGCGCTTCGGCAGGAATGCCATCCTCCGCGGCATGGACCTCGAGGAAGGGGCGACGCAGAGGGAGCGCAACAGCCAGATAGGGGGACATAAGGCATGACAGGGCCATATGATGACATCATCGGCATGGAGCATCATGTGTCGCAGAGGCATCCGCGTATGGGCAGGCTTGACCGCGCGGCCCAGTTCTCCCCGTTCGCGGCGCTCTCAGGCTATGAGGAGGCTATCGAGGAAGCGGCAAGGCTTACAGAGAGGCGGCCCATCCTCTCCGAGGATGCCAGGGCAGCGCTCGATGAGGCGCTCTCATCCGCCGCCCAGGGCGATGAGGTCAGCATCACGTATTTCCGCGAGGACAGCCGCAAGAGCGGCGGGAGCTGCATCACCGTCAGGGCGCGGATCTGCAGGATAGACAGCGCCTCGCGCCTCATCATGCTTTCAGGAGGCATCTCCGTGCCGTTCGGCGATGTGCTGGATATCAGGCAGTGACCCTTCTCTTCCTCTCGCCGTAGATATCGCCCTTCGCGTAGTAGATGAGGAAGAGCAGCGCCGAGATGACCCATGTGATCGGATAGGATGCGAGCACCCCGAAGAGCGTGGGCATGATGAACGGCACTATGAGTATCCAGATGATCCTCAGCACGCATACGCCGAAGATGAGGATCACTGTCGGCACGAAGGACTTGCCGGCACCGCGTATCGCGCCGGAAAGGAGCTCTATCGGCACGAATGAGATGAACCATGGCGCGATCTGCATGATGATGTCCACCCCGATATCTATGACGGCCCTGTCCGTTGTGAAGAGCAGGAGGCCGTAGTTGCCGTAGAGGAGGTATATGGCAGTGAGGAAGATGGTCGTGCCCGATGCCATCGCCAGGCATACCTTGACGCCCTTGCGCGCCCTGTCTATCCTGCCGGCCCCGAAGTTCTGCCCGACGAAGGTGGTGATGGCAAGGCCGAATGCGTTCACGATCATCCAGTAGCACTGGTCAAGCTTGGAGTAGGCGGCCCATGCGGCTGCGGTATCTGTGCCGAAGCTGTTGATCGATGCCTGGATGATGAGGTTGCTTATCGTATACATGATGCTCTGGATGCCTGCCGGGATGCCGATGATGAGCATGTTCCTGAGAAGCGGCAGGTCGAACCTTATGAGGCGGAACTCAAGCCTGGTCGCATCCTTCTTCCTCCTGAGCGTGATGACGACAAGGAGGACGGAGACTGCCTGCGATATCACGGTGGCGTAGGCCGCGCCTTCGACGCCCATGCCGAAGCCTCCTACGAAGAGGAGGTCCAGCACGATGTTCGTCACGCAGCCGGCCATGAGGAAGAGGAACGGGCTCCTGCTGTCCCCGATGGCCCTGAATACGCCTGCGCCCATATTGTAGACGACTACGAATACCGAGCCTGCGAAGTAGATGTTGATGTACCGTATCGCCAGCGGCAGGATATCGTCAGGGGTGCCTATCGCTACCAGGAGCATCTCCGAGGTCAGGAGTCCGATGGCCGTGATCGCTATGGCCCCTGCGATGGAGAGGGCGAACGCGGTATGTATGGACTTGGAGATCTTCTCATCGTCCCTGGCGCCGAAGTGCTGGGATATCACGACGGTAGCGCCTGCCGAGAGGCCCGTGAAGAAGCCTATCAGCAGGTTGATTACGGTGCCTGTCCCTCCGCCGACAGCGGCGAGGGCCTGCTTGCCCAGGAACTGGCCGACGACTACCGCATCGACGGTATTGTAGAGCTGCTGGAAGAACGTCCCGAGGAGGATCGGGATGAAGAATCTCAGCAGCTGCTTCCAGATTACGCCTTCCGTAATCGAGTTCTTCTGGATCGTAGCTTCGCCCATACCTCAGAGTATACGCGAAACAGGCCTCTTCCTGATAGCTATCCTCGTAGAGCATCCAGCGCCGAATACGCTTTCCATGCGCCTTATGTACTCTTCTTCCATTTCCTCAGGCACATAGGCCTGTATGGTCCCCGCGAATCCGCCGCCATGTACCCTGGAGGCGCCGTCCCCGGCGAGGATCTCATCGGAATACGCCAGGGCGAGGGAAAGGCCCTGCTCCTGCGGATCCGACGATGGATATACGTTCTGCAGGTACTTGAACGAGCTGTTGCCGCTGTCCTCGACATAGAGGAGGAACTCATCGAACTCGCCGTTGCTGAGGCATTGCGCCATCTTGTCCACGCGCCTGTTCTCCGTGAAGAAGTGGTAGGCCCTCAGCAGCGCCCTGTCGTTGCCGATCTCGCTGCGCAGCCTGCCGAAGTCGCTGAGGAACGTGCCGAAATCTACTTCGCGGAGGTTCTCCTTGCCATAATGGGCCGCTATAAGCCTCATCTCGGGCGGTATCGCAGCATACTCGGGCGTGAGGTTGGCATGGCTTCCCCTTGTATCCGTGATGATCATCGAGTAGGGGAAGTCATTGAAGTCGACATCAAGCGGGGTGACCGCCGGGTTGTCATTGTCCTTGAAATCGATGGCGATGACGCCGCCATGCGCGCAGCATGCCTGGTCGAGGAGGCCCGATGGCTTGCCGAAGTAGGCATTCTCTGCGTATCTGCCCATCTTTGCCAGCTCGATGGGATCAAGCCTGTCTCCGTTGTAGAGGCTGTTGAAGATCTCCGCGGTGAGCACCTCTATCGCGGCAGAGGATGAGAGCCCTGAGCCTTTAAGCACCCTGGTCGTGGTGTTGGCCTGCCATCCGCCGACTTCGATCCCCTTGTCGCTGAATCCCCTGGCGATGCCCCTGATGAGGGCCTCCGTGGTGTTGCGTTCCCCTTCCTTCGGTTCCAGGTCGGAGATGTCTACCTCGCAGACGGGGAATCCTTCGCTTGCGATGATGACCTTGCTGTCATCCCTCTTCGTGACAGCGCCGATGGTGTCGAGGTTGATCGATGCCCCGATTACCTTGCCAAGGTTGTGGTCTGTATGGTTGCCTGCGATCTCTGTCCTGCCTGATGCTGAGAAGATCTCAGCGTCCCTGGTGCCGAAAAGCTCGCAGTGCCTGCTGAGAAGCGCCTCGAAGCGCTCATCCATTTCCTTTTCCGAGTATCCTGTCCCATAAAGTTCCGGGTAGATGGCGTGAAGTTCCTTCATGCGACCCTCCTTTTTCCATTCTTTCCTTCGATTCTAGCATCTGTATCAGGAGGGAGGTAGTCCCCTCAGAATCCTTTTCCGGCTATGCGCAGGAAGCGCCCCATGGCGAGCCTCACCGTCCCTTCCTCCCGCAGGAAGCCGATTGCCCTGCGCACTTCCTCCGGCTTCCATCCCGGCAGCCTCCTGCCTCTCTGGAATATATTGCCTGAGCATAGGTCATGCGATGCCGACTCGATGGATGCGAATGGGTGCCTGCCTATGAAGCGGAGGATCTCCTCTTCTCCCGCAGGCTTCATTGCGTCAGGTATGCAGGCTGAGCAGCCAAGGCATCTGTCGTCCGGCTCCTCGCCCATGGCTGCCAGCAGGCCATGCCTGATGCAGCTGCCGCTGATGAATATATCCTGGATAGGGGATTCCTCATCCGGATGGTAGAGGATGTAGCTGTGTGCTTGTTCGCCATCGCGTCCGCACCTGCCGCTTTCCTGCAGGAAGTCAGCGGCTGACTGCGGCATGCTGTAGTGGATGACAGAGCGTATGCCGCGCTTGTCCATGCCCATGCCGTAGGCTGAGGTGGCGGCAAGCACGCCATCTTCGGAATCCATGAACCATTTCTCGATAGCTTCCCTGTCTTCCTTTTCCATGCCGGCGTGGTAGGCTTTGGCATCGAAGGAGCCTGCCAGCTCATCAGCTATCCTCTCGGTAAGCTTCCTCGAGCCGATGAATACGATGGCTGGCCTCATGCCTGGTTCCTGCAGGATCCGGCGGATATCATGGATCTTCGACAATGAGCGCACTGAATGGTAGAAGATGTTCTCCCTATCCGAGGTGGCATGGACAATATAGGTCTTCCTGTCCCTGAAGAGGCTGCGGATTATCCCTTTGCCGATCTTCCTGTCCGCCGTTGCCGTGAAGGCCAGCGTCATCTGCGGCCCGAGCTCCTCCAGTATGCCGCCGAGCTCGCTGTATGCGCTCCTGAATGTCTCTCCCCATGTGACGACCGTATGCGCCTCGTCTATGACTGCCATCAGCGGCTTGCGGAGCATGCTGAGCTCTCCGCGTTCCCTCATGGCTATGAGCGTTTCCGGATTGGTGATGACTGCGCATCTTCCCGCCTTCCTGATATGCATCAGCCTCCGCATCCTCTCATCGCGGCTGAGGCCGCCCCTGAGGACGACGGCATCGATGCCGGCTGCGCGGAATCTGGCTTCCTGGTCATTCATGAGCGATAGCAGGGGATAGATGACCAGCGCCTTCCCGCCAAGGCGGAGCATGGGATACATGAAGCAGAGGCTCTTCCCTCCGCCTGTGGGGAGCACTGCCAGCATCCTGCATTCCGCTCCCGTCTCATAATAGGAGAGGATGCTGGCTATCACGAGTTCCTGATAGGGCCTGGGATAGGCGATGCCGAAGGCTGACCTGAGCAGGCCATAATCTATATCCATAATATTCCTTATTAGGCAGTTAATATGCTGTTGTATCTATTGGAGTATAAGCATGTTCTCCCAGGACTGCATCATGATATGGATATCAGCCTAGGCTTTTCCTGCTTGATGATTCAGACAGCTTCATGATGCAGTACTGGTTCATGCTTACGCCTTCATCCCTGGCGGCCATGAATATCCTGCGGTGAAGTGACTTGGGGATCCTGAGCCTGACCTGCCCGGAGAAGCTGGCCGTATAGTCCGGTTCAGGGATGGGGTCACCATGCTCCAGCGCAGATGACAGCCAGGACCGCTTCGCATCCTCGATGCCTTCGATTGCTTCGATGGCGGTGCTGCCAGACGTGATGCATCCTTCAAGTTCCGGGCAGTAGGCGACGAAGCTGTCCTTTTCTGAATCCTTGACGATTTCCGTCCTGTATGGAAGGTCCATATAGTATTCCAGGTCTTGCACGATAGTTCCCCTCCTTTATCGTGTATGATGTCATATATGCTGTCAATAGCTATAATCCTGATTCATATCTCCCGCAGCGTATATATGCAAGGCGATCTGCTTATTCCCAGGAGAACTCTCATTGGCGACGCAGTCCCTGAGATAGAGGTTGATAAGGTTCTGATAGGATATTCCGGTATCTGCTGCCTGGTTCTTGAAGCAGGCTATGGCATCCTTATCGATATGGAGGGTAATCTGCTTCTTGGTTTTTCCCATAGATTGATTCCCTATGCCGTTGCTGAAATGGTAACGGCCCTTCATGTCCTTACCATAATCATCGTAGTTGCTGTCAGTGCCCCTTGCCGAATACAGCTTCCCTGAGGATGGAGTTTATCCTTGTCTGGTATCCTCTCCCTTCGGCTTTCAGCGTCTCCAGGATATCCGCATCTATCTTTATCGTAATCTGCTTCTTCACTGGCTTGATGCTGTACCACTCGGGATGGGACATGTGGGCCAGCCTGAAATTCCCGGCAAGCTCGTCGCTTACTTCCGGGTTCTCATCATCTGGGCGGGCCGGCAGGCCGGCAATCTTCCTGGCTTGTCTTTCAGATAGTTTCCTTGAGATGCTCATTGTATAGATTCTTCTCCTTCTGCGTAGCGGTACGTGCGCTTATCAGTCTTGTCCTATGTCCGCGGAATGTGAAGACCACTACGATTTCCACGATTCCTTCGAGACTTCCTATGTCGATATATCTATCTTCAGCAGTTGAATGCAGATAATCATATGCTTCGATGAAATATGGATCATCGAAGATCCTGAGTATCTTCCTGAACGGGACTCCGTGCTTCCTCCTGTTCTCAGCATCCTTTGCAGAGTCCCATTCGAACCGGCCATCCCATGTCCTGATGAGCATTCCTTCCTCCTATAATATATACCAAATTATAATTATCTGTAAATAATTTTCTTTCACATCAGCCCATGCTCCAGGGACGAGTAGTACTTCTCATCTGTAAACACGAGATGAATCACTCTCAGCAGAAAATACAATCAAATGAAGAATGTCCTTCAGCCAGCGGCTAAACTAGCTCCGAGGTGGCTGCAGCTTATTCCCAAGAGAACGAAAGCCTCCTCTTTTTCTCTGCACAGTCCCTGAGATAGAGATTGATGAGATTCTGATAGGATATCCCGACATCAGCAGCCTGCTCCTTGAAATATTCTATTGCCTCAGCATCAATGCGGATGGTGATCTGTTTCTTGAGCTTCTTTGCATAGGGGTTCTTAATGCCTTTGCTGAAATTGTAATTATCCTTCATTTCCATCTCCTGCCTATCAGATTTTCGTATTGCTTCCTTTCTTCATTGTTCGCTTTGCGGGCTGATATGATCCTTATTTCCTCATCTACCTGACGATAGCAGTGGCAGACAACAAGGATCCTGAACAGATTGCTCCTTCCCATCAATACGAATCGCTCCTCTTCGATGGAATGCTCATCATCCGATATAAGCAGAGCCTCCTCATCATAGAACACTGATACCGCTTCCTCAAATGATACGGAATGCTTCCGTTCATTTGCCCTGTTCTTCTTTGCATCCCAGGAAAATGAGATGTTCTTATCCATCCGGCCTTCTTAATTATATAATAATTAAAAAATATTTCAAATATATTCACATCAGCCCATGCTCCAGGAACGAGTAGTACTTCTCGTCGGTGAACACGAGATGGTCCAGGAGCTTTATCCCCAGGATGTCGCCGGCCTTGCGTATCCGTACCGTGACATCCTTGTCATCGTCTGAGGGAAGCACGTTCCCCGAAGGATGGTTATGCGCTATGGCTATGGCGGCGGCACGCTCCTTGATTGCCGCTGCATATACCTCGCGCGGATGGACTATCGTCTTGTTGAGCAGGCCTACCGTGGCAACGAATGTACCGATTACCTCATGGGCCCCGTTGAGCATGACCACGACCAGGCTTTCCTGCTCCCGGGAGGAGAAATGCCTTATCTCGCGGTAGATATCAGATGGGTTGGATATCGAGGGAGCGCGCTTGCTTACCCGCCTCCTCCCAAGCTCAAGGGCAGCTCCTATGGCAGATGCCTTGGCAATCCCTATCCCTGATATCTTCATGATATCCGCGGCAGATAGCCTCGGATTCCTGTCAAGATCCGCAAGCAGCTCATCAGCCAGCTCCTCGACATTGCGCCTGGAGCTGCCGCTTCCTATAAGGAGCATCAGCAGCTCCTTGTCCGATAGTGCCTCGATGCCAAGCCGCTCAAGCCTTTCCCTTGGTCTGTCGGCAGGTTCTCTTTCCATCAGGGATGTATATCCTGAATCGAATGCGTAATTCCTCATGCCTTATATACGCGCTGAGATGCGGAAACCGACAGTCGGGAAGGGCGGAAAATCATATTCTTCCAAAACCTGAAAAATCGCGCAGAAAAGTGTTGACAATCCACAACTGGGGGGGGGGGGGGATATTTAATGCATCAATAATCGGAGGATTTCGAAGTATGAAGAAATTCATTA
>CALXQU010000007.1 GCA_944390725.1 uncultured Spirochaetaceae bacterium
TACCCATCGCCTTTCGGTTAGATTCTATTTTTGATTTTCAGCCTTCATTTCGGTTAGATTATTTTTGAGTCAACGCGCCTTATTCCACCTGCATGCCTCTATGGCTATAATGGAGTGGCCGGCTGGCACGGCAGGCAGGGAGGCGGTTCTATGCAGAAAGTCAAAGTATGCATCATCGGCGGCGGGTCAAGGCTCTGGGCTATCCAGTTCCTCAAGGACCTGACATTGCAGGATAAGGTAGAGGCCCATGTGGTCCTCTATGATATCGACGAGGGGGCAGCCCTGAACAACGAGAAGGTCGCCAATGAGATCTTCCGCGTCAACGGCAAGGAGAAGCAGCTCTCCGTTTCCGTTGCCAAGGTCCTCTCCGAAGGGCTCAAGGGCGCTGATTTCGTCATCATCGCAATCGAGCCGGGCCTTACGGAGATTAGGCAGTTCGACCTCGAGGAGCCTGAGAAGCTGGGAATACTCCAGTCTGTCGGCGATACCACGGGCCCTGGCGGGCTCATGAGGGCAAGGCGCGCCCTTCCCCTCTTCTTCGATTTCGCCAGGAATATCGAGAAGCACTGCCCGGATGCATGGGTAATCAACTACACCAACCCGATGACGCTCTGCACGGCAGCGCTCTATAAGGCCTTCCCTGGCATAAAGGCGCTCGGATGCTGCCATGAGGTCTTCCACACAGAGACCTTCATTGCCGAGTTCATTGCCCAGAGGCGCGGCATCGCCGTGCCTGACAGGCGCGAGATCGATATCGACGTCTCCGGCCTCAACCATTTCACGTTCGTGACCAAGGCCCTGTATAAGGGCGAGGATATCATCCCGCTGCTGAAGGAGCATGTCTCCCATCCCGAGACATTCCCGGACCTTACGGAGAAGGCAAGGAAAAGGGTAAGCGAAGGGAAGTGGTTCGAATCCGACCATCTTGTCGCGCTCTCGTTCCTGAGGGATTTCGGCACGCTTGGCGCAGCTGGCGACAGGCATCTTGCGGAGTTCGTCCCCTTCTTCCTCACCAGCGATGAGAATGTATGGCGCTACGGCTTCGTCCGCACACCATACTCATACAGGAAGGCAGAGGCCATCCGCAAGAGGAACAAGGTCTATACCGCAGATGAGCTGGTTGCCAAGCCATCCGATGAGGAAGGCGTGGATATCCTGCTCTCGCTTGCCGGAGAGAGGACGCTCAAGACGAACGTGAATATCCCGAACAGGGGACAGGTCAGGTACCTTTCCACGGGGCATATCGTCGAGAGCAACGGCTATATCTCCGATAATTCCATCGTGCCCATCATCTCCACGGATCCAGCTCCCGCCATCCAGGGGCTCGTGAGGAGGGTCGAGAATGTCCAGGATATAGCGCTTGAGGCTATCTGGAACGATGACAGGGAGCTGCTTTTCCAGGCGTTCCTCCTCGATCCGCTGATGTCCCTCGATGTCGATAGGGCCAAGGAGCTGTTCGACAGGATGTATGCCGAGTGCGCATTAAGATACTGATCGCGCTCATCATCCTTGCGCTGGTCCCGTCCTGCCATTCCGGAGAGGACGGGATCCTTGACGTCGCCATGGCGCAGGAGCCTCCTACGCTTGACGTGATGGTCAATTCCTCCATATCGGGGAAGATGATTGCCGTAGGCAATATATACGAGAAGCTCCTGGCCCTTTCGCCAGACGGCGTCATAGTGCCGGAGCTTGCCTCGTCCTATGCGCTTTCGCCTGATGGACGCAGGCTTTCCTTCGCTATCCGCAGCGGCGTTGCCTTCCATGACGGGCGCCTGATGGACAGCAGGGATGCCGCGCTTTCCATGAACAGGTGGCTGGACAGGTACCAGGCCGCCGGCATGATAGCGGGGGATGCCCGCTTCGTGGATGAGGGCGGTTCGATATCCATCGAATCAGAGGAGAGCCTTGCGCTGCTTCCGCTGATGATTGCCTCGTCGCCGCAATCAGCCATCATCGTACCCGCGGAATGCATCTCAGAGGGCCTTCTTCCTGCCGATGCCCCAGGTACAGGACCATATGCCCTCAGGGAATGGAAGTACGGGGAATCGATAGAGCTGGAGGCCTTTGCCGGATATGGGCCGCATGGCACCGACAAGACTCCCCGGATCGGGAAGATCATATACAGGTTCGTGCCTGATGGCGTTACGCGCCGCCTCGGGCTTGAGTCAGGCATATACGATGCGATTGATATGGTATCCTCCGAGGATATCCCTGCGCTTGCCAGCAATGATGGCATCCAGCTCCTGCAGGGCGGTGATTCCGGTTCCATCGCAGTGCTCTTCAACAAGAAGGACGGCATTGCGGCCGATGCCGATTTCCGCAGGGCAGTCTCCCTGCTGGCTGACCGCAATACGCTTATGGCCGCATGCTATGGCAGCTATGGATACAATCTCAGTACATCCTATATGGAGACGGACCAGGAAGAGTGGAAGGCAGCCGGCAGCGACCCGTTCGGCCATGAGGATGATGCGCTTGGGGCGGAGTACCTTGCTGCATCAGGCTATTCCGGCAGCACGGTGAGGATACTCTCCTCGAATCTCTCCGGGCTCGACAGGATTGCCCTTGCCCTCTCTTCCGAGCTTGGGCAGGCTGGCATCGATACGGAGGTAACCGTGCTTGACTGGGCTTCCTTCCTTGAGAGGCGGAAGGATCCTTCAGCCTGGGACCTCTCGGTATCCGCGTTCTCCCGTGTGACGCTGCCGCAGCTGAAGAGCTATCTTTCCCCATCGTTCCCGGGCTGGACAGAGACCGACCTGCTGGAGAGGCTTGGCGAGGCAGGCTCCCTGGAAGAGGCAGAGGAAGCCTGGAGGGCGATACAGCCCCTGCTGTGGGAAGAGGTCCCCGCTATGATCCTCGGCCATTATTCGACTGTATATGCGGCCGATAGCGATATCCAGGGAATCATAACGGGAGAGGGAATCTACTTCTGGGATGCCTCGCTGCGCTGATTCTGCTATCCTTGCTATATGTACCGGTTCATAAGGCGCCTGGGTATAATCATCCTCACGCTGGTCCTAGTCTCTTTCTCCGTCTTCCTCCTGCAGTCGCTCTCGCCTGGCGACAGCTCAGCCTATCTGCTTGCGGAGGAGGCCGGGGAGGAGGAACGTGCCGGATACAGGGAGTCCATGGGCCTCGATGATCCGTTCCTCCTGCGCTATGCATCATTCCTTTCCGCCTTCATCAGCGGCGACTGGGGGATGACGGCCAACGGCCTCGATATCCAGGAGATCGTCATGCGCCGCTTTCCGGTGACGCTTTCCCTTGCTGTCATATCCATCACGATGGCCCTAGCTATTTCGGTGCCCCTTTCGATGCTTGCCGCCTGCAATAAGGCGGCAGGGAGGATTGCTGCTGCGGCATCGGTTGCCATCATGTCGCTGCCGTCATTCCTGACGGCTGTCTTCCTGATCCTTATATTCTCCGTATGGCTGGGGCTCTTCCCGCCTGCAGGCTATATAGCGCCAGGGGATTCCTTCACCGGATTCATGCGCACTATGTTCCTGCCGTCCCTTGCGCTTGCCCTCCTGCATTCATCGCTTTACCTGAGGGTGTTCCGCAAGGCATTGGCAGAGAACCTTGCAAAGCCATTCTCCATATCGATGCTCGCTATGGGCGTTAAGCGTTCAGAACTTGTTGTTAGAAGCGCATTCAGGCCATCGCTGCCTGTATTGGCTTCGCTGATTGCCGGGTCTTTCGTGGCCTCGGCTGCCGGTTCGGCTGTCACGGAGACCATCTTCGCGATACCGGGAATCGGCTCCCTGCTCGTCGATGCGGCCCTTACGCGTGATGCAGCCCTCTCCGGGGTCCTGGTCATCCTCATAGCGCTTGCCGTATCCGCCGCCAACGCGCTTTTCGAGCTGCTGCTGTTCTTCGCGGACCCGCGGGCAAGGAGGGGCTGATGCGCAGGATAGCAGCAGGGCTGGCAGTCCTTGGGATAGTCATCATCTTCGCAGCTGCCGTGGCAGGGGATGCATATGCGGACGGAAGCGCACGCTTCCTGCCGCCATCGGCAGAGCATCCGTTCGGCACCGATTCCATGGGAAGGGATATCCTCACGCTGATAGGGAGCGGCATACTTGTATCGCTTTCGGTCGCTGTTCCCGCGACAGCGCTCTCCGCGCTGGGCGGGCTCCTTCTCTCATTCGGCTTCGCCGGGCGGAGATTCCCCTCTGCCGCAGTCATAGCCGTATCTGATTCCATGCGCTCACTGCCGCCGATTATCCTCGCGCTGTTCCTCAATGCGCTCTCAGGCCCTGGGATGGCAAAGATCGTCGCAGCGCTCTCGATAGGCAATATGCCATCGATTGCGAGGATGTGCCATGCGCGTATCGCCGTGCTGAGGACGGAGGGGCCTGCCGTGGCTGCCGAATGCATGGGCGTCAGCCGGCTGGGGATATTCATCTACCATATCCTTCCCCATCTTGTGCCTTATCTTTCCGCCCAGTGCGTCTCGGTTTTCTCCGCATCGATCCTTACCGAGGCATCGCTGTCGTATCTTGGATGCGGCGTGCCGCCGCAGCTGCCATCGCTTGGATCGATGCTCGCAGACGCAAGGGGAGCTGTCCTGACGCATCCGGCAATCGCCATATGGCCAGCTGCCTTCCTTCTTGCCATCGGCATCGCGCTGGAGCTGGTTGCGAAGGGGATCGATGAGGTCAGCAGATAGCTGCCGTCAGAGCTTCACCCTGCCTTTCATGGACCTTGCCAGCGTGAGCTTGTCGGCGTAGCCCAGGTCCCCTCCTATAGGGAGTCCGGAAGCCAGGCGCGTAAGGACCAGGTCCGGCTTGCTGCGGAGGAGATGGCGTATGTACAGCGCGGTGGTATCCCCTTCCTCCGTGGGGTTCGTCGCGATGATTATCTCCTTGAAGCTCCCTTCCTCTATCCTCCTGAGAAGGGCGGGGAAGGAAAGGGCGTCAGGCCCGATGCCGTCGAGCGGGTTTATGGCCCCTCCGAGCACATGGAAAAGGCCGTTGTAGGCCCCGGAGGCCGCGATTGATATCACATCCTGCGGTTCCTCCACGACGCAGAGGAGCGAGCGGTCCCTGCTTTCGGAGGAGCAGTACTGGCAGATGTCCTGGTCGGTATAGCAGCCGCAGACAGGGCATGGGTGAATCCTCTCCTTGATGGTGGAAACCGCGTCCCCAAGCGCCTTGTTGTAGCTTTCGTCTGTCCTTATCAGATGATAGGCGAGCCTCGTTGCCGATTTCTCCCCCATGCCGGGAAGGCGCTTGAGCAGCCTGATCATGTCATCGATGGCGTTCAATGGAGGATCCCTATGTTCCTGAGAGCGGACATGCCCGCTTCCGCCCTGTGCTGGTTCGACTTCTCGAGCGCCATGTTGACAGCTGAGACGATGAGCACGCACATATCGTTCTTGTCGCCCATGGCGTAGACCTCATCGGTCACTTCTATGGAGATGAGCTTGCCTGTGCCTGTTACCTTGGCCTTGACCATGCCGGCGCCTGATTCCCCTTCGATGACTGTATTCTCGAGCTCTGCATTGAGGGAATCACTCATCGTCTTCATTTTCGTCATATCCAGATTGAATGGATTGAGCATATCCTTCCTCCTCCTCCGCTGTTTCTTCCTCTGTCTCCGCTGCAGCGGCTGCTGCCGCTGATGTCTTCGCCACAGTCCCGCCGAAGATGGACCGCAGCTTCTTCATGCCATCGGGGATGTCTTCCTCTTCCTTCTTCTCCTCTATGAGGCGGAACCGTATCTGCACGGGATGGCCAAGGTATGATGCGATGGCTTTCTCCGCATCCTTCTGCTGCAGCTTGAGGCTGTTGAAGGAAAGGGCCTTCGAGAGGGAAAGGAACAATGTGCCGCTTTCATCCTCCTCGATGGACTCTATATCCATGATGAGCTTGGCAAGCACCGCCTTCTTCGCGCTGGTCAGCGCTGCCGAGATGTCCTTGAGGTCCTCTTTGCGGAGAGGCCTGGCTGTCGGTGCAGGTGCCGGCTCCGGCTTGCCTGCCGTTATCGGCTGAGCTTCCTGCGCTGCCATTCCTTCAGGCTGGCTTATGGCAGCTGCCTGGGGAGTCACGTCTGCTGCCGGGACGGCAGGGCTGGCTGGCCCCTGTTCCACGATGACCTTGCTTGCAGCCTTCTTTATGACGATGCTCCCGTCAGCGATGCCTTCCTTGAGCGCCTCGAGCTTCTTCACCAGCACGTCAGGCGTGGAAAGGTACGGCAGCGATCCGAGCCGTGAGAACAGCAGCTCTATCTCGAAACGCGGCGAGAGCGAGAACCTCAGCTCCCTGTAGAGCGTGAGGAAGGCCTTCAATGCCGCTTCGAGCTGCTCCCTTGTCAGCATCTCCGCGATATGGACAGGGATATCCTCCAGGGCCGACCCGAGGATCTCAGGCTTGCGTATGCCTTCCTTGTAGAGGAGCAGTGCGTGGAAGAAGTCAGCGGTATCCTTGACGATTCCCTCGGCGGAGACGCCTTGCGAGAATAGCTCTCCCAGCCTGGCTATGGCATCTGCCTGCCTGCCTTCGATGGCGTCGCCGACAATGCCTGCAATTGCTGAGAACCCTGCGATAGCCAGCTTCTCCCTGATCTTGGCAAGGGTTATGTGGTCGCCTGAGAAGGCAGCCACCTGGTCGAAGAGGGTGTATGCATCCCTCATCGATCCCGTCGCTTCCTTGGCAATCCAGAAGAGGGCATCCTCGTCTGCCTTTATGCCGATATCATCGCTTGCGCTCCTCAGGCATTCCATGATGAGGTCCTGGCTGATGAGCTTGAAGCGGAACTGCTGGCAGCGTGACCTGATTGTCAGCGGTACCTTCTGCAGCTCAGTCGTCGCGAAGATGAATATGATGTATTCGGGCGGTTCCTCGATGGTCTTGAGCAGCGCATTGAATGCTGATGTCGATAGCATGTGCACTTCGTCGATGATATAGATCTTGTAGCGGGATGACTGCGGAGGGAACATGATCTCCTCCTTTATCGCCCTGATATCATTGACGGATGTGTTGGATGCGCCATCGATCTCGATTACGTCGACCGAGGAGCCCTTTGCTATCTCCCTGCAGGAATCGCATACGCCGCACGGATGGGCGCTCATGCCCTGCTGGCAGTTCAGCGATTTCGCCAGGAGGCGGGCAGAGCTTGTCTTGCCGACGCCCCTGGGTCCTGAGAATAGGTATGCATGGGCTATCCTGTTCTCCTTGATAGCATTCTCTAGCGTCGATACGACGAAGTCCTGGCCTACCAGGCGGTCGAAATCCTGGGGACGCTTCCTGGTCGCGGTGACTTCATATGTGCTTCTCTGCGGTTCCATCATGCGGATTATAGCATAGAAAGGGTATCGGAATCCCCTGCTTAAAACAAACAGCAGCAAATGGTCCTGGTCACATGCGGATTCCGCTTACCGCTGCTGCATTCCTGCCCTGACGGGGTTCGGCGGCCCACATTGCCAAGTATCTGCTGCTGAACGGAGAGAGGGGGATTCGAACCCCCGATGGCTTTTGACCATACACGACTTCCAATCGTGCACCTTCGACCACTCGGACATCTCTCCAGAAAAGGCTCCGTGTATCGGAGAGAGTGGGATTCGAACCCACGGTAATGCAGAGCACTACACCGGATTTCGAGTCCGGCTCCTTCGACCACTCGGACATCTCTCCAATCGAGACCAAGAGGATTCGAACCTCCGACCCTCAGTTCCGCAAACTGATGCTCTATCCAGCTGAGCTATGGTCTCAAGAGCAATTGGTCATGCAATTGGGTTTTCCGGAGAGGGGGGGATTCGAACCCCCGGACCCGGGTTTGCCAGGTCAACTCCTTAGCAGGGAGCCCGATTCGGCCTCTCTCGCACCTCTCCAGGTCTTCCTCTAGCGGAGAGAGAGGGATTCGAACCCCCGGTGACTTGCGCCACGGCTGCTTTCAAGGCAGCTACCTTAAACCACTCGGACATCTCTCCATTAGATAAAAAACACCAATCAAGGTCTGAATGATACAAAGCACGGGATTCGTTGTCAATATGCAGGCTGCGCAAGGGAAGGGATGCGCTGTTTCCGCATGCCGTGCCTTTCTGCTATATTCTGCTTATATGAGAGCAGCAGGATGGATTGCAGAGAAGGTAAGGAAGGCGAAGGAGCTGATCCTGCGCCGCTCCCAGCCTGAACCTGTGCAGGAGGAGGTGCAGCCGGAGAAGCCTGCGACGCTGCTCGATGATGCGCTGGAAGCCCTTGCCTCGATATCATGTGGATGCATAAGGCCTTCCGCTTCGGAAGAGTCCAGAAGCGCGGCTGAGCGCATCTTCTCTGCCTATAGCGCCATCAGTCCCGAGGCGGCCATCTCATCATCCCGCTTGATTGCAGGGGAACCGCTCCTTGGCCCGCTGCTTTCCGTCATCGGCTCAGGTCTCGTGCTTATTGCCACCATGGTCGGGCTTCCGTATCTTGCGGTGGCCTTAGGCGCCGCGGCGCTTATCCTGCCGCTCAAGGGCCGGGACTTCCTGTACAGGCATATGCAGGGCAGCGAGGGGAAGGATGCATCATTTTCCATAGAGCCGGCAGGCGATGCCGACAGGACTGTCGTGCTTATCTCCCATGTCGATTCAAGGGAAAGGGCCTGCAGCCGGTATGCGAAGCCTGCCTCGCCGTTCTTCCCGCTGCTTTCCCTCGTGCTGGAAACCGGGATAGCCATGTCCTCCCTGCTGCTGGAGATCCTGCAGGCGAATCTCATCAGGCCCAATCTGGCGCTGTCCCATACGGCTGTGGCTGCCATCTTAGCATTCATACCTGCGGCAGCGATTTTCTTCTGGCCGCTTGCGCATACCGGTGAGCTGCAGGAGGAAAGCCTTGCGCCGGCTGCGGTCTCGATAGCCCTGGCTAAGCGTTTCCACCAGGAGAAGGCGGAGGGAAGGAGCCTGGCATCGACACGGCTGGTGTTCGCCTCATTCGATGGCTCCGGCATAGGCTGCCAGGGAAGCAGGCACTGGTTCGGGGAGCATGGGAAGATGCTCAGGAACGCGATAGCCATCAACATCGATTCGATAGGGGCAGGGGAGACGATGAGGATTTGCTGCAGCGACAGGTCGGAGATCCTCGGGGACAATCTCTTCAGGCTCGCATCATCGCTGGGAATGGATATAAGGATGGAGAAGCCGGGCTTCCTCTCTGATGCGGATGATGCGTCTTCGGCTCAGGCATGCGGTATCCCAGCTGCCACGATAACGGCAGGAGATGGGGGAGAAGCTTCCCCGGAGGCTATCGATATGGTGCTTGCGCTTCTCCAGGAGATAATCAGGATCACCGATTCAGGGCCTGCTGCGGAGGGGCTTGCCTCCGGGAAGAGGAAGAACAGGATCTCTAGGTACTGAGTTCCTCGAAGAGGATCCTTCCCTGCCCGATATCATCGGTACCGGCCTTCAGCGTGCCCAGCTTCGCGGAGGGGACGGTTCCTTCTATCCCGATCATAGTGTCGAATTTCTCGCTGTCGATGACGGCCTCCGATGCGCTGATGAGCCTCTTTATCTGGGTGTATGCATTATAGGGGAGCAGCATGCGGAAGCGCGTCTTGTCCACAAGCTCTTCCGTCGGCACGATGCGCAGCACTTCCTTCGCGCTGTCGCCATATGCCTTGACGAGGCCCCCTGTGCCAAGCAGCGTCCCTCCGAAGTACCTGACGATGCATACCGCGATATCCGTGATGCCGGAGCCCTTGACCACTTCCAGGGCAGGCCTGCCTGCCGTATTCTTCGGCTCCTTGTCATCCGATGATGAGTATATGGTCCCTGCCTTGCCGACGACTGCCGCATGGACGACATGGGTGGCATCAGGATGCTCTGACCGCACGAGGGCTACTGCCTCCTTCACCTCCTCAAGCGTCCTTGCCGGAATCGCTATGGAGATGAAGCGTGACTTCTTCACCTCGATCTCGGCCTCAGCCCTCGCTGTCGGTATCCTCATCCCCTTCCTCTTCTATGACCTCAGCGTCCAGCATGGCCTTATCATCGAAGATGAAGCGCCCATCGAACTTCCTGCCTTCGAGCGCCATCGGGAGCCAGAGCCTGTCGTCTTCCCACATCCTCGAATAGTCCAGCGTGCTGATATCCGTCCAGAATGGCTTGGTCTCCTCGGTCTCCTCGATAAGCTCGCCGGAGAATGATGAGGTGAAGAAGACATAGCCGAGCATGCGGAGGCCGTCCTTGAACTGGAAGCGCAGCACGCCTCTCTCCTCGAGGTCCGAGACATCCAGCCCGGTCTCCTCCTTAGTCTCCCTGATGGCCGCTTCTGCCTTCGTCTCCTCTATCTCGATATGGCCGCCCGGGGCATTTATATATCCGGCGCCGAGGCCGGTCTTCTTCTCGATCATCAGCACCCTGCTGCCATCGATTACGTAGGTAAGGACGCATTTCTCCGTCGCTTCCCATTCATCCCAGGGGATGTCGCTTACCTTGTCAGCCTTGGTGAAGGTCTCCTCAAGCCGTTGCTCGGCAGTCATCGCCTTGCGTCGCTTCTCCTCTGCATACTCAGGGTACATCTCGCAGAAGCAGTCCTCGCAGAGATTCTCGTCGCATCCGATTATATGGTTGAAATCAAGCCTTTTCCCGCATTTTGCGCACCTGAGCCGGAAAGGCCAGAATGTCCTGTGGAAGATGATGATGACGAGCAGGCAGAGCGCTACGGAGCACCAGTCGACCCATTCCGGGAGCTTAAGCTGCATCCTCATAGCCAGGAGGACCTGGAGCACCAGCATCACGACGGCAAGCAGTATCGTAGCCTTGCGCTTGCCATCTGAATGGGCGATCTTCCTCTGCGAGATATTCAGCAGGATTATGAAGAGAAGGAACCAATATGCGAATTCGGAAAAGAAACCAGCAACCATAGCATATAGATTATTCTATCGGGGCGATAGCTGTCTATAATAAGGCCATGATCGCTATTCTCGCAGGTACCGGCTGGAGGGCCGGCTTCTATCTGGATATCAGCAGGAAGCTTCCGGAGCTTCTCACGATACCATGCGTATATTCGCACAGGGCAGGGGATGCCGAGGGCATTGTCGGCAGCCTTGATGAGGCGTTGTCCGCCAGGCACGATGCAGTCATCGTGTCGACATCGAAGGAGAGGTTCCTCCCGCTCATGAAGGAGCTCAGGGACAGGGGAGAGACCGTGATTTCCGAGACATCGTTCCTCCCGCTTGCGGATGAGGAGATGGATGCCATCGCCGATATGGAAGGGACTGTGGCGGAGCAGTATCCGTATACGCCGCTCTATGGGGCGATGCTCGCAGCCCTTCCCCTGGTCGGCAGGGTATCGCAGATCCGCCTCTCGGGACTCCATAGCCATCATGCCGCCGCGATAGCGAGGAGGGTGCTCTCCCTGGGCAGCGAGATGCCGTCTTCCATGTCCTCCTGCGATTTCCCGTATGCTATCAGGAAGACAGGCTCCAGGGACGGGGACTTCATCGGGGATGAGATGGAGCAATGCACGAGGAAGCTCCGCATGCTTGATTTCGGCGGCAGGCTCTTCGTCAACGACTTCTCCTCGAACCAGTACCATAGCGCGTTCTATGGCAAGGAAGCGGAGATAAGGGGAGAGAAAGGCACTATCACGGAAAGGGGCGTGACGGCGCTCGATGATGATGGCTCTCCGGTCTGGATGCCGTTTGCATTCCATCGCGATGACTACCATTCATTCAGGGGTACATCCTATGTCTCCCTTGGCGGCAAGGTGGTCTGGAGGAACAGGTTCGCCGGGAAGGGGCTCACCGATGATGAGATAGGCATAGCCGAGCTTATCTACCGCTTCTCGGTCCTGAAGGAACCCTATACGATACGCGAGGGAATCCTCGATGCAAGGCTCGGGAGGCTCTTATGAAGGAAGAAAGGAAACCGATCGCATCATATATAGACCATACGCTGCTGAAGGCCGATGCCACCATGGATGATATCACTAGGATTGCCGGGGAGGCTGCTTCATATGGCTTCGCTTCCGTATGCGTCAATCCATGCTGGGTCCCTCTCTGCAGGAAGCTCCTCGAGGGAACCGGGGTCAAGGTATGCACCGTGGTCGGCTTTCCCCTGGGAGCCTCTTCTTCAACGGCGAAGGCCGCGGAGACGGCAGCTGCAGTGGAAGATGGTGCCGATGAGATCGATATGGTGGTCAATATCGGCTATCTCAGGAGCGGCATGGATGATGAGGTCCTTGGTGATATCAAGGCGGTGAGGGAAGCCTGCCTCGGCAAGGTCCTCAAGGTCATAATCGAGGCATGCCTGCTTACGGATGAGGAGAAGATAAGGGCCTGCCGGCTTGCGGAGGAAGCAGGCGCGGATTTCGTCAAGACGAGTACCGGCTTCTCTTCCGGCGGCGCTACCGTGGCGGATGTCGCCTTGATGCGCAAGGCCGTAGGAGGACGGCTGAAGGTGAAGGCCGCAGGCGGGATCCGCACGCTTGCCGATGCCAGGGCGATGATAGGGGCCGGTGCCTCCAGGATAGGCGCCAGCGCGGGGATTGCTATCGTGAGGGAGGAGCATGGCCAGGATCGTGAATGAGAACCCCAGCGCGGATTTCCTCAGGTCCCTTGGCCTCCCTACGCTGGATATCCATGAGACATCGCTCCATTCCGACTTCACCACTCCCGGCAGGCGGGTGCTGCTCATCGGGCCGATGGGGGCCGGTAAGACGGAAGCGGCAGCCAGGATCTGGCGCGATGCGGCAGTCGCCCTCAGGAAGAGCGATAAGGTGAGGGAGCTTACATCGACGGGACAGCTTGACAGGAGGAAGATCTTCTTCATCAGGCAGAAGCTCGATTCCGCACGCTTCGGGGATTACCCTGATGATGCCATGGCCTTCCGTTCCGGCTATATCCGCTGCGGGAACAATATAGCGAGGGTTGCCGATTCCTTCGGATTCGAGCAGGTGCTGAAGGACAATCCGGACGTAGGCACCTATATAATCGATGAGGCATCGTTCTTCGATGAGCGCCTTGCCTATGTCGCCAGGAACTATGCTCTGGAGAAGGGCTGCATGTTCGTGTTCCCGACGCTGATGCTGAACTTCCGCCGGGAGTTCTTCAATTCCACCGCGCGGCTGATACTCGACATAGCGACAGATGTCATACCGCTTACCGCGTACTGCGAGCATCCGGACTGCATGGCATCGGCTTTCTATACGTATCGGTACTATACGGTGGACGGGAAGGAGTGCCCCGCCCTCTATTTCGATCCCCTTATCGTCATCGGCGGCGACAGGGAGAAGCGCAGCGCCTCGGATCCCGACTATGCCGCACGCTGCGAGAAGCATCATTTCCTGCCAGGGAAGGAGTACACGTTCTTCACCCTCAAGCCTCTGGGGGAAGAGGCGGGGAAGGGGAATGCCGCTCCCCTTATACGGGAGCTCTCCATGCTCCATGAAGGCAATCCCGGCTCGCTGCTTGCCCAATCGCTGGAAAGGCAGTATGGCGATGATGCCGATGCGGGCATATACCTGAACGCGCTGCTGCCTCAGCATACGGCGGAGAAGGCGCTCGCGTATCTCTTCGCCGAGCAGGGCCTGCTGGGAGAGGGCCTGCTCGTGAAGCTCGCTACGGACCTCTCGCTTGACCTGGCCTATCTTGAGAAGACCCTTGCGGAGAACAGCCATCCCGTATCGTTCTCGCAGCGGTACCTGCTCTAGGCTCCAGGCAAAGGAAAAGCCAGGCATCGCTGCCTGGCCCCTGCTGACGGATGCTGCCTTATTTCACAAGGTGGATGGCGAAGCCGCCGATCTCCTCGTTGAGGTAGCATACCTTCATCTTGCCCTTGGCATCGTAGGCAACCGTATCCTCGTTGACCGTGAATCCCTTGTTCTTGAGGAAGTACACAGCCCTCTCGAGGTCATAGCACCTGAATGCGAGGTGGCCGTTCTTGCCGAGGTAGTTCTTCTTCATGACCTCGATCTCCTTGTTCATGAAGATGGAGCTGTTGCCGTTCTTGATCTCCATGCCGAGCTTGGCGAACTCATTCGCGACGCCTTCTGCCGCTGCCGCATCAGGGAGGTTGATTCCCACATGGGCAAGCTGGAAGCCCTGCAGCTTGATGTTGGCCTCTTCGCAGAGCCTTGTGATCTCGCTCCAGTTCTCATTCTCGATAAGGTCCGCCTTCACCATCCATGAGCCGCCGATAGCGAGGACATTGGAAGCCTTGGCATAGTCAGGGAGGTTGTTCGGATTGATTCCGCCTGTGGTCATGAACCTGACCTGCGAGAACGGGCCGGAAAGGTCCTTGAGCATCGCGACGCCGCCGGAAGCCTCTGCCGGGAAGAACTTCAGGACCTTGAGTCCCATGGAAAGGCCCATCTCGATCTCGGATGGCGTGCATACGCCCGGCACTACGGGAACATTATGGGAAAGGCACCACTCGACGGTCTCCTTGTTGAATCCTGCCGATACGATGAACTTGGCACCAGCCGAGACAGCCTTCTCTGCAAGCTGCGGGTTGATGACCGTTCCAGCGCCTACGACCATCTTCGGGAAAGCCGCCGTGACCTTCCTGATAGCCTCTTCGGCTGCCGCTGTCCTGAATGTGATCTCAGCGGAATTGATGCCGCCATCGATCATCGCCTTGGCGAGCGGCACGGCCTTGTCCGCGTCCTCGATTTTCACAACAGGCACGATGCCTGAATCATGGAAGAAAGTGTAAAGTTCGTCTCTTGTCATTCCTAACTCTCCTTTTCATTACCATACCACAGAATGTATGAAAATGAAACAATGTTTCATTGACAAACATGAAAGTCGTTGTACAATGTTAAGCGTATTGTAATCCAAAAAAGGAGTTTTGCATGTCCAGATATGTAACTTTCGGTGAAATCATGCTCCGTCTCAGAAGCCAGGAGCTTTATCGTCTCTTCCAGACTCCGTCCCTTGAAGCCACCTTCGGCGGCGGCGAGGCCAACGTAGCTGTCTCCCTTTCCATCTTCGGCGAGGATGCGGTATTCGTGACAGCCCTTCCTGAGAACGCAGTCGGCGAGGCTGCCGAGAGGGAGCTCATGAAGTATGGCGTCGACACGAGCGCCATCAACAAGGTCAAGGGCAGCAGGCTCGGCATCTACTTCCTCGAGACCGGTGCCAACCAGAGGCCTTCCCTCGTCGTATACGACAGGGCAGAGTCCGCCATCGCTACAGCAAAGCCCTCTGATTTCGACTTCGATGCGATCATGAAGGGTGCGACATGGTTCCATACCACAGGCATCACGCCGGCTATTAGCCAGGGTGCCGCTGACTGCGCTCTTGAGGCTATGAAGGCCGCCAAGAAGGCAGGTGCCACCGTTTCCATCGACCTCAACTACAGGAAGAAGCTCTGGAACTATGGCAAGAAGGCCCCGGAGGTGATGAGGGAGCTCGTGAAGTATGCTGATGTCATCATCGCCAACGAGGAGGACATCCAGAAGTGCCTCGGCATCGAAGCAGACAGCGATGTCACATCCGGCAAGCTCGATACGAAGGTATATGAGGAGCTCGCAGCCAAGGTGAAGGCACAGTTCCCGAATGTCACGACAGTCGCCATCACGCTCAGGGAGTCCAAGAGCGCAGACCACAACGGCTGGTCAGCTGCCCTCTCCGGCAAGACAGGCTTCTATCTCTCAAGGCACTACGAGATCACGGATATCGTCGACAGGGTAGGCGGCGGAGACAGCTTCGCAGCTGGCATCATCTATGCCCTTTCCCACTTCGAGGATGAGCAGTACTGCATCAACTTCGCAGTCGCTTCCTCCTGCCTCAAGCATTCGATCAGCGGTGATTTCAACCTTTCCCGCCTTTCGGAAGTCAAGGCTCTCTGCGAGGGAGACGGATCAGGCCGCGTGCAGCGCTGAGCCATCTATCTGCGGAAAAGGCCGCCAGTTTGCCCTGGCGGTCTTTTTTCATCAGGATATTTTCGTTAGAATAGCAGAAATTACGATAAAGGGGTGGAAAATGAGCACTTCTTCTGCACAGATGCTTATATCGATGTCGCTTTATATCTGCGTCGTCATCGGGATCGGCATCTATTTCGCCAAGCGCGCCAATCAGAACTCCGAGAACTACTATCTTGGCGGCAGGTCGCTTGGCCCATGGGTGGCTGCTTTCAGCGCGGAAGCCTCCGATATGTCCGGCTGGCTTCTGATGGGACTGCCTGGCGTTGCCTACTGGTGCGGCATAGCCGATGCCTTCTGGACAGCGATAGGGCTTGCGATAGGAACCTATGTGAACTGGCTTATCGTGGCCAAGAGGCTGCGCCGCTATTCGCATGTGGCCGGCAATTCGATCACGATCCCGGATTTCTTCAGCAATAGGTTCCATGAGGAGAAGAAGGTCATCCTTACGATCGCATCGCTCTTCATCCTCGTCTTCTTCTGCGTATACGCTGCCAGCTGCTTCGTCACCTGCGGCAAGCTATTCTCCTCGATATTCGGGGCCGATTACCGCCTGATGATGCTCTGCGGAGTCGCTCTGGTCGTCATCTATACCTTCCTCGGCGGATTCCTCGCTGAGAGCGCAAGCGATTTCATGCAGGCCGTCGTGATGGTGTTCGCGCTGGTCATGGTCCTCGTGATGGGCACGATCAACGCGGGAGGCCTCGGTGCCGTATTCGAGAACCTGAAGGCCATCCCCGGCTTCCTTGAGTTCTTCCAGATCGGCAATCCTGTCCTTGATGAGGCTGGCAGCCAGGTCATAGCGAACGGGGCCCCTGTCTTCGGCGAGGCGCTTCCGTATCCGCTTCTTTCCGTCGCATCGATGCTCGCCTGGGGCCTTGGCTACTTCGGCATGCCGCAGGTGCTGCTGCGCTTCATGGCTATCCGCAAGTGCGATGAGCTTACGCTTTCAAGGCGCATAGCGACCGTGTGGGTGCTTATCTCCCTGCTTGCCGCTGTCACGATCGGCCTTGTGGGAAGGGCCATGGCCCCGACTGCCTTCCTGACGAAGGCATCTGCCGAGAACATCTTCTCGCTGCTGGCCTCCACGCTCATGCATCCTCTCCTTGCAGGCCTTGTCATGGCGGGTATCCTCGCAGCAACGATAAGCTCGTCCGATTCCTACCTGCTCATCGCTGCATCCGCATTCTCTAAGAACCTCTTCCAGGGTGTCTTCCACAGGAAGGCGAATGATGGCCAGGTCATGGTTGTCTCCAGGGTCACGCTTATCGTCATCGCACTCATCGGCGCTGTGATCGCCCTTGATGAGAACAGCGTCATCTTCACCATCGTCAGCTTCGCATGGGCAGGCTTCGGTGCCACATTCGGGCCGCTGATGCTCTTCTCCCTTTTCTGGAAGAGGACGACAAGGGCTGGCGCTATCGCGGGCATGGTATCCGGCGGCGCCATGGTATTCATCTGGAACTATCTCGTGAAGCCGCTTGGCGGAGTGTTCGGCATCTATGAGCTTCTGCCTGCATTCATCGTCTCATCGATCTTCATCGTCGCTGTCTCGCTCCTCACGCCGGAGCCTGACAAGTCGATCCTTGATGAATTCGAGGCTTCGAAGACATTCGAGTGCTGAGATCCGGTCAGCTGGATAGGGGCGGGGCTTCGGTTCCGCCCTTTCTCGTTATTGATATAAAGACAGGGCAGGATCTGAGTCCTGCCCTGCATCGATAAGCATTGAAGGGAAGCCTTTCAGTCCATGCTGCCCATGATAGAGGAGAGCTTGGTGGTCGTTGCCTTGATTGCATCGACCATGGCATCGAGGCTTCCTTCCTCGAAGCGGAATACAGGCCATGATACCGAGATTGCCGCGATGGTCTTGCCGGAATAGTCCTTGATGGGAGCTGCGATGCATCTGATGTTCATCTCATGCTCCTCGTCATCCATCGACCAGCCGTTCTCCCTGATGGCACTGAGCTCTTCCCTCAGCTCCTCCTCGGAGGTTATCGACTTGGGCGTGAACGGCTTGAGGCGGTGGGTGGAAAGATAGGCGCCCAGCTCATCCTCGCTCATCTCGGAGAGGAATATCTTGCCGATGGCTGTGCAGTAGAGCGGGATGGCCTTCCCGACCCTGGAGTACATCCTTATCGTGTATTTCGACTCCTCCTTCAGCACGTAGATGGCGCTGTCATCCTCGAGTATGCCCATATGGACTGTCTCGCCAAGCTCTTCCGCCAGCTTCCTGGCGAAGGGCCTGGCGGCAGAGACCAGGTCTATGTGCGAGAGGGACCTCGAGCCAATGGAGAACATCCTCAGCGTGAGGCGGTACATGTCGGCCGAGTCCCTGTGCACATACCCTAGTGATATCAGGGTAGAAAGGAATCTGAGAAGCGTGGCCTTCGGGAGATTCGTGATCTTCGCAAGGTTCTCCAGGTTTATCGCTTCTACGCCTGAGAGCGCTTCAAGGATGGCGATGGTGCGGGAGACCGCACTCATCTGCTTCTCGTCATCTCTACCCATCCCGATCAGCCTTCGAAGTAGTTCTTCGCGTTGTTGAAGGATATATCCTCGACGATCTTGCCAAGGATCTCCATGTCAGCAGGGAACTCACCGTTCTCGACCCATGTGCCGATTACATTGCAGAGTATCCTCCTGAAGTACTCATGGCGTGAGTAGGAGAGGAAGGACCTGGAATCGGTGAGCATGCCGACGAATGCCGGAAGCATGCCGACGTTCGCGAGGATCTTGATCTGCTCCTCCATGCCGTCCCTGTGGTCGCAGAACCACCATGCCGAGCCGAGCTGCATCTTGCCCTTGATGCCATCTCCCTGGTAGCAGCCCATCAGGGTCGCGAGCGAGTAGTAGTCCTTCGGGTTGAGGGAGTAGAAGATCGTCTTGGGCACTTCATCGGTGACCGAGAGGTTGCCGAAGAAGATGGAGATGCCTTCCGCCAGCTCCTTGTCATGCGATGCATCGTAGCCTGTGTCTGGTCCGAGCAGCTTGTACATCGTCTTGTTGTTGTCCCTGATCGATGCGAAATGGCACTGCATGGCGACATTGCCCTTCTTGTAGGCCTTGGCGAGCGCCGTGAGGACCATCGTCCTGTATGCATCGGCCTCTTCCGCAGTCACTTCCGCTCCGTCCATCCTCTTCGTGAAGACGGCGTTGACCTTGGCTGCATCCCAGAATGTATGCGGGCAGGTGATGAGCGCATGGTCGGATGCGCGGCAGCCCATCTCGACGAAGAACGCAAGCCTCTTCTCGAGCGCGGCGATGACATCCTCGACGCTCCTGATCTCCATATCAGCAGCCTTGGCGAGCTTGGCGATGTAATCGGCGAAGTCAGGCTTGTCGATATTGAGCGCCTTGTCCGGGCGGTAGGAGGGGATGACCTTGGCAGGGCACTTGCCCTCTTCCCTGATGATCTTGTGGTACTTGAGGTCATCGGCAGGGTCGTCCGTGGTGCCTACGGCATAGACCTTGAACTTCTTCATGATGCCGAATACGGAAAGCTCGGGATTCTCCTTGAACTGTACATTGGCCTCATCGTAGATCTTCTTCGCATTCTTCCTGCAGAGGATGTCTTTGATGCCGAAGTACCTCTGGAGCTCGAGGTGCGTCCAGTGGTAGAGCGGGTTGCCGATCAGGTTCTCCATGGTCTCTGCCCATGCGAGGAACTTGTCGTATGGATCCGCGTCGCCTGTGACGAGCTTCTCGTCGAAGCCGCAGGCCCTCATCATCCTCCACTTGTAGTGGTCGCCGCCCAGCCATGCATCGGTAATCGTCGTGAACCTCTTGTCCGTGGCGATCTGCTCCGGGATCAGATGGCAGTGGTAGTCGAAGATGGGCATGTCTGCCGCATGCTCGTGGAAGAGCCTCTCAGCTGTCTTGGTTTCCAGAAGGAAATCCTTATCCATGAATTCTTTCATAGTACAACTCCGTCCTTGAATATGGATATCTCCGCGTATCCATTGATTTCGTTCTTGGTCCTTCTCGTGCCGTTGGCGACGTCGAGGACATACTTGATCAGATTATTGGTCACCTGCTCGGGATCCTCTTCCAGCATCGGGGATGCATCGAAGTCGATCCAGTTCGCCTTGTGCTCCGCAAGGTCATGGTTCGTCGCGACCTTGATTGTCGGCACGGGCGCTCCGAGCGGAGTTCCCCTTCCCGTCGTGAAGAGAATCATATGGGCACCGGCTGCTGTCATGTCCGTGGTCGATACGATATCGTTGCCAGGGCCGGAAAGGAGGTTGAGTCCCTTCGTGTGGACCCTGTCGCCGTATCCCAGCACCGAGGTGACCGGGGCATGGCCGCCTTTCTGCACGCAGCCGAGGCTCTTGTCCTCAAGCGTGGAGATGCCGCCCGCCTTGTTGCCTGGCGAGGGGTTCTCGTACACGACCTGGTCATGGGAGGTGAAGTAGTGCTTGAAGTCCTGCACCATCTTCACAGCCTGGCTGAAGACGTCCTCGCTGACGCAGCGGTTCATCAGGACCTGCTCCGCGCCGAACATCTCCGGGACTTCCGTCAGGATGGCAGTGCCGCCCATTGCCGTGATGTCGTTGCAGAACCTGCCTACCAGCGGATTCGCCGTGATGCCGGAGAGCCCGTCCGAACCTCCGCACTTGAAGCCGACCACGAGCTCTGACATCGGGGCAGGTTCCCTCCTGTCGCTGCGGATCCTCTCCGCAAGCTCTTCCATCAGGGCCTTCGCGTCCCTGATCTCGTCATCGGACTCCTGCGCAATCAGATAGCGGGTCCTGTCCGGGTCGACATCCTCGAGGAGGGTCCTGAAGGATGCCATCGTGTTGTTCTCGCAGCCAAGGCCGAGCACCAGCACGCCGCCGGCGTTGGGGTGGTGGACGAGGTCAGCCAGTATCCTGCGGGTCGTCTCATGGTCTCCGCCCATCTGTGAGCATCCGAAGGGATGCGTCCAGGCATGGACGCCATCGGCGATGCCGAGGTTCTCGTTGCCCCATTTCTCAAGCTCCTCTGCGATTCTGTTCACGCAGCCGACCGTCGGGACGATCCAGAGCTCATTGCGGATGCCGATCTTGCCGTTCTTCCTCCGGTAGGCATTGATAGTCGGTACCTTGTCCTTCCATCTGGCCTTGTCCAGCTCCGCCTCTTCCATGGCTTCTGCGGCAGCTGCCTTGTCATAGGTGTACTCCGCGTTCTCGGAAAGGAGCGTATGGATATTGAAGTTGTGGACATGCTGCCCCTGCATGATGTCCTCGCTTGCGGCACCGATGGGGTATCCGTACTTGATGATCTTCTCATCCTTGCTGATATCCCTCAGGGCCACTTTGTGCCCTGAGGGGATATCCGAATAGATCGTGAACGTGATGCCGTCGACAGTCTCAACGTCGCCCTTGAAGAGCGGGTGGATGGCTACGGCTACGTTATCGCGGCTATTGATCCTTATCAGCTTCTTCATAGATCAGAGCCCCTTGATGGTTTCCGCCATGCCCTTTGTCCAGATGGACTCGAGATGGGCGGCGATGGCAGCCTCAAGGCCAGGGACGGCCGTAAGGTCCTGTCCCCACCATGCGGATTCGGAAAGGACTGCCTTGGCGATCTTGGCGGCCTTGTCCGCATTGTCGGCATAGCTGGCCTTGTAGAGCCCTGCGAACTTCGCAAGGACTTCCGGGCTGTCGGAGATCTTGTAGGTCTCTTCCCCTCTCCTGCCGTTGAGGTATGTGCCATCGGCTTCAGTACCCTCATAGAAGGAGATGAGGGCAGCCAGCGAGAATGTCAGCACTGCCGGGAGCTTGCCGAACTTCTCCATATAGCCGAGCAGGGAAGGAAGGTCCCTGGTCTTGTACTTCGATACGCTGTTGAGGGAGATCGAGAGGAGGAGATGCACGATGAACGGGTTCGCGAAGCGGACGAGGACATCATTCGCATATTCCTCAAGCTGCGCCTTGTCTCCATCCATCGAGGGGATGATCTCCTCGAAGAGGCCCCTCTTCATCATCGGGAAGATGAGGTCTGACTTGATGCATTCCTCGACTGTGTTGAGTCCTGTCTGGTATGCTGCGAGCACGGACATGGTATGCGCGCCATTGAGGATGCGGACCTTCCTGGTCCTGTAGAAGGACATATCATCGGTCCAGATCACGTTGACGCCAGCCTTAGCCGTCGGGAGCTCATCATCATGGAACTTGCCGTGGCACTCGATGACCCAGAGCAGGAAAAGCTCTGCGGAATCAAGGAGGTTGTCCTTGTAGCCGAGCTTCTCGCAGATGGCATCGGCCTCAGCCCTCGGATATCCCGGGACGATCCTGTCGACGAGGGAGTTGCAGAAGTCGCAGGCGCTGGTGAGCCATTCGATGAACTCCTTCTCCAGTCCCCATTCCTCGGCGTATCTGAAGACGATCTTCCTGAGGTTGTCGCCGTTCTTGTCGATGAGTTCGCACGGGATGGCGATGATGCCCTTGTCGGCGGCGCCATTGAAGTGCCTGAACCTGTGGTAGAGGAAGGCCGTTACCTTGCCGGGGAACGATACCTGCGGCTTGTCGTCGAGCTTGTCGCCCTCATGGTATGCGATGCCTGCCTCTGTCGTGTTGGAGATGATGAACCTGAGATCCGGGTTCTCGGCCTGGGCGATGAAGGCATCATAGTCGGAATACGGGTTGATGCAGCCTGCGACAGATGTGACGGCCCTGAAATCCTCTGCGGGCTTTCCGTCCCTCATTCCCCTGAGGACCGTCGTATAGAGGCCGTTCTGGTCATTGATCATATCGCCCATGCCCTTGGCGAGGGGCTGGACCATCATCACGGATCCGTTGAAGCCGCCCTTCTCGTTCAGCAGGTCGATGATCCAGTCCACGAATGCGCGGAGGAAGTTCCCCTCACCGAACTGCAGGACCTTTACGGGCCGTTCCGTCTTCTTGATAGCTTCAGCTATTGTCTTCATTTTTCCCGATCTCCTTTATCTTTTCTATTTCCTGGCTTCTTTCCGAAAAGGAAATGAGCCGTCAGGGCACATGTCGTCTGCTGCAGCACTATCCCCGATATCACGGGGATGACTGCGAGCGGGGGGAAGAAGTCGATGGCGATGACCATCGCCGCCGATATGTTCTTCATTCCCGATGCGAATGTTACGGATATTGTATCATCCCTTGTGAGCCTGAGAAGCTTCGATATGCAGAAAGCGATGAGGAATCCCAGGATCACGAAGAGGAATGTCGCGATGAATTCAGGTATGTAGGCCGCCGACATCCTGCCTATCAGGTCAGCGGCTATCTGGCTCGTGTTGATGATGATCACCAGCAGGAGCGCGATCTTGGTGAATGGCTTGAGGCAGGGAGCCACGTGCTCGCAGCACCGTCCCTTCGTCATGGTGTTGATGGCGATCCCTATGACAGAGGGCACCACCACCATCAGCAGCAGCGACACCATCATGCCCCTGCTGTCTATCGCGATATCCGATGCTGCCAGGACCTTGACCGTCATCGGCGTCGACAGCGGTGCCAGCAATGTCCCGATCACCAGCAGCGTCAGGCTCAGCGCCCCGTTGCCTCCATAGATCCCGGACCATACGCAGCCGACGACTGCCGTAGGGATCGAATAGAGCAGGATGTAGCCGAGGATCGCATCGCCATTGCCATGGAAGAACAGCCTGGCCAGGATGGATACGGCAAGTGGGATCAGCATGTAGGCATTGGCTAGGAAGGCAAGCACGGGCTTCGGCTTCCTGACGACGGCCGTGAAATCCCCGATGGAGACGCCCATTCCGTTTACGAGGGTGAGGAAGGCGAAGAGCCAGGTCACCAGCGGCTTGAAAGGCCTGAACGGGCCAGGTACCAGCAGCCCGATTGCGACGCCTGCCAGCGTCATCACTGGCATGAAGCGCTCGAATGCGGCATTCGCGGATCTGAGTTGCTGTTCAACAGCCGAAAAACGGAACATGGTTTCAGTTTAGTCCATATTAAGGAACTGTCAAATGGAATCAGCTATAGATAAGTGAGAATATCGGAAAATGGAGGAATCCAGACATGATTCCTTATGGAGAGGGCCGGGAATATTGTAAAACCTCCGCCATACCCATTATATTCAGGAACTGAATATTTCTGATCAGGAGAGGATAATGAAGAAAGAATATCTGCTCACGGCAGAGGAGGTGCTGAAAGCGGAGGAGACGTCCGCGGAAGGCCTTTCGGCCTCCCAGGCCGCAACGAGGCTCGAGGAGCACGGGCGCAATAAGCTCAGGGAGGCCAAGAAGGATTCGCTCATCAAGCGCTTCCTCCTGCAGCTCAAGGAGCCGATGCTGATCATATTGATGATCGCTGCGGTGCTTTCGGTCGTCACGAGCTATGCGGCAGGGGAGCCTGAGTGGTCCGATGCCGTCATCATACTCGCCGTCGTGCTCATCAATTCGATACTCGGCGTCTTCCAGGAGAACAAGGCGGAGAAGGCCATCGAGGCTCTGCAGGAAATCTCGGCGGCTACCAGCCATGTGATGAGGGACGGCAGGATAATCACCATACCCTCTGAGGAGATCGTTCCCGGAGATGTCGTGCTTCTCGAGGCCGGCGACAGCGTCCCTGCGGATGGCAGGATCATCGAATGCGCCTCGATGAAGATCGAGGAAGCCGCCCTTACCGGAGAATCGGTGCCTGTCGACAAGCAGGTAGAGAAGATCGATACCGAAGGCGATGTGCCGCTCGGCGACAGGAAGAACATGGTCTATATGGGCTCGACTGTCGTCTATGGCCGCGGACGCGCCGTCATCACGGCTACCGGCATGGATACCGAGATGGGCAAGATCGCCAAGGCCATCCAGACAGCCAAGGAGGAGGAGACGCCGCTGCAGATCAAGCTCAACCAGATCTCCAAGATCCTGACGCTGCTTGTCCTCGGCATCTGCGTGATCATCTTCGCCGTTGATATCATCAGGATGGCCATCCTTTCCGAGGTGCAGGTCTCAGGCCTACTTGATACGTTCATGATTGCCATATCCCTTGCTGTTGCCGCTATCCCGGAAGGCCTTGCGGCTGTCGTCACCATCGTCCTGTCCATCGGCGTGACGAAGATGAGCAGGAACAAGGCCATCATCCGCAAGCTGACTGCTGTCGAGACGCTGGGCTGCACGCAGGTGATCTGCTCCGACAAGACCGGCACACTCACGCAGAACAGGATGACGGTCGTGCGCGAATATGGCTCGGATACCGAGCTCCTGGCCCGCGCTATGGCGCTCTGCTCCGATTCGACGCTCAATGATGAGATGAAGGCCATCGGCGAGCCTACGGAGGCAGCTCTCGTCAACCATGCGTATTCCAAGTATGGGATGGACAAGAACGCGATGGAGAAGGGCGAGTGGCAGAGGGTCGGCGAGGCTCCTTTCGACAGCATGAGGAAGATGATGTCCACCGTCCACCGCACGCCGGATGGCAAGCTGGTACAGTATACGAAGGGCGCCCCTGACGAGCTTCTGAAGAAGTGCTCATCGGTATATAAGGATGGCAAGGTCGTTCCCATGACGCAGGAGGAGAAGGATGAGATCCTCAAGGCCAACAGCGCGATGGCTGATGATGCGCTCCGTGTCCTGGCTGCCGCGTTCCGCGACTGGGATGCGATGCCTGAATGCACTCCTGCCAGCCTGGAGAAGGACCTGGTCTTCATAGGCCTGCTCGGCATGATCGACCCTGTGCGCCCTGAGGTCAAGGCTGCTATCGCGGAATGCAGGTCCGCGGGAATCAGGCCTGTCATGATCACCGGTGACCACAAGGATACGGCTGTCGCGATTGCCAAGGAGCTCGGTATCATCAGCTCTCCGGCGGAAGCCATCACAGGCGCTGAGCTCGATAAGATCAGCGATGAGGAGCTCAATGACAGGATAACCCAGTACTCCGTATATGCGCGCGTCCAGCCTGAGCATAAGGTCAGGATCGTCCAGGCCTGGAAGGCGAAGGGCAAGGTCACCGCGATGACAGGTGATGGCGTCAACGATGCGCCTTCCATCAAGAATGCGGATATCGGGGTAGGCATGGGCATCACCGGCACCGACGTTACGAAGAATGTCGCCGATATGGTCCTCGCCGATGACAACTTCGCCACCATCGTCAAGGCGGTTGCTGAAGGCAGGAGGATCTACGATAACATCAGGAGGACCCTGCAGTTCCTGCTTGGCTCCAACCTCTCCGAGGTCATCGCCATCTTCACGGCCTCGATCCTCGGCTTCAATATCCTGATGCCGTCCCATCTGCTGTGGATCAACCTCATCACCGATTCGTTCCCGGCTATCGGCCTCGGCATGGAGGAGAGCGACCCGGACGTGATGGACCGCCCGCCACGCGACAAGAACGAAGGCGTATTCGCCGGCGGCCTCGGCATCAACTGCGTGATCCAGGGCTTCGCGGTAGCCATCATCACCCTCGCCAGCTACTTCGTCGGCGAGTATATCGAGAATGGCGCCTTCCATGTCGTGAATAGCGCGGATGGCACCACGATGGCGTTCCTCACCCTCTCGATGGCGGAGCTCTTCCATTCCTTCAACATGAGGTCGATGGATAAGTCGCTCCTTTCCATCAAGGGCCACAACAGGTTCCTGTACTTCACGCTTATCGGAGCGTTCCTGCTGACGGTCTGCGTCCTGTACATTCCGTTCCTCAGCAATGCGTTCGGATTCGAGCATATATCGCTCATGGAATTCTGCGTCGCCTTGCTGCTGGCGTTCATGATTATCCCGATCGTCGAGATCCAGAAGCTGATCCAGAGGACAATCAGGAAGAAGTAAGCTATGGGGCAGGCCGCAGGGCCTGCCTTCTTCTTGCTATCGGCCAGATGCGCCCTTACAATCTCCATTAGGCGGCATCTGCCGCCCAGGAGGCCCTATGGATATGGACAAGCTCATGGAAAGCGCGGATTCCATCAGGAAGGCATATCCGCATGATCTGGATATCGGCATTGTCCTCGGGTCAGGGCTGGGGGAGATGGCTGAGGCGATTGAGGATGCCGTCATCATCGATTACCATGACATCCCGCATTTCCCGGTATCGACAGTACCCGGCCATAAGGGCCGTCTCGTGATAGGCCATCTTGAGGACAGGACCGTCCTCTGCATGCAGGGACGCTTCCATTATTATGAAGGATGGTCGATGGAGGAGGTCGTCTATCCCATCCGCGTGATGAGGATGCTGGGAATCGGCACGCTCATCCTCACCAATGCCGCAGGCTGCGTCAACGAGGCATGGAAGCCTGGCGACCTGATGGTCATCACGGACCATATCAAGCTGATAGCCGACAATCCGCTCAGGGGCGTGAATCCCGATGCGCTCGGCCCCCGCTTCTTCGATATGACCCGGGCATATGACAGGGATCTCGCGGCACTGGCGGAGAGCGCTGCCGGCAGCCTTGGCATCACCGTGCGCAAAGGGGTCTACATGTTCTTCGCGGGGCCTTCCTTCGAGACGCCGGCGGAGATCCGCTTCGCCCGCATTGCCGGCGCTGATGCGGTAGGCATGTCCACCGTGCCGGAGGCAATCGCCGCTTCCCATATGGGCATGCGCACGCTCGGCATAAGCTGCCTTACGAATATGGCGGCAGGGATCCTCGGCCAGCCGCTCAGCCACGCGGAGGTGCTGGAGACAGGGGAGAGGGCCAAGGCCTCGTTCATGGCCCTGGTCAGGTCCGTGCTCCGCGGCTGGGGCCAGCTTGCCAGCATATCTTGAGTTGGTGTATTTTGTGACTGATGAAGATCCTCTGCATTTCGGATGCGACAGATACGCTTATCTACTCATCGGTAGCCCCTGAGCTGTACAGGGATGTCGATCTTGTCATATCCGCAGGCGATCTTCCCCTGCGCTACTACGACTATATCCAGACGATGCTCCGGAAGGACGTCTTCTACGTATATGGTAACCATAACCTGGAGGAGTTCGGCCGCATGATGCGGAAAGGCGGCTCCATTGGGGCGATGGTGGAATCCGGTGCTGGCGGCAGGATCGTCGACATGCCGTATTTCGGCGGCTTCTTCCTCGACGGCAAATGCATATACGACAAGCAGCGCGACCTCATCATCGCCGGGCTCGGCGGTTCCATGCTCTATAACGGCGGCGAAAGCCAGTATACGGAGAGCCAGATGAAGTGGAGGATAAAGAGGCTTGCGCCCAGGCTCATGTACAACAGGAAGCGCTACGGCCGTGCCCTCGATATCCTCGTGACCCATGCGCCGCCCAAGGGCATGGGCGATGGCGAGGACCTCTGCCATAAGGGCTTCTGCTGCTTCCTGGACTTCATCGAGACCTACAGGCCGAAGTACCTTCTCCATGGGCATGTCCATCTTGATGATGCCAATGCCCCGCGTGTCAGCGAGTACTGCGGTACTAAGGTCATAAATATCTACAAGAACTACATCATCGAAGATGAGAGCCTCGGAGGACACAATGCATAACGACACTGCGGCAGACGATTTCTCCAGAGCGAAGAACAAGGCCAGGATGCAGACGATCCTCAATACGCTTACGTGGAGGAATCCGGACCTGCTTTCATTCTATGAGGTGACATCCCTGATCAAGCCGAAATCCGAGACATACCTCGGCATGCGTACCATCCCCGTGGACAGGATCATCGGCTCCGAGGGGCGCTACCATGATTTCTCGGCTGCATTCTTCCCCAAGAGGGAGCTGCTGAGGAACAGGTGGGAGAGCATCGATTCCGCCATGATCGGCGATGTCATCCTGCCTCCGATCTCCGTATACAGCCTTGGAGGCTATTACTTCGTCAGGGATGGCAACCACCGCGTGTCCGTCGCCAAGTCCAAGGGCGTCGAGTTCATCGATGCGGAGGTCGTGGAGCTTGATTCGCAGATCCCGCTCAGGGCCGGCATGACGATGAAGGAACTCCGCGAGGCCGTAGTCGCCTATGAGAGGAAGGATTTCATCGACCAGTACAAGCCGGATTACCTGCCGATGGATGAGATATCCTTCACCGTCCCCGGCGCGTATCCCGAGATGGTGAACCACATACTTGTCCACAAGTATTACGTGAACCAGGAATATCCCTATGAGATATCCTTCGAGGAAGCGGCGAAGAGCTGGTATGCCAATGTCTATTTCCCCATCGTGAACGAGATCCGCAAGCAGCATCTCCTCGCAGCCTTCCCCGGCCAGACCGAGGCCGATATGTATATGTGGATCGTGCGCAAATGGGATGAGTACAAGAGGATAGAGAACAAGAACATAACGGCGGCGGAAGCCGTCAGGAGGATAGGAAGGGAGTCCAGGAGGAATCCCTTCACCCGCCTTGCAAGGTATATAAGGTATTATCTGCTCAGGTTCCTAAAGCGCTAGGAGTATGAGGCCGAGCTCCCTGGCGATGCTGTCTATATCCTCCGATGGCCTGTTCGGCATCAGCTCGCCTTCCTTGTGCACATACGGCGTGTATGGCGCATTGACGAGCCCCATCATATTGCTCCATGAATAGAGGCACATAGCCGCTTTCTCACCATCCTCTATGGAGACAGGGGATGATGCTATCGCATAGAACTTCCTGCCTTTCAGCGCCTCTGACCTGTACAGGGGCCATGTCTTGTCCAGGAATGCCTTCATCTCGGCAGTCGGCATGCCGAACCGCGATGGGGTGGCCAGTATAATCGCATCGGCTTTCTCGAGCTTCGCATTCGTCGCCTCCGGAAGCGCGATGATGTCCTCATAGTACTCATTGACTTCCGTACGCTCGTTGGCTTCTATGTGGAGGTCGGAATCGCTTACCGCATAGATCCTCGCGTCGATGCCCATTGCCGTGAACTGCTCGCGGAAAGCGTTCGCTATAAGATAGAGATTCCCTGATACCGAGTGTATGATGATGTTCGCTCTCATACGCTGATTATAGCCTGCAAAAGCCATCAGCGGGGAAAATATTGTCAGGAGAATGCCGTATAGATACCGTTGCGGCAGGCTACCATGACCTTCCTGCCATAGAGGTCCGAGAGGATATCCTCCCTTAGGGTCCCTTCCTTGGTGCCATCCATCACGATGCGGCCGTCCTTCATCAGGATTATCCTGTCGATCGACGGGAGTATCTCCGCCAGCTCATGCGTGACCATGACGAGCGTCCTGTCTCCTGTCGTGTATGAGGCTATCGTGTCCCTGAGGTCGGCGCGGGAAGGGAAGTCCAGTCCCGAGGAGGCCTCGTCAAGCAGCAGGATCTCAGGATCCGTGACGGCGGCCCTTGCCAGGAGCACGCGGCGCTTCTCTCCCGTTGAGAGGGTGTTCATGGCCCTGTCTCCCAGCCTGTCCATGCCGACCTTCCTCAGCTCTATGTCTGCCTTCTCCCAGTCCTCCTGGCTCACGACATGGTGGAAGTCGAAGCCGAGCGATGAATGCAGGCCGGAGGCGACGATCTCCCTTGCCGTGTATGTCGTCTGGAAGAAGGAATCCTGCGAGGGGGATACGAGGCTCATCCTCTTCCTGAGGTCGAGGATCATCCATCTCTCCTCCCCGAGTATCGAGGAGCGGTACTCATCCAGGGCCAGCGGGTACGTGCGCCTTGCGATCACATCGACCAGCGTTGACTTGCCGGCCCCATTCGGCCCGATTATCGCGATATGCTCGCCCTTCTCGGCCCTGACCGACACCCCTGACAGGATATAGCGCCCATCGCGCCTTACGTACGCATTCTCGATAGTGAAGGCTTCCATAGCCATGATGATAGTTTCGCCGGCCTTCCCGTGTCAAAGGATACGGTATCATGCCATCTATGAGGGTAGAAAAATTATATTATCCGCAATAGCTTGCATATCAAGGAATTAACATGGAAGAAACCTGGAAATTCCCGTTTTTTCGGAAAAAAGTCCGCGCTTGATGCCATTTTAACTTTGCGTATTCCGGAAACGTGTGAGAGAATAATCCTGTCGCTTGATAAGAGGATTATCTGGATAAGCGATGTCTCTATACCAAAAAGGGGACGAGGAGGTTTGCCACTGGCTTAAAGAGCCAGTGGTGGTTTTTTCTTACGGCAGCTGCAGTTGGAGGCTGACACCCTGTAGCAAATGCAGCGCAAAAGGTGTTAAATAATGCCATGAGTAGGAGCATCGCCGTCGCCATCCTGGCTATAGCCGTATTGCTGCTTTCCGCCTGTGCATCCGCAGGGGAGGCGGTGGCTGACGCTGATACGACGGTATCCATTCCTGCCATGCCGCAGTCCGAGAGGTCCTTTGCTGAGGCGATAGCAGCGTCGCAGCCAGTGAAGGCGGCAGCTCCCGAAGCGCCGGAGGATCTCCTTCCCGTACCTGCTGCCGAAAGCAGTGCGGAACCGGCTGCGGAGGAGCCTGCGCAGGAGACGGCGCTGCCTGAGGTGCCGGAGCTTCCCGCCATCGACAAGAATATCTCCATACCCTTCACGATAGATTTCCCCGTAGTGGAGACCCCAAGCCCTGTGAAGGCGGAGGAGCCTGCCGTTGCGGCGGAGGAAGAGGCCGCGGTGGAGGATGTCCATCCCGAGCCTGTCCTGGAAGAGCCTGCAGAGGCTGCTGACGAGGAGCCCCAGGTCCCAGCTGTACTGCCGGAGGAGCCGGTGCTGGCATCCTCGGTCAATCCGGAGATGGATAGATGGATGGTCCAGCTGATGATATCATCGGTCGCCATCGTCATACTCTTCACCCTTGCCACGGCGATACGCGGCATCTACCGCATGCAGCTTCCGCGCCTGCTTTCAGCTGCCCTGTCCGCGGCCTTGGCCTTGCTTCCGATGGTCATCTCGGCCGTGATAGGCGGCCTTTCCCTTGTCTGGCTTGCCTATCTGGTGCTTGCCTTCTCCTATATCATATTCAGAGGGCGGGGGACGAGAGGCTTTCGATAGCCTCAAGCTTCGCCAGGAGCGCTGAGTCGTAGAAGAAGGTGTCCAGGGCCAGTATCGCGGCACCTTCCGCGGCGCCGTTCTCTCCTGCAGCTCCCCTGTAGATTACCATGCCGCTGCGCCTCGGAGGCAGCAGCGAGGAGACGAGGTTCTGCAGGTAGGCATAGAGCGCGTCATCCATCTGCGACATGGCTCCGGTGATCATGACGGATTCCGCCGAGAGCGCCTGCACGCCCTGCGCGATTCCCGCGGCCATGGGCTGGAGCGCATCCCTGAGCGCTGCCTTGTCCTGCATGAGGGATTTCAGGGAAGGATGACCTGTCCTGGCAAGCAGGGCCCTGCCTGAGGTGACTGCATCGAGGCAGCCCTTTCCCCCGCATCCGCATCTGCCTTCCCTGGATGCGCGTATATGGCCGAATTCAGGCAGGAACACAGGCGTTCCCTGGAATGAGAAGGACGCGGTGATAGAGTATCCCCAGGAGATGAAGAGGAAGGACCCGAGGGGGCCGCTCCTTGCCATCTCCGCTGACGCTTCGGCGACTGAGAACGGGATCCTTATCGAAGGGGCGTCGATATCCAGCTGTATATCCTCATCCGATACGATGGCGATTCCGTATATCCTGGCATTGCCGGCAAGCTTCGCCATCACCCTCCGCAGGTCCTCGCTGAAGGACGGAGCCTTCGGGAAGCGCTCGAAGCGCAGTATGCGTCCCAGCGTGTCTGATACCGCTACGGAAGCGGCCTTCTCCGATATGATGATGGAGAAGACCCTGCCGGCCTTGCTGTTGATGGAGAAGAGGACGCCGGGCCTGCCCTGGCTCCGCATCTCCTTGCCGGACTCCTCGATAAGGCCCTCGCTCCTGAGGCTTTCGCAGATCTCCCCGATGGAGACCTTGTTGATCTGCAGCATGGCAGCCAGCTCCGCCTTGGAAGCGGGCTTCTTCCTCAGGGCCGATAGCACCTTGAGCCTGTTTATCCTTCTTGCGTTTTCCGGGCGGGAGAAATCCATACCATGATGATAATCCTTCAGCCCGATACGCGCTAGATGATTGTCGATTCACTGCCGTATGCTTATTTTCATTATCTGGGAGATTCATATGTCAGAAAGGAAATTCAAGACCGAGGTCGCGGACCTTCTGCACCTCATCATTCACTCGCTTTATTCGAATAAGGAGATCTTCCTCAGGGAGCTGATCTCCAATGCATCGGATGCCATAGATAAGCTCAGGTACCTTTCCCTCGTGGATGAGAAGCTCAAGGGCTTCTCCTTCGAGCCGAGGATTGACATCACGTTCTCATCTGAGGATAAGACGCTGACCATCAGGGATAACGGCATCGGCATGGACGAGGAGGACCTGAACGGCAACCTCGGCACCATCGCCTCATCGGGGACGAGGAAGTTCCTTGCCTCCCTCTCTGATGAGCAGAAGCACGATTCGAACCTGATCGGCCAGTTCGGCGTAGGATTCTATTCGGCATTCATGGTCGCGAAGAAGATAACGGTCATCTCGAGGAAGGCCGGGGATGGCAAGGCCTGGAAGTGGACATCGACAGGCGAGAGCTCGTACTCCATCACCGAAGGGGAAAGGGATGGCCAGGGTACGACGATCATCCTCTCCCTCAATGATGAGGGAGCGGAATATGCCAACCGCTGGACGCTGCAGAACCTGATAAAGAAGTATTCGGACAACATCGCATATCCAATCTACCTCGAATATGACCAGACCGATTACGATTATGAGGACAAGGATGCCGACGGCAATCCGAAGAAGACCGTGTCGCACAAGGTCGAGCAGGTCAACACCGCCTCCGCGCTCTGGAAGAGGAGCAAGAGCTCCATCAAGGATGAGGAGTATAAGGAATTCTACAAGAACTCCTTCTATGACAGCGAGGACCCGCTGTTCTATATCCATACCCAGGCAGAGGGCGCAACGGAGTACACGACGCTGTTCTACATCCCAGCCAAGGCCCCGTTCGATATGTACTATGCCGACTACAGGCCTGGTGTGAAGCTCTATGTGAAGAGGGTCTACATCACGGATGACGACCAGGACCTGCTTCCATCCTACCTGCGCTTCGTCAGGGGCATCATCGACAGCGAGGACCTGCCGCTGAACGTATCCAGGGAGATGCTCCAGGAGAACAGGATCCTCATGTCCATCAGGAATGCCTCCGTCAAGAAGCTCCTCGGCGAGTTCAGGAAGATCTCCGAGAGCAATCCGGAGCTCTATGAGAAGTTCATAACCCAGTACAACAGGCCGCTCAAGGAAGGGCTCTATTCCGATTACTCGCAGCGCGAGGCCCTGCTTGAGCTGGTCAGGTACAGGAGCTCGGAGAAGGACGGCTTCGTGTCCCTCAATGAATACAAGGAAAGGATGAAGGAGGGCCAGAAGGCCATCTATTACATCTCCGGTGGCAAGGAGGATGTGCTGAAGGCATCACCGCTCGTGGCCGCATACAGGGAGAAGGGCTATGAGGTCCTCATCATGGGCGATGATATCGATGATATCGTCATCTCCACCATAAGCGAGTATAAGGATATCCCCCTGAAGGCCATCAACAAGAAGGGGGCGATGGATGACCTCCGGACCGACGAGGACAGGAAGAAGGAAGAGGAGAAGAAGCCTGTTGCCGACAGGATCAAGGCCGCGCTTGGCGACAAGGTGAAGGATGTCGTGATATCCACGCGCCTTACCGATTCCCCTGCGGCCGTGATCATGGGCGATGATGACCCGTCGATGCAGATGCAGAGGCTGGTGAAGCAGATGGGAGGCGAGGAGGTCTCCGTCAGGCCTATCCTCGAAATCAATCCCGATTCCCCGGTCATCAGGCGAATCGAGGAGAGCGGCGATGACGGCTTCGTCGCGCAGCTTTCGGCAGTCATCCTTGACCAGGCGCTCCTGCAGGAAGGCGTGATGCCGTCCGATCCCGCGTCTTTCGCGAGGAACCTGACAGCATTGCTTTCAAAATAAGGAGTTTCATAATATCATCAGGACGGGCGCTTCTGCGTCCGTCTTTCCATATAGGGGGATGATATGCAGTCAGGAACGGCAGATGCAGTGACTATGACGGAAGTCGTCGATGGGATATCCGCTGGATTCCATCTTCCCAAGGCCCTGGCAATGGTGATTACCGCTGCCATTATCGTGCTGGTTGCGAAGATAATAATCGCCTTCATCAGGAGGGCGCTCGTGAAGGTCGCCGTCAAGGGGCTCAGGTTCACGCCCATGATGGCCTCGCTGGTGTCCAGGATCATCGCGGTGCTTGTCTGGATCGTGGCCGCAATCGCTGTCCTGGACGTCTTCGGCATCGACCTCACCCCTGTCCTTGCCGGCCTCGGCATCACCGGCGTTGTCCTCGGCTTCGCGCTGCAGGAATCGATAAGCTCCCTCTTCAGCGGCATAATGATAGCGATCAACAATCCGTTCCGCGTCGGCGACTGGGTCGATATCGGGGATATCTCCGGCACTGTCGATTCGATTGACCTGATGTGCGTGACGCTCTCCTCCGCAGATAACAAGAAGATCACGGTGAACAATACGAACGTGTGGGGAAGCACGATAGTCAATTATTCCTTCATCGACAGGAGAAGGCTGGATATGGTGGTGACAGTCCGCTATTCCGATGACCTGGAGAAGGCCAAGGAGGCTATCCGTGGCCTGCTTGCTTCCTATCCGGAGATACTCAGGGATCCTGCGCCTCTTGTCGAGGTCGGCAGCTATGGCGATTCCTCGATATCCATCTACGTGCGTCCATGGGTCAAGCCCAGCGACTACTGGCCGGTGTACTGGCGCTTCAATGCGGATATCCTCAGGACGCTGCAGGCCAATGGCGTCGATATGCCATTCAACCAGCTTGATGTCCATCTGATAAAGGACTGACTTCCCTCAGGGGTTCTTGTCCAGCCCGATGAGGAACACCTCGAACGAATCATCCCTGGAGGCCTTCGGCTTGAAGGCCTTCGCCTTCGCGAACATCGTCCTCATCTTCTTCAGTATCTCCTGCTCCCCGCCGCCCTGGAAGATCTTTATCACCATGTTGCCATGCGCCTTGAGGTGCTCCTGGGCCAGTATCGTGACCTGTTCCGCCAGGTATTCCGACCTCGTCGTATCGACGATCCTGTTGCCTGTGGTCATCGGCGCGGCATCGGAGATGATGGCGTCATATGGCCCTTCTTCTATGAGGCGCGGCCTTATTCCGCTGGAGAAGGCATCTCCGGTAATCTCAGTCACCGTAGGAGGCATCGGGTCCAGCGATAGCGGGTTGAGGTCGCAGGAGACGATCCTGCCCTTGCCCTTTATGAGGCAGCGATGGGTGTAGAGGGTCCATGATCCGGGAGCTGCGCCCACATCGAGCACCGTATCGCCCGGCTTGATGATCCTGTGCGCCTGGTTGATCTCCTCCAGCTTGTATACCGAACGGGCCGGATAGCCCTCCGCATGGGCCTTCCTCGTATAGAAGTCAGCCTTGTCCCTTCTTGAAACCGCCATGGCCTGAGTCTAATGGATTTCGCCCCGATCCGCAAATAAAGACGCCGGACGGTGAGTATGGGGTGGGAGAGAACCGTCCGGCGAAGATTAACACACACTGCAAGGAGGTTTGTTAACGCTATTGCTCTGTAGCCTAAGGATAGGGCAGCTTGGCCTCCGATTCCATAGGGTTCATGCAAATGACATAAATCTTCATCAAGGGGACACGGGAATGCGGGAAAGACAAAGACGCCGTTTCCACGGCGCCTTTGCTGAAATACACTAAAAAGGAGGTTTGTTTGAAAAAACTGTTTGCTCTACAAACATACTAGCAGGATGCGTGCCAACTTTATCCCGATATAATCGCGCATCTGTTGTGCAAATTCTTCACAGTGGGAATTTTGTGCACATTCCCCCTTGCATTGCAATGCTTTGCGAAGTTCCATAGGAACTCCACTCAGGGCTGTTCTTGTTTTCCGCAGGCTATGCTATCGTCTTGGGCATGAAGGACAGCATACTCAACCGTCGCATGCGCTACGTCTTCAACCCGTCGCTTATCCCCGCGATCATCGCCGTGGATATCGCGGTCTTCTGCCTGACATACTTCCTCTTCCCGAGGCTGATGTACCGGCTCGCGATGATTCCGTCAGCCGTGCTCTACGGCCACGCATACTGGCAGTTCGCCACCTATATGTTCTGCCATGGCGGCATCTGGCATCTGCTGATGAACATGCTGGCCCTCTATATGTTCGGCATGCCGGTCGCGCGCCAGATCGGCAGCAATGAGTTCCTGCTCTTCTATCTGCTGACTGGGATTGCTGCAGGTATCATGAGCTTCTTCTCGTACTGGGCTGCCGGCATCAATGCCGTCCTTATAGGCGCTTCCGGCGCGATATACGGCGTCATGCTCCTCTTCTCCGTCTTCTATCCGCGCTCCGTCGTGTATGTATTCGGTGTCATCCCCGTCAGGGCGCCGCTGCTTATCGTGATATATTTCCTTATCGAGTTCATGGGCTCCATGTCCATGCGCGGCGGCATTGCCCACGCCACGCATCTCTGGGGGCTCATCTTCGCGGCGCTTTACTGCATCGTCAGGCTGCGGATAAAGCCATGGCGCGTATGGTCAGCCTTGTAGCATAGGCGCCTTTGCTGGTAGAATCCTTACATCTGATGCGGAAGGCAAGCCTGACGCAGAAGGGGAAGCAATGGAAGGAAGAAGAGTCGCCATCCTAGGCATAATAGTCGAGGACTCCCAGTCCGTAGACTCGCTCAATGCCATCCTGCATGAATGCAATGAATGGATCATCGGCAGGATGGGAATACCATACAGGGAACGCGGAATCAGCATCATCAGCATCGTCATGGATGCCCCTGGCGATGTCATCAGCGGCCTTTCCGGCAAGATCGGCATGCTCCATGGCGTCTCCTGCAAGGCGACTTACTCAAAGATCTGATATGGACCTGCTGGATAAGCTCGAGAAGGAAGGGACGCTCTCTGCCGGGGAGTTCCTCTCCCTGTACCGCATGCGGAACGCCATCGGCAGGGAAAAGCTTTTCGCCAGGGCCAGGAGGCTGAGGGATACAGCCTATGGCAGGGATGTCTATCTCAGGGCGCTGGTCGAATGCACGTCATTCTGCCGCTGCGGCTGCCTGTACTGCGGCATCAACGCATCGAACCGGTATGCCGTGCGGTACAGGCTTTCGCCTGATGAGGTGATTGATGCGGCAGGACGGGCATATAGGGCTGGGTTCAGGACATTCGTCCTCCAGGGCGGAGAGGATCCGGTATTCGTGAAGGATCTGTCCACGATTATCCGCCATCTCAAGGACAGCTTTCCCGATGCGGCCGTGACCCTTTCGTTCGGGGAGTGGCCCGAGCCGCTGTATGCGGAATGGAAGGAAGCGGGAGCCGACAGGTATCTCCTCAGGCATGAGACGGCGACGGCAGGGCATTTCGCCAGGCTCCATCCTGCCGGGCAGACCCTGGAGCACAGGCTCTCCTGCCTGCAGGCGCTCAGGAGGCTCGGATACCAGACAGGCGCGGGATTCATGGTCGGATCTCCGTTCCAGAGCGAGGAGGATGTGGCGAGGGACCTTGCCTTCCTGTCTTCATTCAGGCCGGAGATGGCGGGGATAGGGCCGTTCATCCCGCACCATGATACTGTCTTCGCCTCATGCGGCGCAGGGAGCGTCGATGATACCCTGTTCATCCTTGCGCTGATACGTATAGCGATGCCCAATGTGCTCCTGCCTGCTACGACTGCGCTGGCCACGCTCTCGCCGACAGGCACGCGTGACGGCATACTGGCCGGAGCCAATGTCGTCATGCCGAACATGACCCCTGCGGGAGAGGGCCGTTACGAGCTGTATGATGGCAAGAAGCGACAGGATGCCGGAGAGGCGATGCGGAAGGAGATCGAGGCGGCCGGATGCCGGATGGCTATGGTCCGCGGTGATTATAGAGACTGACGGGGAAGGCATGCCTGACCCAAAAGGAGAAGAAGGATGTATGATCCGAAATCAATGAAGGCGGAGGATTTCATCAATGATGCTGAGATCCAGGAGACGATCGCATGGGCGGAGAGCCATAAGGAGGATGCTGAGCTCATCGATGCGGTGATTGCGAAGGCGAAGCTCCTCAAGGGACTCAGCCACAGGGAGGCTGCGCTCCTGCTCATGTGCACGCTTGAGGACAGGAACCAGGAGATATTCCATCTGGCAAAGGAGATCAAGAGGAAGTTCTATGGCGACAGGATCGTCATGTTCGCTCCCCTCTATCTTTCCAACTACTGCGTCAATGGATGCGTATACTGCCCATACCATGCGAAGAACAGGCATATCCCGCGCAAGAAGCTGACGCAGGATGAGATCAGGGCAGAGGTCATCGCCCTGCAGGACATGGGCCACAAGCGCCTTGCCCTCGAGACCGGCGAGGACCCTGTGAACTGCCCTATCGACTATGTGCTTGAATCGATTAAGACGATCTACTCGATCAAGCATAGGAACGGTGCCATCAGGCGCGTGAACGTGAATATCGCGGCGACTACCGTGGAGAACTACAGGAAGCTCAAGGAAGCCGGCATCGGCACATACATCCTCTTCCAGGAAACCTATAATAAGAAGAGCTACGAGGAGCTTCATCCCACTGGGCCGAAGAGCGATTACGCGTACCATACGGAAGCCCATGACAGGGCAATGCAGGGCGGCATCGATGATGTGGGATTCGGCGTCCTCTTCGGACTGAACCTCTATAAGTATGATTTCGTCGGGCTGCTGATGCATGCCGAGCATATGGAAGCCGTCTTCGGCGTAGGCCCGCATACGATTTCCGTGCCGAGGATCTGTCCCGCCGATGATATCGACCCGGGCGATTTCGACAATTCCATCTCCGATGCGATATTCGAGAAGATCGTCGCCTGCATAAGGGTGGCTGTCCCCTATACCGGCATGATCATCAGCACGAGGGAGAGCCAGAAGGTAAGGGAAGCCGTCCTCAATCTCGGCATCTCGCAGATTTCCGGCGGTTCCAGGACCAGCGTCGGCGGGTATGTCCATCCGGAGTCGGAGGGCGAGAGCTCCGCGCAGTTCGATGTCTCTGACCACAGGACGCTCGATGAGGTGGTGGCATGGCTGATGGAGCTTGGCTATGTGCCGTCATTCTGCACCGCCTGCTACAGGGAAGGGCGGACAGGCGACAGGTTCATGTCCCTCTGCAAGGCCGGCCAGATCCAGAACTGCTGCCTGCCGAATGCGCTGATGACGCTTAAGGAATACCTTATGGACTATGCATCTGACCGCACCAGGGCAATCGGCGAGCCTCTCATCGGGAAGCAGCTTGCCGGGATCACGAACGAGAAGGTGCTGTCTGTCGTGCGCGACCGCCTGAAGAGGATCGAGGAAGGCGAAAGGGATTTCAGGTTCTGATGGCACATGGTTCAGCTCCGGCTGCAGAGAGGATGCATATCGCGTTCTTCGGGCTCTGCAATGCAGGCAAGTCCAGCCTCGTGAATGCGTTCTGCTCGCAGCCTGTCTCGATAGTATCGGCGCAGAAGGGGACGACTACGGACCCCGTGGTTAAGACGATGGAGATCCTTCCCCTTGGGCCTGTCGCGATAATCGACACGCCCGGAATGGATGATAAGTCCGAGCTAGGCCGCCTGCGCATAGAGAGGGCGGAGAAGATGCTCCGCCGTGCGGATATCGCGGTGCTTGCCAAGGAGGCCGGCAGCGGCAGCTCGGCGGATGAGCAGAGGCTGCTTGCCGCCTTCAGGGACAGGGGCATACCCTGCATAACGGCCTACACCAAGAGCGACCTGCTTCCATCTGTCCCGGAAGATGGGCCTGATTATATCTATGTCAGCGCCAGGGAAGGATGGAATATCGGCAAGCTGAGGGAGATGGTGGCGAAGCTTGTGCATGAAGCGCCATCAAGGCCGCTTGTGGAGGACCTCATCTCTGAGGGGGATACCGTGGTGCTTGTCATCCCCATCGACTCCTCGGCACCCAAGGCGCGCCTCATCCTGCCCCAGCAGATGATGCTCAGGGCGATACTCGATGCGAAGGCCATCGCGGTGGCTACCCAGGTCGACTGCCTTGCTGATGCGGTATCGCGCATGGATCCTAAGCTGGTCATCACCGACAGCCAGGCATTCAAGGCCGTTGCGCAGATAGTCCCCGACAGGATCCCGCTTACATCGTTCTCGATCCTGATGGCCAGGTACAAAGGCGAGCTCGAGGAGCAGCTGAAAGGCGTCGCCGCCCTCCGTTCCCTCCGCAGGGGCGATAGGGTCCTTATCGCGGAGGGATGCACCCACCACCGCCAATGCGAGGATATCGGGACGGTGAAGATCCCCAGGCTGCTGTCATCCGCTGTTTCTGATGGGATATCCTTTGGCTTCGCTTCCGGGCATGGCTTCCCTGATGACCTGTCGGATTATGCGCTCGTAATACACTGCGGGGCCTGCATGCTTACCGCTAAGGAGGTCGGGAGCCGTATGGAGCAGTGCAGGGCGGCCGGCGTTCCCGTCACCAACTACGGGATGGCGCTTGCGGCCCTCAACGGCATGCTCGACCGCTCGCTGAGGCCCCTCGGCCTGTCCTGATTCCCGGCGGCAGCTGGCTGCGGCTGCCGCCCGCCGGTCTTCCCGCATTGGCGGGAGAATAGGTACTTTTCCTAAGACTGCATCTGTAAATTTTTGGACTTATTGCATTTATTTCGAGAAAAATTATACTAATAAGGGAAAAAGCGCTTTACATTGCGCAAAAGCATGGTAAATATAAAGGTATCGGAGGAAATATAATGGCCAAGACCACGGATTCATTGAATAAGAAGCTTCTTTCCGCTGCTGTCACAGCAACGAAGGCAAGGGATATCAAGGAACTGCTTGATAAGGGCGCTGATGTGAATGCCCACAACGAATGGGGCCTTACCCCTGTGATGCTCGCAGCGCAGTACAACCATTCGGTCTCGGTGCTCAATGCGCTCATCGCAGCAGGCGCCGACATCCATGAGGCAGAGCCGAAGTACAGGTCGAATGCCCTTCACCTGGCAGCGAACAGCTCTACCAACCCCAAGGTGATCGATGCCCTTCTCGCGGCAGGCGCCAACATCGATGCAAGGAACTACCTTGGCGAGACGGCCCTCATCATGGCAGTCAACAGCAATGCCGAGACGAAGATTTCCACGCAGCTCATCAAGTGCGGCGCGGATATCAACGCAAGGGATTACCAGGGACATTCGGTCCTCGAGTATGCGAAGACCGCGAAGAGGACATACCTCGTGAACCTCCTCAAGGAGAAGGGCGCTGTCTGATAGATTCTGGCAGGAAAGCTGAAAGGGCCACGCATCCCCGACGGGGGAATGTGTGGCCTTTGCCTTTCCTCATGCGGATGTCACCTTGTACAGGTTCAGCGTGATTTCCTTCGAAGCTTCCATCAGGGGCTCGCGGAAGGCCAGCAGGTCTTCCTTGCCTATGCTTATGAAGCCGCTGAAGGAAAGTGCTGCGATTATCCTCCCTGAGGAATCCCTTACCGGCACGGCGATGCAGCTGCCGTTTGCCGCGCTTTCCCTGTTGTCGATTGCATAGCCATCCCTCGAGACCTTCTTGAGCTCATCCCAGAACCTGTCGGGGTCCGTTATCGTATTCGGCGTCAGCGGCGTGAGCTCCCTTGAGCTGATGATCTCATCAAGCAGGCCTATGGGAAGCTCCGAGAGCAGCACCTTGCCTCCCGAGCTGGCATAGAACGGAAGGTCGGAATAGAGGGGAGGGACGTAGTCTATCAGGTTCTTCGAATGGGACTGCTGTATTATGTAGCAGTGAGAGCCTTCCCTGATGAGGAGGTTCATCGCCTGGCCGTACCTGTCCGTATACTTCTCCATTATTATCGATGCCACTTCCTGCAGCGCGATATACAGGTTCTCCTTGCCGAACAGGAATGCAAGCTTCTCCCCGGCGATATACTTGTCATCAGCGCACTGGTATGCCCATCCATTGATGGCCAGGGTCTTGAGGATGCGGAAGGCGGTAGAGGGGCTTATCCCGCATTTCTTCGCGATCGCATTGACTCCAGCTGGGTTCCTTTCGGTCCTCAATGTGTCGAGAACATCCAGGGCACGATTCACCATCTTGATTGTATCCGTACTCTGAGCAGTGTTTCCCTTGTCCATACAGCCTCTCCATCATCAGAAACGAAATCAGCATTCACATTGCACAATATATTGTATATCCAAACATTAATCCACAAAGCATGCTCTGTCAAATCAATTAGCAATCGCGGCTGCATGTCTAATATGGCAAAATATGGAATATACATTCCATCGATAAGCAGAAGCCTGCCTTAAAATCGAGCAAAAACAGCGGAATATAGCCGTATTTTTCTTGATTATTATCCGGATTCCTTGGATTTATGTCGGAAATCATTTTTGTTGACAAGGCTCTGAAAGCATGGTTTCCTGAAAATAGAAATAGGCATTCCAATTCTGGGGCCTTAAAGGAGAAGACATGGCAAAGACAAAGCTGGAAGGCATTTACATTCCGATGGTTACACCATTCAATGCAGATGAATCAATCAATTTCGGCGGAATTAAGGAAGTCGTTGATTTCCTTGTGGCGAATGGTGTCACAGGTGTCATACCTTCCGGAAGCACGGGCGAGATGGTCGCGATGACGCCCGAGGAGCAGATTTCCGTGAACGCTGCGACGATCAAGGCCGCGGCTGGCAGGATCAAGGTCGTATGCTCGACGGGAGCATACAGGACCCAGGATGTCGTAAGGATGTCTGCGGCGGCCGAAGCCGATGGCGCCGATGGCGTCATGGTCGTCACTCCTTGGTATATGGCTCCCAATGAGAATGAGCTCTATCATCACTATGAGACGATAAGGAAGGCCATCAGCATCCCGATCATGGTGTATCATAATCCGTATTACTCGACATGCCTGATGAGCGATGAGTTCATGGCAAGGCTCTATAATGACGGCCTTATCGACGCTGTCAAGGAGAGGCAGGCAGACGTATACAGGCAGCAGGATCTCCGCTACCTCACGGATGATGGGTTCGGGATATTCTATGGCTATGATGTATGCCCGGTGGAAAGCCTGAGCTGCTGGGCTGATGGCTGGGTCTGCGGAACGGGCAACCTCTTCCCCAAGGAGAATACGCATGTATTCCACCTGGCGAAGGAGAGGAAGATGGAAGAGGCGATGAAGGCCCACTTCGATGAGGTGCGCCCGTATCTGCCGCTCTTTACGAAGCCGACGGCTGCCGGCCTTCCGACGCCTTGGCTGCAGATCATCAAGGAAGGTCTCAAGCTCCGCGGCGTCGACGCCGGCTTCTGCAGGAAACCGGTCATTTCCGAGCTTCCGTCCGATGTGATGGATAATCTTAGGAGAGTGCTTAAGGGATATGGCTATCTTGCCTAGCTTCCCGAGGAGTGGATATGAAAGAGAAGAAGGTAGAAGTCCTCATCGCCGGCGGAGGTACTGCCGGCGTGATAGCAGGGATAGCTGCTGCAAGGAATGGCGCCAAGACGCTTATAGTCGATAAGCAGAGGTGCCTGGGAGGCCAGTTCACCGCAGGCATGCAGGGAGCATGGGTAGGCTTCAGCGACAAGGACAAAATCATCGTCAAGGGAATCGCCTGGGAGCTGAGGGATATCCTCAAGGAGAGGGGAGCCATCGTCGATAACGACCCCGAGACGGATGTCTGCTATCTCTATGATACAGAGGTCGCCAAGGTCGTGCTCGATGAGGTGGTCGCCAAGGAGCCTGACCTTGAGGTCTTCCTCGATACATCGATCGTTGACGTTATCCAGGATGGCGATAAGGTGGAAGGCCTTGTAGTGCTATCGGAGACCGAGCTGATGGCGATAAGGGCGGATGTGGTGATCGACTGTTCCGGTGATGCCGCGGTCGCTGCCAAGGCCGGGGCGCCATTCGAGATCCGTCCGAAGGAAGAGATCCAGCCGATGTCCCTTATCGGGAAGATGGCCGGCGTCGATATGGACAGGGTCAGGAAGTACTATGAGGAGCATCCCCCTGTCAAGGACAGCCATGTTCCTCCGGCATGGCATGATTTCAGGACCTTCCCCGGCTTCATGCATTTCGGGCTCCATGATGAGCTGGAGGGTGTCGACCTTCCCGAGGAGCTTGAGTATCTAAGGTCATGGCTCGGGATATTCACCTCCACCCCGAATCCGGGCGAGGTAACGATCAACTGCTCAGGTGCTATCGAGTCGCATAGCGTCGCCGGTTTCGGCGAGAGGTCAGAGCAGGAGGTCTTCTCGCAGAAGTGCCTCTATGATGTGGCAGAAGCGCTGCGGAGGTATGTGCCTGGCTTCGAGAATGCATATCTTTCCGCTATCGCGAGCCTTCTCGGCATCCGCGAGAGCCGGCGCATCATAGGTGATTACAAGGTCACGCTCGATGACTTCCTTGCGGCAAGGGAATTCCCGGACAGCATAGGAAGAGGGGCCATGCCGGCAGGAGCGCATACTCCTGACGGGATAACCATGTATGTGTATGACCTGGACCCGGGCAAGTCGATGACGATCCCGTACAGATGCATGCTTCCGAAGGGCAAGGAGGGCCTTATCGTCGCCGGCAGGTGCGTATCGTATGAGGCACCGGTCGCGAACTGCATAAGGTGCATGCCGCAGTGCATGGCGATGGGAGAGGCGGCTGGAGTCGCTGCCGCTATCGCGGTGAAGACAGGTACGACGCCGAGGGGCGTTGACGTGTCCCTGCTCCAGAAGACGCTTAAGGACAGCGGGGCAATCATCTGATTGCCTTGCATTGAAAAGGAGATATCCAAAAAGGAGGAGAGAATGAGAAAGGCAGTTTCCATATTATGCATGCTGGCCCTTTGCGTTTCCGTCTTCGCAGGAGGGGCGGGCGAGAAGGCTGCTGTCCAGAAGGATGCTGATGACAAGATCATCATATGGACCAATCTGACTGCGGATGCCCAGGCCAAGGTGCTTGATAAGCAGTTCAGGGAAGTTGCCGAAGAGCTCGGCGTAGAGTTCGAGATGGTTACGATATCCTTCAATGACATGTACACCAAGCTTGCGACATCCGTCGAATCAGGGGATGTCCCGGATATCATGCATACGAACTTCGCAGGAGCGGCATATCTTTATGCCCAGGGCATGATCGAGCCCCTTGATGACATCATCGATGATATCGGAAGGGATGATTTCATCCAGTCATACCTGCGTGTCCTCACCGTCGATGGGAAGACATGGGGCATACCTGACTGGGCTATGCATACATCGGTATGGTACCGCAAGGACCTCTTCGAGCAGCATGGCATAGATATCCCGAAGGACTGGGAGGAGTTCAAGGCAGCCGCGGAGAAGCTCTGCATAGACGAGAACGGCGATGGGAATATCGACATCTATGGCTTCCCTGTGCCGATGAATGCCGTACAGGTTGCGCCGCAGACATACTATGAGCTTCTCTATTCCGCAGGTGTCTATACGCTCGATCCGGAGACCGGCGAGTATACGTTCGGCGAGCAGAAGGAGAAGGCTGCCGAGGTCATGGATTACATGATCGGCCTCTATAAGGCGGCTTCGCCTCCGTCGGCTATCGAATGGTCCTGGAATGAGTACAGGAATGCGCTTGTCGAAGGCACTGTCGCCATGACGCTCGATATGGGAGCCGTGATCGGTCTTGCCCAGACGAACAATCCTGCGATGGTGGAGAAGCTCGGATGCTTCGACTTCCCAGGGCAGGATGGATACAAGCCGGCCTCGTTCGGCAGCGGATACGCTTTCGTGGCGAGCAACCAGGGAACCGATGAGAGGACAGAGCTGATAAAGGAATTCGTCAGGCGCCTCTATACATCAGAGCGTGCGGCTGAGAGGGCGCTTTCCAGGCCGATGTTCGCATTCCCGTCGCTGTATTCCTCTCTTGAGATATACAGGCAGGATCCTTCGGTCGCCCTCTTCCAGGAGCAGATCGCGACGATTTCCGATGCATTCGAGAACAGCAACTGGTACTGGTATGGCATGGAGCATGGCCTGAGCCAGCTCTCATCGCAGATCGAGGCGACGACGTTCTTCGGCGAGGCGATGCAGAGCGTTGCGCTTGGCATGATGACGTCGGAAGAGGCTGTCGATTATATCGATGTGTCGCTTCAGGACCAGCTTGCGCTTATCGGCTACTGAAGGCCCGCAGGCGATCCTGCGGTACAATAGGAGCCAGCTAGGGATTTCCGGGCCGCTTATCATGGGCGGCCCGTGTATAGGAGCAATATGGAATTTACAGGTAAAAGGGTCCTGCAGCGCAGGAGGCAAGGTCCGCGCAGCCAGGCATTGGGCATAGCATTCATCATCCCTACGCTGGCATTCATCATCGTCTTCATAGCATATCCCGTGCTTTACAATATCTTCCTCAGCTTCACGGATGCCAGGCTGCTTAAGAACGATATATCGTTTATCGGCTTCGATAACTATGCCAGGATCTTCTCCGACCTGAGATTCCTCCGTTATGCAAAGAATACGGCAGTATGGACGGTGACGTCCGTGATAGGGCAGCTCGCGCTGGGATTCGCGATAGCGCTCCTGATAAACAGGAAGCAGTCCAATACAGGCGTGAGGAGCTTCATGCTCATCCCGTATGTCGTCCCGGCCGTGGCGATAGCCCTCGTCACGAAATGGGTGACCAATGGCGATTACGGGATAGTGAGCTGGTGGCTGCAGGATGCCGGGATAATCGAGCATCGCCAGTCGCCCCTGGCAATTCCCGGTGCTGCGATGGCAGTGCTTGTCATCATCAACATATGGCGCTCATACCCATTCCCGATGCTCATCTACTGGGCAACCCTGAGGGGAATCGACAAGGAGCTATACGAGGCCGCGGAGATCGATGGTGCCGGCAGCTTCAAGAAGTTCCTGTATATAACGATCCCGCATCTGCGCAATACCACGATCGTGCTGGCAGTCCTCAGGATCGTGTGGACGGCGACGTATTTCGACCTGATATGGCTCGTGACAGGAGGCGGCCCCGCGGGGTCGACGACCCATCTCCCGATCATGATATACCAGGCGTCATTCGGCACATTCCAGACAGGGTATGCCTCGAGCCTTTCGGTACTGCTGGGCCTCTGTCTTTTCGTCTGCGTGATCTTCTATGTGCGCAAGTCGATCGATGCTGAGGACTGAAGGAGGCAGGTCATGGTCAATAAGCGTATGCATAGGATAGCTAGCGGCCTTCTCTATTACATCCTGATAGCGATGGCCCTTGTGCTGGTCGGATTCCCGCTGCTCTGGATGGCGCTCAGCTCGCTCAAGCCGTCTGTCGAGCTCTTCAAGGTCCCGCCGAAGATGATCCCGCAGGATCCCACGCTCCTGTGGTATATGAATGCCTTCAGCAATTCGCTTGTCGTCAGGTATTTCATCAACAGCCTCATCGCCGCTTCGCTTACGATGGCTATCGATGTCGTCTTCAGCTGCCTTGGCGCCTATAGCCTTGCCAGGTTCAGGTACAGGGGAAGGCATCTCATAATGGTTTCCGTCCTGTCGGCATACTGCATCCCGCCGATAATGCTGATGATCCCGCTGTACCGCATCATATCGGGGATGGGGCTCAATTCGACCTATGCTGGAGTCGTGATCGGCCATATGACCATCACGCTGCCTTTCTGCGTCTGGCTCCTGATCCCGTTCTTCAAGAAGATCCCCCGCGAGATGGAGGAGGCCGCGCTCGTCGATGGCGCATCGAACCTGAAGATCTTCCTCCTGATCATGCTTCCGCTCTGCGCCCCTGGCATCCTGAGCACCGGGATTATGGCCTTCATCCTTTCCTGGAATGAGTACCTGCTCTCAAGCGTCCTCGTCTCCAGCGACAAGATGAAGACGCTGACTGTCGGCCTGGCGAACTACATAAGCTCCACGGAAATAGACTGGGGAACGATAATGGCCCTCGGGACAGCGACGACCATCCCCATAATCATCCTGTTCTCGGCGATACAGAAGTATTTCGTCGAAGGCCTTACGGCTGGGGCCGTGAAGGGGTAGGCGATGGAGGCCTGGGGATATGCCGCATTCTTCCTCGTCGCATCCGCGGCCTCTTTCCTGCAGACGAGCATCGGCTTCGGCTTCTCCGTATTCTCGATGCTCTTCCTGCCGTATTTCCTCCCATATGCCGATTCCGTGGTGCTGGCGCAGACGATTGCCCTGATAAACACGATCGTGGTCGCGGTCCTCTATCGCCGCCATATAGCATGGAAGAAGATGCTTCCGCTCCTGCTCCCTACGATGATAGCAGGCGGAGCCGCTGCCGTGCTGATGCTCGATATCGATTCATCCTACCTCATGCTTGCGCTTGGCATCCTGCTCATATTCCTGTCTGCCAGCTTCTTCATACTCTCTGATAGGATACATTTCCAGCCGAATGCCATCGCAGGCGTGGCCATGGGCGTGGTTTCCGGGATAAGCAATGGCTTCTTCGGCATAGGAGGGCCGCCGATAGCGCTTTACTTCGCTCCCTCCATTCCGGATAAGACCGAATACAATGCGACAGTGCAGGCATTCTTCTCGATCGTGAATACCTTCATACTGGCGGTGCGCCTCGCCAGAGGCTCCTTCAGCATGGTGAGCCCGTCCTTGGTCCTTGTCGGGATCATAGCGCTCATCCCTTCATCATTGATTGCGATGAGCTTCTTCAGGCATATCAATGCAGATGCGCTGCGCAGGATCATCTACGCATTCGTCGGGGTGAACGGGCTGATCATCGCGATAAGGGAGATCGCGGCTCTCTGAGGATCCTGCCGCTCCATTGGAGGGCAGGATTGAAATCCCGCTCAGAGCTCCTTCTCGACGACCTTGTCCTCGATGGCCTGTATCTCCCTGTCGATCTCGGCCTTCACTTCCTCCGCGATATCATCGATCAGATAGGATGATGTCTCGCCTGTGGACCTGAGCCTGACTTCGACCTTGCCTTCCTTGAGGCTCCTGCTGCCAAGCGTGAGGCGGATGGGGATGCCGATGAGGTCAGCGTCTGCGAACTTTACGCCCGCAGTCTCGTTCCTGTCGTCATAGAGCACGTCGATGCCCTTCCTTGTCAGCTCCTCGTAGATCCTGTCAGCGACTGCCGGATCCTTGACCAGCGATACGAGATGCACCTGGTATGGAGCCACCGGCATCGGCAGCTTGAGGCCGCTTTCGTCGTTGTATTCCTCGGCAAGGCAGGCAAGGAGCCTGCCGACTCCGATGCCATAGGATCCCATCACGACGGGGATCTGCCTGCCGTTCTCGTCCTGGTATGTGCAGTTCATCGACTCCGAGTATCTCGTGCCGAGCTGGAAGATGTTGCCGATCTCGACGCCCTTGGAGGACTTGAGTGGCGCACCGCACTCAGGGCATGCCATGCCTTCCCTCGCCGATGCGATATCCTTGACGGTTCCCTGGTAGTCCCTGCCGAAATTGGTGTTCAGGTAGTGGTAGCCAGCCTCGTTGGCGCCTGCGACGAGATTGTTCGATTCAGCGACCGAATCATCGACGATGCAGATGAAATCCCCGGTCGCGCCGATAGGCGAGGCATAGCCGGGCACCATCGAGCATGCCGCGATCTCCTCCTCGTGCGCCGGCCTGATGGAATTGGCACGCGCCGCGTTGGAGAGCTTCGATTCCTCTACTTCCAGGTCTCCCCTGACAAGCGCGACGATGAGCTTCTCTTCCTCCTCGCCGTTCCTGTCATTGACGAATGTCCCCACCATGAAGACGCATTTGGCTGTCTTGCGCGGGTCGATGCCGAGGAACTCCGCGAGCTCCTCGATCGTCTTGCATTCAGGCGTGGCTACCTTCTCGACAGGCTTCATCTCTTCCTTGAAGTATTCCTTCTGGAACCTGGCGATCTGCCTGTTGGCCGTATAGCCGCACTTGTCGCAGTAGATGATGGTATCCTCGCCGATGGGGGAGAGATACATGTACTCATGGGAGATCTTGCCGCCCATCATGCCTGAATCGGCACCTACGGCAATCGAGGGGAGGCCGCAGCGGGAGAAGATCCTGAAGTAGGCCCTGTAGTGGTCCCTGTAGATCCTGTCGAGCCCTTCATAGTCCCTGTCGAAGGAGTATGAGTCGAGCATCGTGAACTCCCTTACCCTGATGAGGCCTGCCCTCGGGCGCGGGTCATCACGGAACTTCGTCTGCATCTGGTATACGAGCCTCGGGAGCCTTTTGTATGAGTCAAGCTCCGTCCTCGCGATGTCGGTGACGGCCTCCTCATGCGTCATGGCAAGCACCATGTCGCGGTTGTTCCTGTCGGTGAACCTCGCCATCTCCTTGTCGATGGAATAGAAGCGACCCGTCTCCTTCCAGATATCGGCAGGATTGACGACAGGCATCTGCATCTCCTCCCCGCCGATGGCATTCATCTCTTCCCTGATGATGTTCTGGATCTTCTGGGTAGCCTTGAATCCGAGCGGCAGCAGCGAGAAGATGCCCGCTCCCATCTGTTCTATATAGCCTGCCCTGAGCAGATATTCATATCCTTTCGAATCAGCACCTGAAGGTGCCTCCCTGAGCGTTCTGGAAAACATCCTGGACATTCTCATAAGCTTTCTGTCTCCACGATGAAGCATTATAGTGAATCTACGTGGTACAATCAAACGATGAGACCGCTGCCTTTCGAGACTGTCAGGCTGTCCGATGACGGGCGCCTTTGCATACTTGACCAGAGGATGCTTCCCGGCAGGGAGGAGTATATAGAGCTGCAGACCGCAGAGGATGTATGGCATGCCATAAAGGACCTTGCCGTAAGGGGAGCGCCCCTCATCGGAGTGGCCGCTGCCTATGGCTTCTATATCTCCGTGAAGGATATAGATGATGATTTCCTTGCAGGATGCAGGAAGGTGAGGGACTACCTTGACTCCTCGCGCCCCACTGCCGTCAATCTCTCCTGGGCCCTGGATAGGATGATGAGGGTCGCGGAGGCCGGAGGGCCTGATGTGAAGGTGCGGCTTTTGGCGGAAGCCCGGGCGATCCATAGGGAGGATATCAGCATGACTGAGCTGATGGGCAGGCACGGCTATGGCCTGATAGGCCCCTCCACCGGCATCCTCACGCACTGCAATGCCGGCGCGCTTGCCACGAGCGGCTACGGCACTGCGCTTGCCCCTGTATATGCTGCCCTTGATGCCGGCCGCACTGACCTCAGGGTCTACTGCGATGAGACGAGGCCCCTGCTGCAGGGTGCGAGGCTCTCTGCCTTCGAGATGGCCAAGGCCGGTGCCGATACGACGGTGCTGACTGATAGCATGGCCTCATATGCGATGGCTTCAGGCCTGATAGACCTGGTGTTCGTGGGAGCGGACCGCATCGCGGCCAATGGCGATACTGCCAACAAGATCGGCACGAGCGGGGTCGCGATCCTCGCTAAGCATTATGGCATACCGTTCTATGTCGTCGCTCCGACATCCACGGTCGATCTCTCGCTTCCTTCCGGAAAGGATATCCCGATAGAGCAGAGGCTGCCGGAGGAGGTGACGGAGAAATGGTACAGGGAACGCATGGCTCCTGAGGGCGTCAAGGTGCTCAATCCCGCATTCGATGTCACCCCGTCCGGGCTCATCTCGGCAATCGTCACGGAGAAGGGGGTGATCAGGCCCCCATTCAGGGAAGGGCTGCAAGGCATCATCGATGGCTGACGCCTGCTATGGCGCAAGCATGCAGGGAGGAATGGCATAGACGCCGTCCTCCATCAGGTATGCCTTCTTTCCAGCTGTAACGGCCATCATGAAAGAAGGGGATACGGCAGTCTTGTTCCAGAGCCTCAGCAGGTTCCTGCTAACGCTGGGAATCCTGAGTATTGATCGGGATCCTCCTTGATCTGCTTCTATGGTTTCCATCCAGCAGCATCTGCCTTCTTCCTGGAATTGCTAATCCGGAAGATCCAAGTCTGCGGGCTGTGCTTCAGCTGGCTTTCTCAGGATTCTCCTTATATGCTAATATGTTGCCATGGCACAGGAAGAGCTGAAGGCGGCAGTGGCTGCTTTCATGAAGAGGGCATATGGCAGAGGGCTTACCACCGCGACCGGAGGCAATGTGAGCGCGAGGGATGGAAGCGTCATGCTCATAACCCCTTCAGGCAAGGACAAGGCATCCCTTTCTGCCGATGACATCGCCTCTGTCGATATCCTCACAGGCACCAGCCTCTCGCCTGGCATGAAGCTCAGCATCGAGACGGAGATGCACAGGCTCGTGTATGCGGCAAGGCCTGATATCAAAGCGATTGTGCATGCCCATCCTGTTTTCGCATCGCTTTTCTCGGCATCTGAGGATAAGATAGATACTGCGATTATCGCTGAGAGCTGGTATCTTCTCGGCGATGTCCGCAAGGTGCCATACCATCTGATGGGTACCAGGGAGCTGGCTGAAGCCGTTGCCGCATGCTCTGCCGATGGCAATGCGCTGCTTCTTGAGAACCATGGTGCCATTGCCTTCGGGCGTACCCTCCTGGAGGCTTTCGACAGGCTTGAATGCCTTGAGCAGAGCGCGAAGCTGACGTATATATCACGTACTGTCGGCATAACGGCGCTTGATGAAGGAAGGAAGGCGGCCATTGCCGCCATGCGATAGAGGAGGAAAAATGGACAGTAAGCTTTTGGAACAGCTTAAGGACCTGGCCTTTGACATCAGAGTCAAGACCATCAGGGAAATAGCATGCTTCGGTTCCGGCCATATCGGGGGGAGCATGTCGATCGTGGAACTGCTGACATATCTCTACTATGCCGAAATGGATGTCGATGCGAAGGCCCCGAAGAAGGATGACCGCGACAGGCTTGCGGTATCGAAGGGGCATTCAGGCCCGGCTGTCTATGCGACCCTGGCAACGAAGGGCTTCTTCCCGGAGTCATGGCTTGAGACGCTCAACCAGGGAGGCACTAGCCTTCCTTCGCATTGCGATATGACGAAGACTCCCGGAGTCGACTTCACGGGAGGCTCCCTCGGGCAGGGCTTCTCGGCAGCCGTAGGCATCGCGCTTGGGCAGAGGCTCAAGGGCTATAAGTCGAGGACTTTCTCGATCGTCGGCGATGGCGAGGCCCAGGAAGGGCAGATCTATGAGGCCGCGGAAGCTGCCGGATCATGGAAGCTCGGCAATCTCTTCGCGTTCCTCGACCTCAACGGGCAGCAGCTCGATGGCTATACGAAGGACATCATCCCCTCCGGGGACGTGAAGGACAGATGGGAGTCATTCGGCTGGGATGTGCAGGTCTGCGAGAACGGCAATGACATTGCCCAGATCGCTGAGGCGATGGAGAAGGCCAAGGCAGTGGCCGACAAGCCGCATATGATCATCCTCAAGACGGTCAAGAGCTATGGATACATCCCTGGAGAAGGCGTCAAGGCGAACCATTCGATGCCGATTTCCAAGGAGCAGGCAGAGCAGGCCATCGAAGAGCTCAGGAAAAGGGAAGGGAGGTAAGCTATGAAGGATGCACATGTTTTCTCGCATTACAAGGAAGCCGTAATCGGCGCGATCGTCGACCTCGCGGCAGAGCATAAGGATATCGTATTCCTCGATGCCGACCTCTCGTCATGCATAGGCTCTACGGCATTCCAGAAGGCCTATCCCGACAGGTTCTTCAACTGCGGCATCGCAGAGGCCAACATGGCAGGAGTCGCTGCCGGACTGGCATCGATGGGCTTCACCCCGTTCATCCACTCCTTCGGCTGCTTCGCATCCAGGAGGGACTATGACCAGCTCTTCATCTCAGTCGGCTATACCCATCAGACTGTCCATGTGATTGGATCCGATCCCGGCATCACCGCGCAGTACAACGGCGGTACGCATATGCCTTTCGAGGATATCGCGCTGTTCAGGCAGATCCCTGGATTCGTGATCGTGGAGCCTTCCGATGCGCAGTCGCTCTATTCGCTTACGCAGCAGGTCTATGCCAATGGCCATTCCTCATATATCAGGACGCCGCGCAAGGGCATCGTCTACCGCTATGATCCCGATGCCGAGATCGTGCTCGGGAAGGGAATCGAGCTTCTCGACGGAGAGGATGTCGCCATCATCGCGACAGGTGCGCTGATGGTCGATGCTGCCATGGGAGCCGCTGAGCTCCTGAAGGCCAAGGGCATCAAGGCCACGGTAGTCGACCTCCATACCGTCAGGCCCCTCGATACCGAGCTGATCGACAAGGTGGCAGCCCGCACAGGGCATGTGCTCGTCTGCGAGAACGGCAGGTACTGCGGCGGAGTCGGCGAGATGATCGCAGGGCATCTCGTGCAGTCCAATCCTGTGAAGATGTCATTCCTCAATGTCGGCGAGAGATTCGGCGAGGTCGGCAACCTCAAGTACCTTTCGCAGGCGTTCGGATTCAATGCCGAGACAATCGTCTCCAAGGTCGAGGCTCTGCTCAAGTGAAGCTCCAGCTCGAGACCATACCCGTATGGGACGGCGTCAAGGAAGGAAGCGAATGCTTCCTCTGCTCCCTGATGAAGCAGGCTGAGGAGGATGGCGTAAGATACTATCTCTCCTCGGCTGTCATGACGCCTGAGGTGAGGGTGGAAACCAATGAGAAGGGTTTCTGCCCCCATCATTTCCATCTGCTGGCAGAGGGCGGCAAGGCCCAGTCCCTCGGCCTCGTGATGGATACCTATTACGATGAGGATTCCAGGATACTCGGCCCCTATATCGACAAGGTCATCGAATCAGGGAATGCCAGGAAGGCCCTGAAGGCGGTCTCTGCCTTCATCAGCAAGGCGGAGGAGCGCGGCAGCGGATGCCTTATCTGCTCAAGGATGGAGGACAGGCTGATGCGCTACTGCTATACCGTGGCATCCCTGTGGCGTGATGACCCTGAGTTCAGGTCCGCGCTCCTTGCCTCCAAGGGATTCTGCATGCACCATACGGCAGAGCTTGCGACGCGTTCGAAGGAAGCTCTCTCAGGCGATGACCTCGCAGGCTTCCTCCATGATATCTTCTCCCTTCTCAAGACCAATCTCGCAAGGGTCAAGCAGGATGACTGGTGGCTTACGCAGATGTACAAGAGCGAGAACAAGGACAGCGACTGGCGCGGCTGCGAGGATGCCCATAAGAGGGCCGTCTACAAGCTCGTGGGCCAGTATCATGTGATGGATCCCATCAGGAAGTGACCTTCTTCCTGCCTTTGAGCGGCAGATGCAGCTGCCTCGCTTCCTTCCTGCCGTATACGGGACGCTGCCTGAGCATCGTCTCGGCCCCTGTCTCCTTGTCTATGTGGATGTAGTCTATGGCGTCATCGGCGAATCTGTAGACGAGGAAGAAATCCCTGCCATGCATCGGCGTGAACGCCAGGGTGAGCGTCGCCTTCACATCCTTGCCGAAAGCCTCGATCCGCTTCCGCTGCTGCGCTGTCAGGTATCTGCTGCACCAGAATACGGCGAGAGGGCAGGAATCATCGCGGTGGATGAGTATGTCAGCTCCATCGGTATCTATATCGATGCTGAGGGACGGAGGGAAATACGGCCGCAGCGAGAGCGCGATGCGGTGGGTGTCGGCGCTCTTGCTCTTCCTGCCCGGCATGTCATGGTTCTCCGTTGCCAGGTAATCCCTGACGCCGCTGATGAATGCTGAATAGATCGATGCCTTCTCTGTCAGGTCCTTCATGCGAAGCTGATTGCCACCTCCATGTCCGAGACGCCGGAAACGGTGGCGAATATGGAGCATTCGGCTTCTGCCTTCTCCACCAGCGCCCTGAACTCATCCCGGTCCTCGACGCCGCAGGCCGTTATCTCCAGGATAGTCGTCTTCAGCGTAGAGGGAATCCCGTCGCGCTTGATTCCCCTTACCTTGATATCCACGCTGCCCCAGGGCTTGTGCCCATAGGAAGCAAGCGTGAGGTAGAAGCATCCTGCAAGGGCTCCCAGAAGGTATTCATAGGGGCCCGTGGCTGCTGTATAGTCATATTCCCTGCCGAGCGAATTCTCGAAATAACGCCTGCTGTCGCTGAAGTGCGCTGTTATCGTCCGTTCCTTTGCCATATTATGGATTATAGCACACAGTGATGCGCTGCCGCCTCTCCCCAGGCGTCCTCATATGTCAGAAAGGACGTCATCTTGATCCTGCGATGGCCCTATACGCAGCATAGGCAGATGCGAATGCGAAGGTAAGCGAATAGCCTCCCGTGTTGCTGTCGACGTCAAGGACGTCCCCGATGGCAAAGAGACCGGGGACAAGCCTGGATTCCATCGTGGCGGGGTCGAACTGCGATGTGTCGGCCCCTCCGCATGTAGACATCGCCGCGGAGGCGATAGGCCAGGCCCTGCTTGTGAATGACGTGATGCTGCGCTCTGCCGCCATCTCGTCGGCTCTGGAGAAGTTGCCCAGGTTCTTCCTTGACAGCGGCCCCAGCAGGGCAACGGCAAGCCTGGGCGGCACCGGAAGGGCATTCCTTGCCTCCTTCTTCGGGGAAGATGCCCTCAGCTTCCTTATGTCGGCATCAGCAAAGCGGATCGATACCTCATCGCCGTCGCCTATCCAGCGCGAGAGGTCCAGCACGGCCGGTCCGGAGATGCCGTCGTGCGTGATCAGCAGGCTTCCCCTGCATGCCCTGCGGCCCGCGCGGATCTCCCCTTCCAGGGATATGCCCATCGCAGGGGTGAGCTTCCTCTCGAGCCGGAGCGGTGCGAGTGCGGGCCGTATCGGCGTTATGCGGTGGCCAAGGGCGGCGAGCAGCCTGGTGCCGCTGCCGTCCGAGCCTGTCTGCGGATAATGTGAGCCGCCTGCCGCTATCACGACAGTGTCTGCTGCCAGCGTCCTGCCGCCGTCAAGCGCGATGCGGAAGATGCTCCCGTCCCAGGATACAGAGACGGCATTCCCGCTTATGATGTCCCCGGCTCTCCTGAGAAGCGCATCCCTGATGATATGGGCATCTTCCCCTGCAGGGAAAAGCCTTCCATCCTCGCATACCGATTCGACCCCGAGTGCCCGGAAGCGTGCGGCTATATCCTCAGGGACATGGCCGTAGAGTACCTTCCTGATGAACTGCCTGCTGCCGTTGTAATGCGGAAGCAGGTCCTCCGGAGTGCCCTCATGGGTGAAGTTGCAGCGCCCGCCGCCTGTGAGCAGGAGCTTGCGGCCGCATTCTGCATTCTTCTCTATTATGGTGGCAGATGGATAAAGAGCCGCAAGATACAGTCCTGCGGCTCCTCCTCCGATTATAGCTGATTTCACTCGCCATCCGGCTTCACGATGGAAAGGTGAAGCTCCTCGAGCTGCTTGTCCTCCACATATGACGGGCTGTCGTCCATAGGGGAGAGCGCTGCCGTATTCTTCGGGAAGGCGATGACTTCCTTGATCGATGCCTCGTTGGCGATAATCATGCAGAGCCTGTCGATTCCCGGAGCGATTCCCCCGTGCGGCGGCGGTGAGAAGCGGAAGGCATCGAGCAGGAATCCGAATCTCTCCTTCGAGACCTCGTCAGGGATGTTGCAGATGCGGAAGATCCTCTTCTGCAGCTCCACGTCATGGATCCTTATCGAGCCTGATGCCAGCTCATATCCATTGAGCACGAGGTCGTACAGGTCGCCCTTGACTGCACCGGGGTCCGATTCGAGCGTGTCGATGTATTCTGCCTGCGGCATGCTGAACATGTGGTGAGCCGCTTCCCAGTGCCCCTCGTCCTCGTTGTATTCGAAGAGCGGGAAGTCGATGATCCAGCAGAACTCGAAGCCTTCCCTGATAAGCCCGAGGTCGGCACCGAGGCGTGAGCGCACGGCTCCCATGCTTGTGCAGCACTTCTTCCAGTCCTTATGCGCGACGAGGAGGATGACATCGCCATCCTTGGCGCCTGTCTCCGCCAGGACCTCTCCCTCAAGTCCCTGGAAGAACTTGGAGACTCCTCCTGCCAGGCTGCCATCCTCGACCTTCATCCATGCCAGGCCGTGCGCGCCGTAGATCTTGGCAGCGGCCTCGAGCTCGGAGAGGTACTTCCTCGTATAGTCATGGCCTTCCGTGCGGGGAGCGACGATATACTTCACATAGCCGCCTTCAGCGAGCGTCTCCGTGAAGGCATTGAATGATGATTTCGCGGCAAAGGAGGAGGCATCATGGATTTCCACCCCGAACCTGAGGTCCGGCTTATCGGATCCATACGTGTTCATCGCGTCATGGTATGTAAGGCGCCTGAAATGGGCAGGGAGCTCGACGGAGAGCACTGACCTGAATACATAGCCGAAGAGATCTTCCATCAGCGACAGGACATCATCCCTCTTCACATAGCTCATCTCGATATCGAGCTGGGTGAACTCAAGCTGCCTGTCTCCCCTTGGGTCCTCGTCCCTGTAGCAGCGGGCGATCTGGAAGTACTTGTCGAAGCCCGATACCATCAGCAGCTGCTTGTAGAGCTGCGGTGACTGCGGAAGCGCGAAGAACTTGCCCGGGTAGATCCTCGAAGGCACGAGGAAATCCCTGGCCCCTTCCGGGGTGCTCCTGATAAGCGTCGGTGTCTCTATCTCAAGGAAGTCCGTCTTGTAGAAGAACTCCCTGATGGCCCTGACCACCATGTGCCTCATCGCGATGCGCTCCTGCATGCCGAAGCATCTGAGGTCGAGGAAGCGGTACTTGAGCCTGAGGTCTTCCCTGGCATTGTTCTCCTGGTCGATCATGAACGGGAGGACATCGCACTTGGAAAGGATATCTATCTTCTCTGCCTTCACCTCTATCTCGCCTGTGGCCATATCGGGATTGATCATCTCCTGCGGCCTGCGGCGGACCAGCCCCTTGACGGCGATGCAGTATTCGAGCTTCAGCTCGGCTGCCTTCTCCTGCAGTTCCCTGGATGCATCGTCATCGACGACTACCTGCGTCATCCCATAGCGGTCGCGGAGATTGATGAAATGGAGTGCGCCGTGGTTCCTGTCCCTGTGCACCCAGCCGTTCAGTATGACTGTCCTTCCTTCATCTGCGGCGCGAAGGCTTCCGCATGTGGCTGTACGCTGCATGAACGCTTCTTCCATAAATTGGCTCCTATGTCCTTCGGATTCTATCATCACGGCAGATAAAAGAAAAGGATAGCCAGGATGTCGTGGAATAACGACCATTAGGATATCTTCAGGATTTTCGCTTCCATATTGGTGGAAAGATGGTAATTTTGAGTAGAAGGATGGTGGTGCGTCTTGCCTGGAGTGGATCTCGACAATGGAATCATAACGGTTGCCGGCGAAAACGGCCGCGGCTTCTCGGTGGAAGCCTCGCGCATCAGGAAGCTTGTCTATTTCCCAGGGGCCTCATTTCCCGGGATATGGGATGATGATGCGCTCTTCATCTATGCCAGCGATGGCTTCCGGGAAGCCTGCGACATAGATGGCGAGAGATTCCCGGCCGGATGGGACCATGCCATCTGGGGAGCGGATATCATGCCGTTCCTGGATGCTGTCAGGAAGTCATCCTCCTATGATGTCCAGCCTGTCCTGGATGCTATCGCGGAGAAGGCAGGGCTCTTCCCAGGGAAAGCCAGGAAAGGGCCCTGAGGATGGTGCTACCGCCTTGGTCCCTGCGGAAGCTCCCTGACGATGAAGCGGTTCTCCTGCAGGTATCTGATGGCTTCTACGGCAGCCTTGGCGGCGCTGGTGGTAGTGGTATAAGGCACATGGGCGCGTACCGCTTCCGTACGGATATCATCATCGCTCTTGCGCGAATGGAATCCCATAGGCGTGTTGATGATCAGGTCGGCCTTCCTCGCCCTTATGTAGTCCACGATATTCGGATGGCCATCCTGCGTCTTGAGCACGACATCGGCAAGTATCCCTTCCTTGAAGAGGTCGCGTGCGGTTCCCTTTGTCGCGAGGAGTGAGAATCCCAGCTCCTGTAGCGACCTGGCAATCGGCGCAATCGTCCCGCGGTCCTTGCTGTTCACGCTGATGATGACCCTTCCCGATGTAGGCAGCCTGTTGGCGGCAGCGGCCTGGCTTTTCGCATATGCCTCGCCGAATGTCCTCCCATAGCCGACTACCTCGCCGGTGCTCCTCATCTCGGGGCCAAGCGCCGGGTCTACGCTCTGGAAGCGGTCGAATGAGAAGACGGCTTCCTTGACAGCCCATCCCATTATGCATCTTCCTTCTGCCCATGAGCCCCTTTCCCTCACGAGCCCCTGCTGGACAAGGTCCTCGCCAAGCCATACGCGCACGGCTGCCTCGACAAGGTCGACTCCGCTTGACTTGGAGATGAATGGGACTGTCCTGCTTCCACGGGGATTGACCTCGATGATGTAGAGCTTCCCGTCCTTCTCCGCGAACTGTATGTTCATCAGCCCCTTCACGGAGAGATGCTTCGCAAGCCTGAGCGTCCATTCCCTCATCTGCGCGAGGATCTCCGGCTTGCTCTTGTAGGGCGGGAACACGGCAGCGCTGTCGCCGGAATGGATGCCTGCCGCTTCGATGTGCTGCAGTATGCCGCCGATGTATACAGATTCGCCATCCGATACGGCATCAAGGTCATATTCGAAGGCATCCTCGAGGAACTGGTCGACGAGGACCGGGGATTCCGGCGATATCGTGACCTCGGGCTTGGCGATGAACTCATCGAGCCCGGATTCGTCATAGGCAATGAACATCGCCCTGCCGCCGAGCACGAATGATGGCCTGAGGAGGACAGGGAAGCCTATTTCCTCTGCCTTCTCCCGGATTTCGTCTATGCTTGAGGCGCTCCTGTTCTCTGGCTGGCGCAGCCCCAGCTCCTTCACAAGCTCCGAGAACAGCCCCCTGTCCTCGGTCCTGTCGATGGATGACAGCGATGTGCCGACGATATGGGCACCGTTCCTCTCGAGTTCCGCTGCCATGTTCAGCGGGGTCTGCCCGCCAAGCTGCACGACTACATCGCGCGTCCCTTCCTTCCTCATGATGTCCAGCACTGTCTCCGCTGTCAGCGGCTCTATGTAGAGCCTGTCGGAGGTGTTGTAGTCGGTGGATACGGTCTCCGGGTTGCTGTTGACCATGATCGTCTTCCTGCCATGCTTCCTGAATGCCCGGGAAGAGAGGGTGCAGCAGGTGTCGAACTCGAGTCCCTGTCCGATCCTGTTGGGTCCTGATGCGAGGATGATGACCGCATCCTTGCCAAGCCCGGTCCCTTCATCCTCCTCCCCATAGGATGTATAGCAGTATGGGGTGAGCGCCTCGAACTCTCCTGCGCATGTATCCACGTAATGCCTTGCCGGGATGATATGCTCCGGCAGCGGCTCATCGGTCAGCGTCCTGATATGCTTATCCGACAGCCCTGCCTTCTTTGCCTTCAGGTAGAGCCCATCTGTCATGGGACCTGCAGCTATCTCGTCTTCCAGTTCCTTCATCTCCATCAGGATCGATAGGAAATAGATGTCGAAGCCGGTGATCCGCGAGAGCTTGCCCAGGTCTGTCTCGCCATCCTTTATGGCTGTATATGCGGCGAGATAGCGCAGCGGATGGGCGCTTCTGAGCAGGAGGTCGCTGTCGTATCTCGACTTGTCCAGCGCCGTTATGCCTTCCAGCTTCTGCTCCGATGACCTGAAGGCCTTGTTGATGGCCTCGAGCGCGGTGCGTCCCAGTGCCAGCGTCTCTCCTACGGAACGCATCTGCGTGCCGAGGGCCGCCGCCTCAAGCGGGAACTTCTCCAGCTCGAAGCGCGGCACCTTCACCGCGACGTAGTCAAGCGCGGGCTCGAAGCATGATACGGAAGCCCCTGTGATCTCGTTCTGTACCTCGTCCAGCGTATATCCTACAGCCAGCTTCGCGGAAATCCTCGCAATCGGGAATCCCGTGGCCTTGCTGGCCAGCGCGGATGAGCGCGAGACGCGGGGATTCATCTCGATGACTACCATGCGGCTGTGGTCCGGTGAGAGGGCGAACTGCACATTCGACCCGCCGCAGTCGACCCCGACTGCGCGGAGGATCTCTATCGATGCCGTCCTCATCCTCTGGTATTCGTCATTGCTGAGCGTCTGTATCGGGGCAATCGTGATGGAGTCGCCGGTATGGACGCCCATCGGGTCTATGTTCTCGATAGAGCAGACGATGATGGCATTGTCCTTGCTATCGCGCATGACCTCCATCTCGAATTCGCGCCAGCCGATAAGCGATTCCTCGATGAGGATCTCATGCACGGGGCTGACTTCCAGAGCCTTCTCCACAAGCGGTATGAAGTCCTCCTCCTTCTCGGCGATGGACCCGCCCATGCCTCCCAGCGTGAACGAGGGCCTGATGATGAGCGGAAGGGGGATATCCTCCTTCACCGCAAGCGCCTCCTCCACGGACCTGGCGATGCCGCTTCTGGCGCTCTCGTATCCCAGGCTTGTCATGATATCCTTGAAGATGCCCCTGTCCTCGGCTTTCTCTATGGCCTCGGCGGAAGCGCCTATGACCTTGACCCCGTACTTCTTAAGGATGCCTTCCTTTTCCAGCTCCATCGTCAGGTTGAGCGCCGTCTGCCCTCCCATTGTCGAGAGGATTGCATCAGGGCCGACCTGGTCGAATATCCTCTCGATGTATTCCTTCTTCAGCGGCTCGAGGAATATATGGTCAGCAATCGATGGCGTCGTCATGACCGTTGCCGGGTTCGGGTTTATAAGGGAGACTTCATAACCCTCTTCCTTCAGCGCCCTTACCGCCTGGTTGCCGGAGTAGTCGAATTCGCAGGCCTGTCCTATGACGATGGGCCCCGATCCGATGACCAGTATGTGGTGGATATCATCCCTTCTCATCTTGCATGCTCCATGAATGTGTCGAATATAGCCTCGGCTTCCTCCGGTCCTGGCGCGGCTTCCGGATGGAACTGCACGGACCTGACATTGAGGCTGTCCTCATAGAGGCCCTCAACCGATCCGTCATTGGCATTGACGAACCAGATGGAGACATTGACGGGCAGCGAGTCCCTGTCCGACATGAACCCATGGTTCTGCGCGGTGACGAATGTCCTGCCGCTGAGGCAGTCCCTCACAGGGTGGTTGGAGCCGTGATGGCCGAACTTCATCTTCACGGTCCTGCCGCCGAGCGCCATGGTTATGATCTGGTGGCCTAGGCATATCCCCTGCACGGGCAGCCTTCCGATGCATTCCCTTGCCATCCTGACGGCATCTGCCAGCAGCGCAGGATCTCCTGGCCCGTTGGAGAGGAAGAGGGCATCGATGCCCTTCATCGCCAGGATCTCCTCCGCTGTCACCGATGGGGGCAGGAGCGTCACTGCCGCACCGCGCCTGTAGAGGCAGTCGATTATCGAGCGCTTGATGCCATAGTCCACGAGGGCGAAGTGCCGTATGGGCTTATCGGGGGCCGTGGCGAATCCGCTGCCAAGGAATGGGTTCTCCACAGGCTCCTTGACCGATACGCCGTCAATCAGGTCCCTCTCCGTGATAAGCGGGAACGCAGCGAGCTTTTCCTCGGCTTCCTTCCTGTCTTCCGGATAGAAGAGGATCCCGTTCTGCGATCCATGCTCCCTCAGGTGGAGGGTGAGGGCCCTGGTATCGAGCTGCTCAAGGGCAGGGATGCCTGCATCGGCTAGGTATCTGTCAAGCGGTATGCGTCCCTCCATCACGGGACCCCTGTACAGCTTCCGTATCAGAAGAGCAGTGGCCTTTATCCCACTGCTCTCATTGTCTTCCGCGCTTATTCCGTAATTGCCAATCATCGGGCTTGTCAGCATGACGATCTGCCCGTTGTATGATGGATCCGTGAGGATCTCCTGATAGCCGGGGATTCCCGTATTGAAGACGACCTCCCCGGCTTCCAGGGAGATGGGGGCGCCGAATGCGATACCCTCGAATTCCTTCCCGTCCCTGAGCTTCAAGATTGCTTTTCTCATTTCAACTCCGCCAAATTGTGGAAATTCTATCCAAACGCCGCATGCTTATGCAACATATCCGAAACAAATGCGACAAAATGCAACAAAACAGCAACAGTCAGTTCGTAAGCATGTAGTGCATGGTCGCCTTCGGCTTGCCGAAGATGTCGGCAAGAGCCTGCACGGAGAATACCCTGGGGTTCCTTTCCCTGAGTATCCTTGCCTTGCGCCTTATGGCGTCATTCGCCTTCCCGTCCCTGCTGTCTTCGATGCCGATATATGGCAGCGCAGCCTGCGCAAGCATGGGGAAGGTGACGGGGACGCTTTCGAAAGCAGCTGTCCTCCGCGCGTCCATGGCCGCCTGGCGGATGGTGCGGAAGGATGCATCCTTGAACAATTCAAGCAGGATTTTCATTCCGGAATGAGAAATATTATCAATACCTGATATATCCGATATATATGCCTTCCTCTCCTCATCGCCAGGAAGGTCGAGATGTATGGACATGGCCGTGCCGCAATCATCAGGTATCGGGAGCGGTCCGATGCTCTCGATGATAGTTACGAGGTCCTTGCTGGCAAGCTCCCGTATCTTCGCGGCATCAAGCTCGGCGCAGATGTGGAGGAGCAGACCCTCTGATGGCTCGGAGCTGCTGTCTCCCTCTGCAATCGGAAGGGACAGCGCGGCTGCGATGTATTCAGCCAGAGAGGTCTTCCCGCACCCGGAAGGTCCCCATATGCTGAGGACGGTGGGGATCTCGATCCCGTCGGCTTCCAGTATGTCATGCATGCGTATGCCTTTTATGAATCTGTCCGCATCATCTATAGCCGATGATGCGAGATAGAGCTTCGGGGGCTTTGCCACCGCCGGCCTGTTCTTCGGCGAGAGCGCCTTCCTGAGCTTCTTCGCGGTCTTCGTATCCCCTTCGTATTCCATCGATGAGATGAGCAGGTTGAGCTTGGTGGCAGCCTCCCCGGTATGGCCGGATAGCGCCAGCGACAGGATCTCCGTGATTTCCGATGAGTATTTCAAGCCGTTCCTCCTTGATGCTTTATTGCATATGCCTGTGCATATCCTAGATTAAATTCCGTGATTATGGAACGATTCCGCTATATTTTCATACGATTTTTATTATCGTCGGTATGCTTGCCTTGAGTGTACAGCATATCATGCGAGGGATTTCTGATCCGGGCGGATTGGGTTATCATCGTGGTATGAACTTGTATATGGTCGCGACTCCTATCGGGAATCTTGAGGATATAACATACCGTGCCGTGAGGATCCTGGGCGAGGTTGATGTGATTGCCTGCGAGGACACGAGGCATACCTCGCTCCTGCTTTCGCATTATGGCATCAGGAAGCGGCTCATCGCCTGCCATTCCCATAATGAGGAGGAGAGCGCGAAGGGCATCATATCGCTTCTCGACCAGGGCATGGATGTGGCTTACTGCTCTGATGCCGGCACTCCGGGGATTTCGGATCCGGGGGCGAGGCTGGCAGAGCTTGTCAGGTCAGGCAGCGGCCACCGCGTCGTGCCGGTTCCCGGGCCTTCCGCCTTCGCGGCGCTTGTGTCGGCAGCAGGGAACATCGGGAAGGCCTTCACATTCGAGGGATTCCTCTCGCCGAAGAAGGGCCGCAGGACGAAGAGGCTGGCAGAGCTGTTCTCGCGTGGCGAGGCATTCATCATCTATGAGTCCCCCTTCAGGATCGTGAAGACGCTTGATGATATCCGCGAGGCAGGCGATGCGAGGCTCGTCGTGGGACGTGAGCTTACGAAGGCATTCGAGGAGATTATCACGGGCAGCACGGATGAGGTCCTGGCCGCGCTGCAGGACAGGGAGAGGATCAAGGGGGAGTTCGCCGTGATAGTCATTCCGGAGGTGCTTGATGATACTGCCGAAGAAGATCAGGACGCTTAAGCCGCGCGTCCAGCTGCGCAAGGTCGGCGATATCTTCCATGAGGCTGCCAGCCATGGGATGGATGATGCCTATCTGGAGGAGGTACTGGGGATAGTCCTCGGCTCTGACCTGCTTGATGAGGATGGCAGGGAGAGGCTCAGGTCCTTCTTCAGCCGCCATGATTCCATCTCCTTCGATGATATCCATTATTATCTGCTTTCCGTGCTCGGCGATGTCCCTGCAGACTGGGATGCCTCTGGCGATGACGGTGACGTGGACTGGACGAGGAGGACCGTATTCCCGCATGCGCTCTATCTTGACCATATCAGGTCGCCGTACAATGTCGGCTCCATATTCAGGAGCGCGGAGGCGTTCGGGGTTGAATCGATAATCATCGCTCCCGGCACGGCCAGCCCGGAGCATCCGCGTGCCGCGAGGACCTCGAGGGGGACATGCAGCGCCATTCCCTGGCGCGAGGCAGGGCTTGATGGACTGGGGGATATGCCGGTATTCGCCCTGGAGACGGGCGGCGAGGATATCGATAGCTTCACGTTCCCTGAGCGCGGGGTCTGCATAATCGGGTCCGAGGAGACTGGGATATCACCCGAGGCAAGGCGCCTTGCCCTGTCCTCTGCCGGTATCGTCTCGATAAGGCTCTATGGGGCGAAGGGCTCGCTGAACGTCTCGGCGGCCTCTGCGATAATGCTGGCGAGATGGGCTAGCCTTTCTGGCTCCAGCGGCAAAGCTCCCTGAGCGCATCCTCGACTTTCCTGTTGTACGATCCCGGGGTGAAGATGCCTTTCCTGTCACGCTCGCCGATGGGCATCCCAGAAAGCAGCGCCATGCCGTCATCCAGGTCTCCGATGGCATAGATATGGAACCTGTGTTCATCTATTGCCTTCTCGATGTGCCTTGGGAGTATCAATGAGGAGATATTCACTTCGGGTATGATGACGCCCTGCGTGCCTGTGAGCCCGGTTGTCAGGCAGGCATTGTAGAATCCCTCGATCTTCTCATTGATGCCGCCTACGGGCAGGAGGTCACCCATCTGGCTTACGGATCCCGTCACCGCGATATCCTGCCGTATCGGTATTCCTCCGATAGCTGAGAGGAGGGCATAGAGCTCCGCCAGCGATGCGCTGTCCCCGTCGACTTCAGCATAGCTCTGCTCGAAGCAGATCCCTGCATACAGCGATAGCGGGAATGTGCGCGCATAGCGATGCCTGAGGTATCCCTCGAGTATCAGCAGGCCCTTGTCATGGATACCGCCGGAAAGCCCTGCCTCATGCTCTATGTTGACTATGCCTTCCGTTCCCGGCGCGACCGCGACCGATATCACGGCAGGGGTTCCGAACGATGAGCTGCCCCTGTCCATCACGGCCAGGCCATTGACGATGCCTGTCTTGGTGCCGCTGAGCGCTATCACCATCGCTCCCGTGCGTATCTCGCTTTCGATCTTCTCCTCCGTAAGGGAGCCATACCATTCCCTGTTGTGTATCGCTTCCCTGACATCGGCCCCCTCGATGGCGGTATGGCCGTTGGCAGCAGCCAGTATGCTTGATTCCTCAAGCAGGTCTCCCAGCAGCGACAGCTCCGCGGTGAGCTTGCTCCTGTCTTCCGCTATCAGCGATGAGTGCCTGAGGATTTCCGCGAATGCCTCATCCGATGGCGGCAGCAGGCCCTTGCCGGCGGATTTGAGGTAACTGACCGTTGCCTCGATGTTCTTCTCGTCAGCGTCGACTGCGTAGTCGAATTCAGGCGTTATGCGGAAATAGCGGGAGAACTTGCCGTCCTTCTCCGAGAGCGTGTCGAAGGTGTTCTCATTGCCGATCAGGATGACCTTCGTGAGCATAGGTATGGGATCCGGCCGTACCGATGACATCATCTCGCCGAGCACATTGCGCGAGGACATCGCCCTCTCGGTCATCTCGATATAGCGCTTGAGGGTCTTCCATAGCTCCTCATCGGATGTTATCTCCCCGGCATCGAGGATAAGGAAGCCCCCGGAGGCTGCCTGGTATGACCCTATCTGTATCGAGAGATGCGGGGCCGCCTTGCTGTCTGCCGAGCCGAACAGCGAGCGATGGGAAGGATGGCTCTCTATTATCGTCGGACGGCTGGCCATGCCGCTCCTGTCGAGCACGATGTTCAGCCTGTATGCATCCTCATGGCCTCCATACGGCGGAAGCGAGGAGAGGAAGCGCTGTATATCGGGCTTGGGCCACCTGCTGTCGATCCCGCTGCGTGAGAGGGTCCCCTTGCCGAATTTGGTAAGGTCCTCCTGGAAAGCGGAGGCTGTCCCCTGGGGGAAGAGGAGCACGCGCGGACGCTTCCCGTCGGGATTCCAGCAATATGCAGCATCCTTGAGGCTGGAGCTGCCTGGCTCCATGCTCTCTATCTCATTGAGCACGGCGTTGAGGCGTCCCGACCCGTCATCGCCGGAAAGGAAGATATTGTATCCTATCCTGTCGATGGAAAGCCCCATCCTCAGAAGCCCCAGCGCACGTTCCTGCCCGACTGTCCTGCAGCCCGGCTCTATGCCTGAGAACGACCTGCCTCCATAGGAGAGCACGATATCCCCGGCTTTCAGTTCCCTTATCATCAATCAGGATTGTATTTCCCCGCTGATGATGCTGTCAAATGACGATATAGCCGATGGACCCGTTGATCGCTATAATCCCTTATATGACGGTTTATGGGTTCGGAAGGCTTCTTGAGGAGAGGCTGGATATAAAAGGATTCGATGACATATCGCTCAACGGGTTCCAGATAGCTGGCCCGGACAGGGAGCTGAGGAAGGCTGCCTTCGCGGTCGATGCATCGTTTGAGTCGATCGATAGGGCAGTGTCTGCCTCTGCTGATATCCTGGTTGTGCATCATGGCCTCTTCTGGGGGCATCCGATTGCTATATCAGGCAATCATTATGCAAGGGTAAAGCGTGCTATCGATGGCAATCTGTCGCTTTTCGCATGCCATCTGCCGCTCGATGCCCATCCTCTGTATGGCAACAATGCGCAGATGGCGATAAGCCTCGGCATGGCTGGATACGACCCGTTCGGCACATTCCGCGGCAGGACGATAGGGTTCAAGGGCAGGCTGCCTTTCCCGATGACGGTGCCTGAGGTCGCCAGGATACTCGGGTTCTCGGCGGAATCGGGGACCAGGATCCTGAAGTTCGGCAAGGACATGGTGGAGACGGTCGGGATCATATCCGGCGGTGCAGGCGATGATGTGGTGCAGGCCATCGATGAGGGGCTTGACCTCTTCATCACCGGCGAGGTGCCCCATGAGGTATACAGCACCGTAAGGGAAAGCGGCATCAACCTGCTTGCAGGAGGGCACTACCAGAGCGAGGTGTTCGGCGTGAAGGCGCTGCAGCGCATGACGGAGAAGGAGCTCGGCATCGAGTCTGTCTTCCTCGATATCCCGACGGGGCTGTGATGAAGAAGGCATTGCCGCTGTCCCTTACAGCCTTCGTGGTCATCGCTGACCAGCTTTCCAAGGCCTGGATCGTCTCAACCATACCTGAGGGCACTGTCGCCTACAGGCTGCTTGGTGATTTCCTCTGGATCTGCCATGTGCGCAACGATGCCGTCGCATTCTCCATGGGAGCCGGGCTGCCCGAGGCCGTGAAGGCTGCCGCCTTCATCGTGATACCGCTTGTCCTCATGGCGCTTGTGGTCGCATCGATCTTCACCGACAGGATCATCGGGAAGGTCACGTCCTTCCAGCGCTGGTGCCTGGCAGGCATCGCAGGAGGGGGGATAGGGAATCTGATCGACCGCGTGTTCCGCTCGTTCAGGGTGGTGGATTGGATCTCTACCGATAACTATGGCTGGTTCGGGATGGAAAGGTTCCCGACATACAATATCGCGGATGCGGCAATCGTCATCTCTGTGGTGCTCCTGGTTGCCAGCATCCTCATAGGGGAGTTTAGGAAGAATGCCAAGCAGGAAAGCTAATACCGCGATCTTCATGGTCGCCGCCACGCTGGTGAATATCGTGCTTCTGTTCGTCTTCATACTGCTGGGGCTCATCGTCCTCAATCTGGCAGTGAGCTATCTGCAGGTATCGGAATCGATTTTCCCGGTACTTATGCTCGCCGTCTTCGTCCTGTCCATCGTGCTGTCGATGCTTGTCTACTCGAAGCTGGTCAAGTGGGTGACTGCGAAGTATGGGCTTGAGGATAAGCTGGCTCCGCTTTTCTCCTCAGGGAAGAATAGGCGGAAGAGCGAGGAATAAGGTGCGTTTCCTGGAGAAGAGGATCCTCGAGGATACCTATTGGTATTCCTTCAATGATGAGCCGATAGCCACGGTCGGGTCGCTGGTCATCCCGCGCCTCTCCGACCCGTCGTTCCTGCTGCCTGATGAATCGCCGGATGGGCTCTGGCATCTTTTCGCCCATACATGGCTGGGAGTCGAGCACTATACATCGACATCCGGGCTGGAGTGGAAGAGGGAGCATCTCGTGTTCCTCCGCGGCCATTCCCCGTTCATATACAAGGAAGGCAATGTCTATTACATGCTCTATGAGATCCATGACAGGGTCTATGGGCATCGCCGTGACAAGTCGCGCACCTCGAGGATAATGCTGTCAAGCTCTACGGACCTTGCCCTCTGGTCGGATCCGCGTCCACTGCTTGATTCGTCATCGATAGCGCTTTCGTCATACAGGGGAGGCCCTGAAAGGATCTCAAGGCCACAGCTGATATCATGGCAGGGGAAGTATAGGCTCTACTTCGGCGCAGGCGAGGGCCTGGTCTATGATACGCATCAGAAATGCACGGCAAGGCTGATGTTCGCCGAGGCCTATGATATCGAGGGGCCATATGAGGTATCTGATGCGGTCCTTCTCGAGGCAGAGCCGGAGAGCCGCTTCAGGAACCTCTCCCCGGGTGCTGTCCGCATCCTTCCGTGCACCGATGGTGTAGCGGCAATGGAATGCGCGTATTATTATGATGAGGAGCATGGGAGGTCCAGGTCTGCCATGCTGCTCATGATTTCCGATGACGGGATAGTCTTCCCCGAGCCGGAGGTCATCCAGCTCTCGCCCCTTGAGGGATGGGCTTCGCGCTGCATAACGTGCTGCGATGCCAGATTCAAGGAGAATGAAGGCACCTGGTACTGCTATTATTCCGCCAACGGGATCGACTCCGATAGCCGCATCCCATACGTGAAGGAATCATTGGGGCTGCTCCTGGGACGTCTCAGGTAGCCCGAGGGGGTTATATATGAAGCGTGTTCTCATCCTGCTTTCGCTGTTGCTTGCCGCTGCATCGCTGTATGCGGTCGATTTCGATTTCGTGATAGGGCAGAAGACCTCTGCCAGCCTTGAGTTCACGAATACGAACAACAACTTCAGGCCGCAGTTCAAGTTCAATGTCGATGCCGAGCTTGATATGGATTTCGAGAAGGGCCATGGGATGATGGTCAGCGTGAATCCGTTCTCTGAAGGAGGCTCCGTCGAGTTCGCGCTCGGGGTCGGGTACGCATTCCGCACGCCGATCTCCTCCAATACGGACTTCATGTTCTCTGTCGGCCCGACCCTCATCATATCGAGCGGAGCCTGCGGCTTCGGCGTCTTCCTCGATGCCAACTTCGACTTCATACTCACGGATCTCATGTTCATCCGCGTCGGTACCGGCCTAGAGCTTAACTTCGGCGACTTCGGCGACCCGGAGTTCGGCAAGGGGCAGCTCGAGATGATCATACCGCTGCCGTATATCGGGGTGGGCTTCCAGTTCTGACCTATGGGTCCGGCGGATGGTATCCTCCGGCCTGGATAGGCATATATACGCATTTACGCATGATATCGGCCTGAATCGGCGGTATCATGCTCTTTTTTTTGTTGAAGCAGCACAGCTCCTGAAATATCCTCTTGGAAAGGAGGCATATTATGTCTGGAATAGGCCTGATTATCGCATTCGTCATCGCGATCGTCGTGATGATCGTAGCAATCAGCAAGTTCAAGCTCCACCCGTTCATCGCCCTGATGGGTATATCGCTGATCCTTGCAATCGTAGTCGGCATCCCGCTTGCTAATATACCGGGTATGATCGGAGCTGGCTTCTCCGGCACATTCAGCAGCATCGGCATCGTCATCATCCTCGGTGCGCTGGTGGGCACGATGCTTGAGAAGACCGGAGGCGCGCTCAAGCTTGCCGAGATGGTCGTCAAGCTCGTCGGCAAGAAGCATCCTGATGTCGCTGTGGAGCTGATGGGCTGGGTCGTATCGATTCCTGTATTCTGCGATTCCGGATTCGTCATCCTCGATCCGATCAGGAGCGCGCTTCAGAAGAGGACAGGGTATTCATCGGTAGCGCTTACCATCGCCCTTTCCGCAGGCCTCTATACATCGCATGTATTCATCCCGCCAACGCCGGGCCCGATTGCGGCCGCAAGCTCGCTCGGAGTCGGTGACCATCTTCTTATGGTCATGGGTGTCGGTGCCCTCGTATCGATCCCATGCCTTATCGCGGCGCATTTCTATGCAAGGTATATCGGCAAGCGCGTGCAGACAATCGAGGACAGGAACGAGGTAAGCCAGGAAGAGTATGAGAAGCTCCTCAAGAGCTTCGGCAAGCTCCCCAATGGATTCATGGCCCTGGCTCCGATCATCATCCCGATTATCTGCATGGCGCTCGGCTCGATTTCCTCGATGGCTGGCTGGACTGGCGCTTTCGCGACGCTCTGCACATTCATCGGCACGCCGATCATCGCACTCGCTATAGGAACTGTATTCGGCGTCATCCTCCTTGCCCAGAGGCATCAGATGAAGGATTTCTACTCAATCGTCGATGAGACGCTCAAGACGGTCGGTCCGATCCTCTTCATCACAGCTGCGGGCGGCGTTCTCGGCAAGGTCATCTCCGAAGCTGGCTTCGTCGGCTATATGCAGGAGCATGCGGCAGTGCTTGCCAAGGTCGGCATCTTCTTCCCGTTCATCGTCTCGGCTATCCTCAAGACGGCACAGGGTTCCTCCACTGTCGCCCTTACGACAACGGCTGGCATCATGGGCATGATTACCGATCCGGGTTCGATGATGAATCTCCTCGGCCTTTCCACGCCGATGGCGGGAACGCTTACCGTAATGGCTATCGCGGCAGGTGCCATGACCGTATCGCACGCCAACGATTCCTACTTCTGGGTCGTCACCAAGTTCGGCCATATCGAGATGGAAGATGGATACAAGACGCAGTCTGCCATGACCGGCATCATGGGTGTCGTCGGCATGATCTTCGTATGGATCCTCTCGCTCTTCCTCATCTGATGGATAGTATCTTATCATCAAGGCCTCAGCTCGCTGCTGAGGCTGTATTGTCACTATAAAGGAGCTTTCAATGAAGAAGGTCGTTCTTATTCCGGACTCGTTCAAGGGAACGATGTCGAGCGCCGAGATCATCTCGATAATGAAGGAGAGGATCGAGGCATACAATCCGGGCTGCCAGACAGTCTCGATACCTGTCGCCGATGGCGGCGAGGGAAGCGTGGATGCCTTCCTTACTGCCCTTGGCGGCGAGAAGGTCCGCATGAAGACGAAGGGGCCCTGGAATGAGGAAGTCGATAGCTTCTATGGCATGCTTCCCGATGGGACGGCTGTCATAGAGATGGCGGCATCGGCAGGCCTGCCGCAGGTTGGGGACAGGAAGGACCCTTCACGCACCACGACATACGGGGTAGGCGAGCTCATCCTCGCAGCTGCCCGGAGCGGAGCGAAGAGGCTTGTCATCGGCCTGGGCGGAAGCGCTACGAACGATGCCGGATGCGGTGCAGCCGCAGCATGCGGAGTCAGGTTCCTCGACAAGGATGGCAGGAGCTTCGTGCCGGTCGGAGGCACCCTTGGCGATATCGCCAGCATCGACCTTTCCGGAATGGATGGGAAGGTGAAGGACATGCCGATTACCGCCATGTGCGATATAGACAATCCGTTCTATGGGTCAACCGGCGCGGCTGCCATCTTCGGACCTCAGAAGGGTGCTGACGAGGCGATGGTCGCGGACCTTGACGGCAAGATGAAGCATCTGGCGTCAGTCATCGAGGAGCAGATAGGCATTGACCTCCAGGAGATTCCCGGAAGCGGGGCTGCAGGAGGCATGGGAGGCGGCATGAAGGCCTTCTTCGGCGCGAGGATGCAGATGGGCATTGATGCGGTGCTTGAGACGACCGGATTCGAGAAGCTGGCAGCTGATGCCGATGTGGTCTTCACGGGAGAAGGGAAGATCGACACCCAGTCGCTCAGGGGCAAGGTCGTCATAGGCGTCGCCCGCAAGGCGAAGAAGATGGGAATCCCCGTGATAGCCGTTGTCGGCGATATCGGTGATGATATCGAGGCGGCTTATGGCGAAGGTGTGACAGGCATCTTCTCTACGAACAGGGTGGCGGTGCCGTATAAGGAAGCCCGCCTGAGGACCAAGAGCGACATGAAGCTCACGATGGACAATATCCTCCGCTTCATGAAGAGCATGGGCGTCAAGGCCTGATCGTGGCACAAGGCAAATGAGAAGGGGGTGCAGCGCGCACCCCCTATTCTATATCCGGCTATGGCCTTCAGGCCTTTGCAGGTTCTGCATCATCCTTGCCGAAGAGCTTCTTGCAGCAGGCGATGACTACGACTACGGCAAGGGCTACGAGGAGGACTGCAAGCACGATCTGCATTCCCTGTCCGAATGCGCTTACCGTTGCCGAAGCGCCGAATGTCGCGATGTTCTTGACGATCATCTGGACAAGGGCGACTACCGTGACGGCGAGCATGAAGAACATCGGGATGAACATCATCTTGTTCGGCTTGTTCGCCCTCTTGAGGTATACGGCTACAGCTGCAAGAGCAAGCACTGAGAGCAGCTGGTTGGCAGATCCGAAGAGCGCCCAGATCTCGGCATATCCGACTTTCGCGAGAAGGAATGACGGGATGAGGACGATGATCGATGCGACCCACCTGTTGACGAGGATCTTCTTCCACTCAGGAAGCTTTGAGATGTCCTCGTCTTCCTTGTCGAGGAAGAGCTCCTGGAATGAGAGCCTTCCGACCCTTGCTACCGAGTCAAGCGATGTGAGCGCGAATGCGGATACCGCAAGCGAGATCAGCGTGTAGGAGAATGTCGAGGAGATGCCGAGGTTCGTGAGGAAGCCCGATACTGCCGATGCGAAGATCATCTGCGGTGTTCCTGCGGGAATCTGGCCGCCGACTGCGACAGAGCCTACTGCGATGAGCGCTACGACACCGAGGAGGGATTCAACAAGCATTGCTCCATAGGAGATCGGAAGCATGTCGGATTCCTTCTCGACCTGCTTCGATGCCGTCTCAGAGGAAACAAGCGAATGGAAGCCGGAGACAGCTCCGCATGCGACTGTGACGAAGAGAATCGGGAACATCGAGCCTGCGCTTGTCGTGAATGCCGTGAATGCTGGGAGCTCCATGGCGGGGTTCGATACGAAGATGCCTACGACAGCTGCCGCAATCATGAATACGAGCAGGTAGCTGTTGAGGTAATCCCTAGGCTGGAGCAGTGCCCATACAGGAACGACTGACGCGATGAGGATGTAGATGAAGACAAGGATCATCCACGTGTTCACCGGAAGTGAGAACGGGAAGAGGCATCCGAGGGCGATGCAGAGCACGAGCGCGACGATGGAAACCGCTGTGTTGAGTGCCGTGCCAGGCTGCTTGAGCTTGATGAAGAAGCCGATGGCTACCGCAGCGACGATGAAGAGCGTCGATGTGCAGGCTACCTGCGAGTTCGCGTAGTTCTGCTCTGCTGAGAATGTCTCTGCGACTCCGAAGCTCTTCGCTACGATGTCAGAGAAGGCAGCGACGACGAGGATGGAGAAGAAGTAGACGAAGAGGAGGAAGAGTCTCTTGCCGGTCTTGCCTACATAGTTCTCGATGATGATTCCGATTGACCTGCCCTTGTTCCTTACCGATGCGAACATCGATGAGAAGTCCTGTACGGCACCGATGAAGATACCGCCGATAAGGCACCAGAGGAGCACAGGCACCCAGCCGAATACCGCAGCCTGGATAGGTCCGTTGATCGGGCCAGCGCCTGCGATGGATGCGAACTGGTGGCCGAATACGACCTGCTTCTTCGTAGGAACGTAATCTATGCCGTCATTGATTTCGACAGCAGGTGTCTTGACATTGTCACTGACGCCCCAGATCTTCGCGAGATACTTGCCATAGAAGATGTATCCGCAGACAAGGGCGACGATGGCAATAGCCATTATTGCTATACCATTCATTTCTATACTCTCCCTCTTTATTCAAGATTGTCTAAGAGTTTATTGATATGAAAAGTCTCATTCAAGATGCAATGCGGCATTCTGGTGGAAAAATGCAATGTATTATCAATATGGATTATTCATGAGCATCCCGGGCTGCGATTGAAAAGTCCTGCCATCATCTTTAGAATAACTGCAGCTGAGGAGTGCTATGAAGAAGAGAGCTATCGGTGCCGTTATCGCTGCAATCGTAATCGCAATCGCTGCGGGATGCTCGGGCGGGACCATCCATGATAACGATGAGGTATATTTCCCCGAAGGATTCCGCAATGGAGGCCGCGCATGGACGAATGCCTCTGGGTATTCAGCTACGATCAGCCAGAATGATTTCCGCATCGAAGTGCCCAATGGTGACGCGGTAACCAGAAGCTCTAGATATGGTGCATTCACCGTGAACTGGACGAATTCCTCCGATGAGCGTGTCGTTACGATTACGGCAACGCAGAGCGATGCCGGCTATACGATGACTGATACATTCACGCTTTCTCCAGATGGCTCTGAGCTGACGGTAGATTTAGGGGGAGAACCTTCCTTTCATGAGGTATTAAACAAGGCCAACTGATTGACATCGGAAAACAAAGCGTGTTGAATATAGCAGTATCGGGGAAGTAGCTCACCTGGTAGAGCGACAGGTTCGCAATCTGTAGGTAGAGGGTTCGAGTCCCTTCTTCTCCATAGACCTGATTACGATCTGATTGCCGGTTGTACTCGTTGAAGCCGGAAGCATTCGAGGGATTTGAAAAGGATCCCTCTTTTTTATAAGATATGCCGCCAGAAAACCTGCCAGGCTTGTCCTGCAGGATGAATGCGGCAGAGACTTTATTTCCCCGGCTTTGACAGAAAACACCTCCCGATGAAGAGAATACAGATGAAAGCTATCAGGTGGGTAAGGAAGTCCTGCCTTGGCAGATTGAGGGAGAATGATATGCCGAGTGAGATGAACAGCATAACAGCAGCAATGGCAGTCAGTCCTGCGTCTCTTCGCTTCCTCTTGGTCCGGATCCTGCATCCTTCCAGCTTAGGGAAGAATCAGAGCTTACTTGGTAACCTATTGCGTTACTTAACGCCTTGCTGTAGACTTTGGATATGCGAAGGTCAATCACCGTTTTCCCGAAGCTCTCTGGCAAGGAGGTCTCCGCTGTAGTGGAGACGAGGAAGCAGTATGCAAGGGCCTTCAACATGTCGGCAGAGTGCCTTATCAATAACAGCAGTACATCCAAGAGGTTCCTTCACGAGGTCCAGTATGGGAGGATAAAGGAGGAGTGTCCTTCTCTTCCTACAGGGCTTATACAATGTGCAAGGGATGTCGCGGTGGAGGCTGTGAAGGCCTGGAATGCGAAGAGGACGAAGCTGAGGCAGAAGCATCCGAAGAAAGCTGAGAGAATGAAAAGGCCCTCTATGAAGGAGAGCTGCACGATGCGCTATGATGTGCGCACCATCACGCTCAGAGGATCCCAGCTTACCTTCAGCACTTGCGATAAGAGGATAAGGACAATCATATCAATCCCAGAGTTCTTCACCGAGAGATACTCCCCATCAGGGGGCTGGAAGCTCAAGGGAGCGAACATAGGGGTGGACAGGAAAGGAAGGGTATTCGTCAATCTCATCTACGAATGCCCTGATCCTGCAATTGAAGACAGAGATGGGAAGATAGTGGGGCTGGACAGGGGAATCTACAATATCGTGACGACCTCTGACGGGGTCCGCTATGGAGCGAAGGATGTCAGGCGGGTGAAGAGGAGATACAACCATGTGCGCTCTGAGCTACAGGGGAAAGGCACCCGCAGCGCGAAGAGGAGGCTTAAGGCCATCTCCGGCTGCGAGAAGAGGTTTGCCCATGACCAGAACCACTGCATTTCCAAGAAGCTTGCCGATACTGATGATGTATCCGTATACGTCCTTGAGGACCTGTCATCCATGGACATGCTGAGGCTGAAAGGAAAGAGCAACAGGACCATGAGGAAATGGCTATCCAATTGGTCGTACTCCGATCTTGAAGAGAAGCTCATATACAAGTGCATGAGGAACGGGATAAGGGTTGAGTTCGTGGATGCACGCTATACTAGCCAGAAGTGTTCGGTGTGCAAGACCATAGACAAGGCTTCGAGGAAAGGAAACAGATACGTATGCAGGCATTGCGGCAATAATATGCATGCCGACACGAATGCCGCCATCAACATCCGCGACAACTACATCACCCGGGTCATGCAATCCGGGCAGGCTGCAGTCAATCAGCCAGGGGAGCCTTCGGGTCACCCCGCAAATGGATGGAGTGCCATAGGCAGACCGGAAACGGAGCCTGTGGACAAAACGCTCACGTCCAAGCCTTCAGGCTTGTCCTGAAGGTCGTTGACTGTGTGATGGGCATTGTTCATTGCTAGTGGAAATCCCAGAGAGTTGCAGTGCCTATCTCAAGCTGGATATAAGTACTTTGGGTACTTCATTGGGAACATCCATAATCCAGGATTAAGGCTTCCCTGGAATCCAATGTTCTCAGGAAAGTGGATTCTGTGGCTGTGGCCTTTGACGCTGATATCGTTTAAGTTTATGGTAAAAAACCATATGAATTTTATTATTTTTCGAAGTTTGTGTAAGATATTCATATGAAGATAAACAGGCCTGAATATATGGATGTGATGCTTGGCCTTCTTGATGTGCTGATTATTCGCTCGTAAAAGCACCAGTGCTCACGAAATGAGCACCGATGCCGATACGCACTTAAGCACCACTTCTTAGGATTCTGCTTTGCGAGGTAGTTTCTTATGTTGAAGTCATTGAATCCTATGAGCAGGCTGTCATAGATGAACTTGTCCGTGGTGCTTTCCGGCTTCACGGGAGTACCCATTCTAGTCACCCACTCGGAAGGGCTGTACTGTGAGCAGAAAATCGTTGGATGCACATCCCCCCCCCCGTTCGACAAGCTCGAACATGAAGCTGATATTCCTGGTCGCTCGGCACATCCTTCAGCCATTCATCGATGATGAGTACATCATAGCGGGAGAAGCGCCTGAGAAAACGCATTCTTGCACTGTGGTCAGCCAGCTCCTTGTATGAGCTCATCAGGTCGGGGAATCTTATGTACTTCGTCTTGTACAGATGTCTGCAGGCCGCCTTGCCGATCACGCATGCAGCGAATGACTTGCCACAGCCTGTAGGGCCGTACAGGACGATGTTCTTGCAGGTCTGGACGAAGACGCACGACGAGATGTTGATGAGCATGGATCGGTCAAGCTCCCGTTCCGGGAGGAAGAGCATCGAAGACAGATCCGCATGAGGATACTTGAACTTTGCGCTTTTCGATAGGGTCCTGATTCTAGGACATTGCTATGGCCTTCATTCTTAGGCCTCAAGGCACAAAGAGGTGCTGATGGATATTCAGATGGTGCTCTTTCGTGGATTCTGACCGGTGCTCATCCATCCATCGGTGGTGCTCAAGTGCGGATTACTGGTGCTTTTAAGCTGGAATATTCAATGTGCCCCTTATAAAGATAATCAACGGGGTCAGGCAATCCGGGAAATCCACGCTGCTGTCGCTTCTTGCCGCGGAGCTGGAAAAGCGGGGCATCCCTGAAGGGCAGATTATCTATAGGAGATATACTGCCTTGGGGAGTCCTGGGGTATATGATGCCGTTTCCATGTATGATGATCTCAGGGCCAGGACCGAAGGGAAAGGACGCTGCTATCTCCTTCTGGATGAGGTCCAGGAGGTTGATGGATGGGAGAAGGCTGTCAATTCCCTCTTTGAGGATGATGGGCATTGCCTTTATATCACAGGCTCCAGTTCCAAGCTTCTTGCAGATGAATTCTCGACATATATCTCAGGACGGTATGTGGAGATACCTGTCTACCCGCTGTCATTCGATGAGTTCCGGGCATTCAGAAAGGATGCAGGGGTCGAAGCCTATGATATCGGCAGCTATATCGAATACGGAGGCTTTCCTGTAATCTCTACCGGGGATTTCGACAGTGAGACAGCTTATCAGATAATATACGGGATATATTCCTCTATCATCATCAGGGACATCCAGAGAAGGCATAAAGTGACGAATCTAGACCTCTTCAGCAGAGTCGTCGATTTCATGCTGGACAATATGGGGAAGACCTTCTCAGGCGCCTCGGTCGTGAGGTTCCTCAAGGGGCAGGGCCGCACCCAGTGTGTCGAACAGGTGTACGATTATATAAGGTGGCTGGAGGAAGCGTTCGTGGTATTCCGCTGCCAGCGGTACGACTTGCGTGGCAAGGAGATCCTTGCAACACAGGAGAAATACTATCTTGCAGATCATTCCCTCCTGTATGGCCTGAAAGGATTCCATGGTACGGATACGGCGGCAGTCATCGAGAACATCGTATATCTCGAGCTCCGGAGACGTGGCTATAAGGTGTATGTCGGCAAGCTGTACGACAAGGAAATCGATTTCGTAGCCGATAAGGATAAGGGAAAGGAGAGGCTGTATGTGCAGGTCTGCAGGACAATGCCCTCCGCTTCCGATAGGGAGGTGGCCAACCTCAGGTCGATAAGGGATAGCTATCCGAAGGTCGTGGTCACTCTGGACAGGTATGGTTCGGATAATCTTGATGGGATACGGATCATCCCGCTGGAAAGATTCCTGCTGGAGGCTTGAACCTGCGGGATGCAGATGGCGGATCTGCTTGCGTGAAGGCATGCCATCTGCTTTCCGGCTGCATGATTCAGCTGATGATCCCTATTCCGATGTATGGCGTGACATGGTACGGCATCATCCCCTCGTCCGAGAAGCTGAAGTTCCCCAGGTCGAATCCGAAGTATCCGAAATAATATCCTCCCTTGATTCCTCCGGAGAGGAACAGCAGGTCGTTGAATCTCCATCTGATGCCGATATCAGCAAGGATCCCTACGCCAAGCGCGGTCCTGAGCGTATCGCCGCTGCTGTCGAATCCGAAAGGTATATCCAGGGCTGCCCCCATCTGGAGCAGGAGATCGTGTCCCAGCCGGATGGAGAAGCCGGGACCGGCGAATATGCCCACCATTCCGGAGGGCGCGGAGCCTGGCAATGCCCCGCGTCCATAGAATCCTGCATATGCATGGAATGGCTCCGTTGCTGAATATACCAGGTCTCCGCCGAGGAAATGGCCATTCCCATAGCTATACGAGAAATCAAGGGAAAAAAGGTTGTCTGCCGATACAGGGAAAGCCAGGATCAGACAGAGCAGGATAGCTATTAAGGAACGCTTGGCCATGGGGAACCTCCTTCCTTGGGGGAATCTCTCTCAGAACTTCTCAGCCTTGTCTATATCGACAATGAATACGACGCATCCGCCAGCAGGGACCTCGACCATGTTGGCGCCTGCAGGATTGAATATCCTCATATCACCTCCGGATACGGGGCTCAGCTGCATGCGGTGGCCGGCATGCTTCTTGAGGATTGCAATCACTGCGTCGACCTTGGCATTGTCGGTACCGATCAGGAGCGTGGTGTTCTTCGCCTTGAGGAATCCGCCCGTCGTGGAGAGCTTCGTCACGAAGAATCCTTCCTTGTTCAGGCTCTGTACGGTATCTGCTTCGTCGGCAGTCTGGATGATTGCAAGTATAAGCTTCATATTTTCTCCCTTTATTCTGTGATTGTACCATCAAATATCATCAGCTGTATATCGAAAAATGGTAGCGATGGCGATACATATCTCTGTTGACTTGGCTTTTCCAAACTCGCTACAAAGAGATAAGCGCTCGTCTGGAGGTGGTTATGGAAACAGTCGCTGATTACTTCGGTTCGCTTGTCTTCAATGACGAGGTCATGAAGGAACGGCTTCCCAAGGATATATACAGGGCCCTGAAACGGACCATAGAGGAGGGTAAGGACCTCTCCATCGAGGTGGCCAATTCCGTAGCCAATGCCATGAAGAACTGGGCTGTGGAGAAGGGCTGCACGCACTATACGCACTGGTTCCAGCCGATGACGGGAATCACGGCGGAGAAGCATGATGCCTTCATAGCGCCTGCCGAGGGCGGCAGGGTGCTTCTGGAGTTCTCCGGCAAGGAGCTGATAAAAGGCGAGCCTGACGCATCATCGTTTCCTTCCGGGGGGATCAGGGCAACGTTTGAAGCCAGGGGATATACCGCATGGGACCCGACAAGCTATGCCTTCATCAAGGATGGCACCCTCTGCATCCCCACCGCCTTCTGCTCGTACTCAGGGGAGGTCCTCGATAAGAAGACCCCTCTCCTCAGGAGCATGGAAGCCGTGTCTAACGCGGCGGTCTCGATCCTGCGCCTCTTCGGCAAGGATGCGAAGCGCGTCATCACTACGGTAGGGGCAGAGCAGGAGTACTTCCTGATAGACAAGGCCGATTATGCGAAGCGCAAGGACCTGATCTACTGCGGCAGGACGCTCCTCGGCGCGCGTGCGCCTAAGGGGCAGGAGCTTGAGGACCATTACTTCGGTGCGCTCAAGACCCGTGTCTCAGAGTACATGAAGGACCTGGACAAGGAGCTGTGGAAGCTCGGCATCTATGCCAAGACATCCCATAACGAGGTGGCTCCCTGCCAGCATGAGCTTGCCCCTGTCTATACGACGACGAATATCGCGGTCGACAACAACCAGCTTGTCATGGAGCTGATGAAGAAGGTGGCTGAGCGCCATGGATTCGCCTGCCTGCTGCACGAGAAGCCCTTTGCCGGCGTGAACGGCTCGGGCAAGCATAACAACTGGGCCCTCAGCACCGATACCGGCAAGAACCTCTTCGATGCGGGGGACAGCCCCAGCGACAACCTCCTCTTCCTCCTCCTGATCGTAGCGGTGATCAAGGCCGTCGATGAGTACCAGGACCTCCTGCGCGTGTCAGTCGCATCGGCAGGCAATGACCATAGGCTCGGTGCCAATGAGGCGCCTCCCGCCATAGTCTCAGTGTTCCTCGGGGAGGACCTTTCGGAGATACTCGACAGCATCGCTGACGGGAAGAAGGCCTCCGGCAAATCGAAGGAGAAGATGCAGCTTGGCGCCCATGTCCTCCCTGCTATCCCCAAGGATACGACAGACAGGAACAGGACAAGCCCGTTCGCCTTCACAGGCAACAAGTTCGAGTTCAGGATGCTCGGCTCCTCGTTCTCCGTGGCCGATCCGAATATCGTGCTCAATACGATAGTCGCGAAGGAGCTCTCCGAGTTCCATGATGCCCTGGAAGGCGCCGCGGATTTCAGCCAGGCGGTCCTCTCTCTGATCCGCGATACCTACATAAAGCACAGGAAGATTGTCTTCAACGGGAACAACTACAGCCAGGAATGGGTAGAGGAGGCGAAGAGAAGGGGGCTGCTGAACCTGGCTTCCTCCCCCGATGCCTTCGATACGTTCACTGCGCCGAAGAACATAGAGCTTTTCTCCAGCTTCGGCATCTATAACTCGATTGAGATGCATTCGCGCTACGAGATACTCCATGAGGCATATTCCAAGACGGTGAGGATTGAGGCCCTTACGATGATCGATATGGTCAATAAGCAGATTCTCCCTGCCGTCATGTCGTATGCTGCGGATATCGCGGAAGGGATCAACCAGAAGAGGGCCGCGCTTCCGGATATCCCGTATGATGCGGAAACGGAGCGCCTTGCGCAGATCGAATCGCTGGTCTCCTGCCTGTACAGGGCCGTAAAAGGACTCGATGAGGCCGTGACGGCAGGTTCAGGGATGGAAGGGGCATCGCTTTCGCATTATTCCTGCAATGCCATCCTCCCTGCCATGGCAGAGGTCAGGAAGCATGCCGACGCGCTTGAGCTCATCGTGGGGCAGAGATACTGGCCCTATCCTACGTATGGGGAGATGCTTTACTACGTAGACTGATGATGCATCAGGCAAAAGGAAGAGGCCCGTGCAGGGCCTCTCTCATTCACTCGGCGGAGAACTCTTCCTTTCCCGCGCCGCAAAGCGGGCATACCCAGTCGGCAGGTACATCCTCCCACTTCGTTCCCGGAGCGATTCCGTTGTCCGGATCGCCGGCCGCTTCATCGTATACATAACCGCAGAGATTGCAAACGTACTTCATAGCTGCTCCTTACTGATAATTGTTATTGATAAGTTAGCCCCATTCAGCCAGAAAGTCAACAAATATCGACTATGCCGGGTACGGATACCCGGCTGGTGTCAGATGGAGAGGAAGGCCTTATAGCATCTGTATGCCGATATGACATCAGCTGCGGCCGTAATCTCCCATGGCGCATGCATGCTCATCACGGATACGCCGCAGTCGATGACTTCCATGCCATAGTATGCGGAATACTTTGCGATCGTGCCGCCTCCGCCGACATCCACCTTGGACATCTCCGCAGCCTGGTATCTCACCTTGCCGTCATCCATGGCCTTCCTGAGCTTCGCGATGAACTCGGCATTCGCTTCCGATGCGCCGCTCTTGCCCCGGCCTCCTGTGTATCTGTTGAATACGACGCCGCGGCCGAGGAATGAGGAGTTCTTCTTGTCGAAGAGCGCCTGGTTGAGCGGGTCGAATGCCGAATTCACATCGCTGGAGAGCATATATGAATGACGCATCATCCTCCTGAGCCTGAGCCCGTCATAGCCTTCCATCTTGTCGAGGAGCTCCGCGGCTGCGTTCTCGAAGAACGTGCTGTCCATGCCCGTGTTGCCGCAGGATCCGATCTCCTCCTTATCGACGAGGATGCAGCAGAGCGTCCTTTCCTGCGGTTCTGCCTCAAGGAAGGCGGAGAGCGATGCGAATGCGCATACCCTGTCATCCTGCCCATAGGCAAGGATCATCGAGTTGTCCAGGCCCATGCCCTTCGACCTGCCTGCAGGTACGGCTTCCAGCTCGGCGGAGAAGAAATCATCCTCCTCGATGCCGTATCTCTCGCGCAGGACCGAGATGATCGCGTTCTTGGCTGCATCCTTCTCCTCGGTGTCGCAGCTGCCGAGGCCAACCATGATGTCGAGGTCCTCGCCGGTGATGAATTCGGAAGCGGTCTTCTTCATCTGCTCCTGCGCGATATGCGGCAGCAAGTCGGAGATGCAGAGGGTGTTCTCGTCATCTTCCCCGATCTCGACGTCGATGACGGTGCCATCCTTCTTCACGACGATGCCATGGAGCGCAAGCGGGAGCGTCACCCACTGGTACTTCTTGATGCCTCCATAGTAGACGGTGTCGAGATAGACTATGCCGTCGCTCTCATAGAGCGGCTTCATCTTTATGTCCAGCCTGGGTGAGTCGATGTGCGCGCCGAGGATGTTCATGCCATCCTCCGCCTTGCCGCTGCCGACGATGAAGAGGGCTATCGACTTGCCATCCTGGAGATAGTAGAGCCTGTCGCCGGCCTTTGCCCTGCCGGCCGTGCTGATGTCCCTGAAGCCGCAGGCCTCAGCCTTCGATATGATCTGCCTGATGCATTCCCTCTCGGTCTTGCCGTTATCCAGGAATGCCCTGTATGCGGAAATGAGCTTTTCTTCCATAAGAAGAAAGATAGCCCGATAATGGACGATTGGCCAGACCGGATATGCTATACTGACCCCATGTCTAAGCGGAAAAGGACGCGGGTCCATAGGATTTCCCTGAAGGAGCAGATCCGGCTGAAGCCGGGGATGTTCATCCTCTACCTCCTCATCAGGCTGTCTGTCGTGCTTGTGCTTGTCGCGCAGGCCTTCAACCATGACTGGGTCAACGTAGGGTACTGCATACTCACGCTGTTCCTGCTGACGATACCTTCATTCATAGAGAATAACTGGCATATCGATATCCCTGATACGCTGGAGGTCATCGTCATACTCTTCATTTATGCTGCCGAGATCCTGGGGGAGATACGCTCGTACTATATACATGTACCTGCCTGGGATACCGCGCTGCATACGATTACGGGCTTCCTTGCGGCCGCAGTCGGCTTCTCCCTTGTCGATATCGTGAACAGGAATGAGAATACGAAGCTCTTCCTTTCCCCGCTGTATGTCGCGATAGCCGCCTTCGCGTTCTCGATGACCGTCGGGGTGCTCTGGGAGTTCTTCGAGTTCTCATGCGACTGCTTCCTCGGCATGGATACGCAGAAGGATACCGTCATCCATACCATCAACTCGGTCTACCTCGATCCGACCATGAGCAATAGGCCAGTCAGCATAAGGGATATATCATCGACTGCCGTCAATGGCATCGACCTTGGCATAGATGGCTATCTGGATATAGGGCTCTATGACACCATGAAGGACCTCTTCGTCAACTTCATCGGCGCCCTGGTGTTCTCTATCATCGGGTTCTTCTATCTCAAGAACAGCTCGCATGGACGCTTCGCCAAGCGCTTCATACCGACGCTCATGGCCGAGAAGCAGAAGGAAGCGGAAAAGCAGGGATAATCAAAGGGCCCCGTCGTGGGGCCCTCCGCATCAAAGCATCGATCTGAGGTCTTCCAGGGCTTCCTGGCTGATTTCCTCCCAAGGGAAGCGTACATCGGTGCGGCCGAAGGAGCCGTTGCCTGCCGCCTGGCGGTAGATGGGCTGCCTGAGCCTGAACTGCTCGATCATGCCTGCCGGCCTCAGGTCGTAGTGCCTGCCAATCCATTCGGCTATCTTCTCCTCGCTGATCCTGCCGGTACCGTATGTGGATACGGTCAGGGAGACAGGCTCCGCAACGCCGATGGCATATGCTGCCTGGATCTCGCATTCGGAGGCGGCTCCTGCCGCCACGACTGTCTTGGCGATGTTCCTCAGCGCAAGCGATGCCGTCCTGTCCACCTTCGTGCAGTCCTTGCCCGAGAAGGCGCCGCCGCCATGATGGGCATAGCCGCCGTATGTGTCGACGATGATCTTCCTGCCTGTCAGGCCCGTGTCCGCAGCGGGCCCGCCATATACGAAGCGGCCTGTAGGATTGATGAAGTACTTCGTATCCTTATCGCACAGCTCTGCCGGGATGACGGGCTCGATGACATGCCTGCGGATATCGTCCCTCAGCGTACCGAGCTCCACATCAGGGTCATGCTGTGCCGATACGACGATGGTATCGATCCTCTTCACCTTATCGCCATCGTATTCCACCGTCACCTGGCTCTTGCCATCCGGCCTGAGATAGGGCAGCGTGCCATCCTCCCTGGCCTTCTGCAGCTGCATCGAGAGCTTCCTCGCGAAGACGGCTGCTGCCGGCATGTATTCCTCGCCTTCGGCGGAAGCATAGCCGAACATCATGCCCTGGTCCCCTGCGCCGAGCGTATCCTTGTCGCTGTATGAACTGTCGACGCCCATCGCGATATCAGGGGACTGCTCATGGATAGTGCAGGTAATCGTCGCGTTGTCATCGAATCCATATTCCGGCTTCGTGTAGCCGATTTCCCTGATTATGCGGCGCGCTACGGCTTCATAGTCGACCTTCGCCTTCGATGTGATCTCGCCCATTATATGCACTGCGCCCGGTTCCGCGATGACCTCGCATGCCGAACGCGACATCGGATCCTGGCGGAGCAGCTCGTCGAGTATACCATCTGCAATCTGGTCGCAGACCTTATCTGGATGTCCGATCGTGACGGACTCTGATGTGAATAGCCTTTTCATGATAATAGAAATATAACCCTATAAACGGTTTTTAGGTAGTGGGTGCCGGAAGGCCTCCGCAGCTAGGGGATTAGGTTGCCCTGCATCGTCTTCGAGATAGGAGCCAGGCCTGATACGGATGCTTTGAGATTGTCCAGGATCTCCGCTTCCGGCATCGCGATAGGCTCGCTGAGCCATCGGTAGATTGCTGCTACCATGCCGTCGGCGATGAGCGAGAGCGGCTGCATGGACTCTTCCGTGTGCGGGAAGGAGCCGATGATGAATCCACGCAGGGCCCTGCTGAAGTGCGTATGCGCTATGCGGTCCGGGGATTCCTGCCCCATGATCATATAGAGCTTCCTGTTCCTGCGCAGATGCGAAAGCAGCAGGCCGATGCGTTCCCAGCCGGCTGCGTGGCCGGGGATGTCAGCTCCGGAGAGATCCGAGAGCAGCATGAAGGAGAGCAGTTCGCCCTTGGAGCGGAAATGGCTGTAGAACGTCCTCGGGGTCACGCCGGCTTCCTTCGCTATCTCCCGTACGGTGACCGAATCGTATGCCTTGCCCCTCAGTATCCTCTGGAAAGCCCCTGCTATGCGTGCCTGCGTCCCATTCCCGTCCATATGCGGATTGTAGCAGGTATGCAGGCCGCATGCATTGATATGGAAGGTCTCTGGCGGTAATATCCGAATATGTTGACGCTGGATACAGTTTATCAGGCATCGTTCGTGCTCAGGCAGGTCGCGCGCCTTACCGACCTGATCAGGGCGCCGAAGATGTTCCCGGACAATGAAGTCTACCTCAAGACGGAGAATCTGCAGATTACCGGCTCGTTCAAGGTGAGGGGCGCATATTACAAGATCTCGAAGCTTTCACCAGAGCAGAAGGCAAAGGGTGTCATCGCCTGCAGCGCAGGCAACCATGCCCAGGGAGTCGCCCTCGCGGCATCAAGGCAGGGCATCGATTCCCTTATCTGCCTTCCTGAGGGCGCGCCGATCTCCAAGGTCGAGGCTACCCGCGGCTATGGTGCCAGGATCGAGCTGGTCAAGGGCGTATATGACGATGCCTATAACCGTGCCATGGAGATAATGGAGGAGTCCGGCAGGACGATGATCCATCCATTCGATGATGAGGATGTCATCGCAGGGCAGGGGAGCATCGGCCTGGAGATCCTGCAGCAGCTTCCTGATGTGGATAATATCGTGGTGCCGATCGGCGGAGGCGGGCTGATTGCAGGCGTTGCCTTCACCGCCAAGATGCTGAAGCCTTCGGTGAAGGTCTTCGGCGTGCAGGCCTCGGGCGCCGCCTCGATGTTCAATTCCTATGAGCATCATCATATCGAGGAGCTGCAGAGCGTGAGCACGATTGCGGACGGCATTGCGGTCAAGTGCCCTGGCGCAATTACCTTCCCCCTGGTGGAGAAGTATGTCGATGACGTGATTACCGTGACGGATGATGAGATCGCGGTGGCTATACTGGATCTGATGGAGAAGCAGAAGCTCGTTTCTGAGGGAGCCGGGGCTGTGGCTGTGGCGGCAGCGCTTTCCGGCAAGCTCGATATCTCGAAGGGCAAGACGGTGCTCCTCGTCTCCGGAGGCAATATCGACGTGACGGTCCTCTCAAGGGTCATCAACAGGGCGCTCATCCGCGAGGGAAGGCTTGCCGACATCACGGTCGAGCTGCTGGACAAGCCAGGGCAGCTTGTCGAGGTCTCCTCGATAATCGCTTCCCTTGGCGCCAATGTCATCGGTGTCTTCCATGATAAGAACGGAAACGAGAAGACGCTTAACAACTGCACCCTCCGCGTGACGATGGAGACGAGGGACCATGCCCATGTCTCCGAGATAAAGAAGGCGCTCTCCGCAAGGGGCTTCCAGTTCGTCGGTGAGCCTAGATGATATTCTTCTTCGATATCGACGGCACCCTGATGCCATTCGGCAAGGATATCCCGGCAAGCGCCGCGGAAGCCATCCATAGGCTGCGGGCCGATGGCCATAAGGCATTCCTCGCCACAGGCAGGAGCCCCTCGGAGGTCAGCAGCAAGGTCCGCTCGATAGGCTTCGATGGGGCTGTGTACTCATCCGGGGCCGTCGTGGAGATTGATGGGAAGTTCGTCTTCCACCGCGTATGGACTAAGGAGGAGTACGGTCTGGCCCTTGCGTATTTCGCATCTAGGGGCTTCCCCCTCATCCTGCAGTCGGACAGCGGCACCTACCTGACGGAGAAGACAAAGGATTACTGGTACAGCCTGCTTCTTGAGCATGTCGGCAGGATCGTGCAGGTCCCCGGGCTGCAGATCATAGATGGCTATCCCGAGGAGATCGAGCTGAACAAGATGCTCTATATCGGAGGCCCGCTGGAGCTTGTCCGCAGCGACCTTGCGCCTCATCTCCAGGTTGTCGCCAATACCGTAGGGCTCGCTCCCGATATGATGGGCGAGGTGATGCTGCCTGGCATCACGAAGGCGACTGGCATCGATGAGGCGCTCAGGGCGCTAGGCATGGACCTCTCCGAGTCCATAGCGATAGGCGATGGCGCCAATGATGTCGAGATGGTAGAGCATGCAGGGCTTGGCATAGCAATGGGCAATTCATCGCCGGACCTGCTTGCGGTCGCCGATTACGTGACCGATGATGTGGAGGCTGACGGGCTGGCGAAGGCGATTGCCTATGCCCTCTCTAGATCCAGCAGAAGCAGAACCTGAAGAAAGCCATCATCATGCAGAGATTGAGGCAGAATCCGCCCATGCTGCCGGCAGGGCGCCCATAGGTGCCTGTGTAGGCCGTGTACTGCTGCCTCTGTCCCGTTATCCTGTTCCTGAAGGCCATGTACTGCATGCTGTTCGGGTCGCGGCGGATTGCCTCGTCGATATCGCTGATAGCACCCTGCGTATCCCCCAGGAAGTACTTGGCATATGATGAGAGATAATACCACCTTGCCGTACGCTTCTCTGCCGGGATGGCACTGAGCGCATTGAGGGCTTCCCTGTAGCGCCTGGCATTGATATAGCTGATGGCAGCTCCCAGCTCTATCGGCTCGCCGCTGTCCCCGCCGTATCCATATGATGAGGAGGAAGAGTATCCCCCATAAGAAGAGCTTTCGCGGTGGTTGATGATCTGGTCATATGCAGCATTGATCTCCTGCATCCTGCGTGCAGCCTCAGGGCTGTTGCCTGCGACATCGGGATGATACTTCTTCGCCAGCGTCTTATAGGCTTTCTTCACCTCATCCGCGCTTGCTCCGGGCTGGAGCCCAAGCACGCTCCATGGATCCGTCATTTCCCTTTTCCCTTCCTATGCTCGCCGTGGAGCCAGATTCCACTGTACAGGACATTGCGCAGAATTGAAATATGCTCATCAAGGGGAAGGCGCTCAAAAGCCGCTGATGCATCCGCTGCTGCCGAAAGCAGCATCTCCTTCGCATCGTCCCAGCAGGCATCCGGCCCCAGCGGGTTGAAGAGCCCTTTCCTGGCATCCTTCTTCCTGTCGCACCAGGCATCCATGAGGTAGATGAACCTGCCCAGTCCGTATCCCAGCGCACGCATGTCGTCGCGGAAGAATGACGAGTCATCCATGACGAATATCTCGCCGATGATGGTCCCTGAATGCCTCGAGAGCAGTTCCGCATCATGCGTACCGGCCTTCTCGTCCTCCATGAGGAGCTTCAGCCCGCGCTCGGCTGCCGATGCCTGCCTCGGATATTCATCCCGCAGCCTGCCTATGTATGGCTCAGCCTTCCGCAGCACCGCCTTGCCCTTTCCTTCATCAGCTTCGTCGTCGATGGCGGAGAAGTAGGCGAGGAGCATCTGCATGTCTGCCGCATAGCCTGTGCAGGACGTGGTGATATACAGATGCTCCTTGATGGGGCTTGTCGCGCAGCGCTCCGTGCCGCGGTGCTCCTCCGCGTCATTGAGGTCGGAGAGGAGCATCTCCAGGAACGTCATGTCATAGGAGAGCAGGGAAGTCCCCGCAGTGCCATAGCGTTCCTTCAGCACATGGCAGAGGCCGCAGTAGTGGGCCTTGTAGCAGGCCTTCTCCTCTTTCGACATATTGGCTATGTCAGCAGTGACGTATCCGAACATCATGTCCTCTTCACGAACTGATGCCCACACTTCGGGCATGTTATCCTGATCTTGCCCTTGCCTTTCGGCACGCGGCATTCCGTCCTGCATTCAGGGCATCTGTAATATCTGTATCCAGGCTCCTCATGCTTCTCCTTCCCCTTGCGCCTGAACAGGGAGAGGAATACCTCGTTCTCATAGCGCCTGCGCGCGACATTGCGGCTCATCATCCTGAAGAAGGCGATGCCTGCAGCCGCCAGCGCTGCTATGCTGAGCACGGCCCGGACGGCATCCTCGCTTACGGAAGCCGCCACTGCTATGACCAGTGCTGCCGCCGTGAGGAAGGCCGACAGGGCATCAGTGCCGTTGCGGCCTGAATAGAAACCATTTGCCATAACATGAATATCCTAACAGATAGCGATATTGTCAAATGCAGCGGAGAGTGCTATCTAGGATTCATGGATATTATTGCGCACCGCGGATTGAGCGGTATCTATCCGGAGAACACCATGCTTGCCTTCTCCAAGGCGGTGGAAGCCGGGGCCGATGGCATCGAGCTCGATGTCCATCTCTCCTCTGACGGGGAAGTCATGATCATCCATGACGAGAGCCTGAAGCGCACCGCCGGGATCGACAGGCCCGTATCCTCGATGACGCGCAGCGAGCTTGAGCGCACGAATGCCGGGAAGACCCGTGATGACAGCTTCGGCCTGACGCCTATCCCGTCCCTGGAGGAGTATCTCTCATTCATAAAGGATACCGGGCTCTATACGAATATCGAGCTCAAGACCGCGCCTGTCTATTATCCTGGCATCGAGGAGAAGACCCTTGCCCTCGTGAGGCGCTTCTCCCTTGAGGACCGTATCATCTTCTCATCCTTCAACTGGCTCTCGGTCCTGTATATGAAGCGCCTTGCCCCGGGAATCCCTGCCGGCCTGCTGATTTCCCAGCCGAGGATAGCGAATATCGGCAGGGAGATGAGGGATGCGGGCATCGAATGCTATCATCCCGATTATCCCATCCTTTCCGATGAGGCTGTCGCCGAGCTCCATGATAATGGCATCCGCATCAATGTCTGGACTGTCGATGGCGAGGATGATATGAGGCAGTGCCAGAGCTGGGGCATCGAGGGCCTGATAACAAACAGGGCAGATAGGGCGGTATCGCTTTTCAGGAGCAGGGTATGATCATCAGTTCCATCGAAGGGCTTATCGGGCATACGCCGCTTTTCGAGCCCAGGAAGCTTGCTGCGGAGCTTGGCCTCAGGGGCCGTCTCCTCCTCAAGCTTGAATGCTGCAATCCCACAGGCTCTGCCAAGGACAGGGCTGCGCTCTATATCATCGAGGATGCGGTACGGACAGGCAGGCTCGCCGAAGGCGGCACTATCATCGAGCCTACTTCAGGCAATACCGGCATCGGCCTTGCCGCAATCGGCGCAGCCAGGGGATTCCATGTGATCATCGTCATGCCTGATACCATGTCAGAGGAGAGGCGGCGGATGATGAAGGCCTATGGAGCTGAGCTTGTCCTCACCGACGGCAGGCTGGGCATGAAGGGAGCTATCGCGAAGGCCGAGGAGCTCCGCTCATCGATTCCCGGCTCCATAATCGGCGGGCAGTTCAGCAACAAGGCCAATGCAGAGGCCCATTACCGTACGACCGGACCTGAGATCTGGGAGGATGCGGAAGGGCATGTCGACGTATTCGTCGCAGGAGTGGGGACCGGCGGCACGATAACCGGCGCAGGACGCTATCTCAGGGAGGTGAATCCCGCTATCCATATCATCGCGGTGGAGCCTGCTGATTCCCCTGTGCTTTCCGGAGGCAGCCCGGGGCCTCATGCAATCCAGGGAATAGGCGCGGGCTTCGTGCCGTCGCTGCTCGATACATCGGTATATGATGAGGTCAGGACGGCAGGGAAGGATGAGGCATTCCATATGGCCAGGCTGCTGGCACGGAAGGAAGGCATCTTCTGCGGGATCAGCTCGGGCGCGGCCCTCGCAAAGGCCGTTGAAGCCGCTGCGGATGCAGAAGGGGAGACGGTCGTCGCCGTCCTTCCCGATTCCGGTGACCGCTATCTCTCAGGGGAGCTCTTTGCCTGAGCGGCTGTTGACTTGATGCAATCTGAGAATTATTCTCATATTCGCTATGAGCTACAGGACCAGGCAGAGAGAAGCCGTACTCGCGTTCTTCCGTGACCATGCCGATACGGGCTATACGCCGGCCGAGGTTGCCGGCAGCATCAGCGGGGTATCGAAGGCGACGGTATACAGGATGGTTTCCCATCTTTCTGAGGATGGGTGGCTTATGAAGGTGCAGGGCCGGGGCAGAAGCACGGCATACCAGTATTCGGATCCCTCTACGTGTCCCCATCATATGCATATCGTATGCATGGCCTGCGGCAGCACGTTCCATCTCGGCAGCAGCATCAGCGATATGCTGCGCCAGTCGGTATACGATGCCTGCGGCTATGAGGTGCTCAATGCATCCGTGCTGAAGGGGATCTGTCCCTCCTGCAGGGGGAAAGGCAGATGAGGAAGCTCCTTCCTGTCCTGCTGGCTGCGCTGATGATAGCCTCATGCTCTTCCGATAGCGTATCATCCGGTTTCTCGGTGGTCGCGATCGGTTTCCCGTCATATGATGCGGCGAGGGCTGTCATGAAGGGAGCCGGGGAGCCGTATATGCTGCTTCCTCCGGGCGTTGACACGCACAGCTATGACCCAAATCCGAAGGATATGATGATGGTCGCCGAAGCGGATTTCGTCGTCTTCGCCGGTAGCCATTCTGATGCCTGGGTCCTGTCCATACTGGATTCGCTTGAGGACCCGCCTGCCTCATTTGCGCTTACGGACCAGGTGCCGCTCCTGTCAGAAGAGCTCGTGGAAGGCATGGAGCATGGCCATGCCGGGCATGGTCATGGCGGGGAGCACTCCATTGACGAGCATGTCTGGACCAGCATCGCGAATGAGATAACGATCGTCTCCAGGCTGGCTGATGAGCTTTCCCTGCTCGATGAGGGTAACAGCGCCTTATACAGGGCCAATGCGGAAGCATATGCGGAGGAGCTTGGCAGCATCGATGCGGAAATACGGGATATCGTCGCCTCATCCAGGCTCGATACGCTTATCTTCGCCTCGCGCTTTCCACTTCTTTATTTCGTGGAGGAATACGGGCTCGGGTATTATGCGGCATTCCCCGGCTGCGCGGAGGAGACGGAGCCAAGCGCGCGTACCGTGGCCTTCCTGATTGATAAGGCCGAGGAGCTTGGCTGCAGGTATGTGCTGAATATAGAGTTCTCTTCGCCATCCATAGCCCGGACGATAGCGGATGAGGCAGGCTGCTCGGTGCTTGTCTTCTATTCGATGCATAATATCAGCGCGGTGGATTTCGCTGCCGGCGAGACATATGCCACGCTGATGAGGAGGAATGCCGGGGTCCTCAGGGAGGCGCTCTCATGACCCTCATGCAGGGAAGGGATATAACGATAGGATACGAGGGAGATGTGGTCATCCCGGATTTCACGTTCACGGTCGAGCAGGGGGACTATATCTGCATCGTCGGCGAGAACGGGTCGGGGAAGAGCACGTTCGTGAAGACCATACTCGGCCTCATCGAGCCGCTGAAGGGCCGGATCGCATACAATGGGCTGAGGGGCAATGAGATAGGCTATCTTCCCCAGCGGCCGCTTATCCAGCGTGATTTCCCCTCTTCCGTAATGGAGGTCGTCCTCTCGGGGTGCCTGAACAGGCATCGGGGGATGTTCCGCTATGCGCCGCATGAGAAGGAGAAGGCCCTGAGCGTGCTGAAGCGGCTGGGGATGGATGGCAGGGCCGGCGATTCATACCAGGAGCTTTCGGGCGGCCAGCAGCAGCGCGTGCTCCTTGCCAGGGCACTCATGGCGACTGAGAAGCTCCTTCTCCTGGATGAGCCTGCGGCAGGGCTAGACCCCCGCACGTCATCGCAGATGTACGGCATAGTCTCCAGCCTCAACAGCCAGGGCATCACGATACTGATGGTCACCCATGATATCCACCCGGTGCTCAATGATGCGAAGACGGTATTCCATTTCTCGCACAGGAGCTTCTATCAGGGAAGCAAGGATGATTACTTCCATACGGAGATGGGCAGGGTATTCCTGAAGGAGGCAGGCCATGATCATAGCTGAGATACTCTCATACGGCTTCCTTGCCAGGGCGCTTGCCGTGGGATTCCTCATCAGCCTTACCGCATCGCTTCTCGGCGTCAGCCTTGTGCTCAGGCGCTATTCCATGATAGGCGACGGCCTTTCCCATGTCGGGTTCGGCGCGCTTGGCATAGCCGCAGTGCTATCCATATCGCCGATGGCAGTCACCATACCGGTAGTCGTGGCAGCTGCCTTCCTTCTGCTGAGGATGTCAGAGCGGGATACAGGCGGTGACAGCGCCATCGCGCTCATCTCCTCCTCTGCGCTGGCAATCGGCGTCATAGCCGTCTCGCTCGGCGGGGTGAATACCGACCTCAATGCATTCCTCTTCGGGTCCATCCTCTCCGTATCCAGGAGCGATGCCATCATCTCCGCGATAGCGGCTTCGGTGACGCTGGCAGCCTATCTTGTCTTCTATCACCAGATATATGCCTCCACATTCGATCCTGCCTTCGCGAGGGCAACCGGCATAAGGTGCGAGCGCTATACCTCGCTGCTGGCAGTGCTTTCCGCCGTGATGATTGTCGTGGGGATGAGGATGCTGGGCTCGCTGCTGATCTCATCGCTGATGATATTCCCTGCCATGGCAGCCATGCGTGTCGCCAGGACCTACTTCTCCGTGTCCATCATCGCTGCAGCGGAATCCGTGATTGCCTTCATCATCGGCTTCATAGCATCCTATGCTTTCTCCCTGCCGACAGGGGCATCGATCGTCGTCACGCATATGGCTTTCTTCTGCATCGCATATGCAGCCGGCAGGATAAGGTCAAGGCTCTGAGCACGATACACTGTGATATGTGTTGATCTTTCCCTTAAGTTCGCTTATCATCTAGAGCGAGGTGTATATGGCAGCGAATAAAGCGGAAGGCACGGTCGTAGAGCTGTTTGCAGGAGTAGGCGGGTTCCGTCTGGGACTCGATGAATCGGGATGGAAGACTATCTTCTCCAACCAGTGGGAGCCTGGTGCGAAGCATCAGTGGGCTTTCGACTGCTATGCATCGCATTTCCAGGAGGGGGAGAACCTCAATGTAGATATCGCGACGGTGGATGCTGCTGCCATACCTGACCATGAGCTTCTGTGCGGAGGATTCCCCTGCCAGGACTACTCGGTTGCCTCGACGCTCGCCAACCTGAAGGGCATACAGGGCAAGAAGGGCGTCCTTTGGTGGGAAATCTACCGCATCGCCATGGAGAAGAGGCCGCGCTTCATGCTCCTGGAGAATGTGGACAGGCTGCTCAAGTCGCCTGCCAAGCAGCGCGGGCGTGATTTCGGCATCATCCTCTCATGCCTGCAGGGACTCGGCTATTCCGTTGAGTGGCGCATCATCAATGCAGCTGACTACGGCTTCCCGCAGAGGCGTAGAAGGACATTCATCTTTGCGACGAATGACAGCAGGGCCATCAAGTCCCTCTATGGAGGGAAGGACGCGGAGGAAGTGCTTCTCAGCTCAGGGTTCTTCGCCCCCGCGTTCCCCTGCTGCAGGCATCAGGATGCAAAGGTCTCATCGTTCAGCATCCCGGAGGATATAAAGGAGACCTCGGATTCATTCCAGGAGGAGTTCGAGAACAGCGGCTACTGCATAGGATACTCATGCCATACCCTGCGCTATGATGCGCAGTACAGCGGTCCGTATACGGCTCTCGGCGATATCCTCGAGAAGGATGTCCCGGATTCGTACTGTATCCCGGAAGGCGAGAAGGCCCGCTGGGAGTATATGAAGGGGGCCAAGGATGAGGAGAGGGTCGCTGCCAATGGGCATGAGTACCATTACAAGGAAGGGCCCATCGCATTCCCTGATTTCCTTGACCGGCCCAGCCGCACGATGCTGACGTCGGAAGGCAAGCGTAACAGGTCCACGCATGTGGTCAGGGACCCGCAGACGGGGAAGCTCCGCCTGCTGACCCCGGTGGAATGCGAGAGGCTGGATGGGTTCCCTGATGGATGGACAGATACCGGGATGCCGCTCAGCTTCCGCTATTTCTGCATGGGCAATGCCCTCGTGGTCGGCCTGATTGCGATTCTCGGCAGGCGGATTGTGGAGCTGAAGGAAGCCATCGGCGGGAAGCACGGCACGAAGAAGGCCCAGCCGGCATGCGGCGTATCCATGGCATCAGCGCATAAGCGTGAGGCGGATGCGGAGATTGCCTTTGAGAAGCGCCTCATCATCTCCGAGGTCGATAACCGCATATTCGGCTCATTCATAGAGCACCTCGGCAGGGCTGTCTATACCGGCATATTCCAGGAAGACCACAGGGAAAGCGATGAGGAGGGATTCAGGAAGGATGTCCTATCCCTTGTCCGCGAGCTGGATGTGCCGATCATCAGGTATCCTGGCGGCAATTACGTCTCGAATTTCGTCTGGGAGGATTCAGTCGGTCCGCTGGATAGCAGGAAGAAGAGGCTGGACCTCGCCTGGCGGAGCCTGGAGCCGAACAGGATAGGCCTTGATGAGTTCTGTTCCTGGGCGCGCAAGGCCGGTTCCGAGGTGATGATGGCCGTCAACCTGGGGACAAGGGGGATAGCGGATGCCTGCAATCTCCTGGAGTACTGCAATGTCGATGCGGATAGCTATTATGCCTCCATGCGCAGGGCGAATGGCCATCGCGATCCGTATGGCATCAGGCTCTGGTGCCTCGGCAACGAGATGGATGGTCCCTGGCAGATGGGACATAAGAGCGCATATGAATACGGCAGGCTCGCTGCAGAGACCGCGAAGGCCATGAAGGCAGTCGATCCGTCCATAGAGGTCGTGTCCTGCGGGAGCTCCAACGAGGGTATGCCGACATATCCTGAATGGGAGAGGATATCCCTGATGGAGGATTATGAGTACGTGGATTACATCTCGATGCATCAGTACATCCGCGGCGAGTATCTTGATGATATGCCGTCGTTCCTCGCGAACAGCCTGCGCATGGATTCATTCATCAGGACAGTGGAGGCAGCATGCGATTACGTCAAGGCCGTCAAGCGCTCGCCGAAGAGGATGATGATCAGCTTCGATGAATGGAATGTCTGGTATCACAAGGAGGCAGCGGATGACGAGGCCATGGCCTCATCTCCGTGGCAGGTCGCACCGCATCTGCTTGAGGATGTCTATACATTCGCGGATGCGCTTGTCGTCGGCACCCTCCTGATAACGCTCCTGAGGCATTCCGACAGGGTCCGCGTCGCATGCCTTGCCCAGCTTGTCAATGTAATCGCGCCAATCATGACCGCAGAGGATGGTGGAGCATGGCGCCAGACGATATTCTTCCCCTACAGGGATGTCTCCGTATTCGCCAAGGACAGCACCGTGCTGCAGCCTATCATCAGGTCGCCTAGGTACTCCTGCCGCTATTTCCAGGATGTAGACTCAATAGAGTCTGTAGCCGTCCTCTCGGAAGAGGAGGATATCGTGACGGTCTTCGCCGTGAACAGGGATACCGCAAGGACCATGAGCACCGCCATAGACCTGAGGAGCTTCACCGATCATGCGGAGGTCATCTATGCCAGCACGATGGCAGGATTCCCCCTTGATGCCGTGAACACGGAAGGCCATGAGGCTGTCCGTCCATGCGAGATGGGGATTGCGGAAGCTGAGGGCGGTATCGTTACTGCCGAGCTTCCGTCCGCGAGCTGGAATGTGATAAGGGTCCGCGTCCGCTAGAGGCTGCCGAAGAAGCCGATCAGGATATGGGCGATCCTGTCGGAATCCACGATGTATGAGCTGTGGTCCTCTTCCGGGAGGATCATCAGCTGTGCCCCTGGTATCGACGATGCGATCAGCTTCGTGTCCTCTTCCTTGACCATGTCTTTGCCGCCGGCTGTTATGAGTGCTGGGACGGCGATTCGCGCAAGGTCATCCTTCGTGATATGAGGCTCTGTAGCCATCATCTTCATCTTCGGGTCAGGATAGAGGCGGGCGAGCTTGCCGTAGCCGAAGCGGTAGAGCATCTTCAGCGCCTTAGGGTTCGTGTTGGCACCGCTTGCGGCTATGGCACCTACGGCCTCTGGGTGCGTATAGGCGAGCATCAGGGCTGCGATCCCTCCGTCAGAGAATCCATAGACGAAGGGCCTCTCCAGCCTGTTCAGTATGATGAAGCCATAGACGTCATCGGCGATGAGCTCATAGTGGAGGGGAGCCTTGGCGGTGCTGAGGCCATGGCAGCGTGAATCTATGCGGTAGACGGTGAAATGCTCCTCAAGGGCGGGAAGTGCCTTCTCAAATATGCTGATATCCTCGCCATTGCCGTGGAGCATTATCAGGGGATGGCCCTTGCCTGAGACCTCATAATGGAGCTTTACCTTTCCTGTATCGCAGAACATATGCTGGAATTATACATTCCCCTGCCGATTCCCGCTATCGCATATCCCCTCCAGGCGGCAGCTGCTGCAGCAGGGCTTCTTCCTGCATACACTGATTGAATGGTCCAGTATGAGCCAGTGCAGCCATCCATAGGCAGATGCATCCCTGGGTAGGCTAGCCTCGAAGAATGTCCTTACCTGGCTGTCATCCGCAAATGAGAGGCCAAGGCGGGAAAGGAGGCACCTTGTGTATGCATCGATGATGAATGATGGCTTATGGAAGGCATAGACAAGGATCGCATCGGCAGTCTCCTCCCCGATTCCCTTTATTGAAAGAAGCTCTCCGCGTATGTCTTCCTGCGGCTTGCTGTGGATGCTCGCGGCATCGAAGCCATGGCTTCCGTACCAGGCCGTCAGCGCCATGATCGTGCGGGCCTTTGCCTTTTGGAAGCCGCATGGCCTGATCAGCGCTTCCAGCTCTTCTGCGCTGGTTGCGAGGACATATTCAGGTCGCAGCCTGCCGCCAGCTTCCCCATAGGCCTTCTCGACATTCCTCCATGATGTATTCTGGACCAGGACTGCCTGCACCATGACGGTATATGGGTCATCGGACCACCAGCGCGGCGTACCGTATGCGCCGAGAAGGGCATGGTACAGCTCTACGGCGTCCATCAGCGTCTCTTCTGGCAGGATGGGCAGTATACGCTGCTCCTGCCTCCTATCACGGCCTTGGCAAGTTCCGTGCCGCATACCGGGCAGGGCTCGCCTGCATGCCCATAGACCTGCAGATATGGCGTATTGCGGTACTCACGGCCTTTCGTCCTGGCATGGTCCTCAAGGGATATCGCATTCTTCTCCACGAAGAAGGACAGGCATTCCGGTATGATTGATGCCAGGGCGGCCCATTCCGCCTTTGTAATCCCTATGGCTTCCGTCCCTGGGGCTATCTTCGCACGGAAGAGTATCTCATCTGAGTAGATATTGCCGATTCCGGCAATGACAGACTGGTCCATAAGGCATTCCTTGATAGCCCTGCGGCTCCTGCCGAGCCTGCCGGAAAGGTATCCACCTGAGACTATGGGGTCAAAAGGCTCTGGGCCCAGCTTCGCAATCCCTGTGAAGCTGTCATCTTCGCCGCAGCCTATCAGCCAGAGCCTGCCGAAGCGCCTCGTGTCGGAGAACCTCAGCTCCCGGCCATCGTCGAGGATGAATACGGCATGCGTATGCTTCTCCGCCGGAACCGGGGAAGGAACCAGCAGCAGGCAGCCTGTCATCCTCAGATGGATTATCACCCTGTCGCCGCCTTCGGTGCCGAGGATGAGGTACTTGCCCCTTCTTGACGTCCCGGTGAGAGCCTGTCCTTCCAGCCTGCGGGAGAATTCCTCCGGGGATGGATAGGCAATGACCGAGGGCGAGGATATCCTTATCCTGGATATTCTCAGGCCGCTAAGCTCTGGATCAAGGATCCTTCTGATTGTTTCGACTTCAGGCAGTTCTGGCATATGATGTATTATAAGCTGGAAGGGGAGATATGGGTAACGATAGGGATGTATCCTTCAGGCAGATGGCGGAATCGCTGACAGGGAAGATAAGGGCATATGCTGCAGGGATGGACATGCCGTCAGGCAGCGAGGCATCGGATCTCCTGCTGATGCTTTTCTCCGACCAGCTCCATGTATGCATAAGCCCTTGTGCATCCGATGGCAGATCCTGGCATCTGGATGGCTTCCGCGTGGAGCATTCGCTTTCAGGCGATGCGCCATATGTGCGGTTCCTTATGGACTGGGATTGCGGGGACATATCGGTTTCCATCACTGATTCCGATGACATCGACGACATCATCAGGCGGCTGAGGTTATCAGCGGCCAAGCTCTCATTCATGGATGGGCTCCGGAGGGCAGGGCTCAGCCTGATGCTTGATGACTATGGATTCCACGGTGATTCCGATGAGGCAGGCATCGGCATATTCCGCCGTGCGTGCTATGCGGTGAATGGGAAGGACCTTGTTACAGATGGATATGCCCTTGATGGAATCAATGATATGCTCGGCAGGGCGATGGAGGAAGCAGCAGATGGAAAGGGAAGCAGCCGCTGAGGCAGTCAATAGGCTTGCAGAAGCCGTGCTGGAGGAATCCGCATCCTATGACCTGGCATCCGTAGATATCACTCCGGCAATCAGGGACACCTTCTATGACAGCATCTTCGAGGAGCTGGCCATGTCCCTGATGGGTGCGTCGCTGCTTTCGTTTGACGATATCAGCCGCAAGGGCGATGGGTCTGCCGTTGCGGGGTTCTGCTGCTCATTCTCGCTCATAGGCAGCCGCTTCATCAGCTTCGTCAGGGAAGGCGATGGCTGGAAGCTGGAGATGAGGATAACGGATGAGGCGGATATCGCGGAGATAGAGCGCCGTGTCAGGCTATGGCTATTCCAGCAGGCGCATGGTGATGTCTTCAGGGCTACGCGTGAGAACGATGTCGTAGCCAGATACCTATGGCTGTGCAATGACCGGGATATCCAGGAAAGGATCTTCTCTTCTGCCAGTTGCTACGTTGGCGGCATGCTGGTCGGGCGTGATGTGATAGCTGCCGCGATAAAAGCCCACGCAGGCATTTCCTGATGCAGTTCCACGCAGCATAACGGAAGGATGATTGTCGGTAATCAGGTAAGGTATACGCTGATGATTTTACGGAGATTTGGAATGATAGGTATAAATCTCCGTAAAAAGTTGTTTCTACAACAGCTTCTTTTCCTTTCGATACTGTGCGGGAGATAGCTGGAATGCTTCTCTGAACTTCTTGTAGAAGTGGCTTAGGGAGCTGAATCCGATATCTTCACTTATCTGGGAGATTTCCTGGTCGGAATGGACAAGCATGTTCGCAGCATAATTGAGCTTCTGCATCGTGATGAACTGCCCTGGGGTCATATCAAGATACTTCTTGAAGCTTCTGCAGATGTATTCCGCTGAGAATCCGGTGTTGCGCTTCATGTAATCGAGGCCTTCCGTTATTGACTCAAGGCTCTGATAGCTTTCCGTAAGCTTTGTCAGCCAGTCGGGAATGAATGTCTTCCTTTTCGGTGCAAGGATGGCTGGAAAGACCATATCCGTAATGAGTGTTACGAAGAACTTCTTCAGGAATGCCTTCTCCCTTATGGCATCAGTCGGAGAGAAGAGGGAAGCATAGCGTATCTGTGTGGAGAAGTATTTGACCTGAGAAGGGGAGAGCTTGAATGAATCTATGGGCTTGAACTTTATTTCCGTATCGCCGAACAGGAAATGCATTACTTCAGCCATTGTGTTTTCCATGATTCCGAGCTGGATGTTTATACCCTCTGCATAGGTCGTATGTATGTAGCCAGGACACATGAGTATCATTGTATTGTTATCTGCGATGATGACATCTCCCTCGGTTGTATACAGTTGTATGAGTCCGTCGATTACAAGAAGGAATTCGTAGAAGGAGTGGCGGTGTGCATAACCGTTGTTTTTCCCAAGCCCGGGGCCCTGCCTGATGGTAAATCCGATATCTATGTTCTTATTAATATAATCTGTATAAGGAATAGCCATAAATATATTTTCTTATCCAATAACGGATTTTGCAAGTTCTGAAATCTTTGTTGTCTAGAAGTAGGTCAAAATAACGCAAATTGTCATCATGTTTATAGCAAGATTTGCCTAGGAAGCCAACCTATCCTAGAGCAAAAGGAGAGAATCCCAAACACATTCGAAAAAAGGAGAAAGCAATGAAGAGGATCCTATCTGTTCTGGTACTGGCTCTCTTTGTGAGCGGTATTGTCTTCGCTGGTGGAAGCTCTGAAAAGCAGGAGCTGACTGCAGACGGAAAGCCAGTCTATGTATTCAAGGTCGCCCAGGTTGCGAATGCGACTAATATCCAGAAGGAAGCAATGAACATCTTCCTTGACTATATCGATGAGAATTCGAATGGCCAGATAAGAATCGAAAGGTATCTCAATGGGGAGCTTGCACAGAGTGTCGAGGATACGCTTGCGCTTCTTTCCTCTGGCGCAATCCAGTGTGCGTGCGATGCGGACATGTCCCTTTCCTGGGTAGCTCCGGAGTGGATAAGCTATACATCCGTTCCATTCTGCTTCAGGGATAAGGACCATATGATGGCATTCTTCTCCAGTGATATCGCTGATGAGATGAACGAGAAGCTGGCGGAGCAGCATGGCTATAGATATCTTGACAATGCGGTCGGCGCCAGAGGTGCCCGTATGCTTACTGCAAACAAGAAGATCACGACCCCTGCAGATATGAAAGGGCTTAAATTCAGGGTCCCGAACGTAATCGGAACGGTTGCATCATGGGAGGCTATGGGTGCAAAGGTAATCGGAGTGCCTCTTTCAGAGCTCTTCACCGGTCTTCAGAATGGTCTTGTAGATGCCGAGGAGAACCCATATGCACAGATTGAGAGCAGCGGATTCTACCAGGTCCAGGATTACATTATGGAGACGAAGCATCAGTACAATGCGCTCTATACATTCATCAATGAAGCATTCTGGCAGTCGCTGCCTGCAGAGCTCCAGCAGGTTCTTCTCGATGCCAATGCAGCTGCCTGGGGATACTACAACGCAAGCACGGATGCTGACGATGACAGGATCAGGGAAGTCTGCAGGAATGCTGGCGTGACAATCGTTCCTGAGGAAGAGATTGATATAGATGCATTCAAGGCGCTTATCCAGGAGAAGGTTCTTGACAGTGATGTCTCGAAGGATTGGGCCGAAGGCGGTTGGGAGTATATACAGTCCCTTTGATTGTCGTCTGGCATCATAGTCTATCTGAAAGGCCGTTGAGTCTGTTGATTTTGGCGGCCTGTCTTTTAATACGGAGTTCTTATGACGTTCAAAGACATATTCGAGAAGATTGCCTGGGTAGTGGAGAGGATCGTATTCTGGTTCTGTACGTTTCTCCTGCTTGGAATCACTGCGATAGTCTGCCTTGAGATCCTCTCAAGGAATATCGTTGGCCATTCCTTCATATGGGTAGAGGAAATCAGCATGATCATGCTTGGCTGGCTGGCATACATCAGCGCTGCATATACAGTCAGGAAGAAGGGCCATGTCGCGCTGGAGTTCCTCTATAAGAAATTCCCTATGCCGGCCAGGAAGGCGCTCTTTGTCATCTTCACGCTTGGCATGATTGCATTCTTTGCCTTTATCTTCACCTCTGGCGTCGGCAATGCGAAGATGCTCTCGAGGATACCTCTTACCCAGACAAGGCTTCCACGTGGTCTGATTTATTCAGGTCTTCCTGTGGGGTGCGTGCTGATGATCTATTTCTTCATAGTGGATCTCGTCGAGACGATATTCTTCAAGCAGACGGACTCGCTCATGGCCGCAGATGAGCTGGCTATTTATGAATCCGTCGTTGAGAAAGGAGATGCGGAATGAGTGCTGATATGTGGTTAAATATACTGTTGATTGGCGGATTTCTGGTACTGATCCTCCTGCGTCTGCACATGGCATATGCAATGCTGTTTGTCTCGTTCCTCTATATCCTGTTCAGTGGTAAGATGCCTATGACATTTGTCGCCCAGACGATGGTATCGGGTGTGGCGCAGTTCAGCATGATAGCCGTTCCGCTATTCATGGCTGCCGGCGAGATAATGAATACATCGGGGATATCGCGCCGGTTATTCGACTTCGCAGACAGCCTTGTAGGACATATCCGCGGAGGGCTTGGCCATGTAAACATACTTGCTAGCCTCTTCTTCGCAGGCGTTTCCGGATCTGCTGCCGCAGATTGCGCAGGACTGGGAAATATCGAGATAAAATCGATGACTGATAAGGGATATGATGTGGATTTCTCTGTTGGGATCACTGCCACATCTTCTATAATCGGCCCGATCTTCCCGCCGAGCAGCCCCATGATCCTCCTTGGGACGATAACAGGCGTTTCCGTAGGATCGCTATTCATGGGCGGTGCCGTAATCGGTGTAATCATGACTGTCATCATGATGACCGTGGTGTATTTCATCGCTCGGAATAAGAACTATCCTGTTTCTCCACGGGCAACATGGAAGCAGAGGTTCTATCATTTCAGGAAGGCCTTCTTCGCGCTTCTTCTCCCCGCATTCATGATGATTACGCTTACATCAGGCATTGTATCGACAACAGAGGTCGGTGCATTGAGCGTCGCATACGCGCTCTTCCTTGGCATATTCGTCTATAAGGAGCTGAAGCCGAAGGATTTCGTGCCGATCTTTGAAAGGGTCGTCGTAACGACAGGGATGATCATGCTGCTTATCGGCGGAGGAAATGTCCTTGCAGGTGTAATGGGCACGCAGCAGCTTCCTAATCAGATTGGAGCGGCAATGATGAATCTGACGTCAAGCTACACTGTGATGATGCTTCTCATGCTCTTCTTCATACTGCTTATGGGGACATTCCTCGATACAAGCGCGGCCCTGCTTCTCTCTGTGCCGCTCATGTTCCCGATTGCCCATATGATGGGGATGAACATGGTCCACTTCGGGATTACCCTGGTATATGGGCTTATGATCGGGCTGCTTACGCCGCCTATGGCGATATGCCTCTTCATAACAAGCAAGATCGGCGGCATTTCATTCGAGAGGGCATTCAAATCAGTACAGGTCTACTACGTGCCACTGATTCTCCTTTTGTTCGTCGTGGCATTCGTGCCTGAGCTCTCGCTCTGGCTGCCAAGACTCGTGTTCGGGATAGTCTGATATAGAAATAAGGAGGAAGGCTATGCGGCTTTGCTTGGGACAGCTGAAGGTGATGACGCCGGAGATCGCGACGTATATCAAGCAGCTGGGTATCAAATCGGTACAGTTCAATACACCACATCTGCCCGCAGTGGATGGTGAGTGGCGGCTTGAGGATATCAAGGCTCTGAAGGCCCAATGCGATGAGCAGGGATTCATCATGGAGTCGATAGAGAATGTTCCTATCGAATTCTATGATAAGGTCATGCTCGGCCTTCCGGGTCGGGATGAGCAGATAGAGAAGTATCAGCGCCTTATAAGGAATATGGGGGAGGCCGGGATACCTAGCCTAGGCTACCACTTCGTCCCGACCTTCGTGTGGCGCACATCGCGTGATACCCCTGGCCGCGGCGGCGTGAAGGTGACAAGCTTCCACAAGTCGGAAGAGGCGAATGGAAACACGGTCGACTACTTTGCAAGAACCGATATCAAGATAGAGGATGAGGAGGTAATGTGGGCAAACTACAAATACTTCATGGATGCGATCCTTCCTGTCGCAGAGGAAGCAGGTGTCAAGCTTGCCCTTCATCCTGATGATCCGCCGGTTCCTATGGTTGCAGGCGTGCATCGCCTCTTCATCAGCCTTGATGCATTCAAGAGGGCAGAGCAGATTGCCGGTGATAACAGGATGTGGGGGCTGGACCTCTGCCTTGGAACTGTTTCCGAAATGGGAGGCAGGGATGCAGTGAATGCCTTTATTGACTACTTCGGTCCGAAAGACAGGATACACTACGTCCACTTCCGCGATGTCCAGGGCTCTGTTCCTGATTTCCAGGAATGCTTCCTGGGCGAGGGGAACTTCAATCCTATGGAGACCCTTGTACGTCTGAAGAAGAGCGGTTTCGATGGGTATATCATGGATGACCATGTGCCTCAGTTCTCAAGCGATATCATCAATCCAGATATCGGATGGGGATATGTATCGCATGGGTATGAGAATGGGTATATAGAAGGGCTTCTCACGGCTCTTGATTACTTCTGCGGCGAGTAATTGCCTATAACCCCGCTTCAGGTTGGGCGCAGGACTCAATTCCTGCGCTTGACCTTTGCCTTTAAGGTCATTTCCAAAGGAATCGGTATTGCCGACCTGGAGTCTGTACTCTTCCCCGATGAAGGAGAAGTTCATTCCGAATTCAAGGATAAGGTCCTTGAGGTGGGAGGCGATCTGTTTCCTGAGAACCTTTTCCTTATATGAAGCTGGAAGATTCAGGACCTCCAGGACATATGCAATCCCGCAGAGCAGAAAGTCCTTCATTCCTCTTTGCAAGCTGCCCATATTTCGCATCTGATATCGCAATACGCTCATAGAGCATGCTGTCAATCTGACGTTCAAGCTCCCTCTTCGAATAATGGTTCTCCATGCGGGATCTAAAGGTAGAGCTCTTTCGCTTCATCAGTCTTGCAGGCTGTCATTATCAGGAGATTGTTTCGTCCAGGATATTTCTCTAACCAGTGGTGAGAGTTTTTCTTTGCCCTTGTATGTCTCGTAGAACTGCTTCATCCTCCAGACGTTTCTTCCTGAAAACCATGTTGAAGAAGGGATGTTCGATTGAAGGTATGAGGCAAGGGCAGATACTGTACTTTTGCGGCTCTATACAGAAAGTTGTGGGATGAGGGTAAGGGAAGAGGATAGGATCTAGAGACAAGGAAGGGTTTCCTCCTGTAATGTTTAGCTTGCAAAAAAAAAACACGAACAAGGAAGAAACCCGATGGAAGAGAGCATGAAGAACAGGCATGGGCCGA
>CALXQU010000008.1 GCA_944390725.1 uncultured Spirochaetaceae bacterium
AGACTGTAAATGAGACTGTAAATGAGACTGTAAATGAGACTGTAAATGAGACTGTAAATGAGACTGTAAATGAGACTTAAGCTGCTCGGAATGAGTCCATCGACAAAGGAGAGCCATATAGCAGACGGGAACTTACTTATCCATTGCAGTCTCATCAAGAAGGAATTCCTCTATTCCTATATAGAGTATCCCCTTCTCATCATGCCAGGGGATGATCCCATCTTTGACGACTACAATTTTCCTGAAGGAATCCCCTATTCTATTAAGAGGATTCGTCTCCTGGATTCTTTTCCCCTCATCATCAATAGAGAGTGCGGATTGGATATAGTAACGCCTGTTGCCCTTATTTGCTACGAAGTCAATCTCCAGCTGGGTACGGACCTGCTTACCTGTCCCGTCTTTTGAATTGTATTCGACCACGCCGTCATCAACATCAAAGCCCCTTGCTATTAGCTCGTTATAGATGATGTTCTCCATGATGTGATTCTCCTCCTGCTGCCTGAAATTAAGCCTGGCATTGCGGAGGCCTACATCGGAGAAGTAATACTTAAGCGGTGTCGCGATATATCTCTTCCCCTTGATATCATAACGGAAGGCTTTCTCAAGTATGAAGGCATCAATGAAGCAATCCAGGTATCTGCTGATCGTATTCGCATTGACCTGTACATGCTTGACGCTCTGGAAGGTATTCGAGAGCTTAGTCGGATTGGTAAGCAATCCGACTGATGATGATATTATGTTCAGGAGATCTTCAAGGATGGATCTGTCATTAAGGATACGGTTCCGCTCCAGGACATCCTTGATATATACATTCTCAAAGAGGTCCTTGAGGTATCTGCTTTTCTCCTCATGGGTCTTCAGATAGAGCACATAGGGCATGCCGCCATATGTGAGGTACTCCCTCCACGCATATATTCTATCACCATCAAAGGCATCATGGAATTCCTTATATGAAAGGGGGAGCACGTGTATCTCATCACCACGTCCCCGGAATTCCGTGAGTATGTCAGAAGAAAGCATATGTGAATTGCTTCCGGTTACATAGAGGTCGACGTTTTTCAGCCTCATCAAGCCAAGGATGACATCAATGAATCCGATCCTGGCATCCTTGTCTTCAAGATAAGGATTCGGTATATCCCTGACGAACTGGATCTCATCGAGAAAGACATAGAATCTCCCGGTCTTATCTGAGACCTTGGAGCGTATATATGCATCGAGCTCAAGAGGATTGCGGTATCTTGCATTGGCAGCCTCATCCAAGGCAAGCTCGATTATGTTCCCATCCGCAATCCCGATTGAGTTCAGGTATGAATGGTACAGTTCGAAAAGCAGGAAGGACTTGCCGCACCTGCGGATTCCGGTAATCACCTTAACCAGGCCGTTATCCTTCTTTGATACGAGCTTATCGAGATAATGCCTACGTTCAATAATCATCCACGACCCTCCATACTCGACGTATTTTTGCACTTATCTGCATTTTTAGTTCAAGTTGATTGTATCGGCTTACCATTCCAGGTCAATATCGCAAAAATCCGCCAATGGATATAGAATCAATTGCAGCTGGTACATGCATCGCAAAGATCGGAGCGATTCCAGTGATGATACCTTACATGGATGCATATGCCAGGATGGGAACAGCCCTATGATGGAATACAGAATCCAGAGATATCCAGGTAGCTCAGGTACCTGCCCGGTAATATACCTTAATTCCGTCACTGACGATGGCAGGGAAATAAAGGAGCTCTGCCACAATGACTTCACGCTCATTTCCATTTCAGGGCTCGATTGGAACGCAGACCTCACCCCATGGCCCTCCCCTGCTGTCTTCAGGAACGGAGAGCCATTCGCAGGCAGGGCTGACGACTACATGAGGACATTGGCAGAGAGGATTGTCCCGGAAGCGGAAGACGGCCTTGCGCCTGCCTGGCGCGGCATAGCAGGCTATTCGCTTGCAGGTCTCTTCGCCATCTATGCTCTCTACAGGACAGACCTGTTCAGCAGAGCTGCTTCTATATCAGGGTCTCTATGGTACCCTGGCTTCAGGGATTTCTCCATCTCCTCCCAGCTTAAGGCAAAGCCCGACCGGCTCTATCTCTCCCTAGGAGACAGGGAAAGCAAAGGCAGCACCAGCACTGTACTAGGCAATACGGAAGCGATTGCAGCGCATTTCAGCTCCATCGGCATCAGCACGCTATTCGAGCTGAATCCTGGCAATCACTTCACGGATCCTGTGGGAAGGACGGCGAAAGGCATCGACTTCATCACAGGATGGATATCGTCCCCAGGCTCCTCAGATCAGCGGGATATAGGATGAATTCCGTGCCTTGCCTTCAGACCTCTTCAGGATCCCATATCCAACCAGCGTGTTGATATCCCTCACGGCTATGGCATGGGAGCACTTGCACAGCCCTGGCACCTGTATCGATGGTAGATTATCCCAACATCCTGCCTTGTCCCGGGATATCCCGCAGCCTCATGCTGTGCCTGCTGCAGATATGCACATGCCACATGGAAGCCTGAGGTATATCCAGCTTCGCCGGAATCCATGCTTTGAAGCGCAGCATTACCCAGCCGCCAGAGGGCTCATCATGCAAAAACGCTGCCAACGATATGCCGGCAGCGCCATTCCCCACCAATCAGTCCCTTATCAAGACCAGGCAGGATCCTTATCGCCTCTGCAGAGGCACTGGTATCATCAGACCCTGTACATGTCTATCAGCTTGCGGTCGGTGAAGTAATCGATCTGCATCGATGCACGTACATCATCAAGAACGGCACGGGCAGTCTTCTCAGCCTTCTCCGAGCCTGACTTGAGGATGTCATAGACATCATCGATCCTCTTCTCCCACTCAGCCCTTCTCTCCCTGATGGGGCCGAGCTCCGCCTGCATCACGCTGTTGAGGAACTTCTTGACCTTAACGTCCCCGAGCCCGCCTCTCTGGTAATGGGCCTTGACCTCGTCAAGCGAGGCATAGTCCGGCATGAACTCCTGCACATATTCAGGGCGGCAGAATGCATCAAGATAGAGGAATACCGGATTACCCTCGACCTGGCCCGGATCCTCGACCCTGAGATGGTTGGGATCCGTGTACATGCTCATGATCTTCTTCCTCAGGTCCTCGGAGCTATCTGCAAGATAGATGCAGTTACCGAGCGACTTGGACATCTTGGCCTTGCCGTCGATGCCAGGCAGGCGCAGGCATGCCTTGTTGGAAGGAAGCACCGCATCCGGCTCGGTAAGGGTCTCCCCATACGTCGCATTGAACTTATGCACGATTTCGCGGCACTGCTCGATCATCGGCAGCTGGTCCTCGCCTACCGGGACATGTGTCGCCCTGAATGCCGTGATATCGGCAGCCTGGCTGATCGGATAGCAGAAGAAGCCTACGGGGATGCTGGCCTCGAAGTTCCTCATCTGGATCTCGGCCTTAACGGTCGGATTGCGCTGCAGGCGCGAGACCGTCACCAGGTTCATGTAGTAGAATGAGAGCTCCGTCAGCTCGGGGATCATCGACTGGATGAATATAGTCGACTTCGCCGGATCCAGGCCTGCTGCAAGGTAATCCAGCGCCACCTGCATTATATTGCTCCTCACCTTCTCCGGATGCTCCGCGTTGTCGGTAAGGGCCTGCGCATCGGCAATCATGATGTAGATCTCGTCGAAATCACCGGATTCCTGCAGCTTCACGCGCTCCCTGAGGGAACCGACCAGATGCCCTACATGGAGCCTGCCGGTCGGCCTATCGCCTGTCAGTATGACCTTCTTCATCACTCCCCCTTATGCCCTTCGGCCTTCCTGTGGTCCGTCGAATAGTATCCCGTACCATGGTACTCTACGGCAGGTGCGCCTGAGAAGACGCGCTCAGCCGGCGCGGAGCAGTCAGGGCATGTATCATGATCCGCGTCCTCGGCAAATCCCTTTATGACTTCATAATCCTTTCCGCACTTGGTGCATCTGTATTCATATAGCGGCATAGCCAACTCCTTAAATCAAACCTGAAATGCTGTAGTCGATATAGACCTTGTCGCCTTCATAGCTGAACACGCCTGCAAGCTCCTTGAAGTCCGGCTTCTCTCCGGCGGTGCGCAGGGCCTTTATCAGCTCATTGCGCAGCAAGGTGACAAGCGTCCTCGCCGAATCCTCGGTGTCCATATCAAGAAGGCCCGTGAGGCTGTCATCCTCCCCTATGAGCAGGAGGAGCATATCCATCTTGGCGACCACGGTGGAAGGTATCTCTATCGGCAGGTCCTCAGGCAGCGACTCGGGCGAGAGCGAATAGACCGCGGCAGCTGCCGCTTCCATCCCATCCGCTATCCCTTCCGGTATCACATCGATCCTCTCCGAGTACGCCTCCCTATGGAAAGCCACGTAGTCATCGGAGAAAAGCAGCACCCCTGGCGCTGCGACGCCGGCCTCGAGGCTATCTGAGGCATAGTACCTCACCCTGCCTTCCTCCATGTACCTGAAGCCAGGCGCAAGGTGGAGGAGGGTCGAGTTTATGTATGCATAGCTGTAGTCACCTTCCGCTATGCCTGATGCGGTGAATCCCGTATCCGAGGGCACGAGCTCCAGCGAGAGCCTGTCAGCCTTATCGGCAAGGCTCCCTATGATGCCGTCAGACGGAAGGAGCGGCGAGAGCGATGTCCCGCCGGCCTTCTCCATATCGATGGTGACTACTATGCTCCCCGGCCTGCCCAGGGCTGCATATGAATGCTCCAATGGCGAATGGAGCACGCATGCTGCAGCCATCAGCAGCACGGAAGCGGCAACTGCGAGCTTCCTCATGCCTTCTCTATCGAGACCCTGATCTTCTCATCGGCGATCTCGGCTTCCTTGCCGTCGTTCGCCGCGATCTCAAGCGAGTCGGCAAGCGTCTCCTCCGAGATGTAGGAGGAGAATGCCCTGACTGCCTTCTCGAACTGCCCGCTGCCGGATACCTTGAGGCGGATATGGTCAGCTACGAGGAACTCCCTCTCCTTCCTCTCGGTCTGGATGAAGCGGACGAGGTCCCTGGCGATGCCCTCAAGGAGGAGCTCTTCCGTAATCTCGGTATCATAGCCGACTGTGAGTGCGCCCTCATTGAGGACCTTCACATGGGCCTTCTCGCTCCTCTGCACCATGAGGTCACCCTCGGTGATGTCTATCTCGCCGCCGGAGTATGCGACCTTCTTCGCGTTCCCGTCGAGGATGGATGCGATATCCTCCGAGGAGAAGCCCTGGATGGTGGCAGCGACTTCCTTCATGAACTTGCCGAGCCTCGAGCCGAGGACCTTGAAGTTGGCCTTGGCGGAGTACGAGACAAGCCCGGACTCATCGGCGCTGATCTCCACGCCCTTCACGTTGAGCTCTTCCCTGATGATGTCGGTGCTGGCAGCAAGGATTGCCCTGTCCTCGTCGCTCCTGTCGACGATGAAGAACTTCGAGAGGGGCTGCCTTGTCTTGATATTCGATGCGGACCTGAGGGCCCTGCCCATCGCGACTGCCTTCATAGTGAGGGACATCTCCTTCTCAAGCTTCTCATCCCTCTCTGCCTTGACCTCGACAGGATAGTCGCAGAGGTGGACCGATTCCGGCATATCGTCAGTGCGGAGATTGAGATAGATCTCCTCGGTGACGAACGGGATCATCGGAGCCGCGACCTTGACGAATGTCATCAGCACCCTGTAGAGGGTATCGTAGGCTTCCTTCTTGTCGCCATCGTTCTCCGACTTCCAGAACCTCCTCCTGGAGCGCCTGATGTACCAGTTGTTCAGCTCATCGATGAATGTGACGAGCGTCGACGACGCCGTCTGGATATCATAGGAATCGAAGGCATCGGTGACGGTCCTGACGAACCTGTTCAGCGAGGAGATGATCCACTTATCGAGAGGATTGGAGAGCTTATCATAAGGAGTCTCCGAAGGCTCATATCCATCAATCGAGGCATATGTCACGAAGAACGAGTATGCGTTCCAGAGAGGGATCATCAGGTTCTTCAGCACATCCTTGACGAGGTCATCGCTGAACTTGAGGTCATCGGCCTTGACGAGCGTCGAATCAATCAGCGCGAAGCGGAGCGCGTCGGCGCCGTACTTGTTGATGATCTCCATCGGGTCGGTGAAGTTCCTCTCGCTCTTGCTCATCTTCCTGCCATCGGCCGCCAGCACGATACCGGAGACGATGCAGTGCCAGAACGCGGGCTTCTCGAAGAGGGCTGCGGCGAGGATCGTCAGCGAATAGAACCATCCCCTGGTCTGGTCAAGGCCCTCATTGATGAAGTCGGCCGGGAAGATATTCTCGAACCTCTCCTTGTTCTCGAATGGATAGTGCTCCTGCGCATAGGGCATGGAACCTGACTCGAACCAGCAGTCGAGGACATCCGGGATCCTCCTCATCGTCCCCTTGCCGTCCGGCGATGGCCATGTGAGCTCATCGACATACTGCTTATGAAGGTCCTCGACCTTATGGCCGCACTTGGCTTCAAGCTCGGCCACCGAGCCGATTACCTCGATATAGTCGGAGCCATCGCACTGCCATACGGGAATCGGGTTGCCCCAGAACCTGTTGCGGCTGATAGCCCAGTCCCTGGCTCCTTCGAGCCACTTACCGAACCTGCCGTACTTGATATGCGACGGGACCCAGTCAATCTGGTCATTGCATGCGAGCATCGTCTTCTTGATCTTCTGGATATCGACGAACCAGCAGCTCATCGCCCTGTAGATCAGAGGCATCTTCGTCCTGTAGCAGAACGGATACGCGTGGAGGTAGTTCTCCTTCTTCACGAGCTTGCCATGGTCCTTGAGCCACTGGATGACGCCCTTGTCGGCATCCTTGACGAAGAGGCCCTCGAAATCAGGCACCTCGGAAGTGAACCTGCACTCGGCATCGATCGGGCATACCACGGGGATGCCGGTCCCCTTGAGGACGTTGTAGTCATCCTCGCCGAAGCCCGGAGCCGTATGTACGATGCCGCAGCCGTCCTCGGTAGTGACATAATCGCCGCAGACGACGACGAATGCGCCCTGCTTTTTGAGGTCGGCGAAATACGGGAAGAGCGGCTCATATGTCCTGCCCTTGAGCTCGGAGCCCTTCATCCTGGCCACGATCTCGCAGCCCTTGCCGTCCTTGTAGTACTTATTGAGGAGCTTCTCGGCAAGATAGTAATAGTCTCCGGAATCCTCATCCCTCACCTTCACGTAGTCGATATCGGGACCGACAGCGAGGGCGAGGTTGGACGGAAGCGTCCATGGGGTCGTCGTCCAGGCAAGGAAGTACGTGTTCTCCTCGCCATCGGCCGCGAACCTGATGGTGACGGCAGGATCGGTCACATCCTTGTAGCCGCCGAGGGATACCTCCATATTCGAAAGCGGCGACGCAAGGAGCGGGGAATACGGCAGGATATTGTATCCCTTGTAGATAAGACCCTTGTCATAAAGCGACTTGAAGACCCACCATACCGACTCCATATAGTCCTTGTCCATGGTCCTGTAGCCATGGTCGAAATCGACCCAGCGGCCCATGCGCGTAATCGTATGCTTCCATTCATTGGTATATCTGAGAACAATAGAGCGGCATGCGTCATTGAACTTGGCGACGCCATAGTCCTGGACGGCGAAGTAGCCCTTGATGCCGAGCGTCTTCTCGACCTCAGCCTCGACAGGAAGCCCGTGGCAGTCCCAGCCGAAGCGGCGGATTACCCTCTTGCCCTTCATCGCCTGGTAGCGAGGGATGGCATCCTTGATGGTGCCGGGGACGAAATGGCCGAAATGAGGCAGGCCGGTCGCGAACGGGGGCCCATCATAGAAAACGTACTCATTATCCGCAGGGCGCTGCTCGATGGACTTATCGCAGATGTCATGCTCTTCCCAGAATGAAAGGATATTTTCTTCCATCTTCGGGAAATCGACTTTATTGTTGACAGGTTTGAACATCGTAAACTCCTACCGGACTAATATAGCGAAAACCTAGGTGATTGTGCAATTGCCGGACATGCCCCCCGGAAAGGCATGGCAGCAATGGATTGCCAGCCTGGCATTCCCTATCAAGCAGCAGATAGCGGAAGGAATCTCAGGGGCCAAGGCATCCTATCGGCACGATGTGGATATCATCCTCTGTCGTGTAGGCTATCCTTCCACCTGTGATGATCATCAGCAGCGACGGTTCCTCTATATAATCCTCGGTCCTTGCCAGTTCTGAATTATTCTTCCTGATCAAAGCCCTCAGCTGAGCCAGATGCCTCTTCCCTTCCTCGATTCCTCCTTCACCCAGCTTGCATTCGATCAAAGCGTATCTTCCGTCATCAAGATGGAGGACGAAGTCGGCTTCCAGGCCATATCTGTCACGATAATACGAGAGCTTCCCATTCATCGCTGTTGAGTAGACAGCGAGATCTCTTGCCACAACGGCTTCGAAGAGGAATCCGAATGTCTTGAGATCCTTCTCCAGCATCGAAGGAGAAAGCCCAAGCGCTGCAGCAGCAGTTGCCTTGCATCCAGGAGCAACATCCACATCCTGCAAATCCGAGGTCACTTCATATTGTTTGTATTGCGCTGGTTGATTTGCCACACCATTTAATGCAGAGATTTTGAGGCTCTGAGAAATTATCCCATATATAATCCTCTAATAACAATCCATTGGAACATATTGAATTATGTGAGACATTGATTGTATGACAAACGGATTTGCGGTACTTTGCCAAACGGATTTGCGGTACTTTGCCAAACAGATTTGCGGTATTTATCAAACACGTATAATCAAACAGTTCCCTGGTAAGAAGCAGCCTTTCCAGTGCCAGCAGCATAGACCTCCTGCTTCTTGGCAAAGAACGCCTTCACCTCTGCTTCCTCTCGCTCTTTCTTCTTCTGATTGTATTCCAGCTTCTGTGTGAAGAGATTGAACAAGCATGTAATAATGGCAGACATAGGAGCGGACGTAACTACAGCTAAAATAAAATCTTCCATAGCCTATTACACCACAAAAGCCCGCTGCATATCAGCAGCGGACCGCATCAATAATCGAAGGATGAGATTTTCATCCTGAGGGTAAAGCCCTCATAGGAAGGCATGCATTTCATGCATTCCCATCAAGGCTACCATTGCTTGATAATTCCTTTTGGATAAGATTTGCTATGATGTCATCAAAATCAGAATTAGATAGTTCTTTACATTCCAAAACCTTATTCTTGAATGGATAGTCCACGGTTTTCTTGCCAATAAGAATCACAGTATCAGGGGAAAGGATTTCATTGACCTTATTCATATCGATGGGATAACTGGAATCGATATATTCCATATATGCCAGCTTCCCAGTCCATGAACCAATATAGGAAACCTTTCCTCCAGATACCCGCTTAGCCGTATCAAGCGAATCAACCTCATTATCATCAATAGAATCTATGTATCGGATTGGAAGCAAATCCTGTTTTATTACGGAGTTAAGGGCATCATTGATTTTGCCTTCAAGCTCGTCACATGATCCGATGACAAGTACCCTAGGGCAACCAACGCCATATCCAGTCCCTATCCATGGCATGGCAATCGGAAAGGCGAAATATAAAGGAAGGTTATGCACGAAGCTCAGCTCATATCTGTTATCGTAATCATTGATGTTCTTCCTGTATTCAAACGTATCCAGCCAAGTCATGTGATACCCTCTTAGATATATCGGGCTCTCCATCGCTGAAGAGCCCAAGCATTGATATCCCTGTAGGATCCTAAATCCTTCCTCGTTCTGCCCAGGTGCAGTCACCTAAGGCAAAGCGCCTCTTGTAGTCACGAACGGTATACGTATTCAGTCCCGCAAGCTGCGCTGTCTTCTTGTACCCGTAGCCTTCCTCGAACAGCTTCAGGCATTCCTGCCTCTTCACGTTCGGCACACGGGCTTTAGAACCCCGGAGGGGCCTTATCTCTTCCATGGTTTCCCTCCTTAGAACTGGCATCCAGAAATCAGCTCTGGATGCCTACATTTCCTCAGGCCTTGAACTCTACCGGAACCGATGCAGAGAGCGGTCCAGAAACAGGATCAACATATGTCACAGTCTCTGTCTCAGCACCAGAATAGAAGTAGTTGGTGAAGTAAATGTCTGAATTTGGAATTGTAACAGTTGCAGCCGTCGAATCATCAGGATTCGAATCATATGCAAGTGTTCCCGTAAGAGTTATAGAAGAACCCTGAATAGCTTCACCCTTTACAGCATTAGAAAGCTTCAGCCCCTCAGTAACAACAACGCTTGTTACGTAATTGTAAACAGAAACTTCTTCTGGCGTTGTGCTTACGAGCCTTGTTCCATCATAGTCCACAACAACAACATAGTTTACAGTTTCTGGCGTCTCAAGCGCTGTACCTGCGACCTCGAATCTGTTGTTCGTTACACCAGCACCCCACTGAACAGTGTAGTTTGTAACAACGACAGAATCTGCATCAGACCATGTTGTAGAAAGATTATCAGAAATCCTTACCTCGATGTTGTTTGTGACCTCAGTCGTGCTCTGGCCATAGTAGATTGCATCCGGCATGGAATCCAGTGCTGTTACCCTCATAACAACAGGAGCACTCTCCATCTCATATACGTTCTTTGTACCTTCAGTTACAGCAATCTCATAGGTTGCACTCTCTGCAGTACCACCAACGGACGATTCAACACAAACGAGAGCCTTATACCCATCATCCTTTGTCTCTGCATAACCAGGAACCTTCAATCCCGTGCTTGTACCATTAAGAGTCGATACACTTGAAAGTGCATACTCAGAAGCATCAAGCTCAACAGTCTTGCTCTTGCCATATGTAGCCGTTACCACGATACCAGCAAGGTCTGCATCAGTAAGAGTCTTACCTTCCTCGAAGGTAACAGTAGTAGGAGCAGTCGTCACTTCAATGCTCGTTACATTATAGACATAGAATGTTCCTGTAGCTTTTGCAGTCGCAGTGAGGTTGTAATTCCCTGTGGAAGCATTGCCGATGGAAGCAACTACATCATAAGTACCAGCCGACGCCGGGAATGTCTCTCCATCTGCAAGAGCAACAATACCGGAACCATTGAGCTCTTCGGATGTCCCGTCCGTATACTGTACAGTAACGGTGAAGTCCTTTGCATCGAATGTCTGGCCTACGAGATAGTCCGGACCTGTTATGCCTGTGATAGCCCTTACCTGTGTAGGTATCGTGTTTGCCTGGCAAGCCGTGAAAGCGACAAGCATCAGGGCAGCGAGAGCTACAACAAAGATCTTTTTCGTTGATTTCATTTCTCAACCCTCTCCTTATTAATCTGCCATTAAGTCTACCCCCCCCCCCCGGTTGCGGATTGTCAATACTTTTCTGCACGATTTTTCACTTTTCATCGCCGGGCCGCCGGCCATCCTGGTTCTGGACGGCGGATTACGGTTTGCATGGCTTTATCACCTTCATCATCAGGCTTGATTGAAAATTTCTTCACCTATGGTGAAGGTATGATGAGAGGGTCTTTCTTCGTGATTTTCTTCTTGCATTATGAGGATTTGCACCTTATGCTGAGCCAAACGCAGGGGCCTTGGGAATAAGGCTCCTACGGGAATAGAAGGGGGTTCATCTATATGCTTTCACGTCTCGCCGTATCCGGCTATCGCCTCAGGGATACCTATGACATCACGTCCTACCTCAGCCTCGAGGCCATGGACTCTCTGCTGCCTTACCTTGATATGGATCTCTCGGAGTTCATATCAGGGCTGCCTTCAATGGAATGGCATCCGTCAGGGAGGACCATGTCATTCTCCAATGATATGTACCTGTCCATGGCAGAATCATCAGGGATGAGGATACCCAAGGCTTCAAGGCCTACGGTGGCATCAATCAATGAGGCCGCTGATATTCTCGGCATCGATGTATATGGCCTTATCAGGATGAACAGCATGCCAGATGATGGCATAAGGAAGCAGAAGGCATCGTTCGGTCCCTTGTCCATGAGGGGCGTTGCCATGCTGTTCATCCTCTCAAGGACCATCTCGGACTATATGCCACTGGATGAGAGGGAGCTGAGCAAGAGGTACGGAAGGACAGGCGGATGGGACATGACCATCATAAAGCTGAACAGCATACTCAGGTGGCTGTCCCTATCCTACCTGGACTTCCTGAGGATAATGGATCCTGATGCAGCGGAGATAGACATAAGGCCATCTGAGGATGGATGCGACCCTATGCTTGAGAGGGATGACATCACCTATGCCATAAGGGAGGCATACAGGAGGGAGGGGATCTCGCTTTCCAGGTCTGCGGATATCCTTGATACGGACACGAAGCATATGAGGCGGCAGTTCCACAGGGACGGGTACAGGACCATGCTGCTCTCGACCGTGTCGAGGCTGGCATATCCCCTCGGATGGGGTATGGAGGAGGCCTTCAGGGAGGCATTGAGGGTGAAGGCTGCCGGAAGCGATGCTTCGTGCTGATGGATATACCTATATCCTTATATACACTATTGAAGCACGGCTGGGGATGAAGCCGTGCTTCTGGTTTTCAGTTGAGCTGGATTATAAGATCCGGATGCGTTCCATCGCTGAATGAAAGCTTGCTGCCATTGGCTGCGAATGATATCAGGGAGCCATTCATGAGCTTATCTTCCGAGGGGATGGCAAAATCAAGCTTCTCGCTTCCCGTGCTGATTATATAGCAGCCGGTGCCGGCCTCTATCCCATCAATGCCTTCGGGGAAGTAATCCGTGATACTGCCTTCCAGGACAGTGAATGGCTTGATATCAGGAGCAGGTTCTTCCTGACCTGCACCGATGATGCTGTCAAGGACCCTGTTGAATTCCGAGCATCCGGAAAGAAGCAGCATTGCGGCTATCAGCAATGCCATGATTGAAAGCGTTTTCCTCATCATAAGGCAACCTCCTGGTTTTTATGACTTCAATGCTTACCCGGAAGCCGTTATCCACTTAGGCCCGCTCCAATCCTTTCGCTTTCTGTTGCCAAATCAGATATCCATGTCATCATTATTGAAACGGGACAGGAGGATGGCCATGGAACCTGAAGAGATCGGAAGACTTCCGGATGATGAGGATATAATCGAAATCAAGCAAGCCGAGGAAGACCTTGCCCTCCTTGAGGGGATATTCGATTCCGAAGACTGACTATGCCTTCTTCCATACAGGATACGATCAAGGACCTTGCATCCTCACTGAAGGATATCAAGGTAAGCAAGAGCTACAAGGAAGACTCCCCTATCCCTTGGAAAAGACTCCTTGCCGCCATCGGCGTATCGATGGCTATCGTGATACTTATCATCGTCGTTGCCGTATCAATCATGCATGACATGGATATCCCGGAGCTCTCCGATGACGAGCTCGGCGACATGATGAGGATGATGGACGGCAGGAGCTGGCACTGCGATTCAGATTCCAGGAAGGCCCTCAGGGAAGCTGCCGGCCTTGATACCGACGGAAACCTGCATACATCCTATGATGACAACCTGCTCTTCCTGGACTTCGGGCTGGAGATAATCAGGGCCATGCCCATCGATGGGTATGTAAAGGGATATATAGGAGCTACCCCATTCATCGTCTACTGCCATGAGGGAAATACCCCCTCTGATGATATCCTCGTGCTGATTATCGATGATGAGGCAGCTGCCATATACACCAATCGATGAAAGAAGAATCGGAATCAGATTCCGCCATCACTCTCCCATCACCTGTATCTTCACGGTTCTCTTCCTGCTGCATGTCTGATCGAAATCAACGAAATAGACATGGCCGAACTGTCCTAGGTCAGCTTTGCTATCCTCGACTATTATCGTTTCGCTCCTGCCAAGGATAGCAGACCGCAAGTGACCGTCTGTATTCAATGTCTGAGGCTTATCCTCCCCATGCTCTGCGGAGAATCTCGTGAGTTCAGGGCCTGGATGCATATACTGCCCCTCTTTCCTGCAGGTCGGTATCAGGGATTCGAAGACATCACACAGATCCTGCTGCAGATACTCAAGCCCATTATATGTTTTATCAAATGAGCACTCCTGTATCATCACGGAACATGTAGTATGGTGAGAATACACCGTACAGATCCCGTTCCTGATTCCGGACTTCCTTACTGCATCATTAACCTTCTCGGTTATCATATGGAATGTCGGCATCCTGCCTGTGGATATCAGCTCAACAGTTTCGGTATGAATCGTCATTTTACCCCTCTGCCATTCCTGGCTTCATTTACCGCATGGATAAGCTCCACAGCCTTCCTTGAAGGATCAGGAGCCTTGCATATACCGGATGCAACGCCTACGCCGTCAGCACCCGCCTGTATCATCTTCATAACTTCATCAGGCTGGCTGATTCCTGCCGCCTGCTCCACGAGAATCCGTGGTGATATATCCTTAACGGCCTTGATGGATTCAGATACGAAGCTCATGCTGCTTATCTCTTTCCCGCCAATCAGCTCCGTCGGTTCCGGATTTATGATATCGGGACCTAATATAGCCATGACCTTGGCCTCGCTTATCGTATCCGCACAGGCAAAGGTAAGCATATCAAGCTCGTTTGCCCGCTTTATCGTAGCCATGATCTCGGCAATGGTCATAGGATGCTCGCTATGATTGATAATCACGCCCTTGGCGCCTGCATCCTTCAAGGCTTCAGGGAGCACTTCCGTAAGCCCCGGGCCTGGATGAAGCAGGTCCATATATGGAGCGAATACAATCAGATGCGGACATCTCTCCGAAACCCTTCTAATCTCGGTGTACGGGCAGATGAACAGAACATCAAGATCCGTATCCTCAGCTGCCTTATCAGCTGATTCCGCCAGCTTTAAGACACTATCACCATACAGATAGTTCTTTACGCCTATCTCGAAGAATGGCGTTCTTATATGAACCTTCATAGATTCTCCGGAGGTGCATGGCCCAGCGAGGGCCATGCACATATTGATCACATATAATACTCGTCTGCGTTCTCAGCCGTGACGATCGTAATACCCGTATCGATATAAGATGGCAGGGCCTTTGCCGGCAGATCATGAGCCATGTCATAGAGGAACTTCATCGAAAGATAACCCATGTTGTATGTTCCCTGTGCAAGCGTTGCAGCAATCTGTCCGTTCTTAATCATATCGAGAATAGCAGTATCGGTATCGAATGTGACAATCGTTATGTCAGTCCTGCCAGCTTCCTGGACGACTGTCGGAGCTGCGAGCGATGCAGGAGAATCAAGGCATACGATAGCGGTAATCGATGGATCTGCCTGGAGCTGTGCAGACATATTCCTCGCTGCTTCTGTCTGCTCTCCCCTGTCATTCACCTTCGCAACGACCTTGAGACCGCTTTCAGGATTCGCTATTGTCCAATCCTCGAATCCCTGCGCCCTTGCCTCCGAGTTCTCTGCTCCTACAAGATAGAGAAGCGCAACGTTCCCGCCATCAGGCATTATCGATGCAAGATACTTAGCAGCCTCTTCGCCTGCTGCCGCATTCCCTGTCGCAAGATAGGTCGCCCTGTCGCTATCAGGGGAATCAGAATCGAATGTGACGACGGCTATTCCATCAGCTACCGCCCTGTTGATTGATTCCCTCATCGCTTCTGCATTCGCGCATGTCACCGCAATGCCCATAGGCCTTCTTGCCGCAACCTGGTCGAATACTGTTACCTGCTTAGCTACATCTGGCGTCGGGTCTCCTGCATACTGCGTTTCGATTCCGAACTGAGCTCCGGCTTCCTGGAATCCCTCATAGCATGACTTCCAGTAATCCTGTCCTGATGTGAAAGTAACCATGTAATACTGCTCTGACGGATCACCAACGAGAACGGAACTTCCTCCATTTTCCGTACCTGCTGCCGCAGCTGCCTCCCCAGTTCCGTTTGCGAATACAGAACCCATTGCCACAACCAGCAGCAATCCTGCGAGAATAAGTCTCTTACTGTTCATAAAGTCCTCCTTTTGAACTTCCTATGATTTCTTCCTGTGGGAAAGGAAATCGATTGTAACGGCAAGGATGAGGATGAAACCTGATACGAAATCCTGCCAATAGACCGAAACATTCAGCATGATGAGCGCCGAATTGACGATATTAAGGAGAATGACGCCAAGGACTCCGCCGAGTACGCTTCCGACACCGCCTGTCATCGTCGCGCCGCCGATAACGGCTGCGGATATCGCCCTGGTCTCAGCTCCTGAGCCAAGTGAAGGCGTTGCGACATTGAACCGTGAAAGGCTCAGGATTCCTGCCAGGGTTGCCAGAAGGGCCGATACTATGTAAACCCATATCTTCACCTTGGAAACGTTTATTCCCGAAAGCTTCGCTGCTTTCTCATTGCTTCCTATATAGAAGATGCTCCTGAATACAGTGGCATGCTTCATCAGGAAATCGAAGATTGCCGCAAGCACGATAAATATAAGGAAGAATACAGGGACATCTGCTATATACCCAGCTCCGATGAACCTGAATGATTCCGGAGCTCCGGAGAGCGACAGGGGAGATCCTTGCGTGAAGATGTATGCACCTCCCCTTGCGAGGCTCATCATGCCCAGGGTCACTATGAAGGGAGGAAGCCCCAGCTTCCCGATCATAATGCCATCGAAAAGCCCTACCAGGACTCCTACGGCAAGGGCAATGAGCACAGCCAGCCATATATCCATGCCGGAAAGATACAAACCGCCGGTGATAACGCAAGACAGAGCAGCGACCGACCCGACAGAGAGATCTATCCCTCCCAGGACCAGGACAAGCGTCATCGCGATTGTCATAAGCCCATCGCTGGACATTCCTATCATAATTGACCTGATATTGCTCCATCTGAGGAATATAGGCTCTAGAATGGATACGAATACTACCGATGCGATTATGATGAGAAATACGGTTGTTCCGCGCTTCCTAAGAAGGCTTCTGCCTAAATCCTTTATTTCCATTACACCCATCCTCCTCAGACCGCTTCCTTGCCAGAAGCAAGCCTCATTATGTTTTCCTCAGTAAGGGAATCTCCGGAAAGAAAACCTGCAAGGCTTCCTTCACAGATGACCGCAACCCTGTCGCTTACACCGATGACTTCGGGAAGCTCTGATGAAACCATGATTATCCCGACCCCTCTATCCGCGAGCTTCCTGAGAAGCCTGTGGATTTCCACCTTGGATCCGACATCTATTCCCCGTGTCGGCTCATCAAGGATCAGCACTTTCGGTTCTGGGGCAAGCCACTTCGCAATAAGGCATTTCTGCTGATTGCCTCCGGAAAGGCTGCTTATGGGATCCTCCAGGGTTCCGATCTTCACATTAAGTTCCTTCACGAATCTGGCAGCAAAGCTTCCCGCCTTCTTCTTCAGAATCATGCCGTTGCCTGAGACAGCCTTCGTATCTGCAGCGATTATATTGTTCTCGATGCTCATTTCCACGAAAAGGCCAAGAAGCTTCCTGTCTTCCGGAAGGTAGCAGATGCCTTCATCAATCGTCTTCCGGTAATCATTCTTCCCCAGCTCCTTACCGAAAAGCCTCACGCTTCCCTCATCGCATGGGTCGATACCGCACAGCGAACGCATTATTTCGCTTCGTCCGGCGCCGACGAGCCCTGCAATGCCAAGGATCTCCCCCTTCCTGAGATTGAAGGAGATATCATGGAAATAACCATTGCGGGAAAGATGCCCGACAGACAGTATCTCTTCCCCTACGCTCTCTGCCTTCGGAGGGTATATAGAGGAAATGCTTCGTCCTACCATCGCAGTTATGATGTCATCCGATGAAATATCAGCGACATCCTTGGTCCAAATATAATGCCCGTCCTTAAGGACCGTTGCCTTGTTGCAGACCTCGAAGATCTCGGAAAGGCGATGGCTTATATACAGGATACTCATGCCATGGCTTTTCAGTTCCCTGATAATCCGCATCAGGTTCTCTGTTTCCTTTTCCGTCAGCGAAGATGTTGGCTCATCAAGAATCAGGATGCGGCAATCAAGGGATACGGCCCTTGCAATCTCGACAATCTGCTGCTCAGAGATATTGATATTGCCCACAAGGTCATCAGGATCGAAATCGACATTGAATGAGGAAAGGACATTGAGGGCATCTTCCCTTAGCTTCTCCTTATCTATGATGCCGTTCTTCTTAGGCAGCCTGCCGATGAAGATATTCTCCGCGACAGATAGATGCTGGCAGAGGCTGAGCTCCTGATGCACGAAACCGATGCCGGCCTCCTGCGCCTGCCGTGGATTATGGAACGCAACAGGAGCACCATCTATGAGGATCTCTCCTTCCGTCGCGCTGAACACGCCGCCGATTATATTCATCAGCGTGGACTTGCCTGCGCCGTTTTCGCCGCAGAGCGCATGGGCATCGCCTCTGTCAAGCGAAAGGCTTACATCAGTAAGAGCAGCGAAAGCACCGAATTTCTTCGTGATATTCCTGACTTCAAGAACATGGGCCATCTTCCAGCTCCTTTCAGATCGATACGAAATCGAATCCAAGCTCATCCGCGAAAGTCCGGAGGGCAGAACCTGCGTCTCCATATACGATTGCAAGATGATGCGTTCCACCTGCCTGCGAGTATTCCTCCAGGAACCTGCATATATCGCAGCCAAGCGGTCTGAACCAGCCATGGATGCTCATCATGAGATTGTCAGGCTGGACCACATCCAGGATTTCTACAGGAACGGCAATCAGCGAATATCTTCCATTGCCGAATGGGGCGAGATCCGCCAAGAAAGCCTTCCCGGCTTTGAGCCTTCCATATGTCACAGCTGGATTCTCTGCCGATGTGAAACCGAACTCCTTTTCCACCAGAAGTGGCCTATCTGCCATAACCGATATATTCATCTCACCCATATGGCTGAGAAGGATGCTGTCCTCTGCCCAATCCGGACAGAACATCTCGCTGAACGTGGTATCAGGGAAGACAGGAAGCAATGAACCGACGAACGCAGCTGTCAGCACATCACCTTCACCTGCATAACCCACTCCTTTCGACATCAGGTCATTGATCTCATGGAAAGGAATCACCGGAAGACCATCCCTTCCTGCTCCCTGGAAATTGAATGTGAATGCGGTAAGCTTCTCCCTTTCTATCCACTTCCTGAGGACAAGCCCCATCCTTGAAGACCTTCCCAGAGAGGGCTTGTGCCTTCTATGCCTTGGACATTGCATCGCGAAGAATAGTATTCCCAGTCCTGGGCAATCTCTTTGTCCTCAATCCTGCCAAGCTCATCCTTCGAGGCTTCCTCGTCATAATCCAGGACTTCTATGCCGATACGGGACCGCAGCTCATCACGGGAAACAACAAAATCACCCATTCCCTCAAATGGTCCGCCGATTGCCCCAACCCGCTGTTTCCTGAAGACGGAAGCCATCTGGATTCCATAGACCCTATTCACCACGCGGTCGATTACATCAGAGCAGTCTGCATGGCCTGCTTCAACCGAGAACCTTACGCCATTGCGGATAAGCAGATTGCACATATCCTGTACCCCATGTATCCCATGGTTATACATAATCTCGGAATCGCTCTGGGCTGGACCGAAATAGTACTTCTCCGTCGTATCAAGCACGATTATCGGCAGGCCGGAGGCTGCCAGTGGCTTTGCAGATTCCAGGGACGGCGAGTAATCAAGATGAAGCGTGATAATCGCGATGGCTCCCTTCTCTTTGAATAAGGCAATCGCATCGCTGAATTCATGCTCAAGACGGCATATCGGTGCGCTGATTATATCAAGCTGGCTGGAAAGCTTGGATGCAATCGATTCTGAGAACGCCTCGATCCTGGGACGCATTTCAGGGTACTGCCTGTCATAAAGCTCAACATAAAGAGGCAGGAAACCAACCGCAGGTTTCTTCATTCCGTTTCTCCTTCTACCTGTACGAATACAGTTCTCTTTCTTGCCCGGACCTGATCGAAATCAGCGAAATAGATCCTCCCGAATTCACCAAGCACAAGCTTTCCATCATCAATAGGGACAATCACGGATCTCCCGAGAAGGACAGACCTCAGATGGGCATCGGTATTGAGGCTCCACCATGGAAGCTCATCACGCTCCCTTCCAGCGATTTCGATATGCTTCGGACCAGGATGGAGATACTGTCCCTCCGTAAGGCAGCGCGGGACTATCTTCTCTAGCACATTGACAAGATCCTGCATTATGAGCTGAGTCCCATAATAATTGACATCATCCGACTGTTCCTGGATAAGGACGCTGCATGTCGTGTGCTGGGAATAGACAATGACATGTCCTTTCACGATCCCGCTTTCCCTGGCTATCTCTGCGACGCGGTCCGTTACATCATCGAACGTAGGACGTGTATCCGACTGAATGCAGAATGTGCTGTTTACTATCATTTCTCCTCCATTGCGGCAGGCATAAGCCTGCTTATAAGCTTCCTTGCATTTCCAGCGAAGAATGCCTTGCTGAAATCATTGCCAATCCCTAGTTCATCTATGGCATCCAGAATCGATCTGAGGCTTTCGTAGACAATCAGCGTATATCTGCTCTCTGCATTGATTCCTTCTGCATGCTTGTTCCATGAATATGGTTCGCTTGTAAGATTCTGATATGACTTTTCCGTCCAGACCCGCTTCCCATGCCATAGCATTATCGGGCTGTCCGTACCGAACAGAAGCCGATCATGCGGAAGGGAATGGAATGCAAGGCGGAATACTTCCGGGTTTATTACTGCGGCAGCATCAAAATAGAAGCCTTTCACGCCTTCTCCCATCTGCTCTATGGCTTCCTGGAGATAGCATGGATTATACGAACGCCCGAAATGGGCTACGATAATCGTTATATCTGGGAATTCATCCCTTATCTCCAATAGCTCCCTTATATTCTCCGGATCGGCGATACGCCTTGCGCGAGGCAGATGTATCACGACGGCTTTGCGGGCTTCATTGAGTATCGAAAGCTGCCAGCGAGGCATAAAGCTGAATATGCTTATCTCGGCACCCTTTATTGATGAGACTCTGTCCGGATAAGGCTTGAAACCTATGAAATCAGGAAGCGACTGCCTGATATATTCCTCGCTCATCTCAGGGCTGACGCCCATGAATGGAGCGCACAATCCCCTATGCTTCAAGCCGGCAAGATACGAATTATTCGCCGCCAGGTCCGCTTCCTTCACCGGCCATGGGAAACCTGCGATAGAATATGACGAACCTCCGAAAAGCTCCTTCCCATATTCGATTGCCTTCTCATAGGGGAGTATGAGACCACACTCGAAGGCCCAATCGGAATGGAACCGTTCCTCTGTCATGAACGGGATATGCTCAGGAAGGTTGACATGGATATGCATATCGAAGATATCATCGGGCAGCCTTGCCGCGATATAATCCCTAAAGAATGCACGGTCCATATCCGTAAGCCTGAGTTCAGGGCATTCTGGCCTCATAGGCATCCTCCTTCATGATATGAACGGATTGCGGCGGCAGCTTTACCGTATTCCCTCCACAGCCGTTCGGATTCACAGGATGATATCGATGGCGATATGGTATGGCTCCCACCGTCGAACATCCTCTGGATGCTGACCATGTCATGCCCGTAAACGCCGGAACCATAGGCAGCCAAGACTGCAGCACCTATGCAGGCCGCATTGGCACTCCCATATACATCGACTTCTGCATTAAGGATATCGGAGACAATCCGGGTCCATATCGCGCTCTTGGAAGCCCCGCCGACCATCTTTATCCTTGATGGGCTGAATCCTGAATGCCTGAATGCCTCAACGATACTATGGATCTCGAATGCAACACCTTCCATGACAGCTCGTGCCATATGGTACCTATCATGCGATAGGTCAAGGCCAACAAAGCTTCCTCGGCTCCTGCTGGACCAATGGGGACATGTCGCCCCTGCAAGGTACGGGATGAAGAAAAGCCCAGACTCAGCAGCTTTCCTTTCAGCGGCATTCCTGTCTATCGATGCGAAATCCTCAGGCTTCCCATATGAAGATACATTCCTGAACCATTCGATGGAAATCCCGCCTGTCTCAAGAGACGCCATCGCGCCATACAGTCCCGGTATTACATGGACACACGGGGAAATATAGCTATCAGGATCGAACAGGAGATGGTCGCTTATCCCTAGCACTACCCATGAAGTGCCTGTGGAAAGCATGATATCCCCAGGAGAGGCTGCTCCAAGGCCAAGGGCTGCGGAATACTGATCATATCCTCCGCATACTACAATGGCATCAGGAAGGCCAAGATCAGCGCAAGCCTCCGCGCATAAGGTTCCGAGAGGTGTCCCTGCAGCAACAACATCCGGAAGCTGGGCCTCTTCGATTCCAAGGTCGCCGAATATGCTATCAAGCCATGCAAGCGTCCTTATATCCTCAAGATTGGTAATACCGAGATTCGTATAATCAGTGACGGCCTTTCCCGTAAGCTTCAGCGTCAGCCAATCAAGAGGGGAAAGATACAGAGGATGCTGGCCATAGATATCAGGCTCATGCTTTTTAAGCCAAAGGATCTCGGCAAGGTTATACCCATCATTAAGCCTCCATCCTGTTCTCTCGTAGTAATAATCCTTCCCATGGCTCTCTGTAAGGAAGCGGGCTTCTTCACCAGCCCTCCTGTCAAGCCAGCTTATCGCCGGGCGCAAAGGCTTTCCGGATACATCACAGATAACAAGCGCACCGCCCTGTGCGGAAATGGAGATAAAGACCTTCTCGTTCCTGTCGATGCTTTCCGTGCATTTATGCACTGTATCGCAGACAGCATCATACCAGTCTTCCGGATCCTGCTCGGTCCATCCTGGAACAGGGCATTCAACCCCATAGCCTGAATATGCTTCTCCAATAAGCACCCCGGACGGTGAATAAAGCATCGCCTTGGTACCTGTCGTTCCGAGATCGATTCCGAGATAATACGCCATCCGCGTCTCCTTTTATTCAATCGTAGCAGACAATTTGAATATATCAATCATTATTTTGAATAATTTAATCATTTTTATCATTGTCACCAATCGTTTTTGATTGATTCAATCATATTTGTGTTAATAAGGTTTGCAAATCAGACATTTGTAATATATGATGATTGGATATCAATACTTCATATTGCGAGAGCTGATGATGGGGAAGAAAGCTGACAGATTGAATGAATTCTGCAACAGGCTGCGACTGGCACAGTATATGAGAATCGATGACATAACCGAAGCGTTCAATGTCTCTGAAGCCACAGCGAGGAGGATGTGCGCAGACCTTGAGGAGACAGGATCCGCGATAAGGACATTCGGCGGCATCAAATTCATCTCGGACATCCAGAGTTCTTCTTATTCCTTCGATATGCTTTCCCTTGAATCAGCAGAGGAGAAGAAACGCATCGGAGCCTATTCCGCAGCCCTTGTCGAGGATAATGACACCATTTTCCTCTCAGGAGGGACTACGGTATTCGCAATGGCTATCGAACTGGCCAATATCCTCAGGACCGGAAAGATCGAGAACCTGAACATAATGACGAATTCAATAGTCGCTGCGGAAATCCTCTCCCCTATAATCCCTGTCACGCTCACTGGCGGCGAATACCGGCCTGAGCGCAGGGATACAGCAGGCATAATCGGCGAGAAGACAGTGAACAATGCAAGATTCAGCAAATGCTTCATCGGAGTTGACGCTGTTGACCTCAAAGCCGGGCTGATGACATGGGACATAGAGACTGCAAGGCTTGATCAGGCAACCTTACGGCACTCCTCCCAAGCCTATCTGCTGCTGGATTCAAGCAAGTTCCAGAAGAAGACAGCCATAAACTATGAGGAGCTCTCGGCAGAATACACGATAATAACCGACAGCAGGATAGACCCGGAAATACTCTCTTATTCCAGGAATTCCGGAATAAAGCTGATTGTCGTCTGACAAATCCAGAGTGTGCATGACTTCCCGCACAACTGGATTTCACATTGAGCCAGAATGGTTTAGATGATTCATAATCCCCGTGCGTTCCGCAGGACTGATGACCAGGCATTCAGCATGTCAGCTTTGCAGCAGAAGCGGATATCGGGCTCCCGCTGGCGAGAGCCCGTATGCCATTCATTCAGAAAGACGCTTCTCCCCTCTCGCGACAATCTCGCCATCCTTCAGGACAAGCCTTGTATTGCGTATGTCGCTGATATCCGAAAGCGGATTGCCTTCCACGATCAGGAGGTCTGCATTCATGCCGGTCTTGACCTTGCCGATCTGCGGCTTCTCAAGAAGGCATGCAGCGTTTGAGGTAGCAGCCTTGAGGACTTCGAATGCATCCATCCCCTCCTCATTCATGATCTCAAGCTCACGGAGCATGCTGTAGCCAAGCGGGAACCAGTCCTGGCCGGAATCTGTGCCTGCCACGATCTTCACCCCTGCTTCAAGCGCATACTTGAATGACTGTGCATGCTGCTCCACCACAGCAAGCGATTTCCTGTACATGTAATCAGGGACAAGTCCCTTTTCTCCCCTTTCCACAAGACGTCTGTATACGCCAAGGGTCGGGGTGAGATAGCTTCCCTTCTCCGCAACAAATCTTGCGGTCTCTTTATCCATCAGGATCCCGTGCTCAACAGAATCAAGACCAGCAGCCACTGCCTCCCTGATAGCCTTGGAGATGGTGAGATGGGCAAAGCACTTCTTCCCTCTGGCATGGGCTTCATCGACACCGGCCTCGATCTCAGCCTGGCACATCTGCTGGTCCTCCATCCTTTCCGTGGAAGTACCGGCTCCGCCAGTAATCATGAGCTTGATCCAATCAGCACCTGCCATGATTTCCTCACGCACGGCTTTCCTCACTTCCCAGGGACCATCAGCGACATGATTGCCGAAATTCCACCCATGGCCGCATGTTGTGCAGATTGCCCTGCCAGGCATGATCATATGAGGGCCCCTGAACATCTTGGTATCGAAGGCATCACGGAGAGCATATGTACCATGATGTCCAGCAGTGTCGACACGGATTGTCGTAACGCCATTCTCTATGCAGTTCTGACCTTCGAAAATGCCTCTCATCGTCGAAGCGGCAATCGTCTTCGGCGTAACTCCGAATCGCTGCTCAGCCGTAATCAACCCGACGATATTGGCATGGCAGTCAATAAGGCCGGGAAGCATCGTCATCCCCTTGCAATCAATCCTCTCTGCATCCTTAGAAGCTGGTCCGGCATCGCCGATTGATATGATCTTGCCATTGTCGACAATAACCGATGTACTGGGAATAAGGTTCTTATTCTCACCATCAAACACATTAACGTTTTCAAAGATGTACATACTTTTCCTCCTTATCTTTGATTCAAAGACTGCAGCAATAGTCCGATATCATCCTTATACGTGACAGATTGAAATCAGTAGGCAGGGTACAATCCGCTCCGATGGCAATCCTCCCTTTGCCTATCCTTGAGACAACCCCATCTATATGCTTCAGGACATCATCATCAGACCCATCGAAGATGAGTCCGCCCTTATTATCAAAACCTCCGAGGATGCACTTTCCCGGGAATATCCTCACCCCATCCTCGAGCGTATATGAACTGCTATGCTCCGCCCAGTTGACCATATGGCAGGGGTAATCAGCGAACATAGGGAGCCTCGGGTTATCCTTGCACACATGCAGAACGACAACGCCTTCCGATATGGCGGATTGCAGGATTTCCTTCTCTACAGGCTTTACGTACTCTGTATAAAGCGCTTCGGTGAATCTCTCCTCTTCAGCCCCTAATGCTGCATAGTAGAGGCCATCGGCTCCTGCCTTGATGCATTCACTGGAAAGCAACGCCAGGGTCCGGCCGATTTCCTTCAGCCCCTGGCTCACGGCAGCAGGATTCTCCTTCAGATGCCTTGTTATCGTATTATTCAGATCAGGGAACCTTCCCATGCCATCCGTAGCATGGCAGGCAGAGACCAGGACACCATGTATTGTCGCAAGTATGAATGCATCCTTTCCGGCTTCTGCCCTGAATCTGGCAATCTCATCAAGGAACTCATCATAATATGCCGGGCACCTATCATCGCTCCGCACATCCTGCCAATCCTCAGGCCTTGAAATAGCGCAGTTCAGCTGCAGCGGATGCTCATTCATCATCTTATACAGCGGGACATGCGTATCCTTATAATACTCCAGATGGGCATTTACGGATGCCGTACCACGTTCACAGCCCTTCGGGAAGTGCGTCCAGAATCCACAGGGGATACCACTTCCGCTCTTCCCGCTGACGATGTAGTCATAAATCTCCTTTTTATTCACATCTATCCTCCTTAATCGTATAGATGGCAAGCGACTTGGGTATCGCCGACTTTCCGCAAGACAGGCTCTGCTTCGCCGCATATCTGCTTTGCATACGGGCATCTGCCCCTGAATCTGCAGCCAGGTGGCGGATTGATTGGGCTGGGGACATCCCCGGAGAGGATAAGCTTATCCCTCTTCCTGTTAAGCTTCGGTATAGGAATCGAAGCCAGAAGTGCCTTCGTATATGGGTGAAGAGGATTGCGGAACAGCTCATCATAGGTACTCATCTCTACGATTTTCCCAAGATACATGACCGCGATCCTATCGCTGATATGCTTTACGACACTCAGATTGTGGGAGATGAACAGATAGGCATATCCACGCTTCTCCTGCAGCTTCATAAGGAGATTGAGTATCTGTGCCTGGATGCAGACATCAAGAGCGGAAACCGGCTCATCCATGACTATGAACGAAGGATTCAGTATCAAAGCCCTGGCAATCCCGACACGCTGGCGGCGTCCTCCGTCAAGCTCGTGCGGATAGGAATTCAGAAGCCGCTGCTCAAGCCCTACGACATCCATGACTTCCTTTACCCGTTCCAGACGTTCATTAGCATCATGGACTCCATTTATCTCAAGCGATACTTCGATAAGATGCCTCACATCCATCCTTGGATTGAGCGACGAATACGGATCCTGGAAGACTATCTGCATATCCTTGCGTATTTCCTTGAGCTGTTTCTTGGAATAGCGCACGATATCATCTCCCTTGAAAAGGACTGTCCCCGCCGTAGGCTCATGAAGCCTGAGGATAGCTCGGCCTGTCGTGCTCTTTCCGCAGCCTGACTCTCCAACAAGGCCTAAAGTCTCACCTTTATCAACTGCAAATGAGACATCATCAACGGCATATAATATTCCATCCTTGGTTGGAAAATATTTCTTTAGATTCGATACTTCCAACAAATGCTCAGCCATCTGCCATCCTCCTTACTTCTTTCCAGCAAGAATGCACTTGACGATATGGCCAGGCTCGACCTGGACATCATCAGGACATGATTCCCCGCATCTATCCGTCGCATACGGACAGCGTGGCGAGAATGAACATCCCGCAGGAAGAGCTGATGGATCAGGCGGAAGGCCATCGATTACCTTCAGCTCAGACTTCTCCTCCTCGATATCAGGAATCGAATCGAAAAGCCCCTCTGTATATGGGTGCATATGATTCCCATAGATCTGCTCGATACTGCCATACTCGACTATCTGGCCTGCATACATGATGGCGACGCTGGAGCATATCTCCGCCACGACGCCAAGATCATGGGTAATCAGGATCATCGCTGTCCGGTACTTCTCCTTAAGCTGGTTCATGAGATTGAGAACCTGGGCCTGGATGGTCACATCAAGCGCAGTCGTAGGCTCATCGGCGATAAGGAGCTTAGGGTTGCATGAAAGCGCTATTGCGATTCCGACGCGCTGTTTCATTCCTCCCGAGAACTGGTGTGGGTAATCATCGAACCGGTCTTTCCTGATTCCTACCACTTCAAGCATGGCCTCAGCACGCGAACGGAGTTCCTTCTTATCGCAATCGGTATGGAGACTGATCATCTCCTCTATCTGCCTGCCTACTGTCATGACAGGATCGAGTGATGTCATGGGGTCCTGGAATATCATGGCGATATCCCGCCCGCGGATTTCCCTCATCTCCTTGCGGCTGAGCGTGAGGATATCCCGGCCCTCGAACATGATTTCTCCGGATTTGATGGAGGAGGAGACTTCCGGAAGTATCCTCAGTACGCTCAATGCCGTCGTCGTCTTACCAGCGCCGGTCTCCCCGACGAGGCCAAGGGTCTCACCCTGCCTTATGGCAAGATCAAGTCCTCTGACTGCCTTTATTTCTTTATTGGACGAGGTATATGACACTGAGAGATCTTTGATTTCAAGAATAGTGCTGTTTTCCATTTCCTCATTCCTAATTTCTAAGCTTCGGGTCAAGAGCGTCCCGCAGTCCATCTCCAAGCGAGTTCAGGCAGAATACTGTTATCGCAATCGCGACAGCAGGAGGTACCATCATATATGCGTATCCCCTGATATATGCCCTGACATCCGAAAGCATCGAACCCCATTCAGGAATCGGCGGCTGGAGTCCCAGCCCGACGAAGCTGAGTCCTGCGACAGTAAGGATTGCCGTAGCTACACCGAATGTCGCCTGTACGAGAATCGGCGCAAGGCAATTCGGGATGATGTGCTTAGTGATTATGATGAAATCATTCGTACCGACAGCCCTTGCAGCCTCGATATATTCCTGGTCCTTGATGGAAAGGATCTCAGCCCTTATAAGGCGTGCATAGCTTGGTACTGTCGATATCCCGGTAGCGATCATCAGGTTGATGATGCTAGTACCGAAAGCGGCGACAATGGCCAATGCAAGCAGGACCGAAGGAATCGAGAGCAGGATATCCATGCATCGCATGATGACGTTATCGACCCTGCCGCCATAGAACCCGGCAATAGCACCGAGAATCCCGCCAGCCAGCAATGCGACTCCGACAGCCACGAATCCTACGCTCAGGGATATCCTTGACCCATATATGACCCTGCTGAATATATCGCGTCCATACTGGTCTGTACCAAACCAATGCTCAGAGCTTGGCTTCTGCAGGATGTTCGTCAGATTCTGCTCCGAATAGGAATATGGTGCGATAAGATCCGCAAATACAGCTATGAGGAACAAAATCAGCAGGATGAAGAGGCTTGCGAATGCGACTTTGTTCTTCTTGAGCCTCGTCCATGTCTCTTGGAATTTGGAATTACCTCTACCTTGCATTGCTCTGCTCCATATTCTTCAGGGATTTCTTCATCTTCATATGCGCCAGGAAACTGCTAGACGAGCTCTTGAATGCCGCCTTGACACGCGGATCGACGAACGCATATGCGATATCTATGACCAGATTGGTCAATGCGACCACCATCGCCACGCAGAGCACTCCACCCATGACCAATGGATAATCCCTGTTGGTTACCGCGGTCACAAGAAGCCTGCCGAAACCCGGGATCAGGAAAATCGTCTCCGTCACGAATGCTCCGCCGATTAGGGCTCCGAACTGGAGGCCGATTGTCGTCAATATCGGCAGGACCGCATTCTTCAGAGCATGGTTGACAATCACCTTGAACTCCTTCTGCCCTTTGGCCCGCACCGTACGTATATAATCAAGCCTGATGACCTCAAGCATGCTGGACCTGGTCATCCTTGCGCAAATAGCACAAGGCTGCATCCCCAATGCAACGACAGGCATTATCATCTGGGAGAACGTCGAGAATCCCGATGATGGCAGCCATTGGAGATGGATCGAGAACAATAGGATCATCGACAATGCCAGGACGAAAGCCGGGACGGACATGCCAAGCATCGCGAATGACATCACGATATTATCGAATACCGAATACTGCTTTACAGCTGCGATGATGCCTATGGGGACTCCTATCAGAACGCCTAGGAGGACAGAAAGGCCTGCCAGCTTCAGCGTATTCGGGAAGTACTGCGTAATCTGATAGGAAACGCTGATATTCGACCTGTACGAATTCCCGAAATCGAAATGGAAGACTATATCCTTGAGCCAAGTAAGATACTGGACCAGGAACGGCTTATCCAGTCCAAGCTCTATGCGCTTTGCCTCAACGGCTTCTGCTGTCGCGCCTTCTCCCAATGCCAGCTGCGCCGGATCTCCAGGAGCAGCATTGATTATCGCGAAGACAAAGAATGAAACCAATAGCAATGTCGGAATCAAGAACAATATCCGCCTTATGATATACCTGACCATAATCTCAGCTCCTGCTTGGCATCATCCTTTCCTGCCGTTTGGCAGGAAAGGAGTGCATTTCCCTTACTGATTCGCCGTTACCTTCCACCACTCGTGATAGCCTGTAGGCTTGAGGACGGAAGCGAAGTCTATACCGGCCTTGCCAGACCAGCAGTCCACATAATAGAGGACAGGAACCCACCACTTGCCATCCTGTACCGTGGTCTGGATTTCCTTATAGAGTTCTGCTCTTACCGCAGGATCCGTAGATGAACGCGCATCTTCTATCATCTTGTCCATCTCAGGGCTGTTCATCCAGCAATAACCGCCGGTTGCACCGTTGCAGCTCGAATGGAATGTCGTCGTAATCTGGGAATTCGCATCCGGAGTTGCGCAATACCATGTACCGACGAAGATATCGTAGTTGCCATTGGCATAGTACGTACCGGACATCGTTGTCTTATCGCCTGTTACGATATCAACATCAATCCCAACCTGATTCAGATATTCCTTGAGCATGGTACCTACACTTGTCACATCGCTTCTTGTATCGATAACGAGCGTAAGCTTGAGCTTGTTGGAATCATTGTATCCAGCTGCAGCAAGAAGTTCCTTCGCCTTTTCCGGATTGTATTCATTGGCCGGCGTCTCGGCCGCGATGCTGAATGTGACATTAGGAGAGAGGATAGCAGTCGCGACCTTGGCATTTCCAAGGAATGTGGCATTCGTGATAGCAGCAGTGTCAACTGCGTATGCGATTGCATCACGGACATTCTGGTCAGCAACGGCAGGAGACTGGTAGTTCATGCCGATATAGATCAGGCCATATGTGTTTGCACGCACGACATTGTAGGCAGGATTGCCTTCGAATCTTGCTACATCTATTGCAGCCAGAGGTGCGATATCGACTTCGCCAACCTCAAGCTGATTAGCCCTCGAAGTGCTATCTGGAATCTCATAGAAGACCAAGGTCTTGAAATATGGAGCATTGCCATGGTACTCCTCGTTCCTTTCCAGCGTCACGCATACACCCTGCTCCCAGGAAGAGAACCTATAAGGACCTGTTCCAATTGGATGGAGCTGATAGCTGTCTCCACCTTCAGTTACCGCCTTCTCGCTGAGGATTCCAGTCTGGACAGCAGTAAGGCCGGCAAGGAATGCGCCATTGGAGGCCTTGAGTACGATGTTGAACTCATAATCGCCAAGCACGTCAACGCTTGAGATGTCACCGACGAGGTAATCCATCGATGTCCCGATTCCCCTCTCAAGGGAGAACTTGACATCGGATGCCTTCATCTCATCGCCATTGTGGAACTTGATTCCCGGCTTGATGACAAAATGGTAAGTAACATCATCTGTCTGCTCGAATGACTCTGTTATCGTATTGCATACGATGTTGCCGGCTTCGTCATATGTAAGCAGGGGTTCATAGATATTCCCATAGACGTTTCCGCTGTACCTGTCCACGGTTGTCCTTGGGTCAAGTCCTCCGATATTGCTTTCAAGAGCTATCCTAAGAGTATCCGATACCTCAGGAGCTGCCTCACTCTGGCCACCGGCATACACACTGCAGATAGCCAATACCGAAATAAGGACCGAAAGGAAAATCTTTGCTTTCTTCATTGCTACTCTCCTTTTTTTCTAAGCAAATAGTCTCCATTCAACCAAGCATGATGCTGACAATTTCCCGATCCACTTCCTTCATGCCATGGCCTCCCAACCTGACAACCGCGGATATGGTGGAATCAGCATCAGCCTTTACGATACCTTCTCCATCTTCAAACCATTTATTCCTTACTGCCATGTCCCTCCCCAGCCATCCGGCTTTAAGAGCAACGGCAATCTTGGATGCACATGAGGATTTGGCGCCATCACAAACGATTCCAGAAGCTGTCGCAAGCCCAGCCTCGAGCGTATGGCAGATGACATCAAATGGATATCCATCCATGAATTCGATACCGCATACTGCAGAAACACCGGCATTCACTGCACCGCAATATGCTGACAGGCATCCGATTCCATGCCTCTGGTAGATTGCAAGGAGATTCGAAAGCAGCAGCCCCCTGTACAGGATCTCATCAGGGATGGCCTTCTCCTTCGCATAGGTTATCAAGGGGACGCTTACGGTAATCCCCTGGTTCCCGCTGCCGGAATTGATGATTACGGGAAGCTTGCATCCAGCCATCCTGGCATCGCTGCCGGCGGCGGCGAAGGCAGTCACCCTATCTTCTATGCTATGGCTGCTGCTATACAATGACGCACCGACTTCTGCCCCGTATCCTCCTGCGATTCCGGTCTCGGCGATAGCCATATTATCAGCAATCTGCCTATCGAGGATTTCCTTCACGTCGGCAATATCAGCACTGGATGCGAAATCGTATATCGACCTTGCATTCATGACCCCATAATCGATATCGGATTCCTCCTCATTGATTGCAGAGCTATACAGTACTTCAGAACCCTTCCTGATGAGGGTCACATTGGTATGGCCGTTCTCGATACGGACCTCTGCTGTCTCCTCTCCTGCACCCATCACGATATCAAGGAAGAAGCTCAGCGGAGATTCAACGACATCAACGGTTATCGCAGTTGAAGAGAGAACATCAAGTATCTTATCTGTGTCTCCGGCCCCGAGCACGCTCAGTATCCCAAGCTTCATGGAATAATCCTTTGCGACTATCCCGGCAGCCGCAGCTGCTTGAATGCCCCTTCTGCCATTGGTGAATGGAATAACCACGCTTTTGACATTCTTGACTATGTTGGAATTGCAGCTGATGGAAATCCACTCAGGACGTATTGGAAGATGGGAAGATGCCAAAGCCGATGCATATGCGACCGAAGCTGGCTCGGTGCATCCATAGGCAACCTGGAGTTCCTTCGCAAGAATCGCAATGAACATCTTATAGCTCTTATCCCTTACGGGCATCATTCCCTGCCTTCCGGCAACCATCAAGTATTGCCAATCGTATTCTCTGTGATATTATCAGTAATCATACTAAGTTGGCTTGCTACTGCTGTCAACTTAAATTTGAAAAGGAAACGAGGAAGGAAATATGATGGACAAATAGCCGTATATTCATTAGATGTAGATATCGCTGAAGTGAATTATAATCATTCATATAACAACTTGATGAACCATCTTTGGTACTAATTGGATAGGAAATGGGTACAGGCAGATCTTCGATAAAGGAAACAATCTACAATGGCATAATCGATCTCATCGGCAACGGGACCTTCAAACCCGGCGAGATCATAACGGAGAAAATGATTATCGAGCGATTCTGCTACAGCAAATCACCTGTCAGGGAAGCCATGCTTGAACTCTGCAAGGATGACATCCTCAAGAATATCCCAAGATGCGGGTACCAGGTTACCCAGATCACTCCAAAGACAATGCATGAAATCACTGAGATGAGGATACTCCTTGAGCTGTCCAATTTCAGGCAGATACGGGATAAGTACTCCCCTGCTGAAATCGAAGCCATCTTCGCGCCTATGGAGAAGGTCAGGAAAATCGAGAAGAAGAATACCTGGGAAGCAAACCAGAATAATCTCAGATTCCATACGGCGCTCGTCGAACTGTCCGGCAACAGTCTGCTGAAGGAAACACTGAAGAAGGTCCTTGATATGTATACGCGGGCATATGCCCAGATGTATATGGCAATGTCCTCAGTGCTTTCGCCTAAGCAGAATCACTATCACGACCTTTTCCTCAATGCGTGGAAAGCTGGCAATCTCGATGATGCGGAAGACTATCTGAAGAAAGACATACTTCTAGCAGAGAATGCCTTCACACCATATGCGGAAAGCACTATGGGCCTTGGCTGAGGAATCCAGCCTTCAGACGAACAGCCCATTGCCTGATATCCCAAATCCCAATCAAATGCTGGTATGCCCAGCAACAGGCCAGCCTACCACTCCCTTTGGGCGCGCTTACCTTCATTCATGGATTTCAATACGCCTACAGTCATGGGGATCGATATCGCGAAGGCGATGATATCAGCAAGAGGCTGGGCTATCTGGATTCCCCAGAGGCCGATCAGCGGCGGCAGGATGAGGACAAGGGGTATGAGGAAGATGCCCTGCCTGGCAAAGCCGAGGATCGATGCCCTCCACATCTTCCCTATTGTCTGCAGCAGCATGTTGCTTATCGTAAGCCAGGATGAGAGGATCAGCGTAAAGCATCTTAAGCGCAATGCGACATCACCGATCTCGATGACCTCGGGGTCTCCTTTGCGGAAGAACCCGATAATCGGCGATGCCCAGATGAATTCGATTACGGCCAGTACTAGGAGGACTATGGACATCGTCTTCACGCAGAACCAGAAGCTGTCCTTGACGCGCCTGTAGAGGCCGGCTCCGTAGTTGTAGCCGCATACAGGCTGGAAGCCCTGTCCGACGCCGATGAGTATGGAATTGGTGAAGTTCCCTATCTTGTTGGCGATTGCCATCGCAGCGATGGCCGCATCGCCATATGGCATGGCAGCGTTGTTGAGGCAGATCATCGCAACGGATGCAACGCTCTGCCTGCACAGGGACGGCATGCCTCCGTTGGTTATCATGCCCAATGTCCTTCTGTCGAAACGGAACGAGCGTGGTCTTATCTTGACGGTACCGATCCTTTCTGACAGTGCGAATAGTATTATGAAGCTGACAATCTGGCTTATGGCCGTGGCCAGCGCCGCTCCTGATATCCCCATATCGAATACGAAGATGAATAGCGGATCGAGGAACAGGTTGAGGATTCCTCCTGTGGTCAGGCCTATCATGGCATAGAATGAGTTCCCTTCGAACCGCAGCTGGTTATTCAGGACAAGCGATGAAGCCATGAAGGGAGCCGCGAGAAGTATCCAGAACATGTAATCCATCGCATATGGCAGGATTGTCGGGGACGAACCCAGGAATATGGATATCGGCTGGAGGAATACTATCCCTGCAACGGTAATCATGACAGAGAAGATGAGGGCTGAGAAGAATCCGGTGGAAGCAAGGACCTCCGCAGTCTGCTCATCATGCGCGCCTAGCCTCCTGGACATATTGTTCCCGCTACCTTGCCCGAAGAAGAATCCTATCGCCTGGATTATCGCCTGCAGCGACAGAGCCACGCCTACCGCGGCAGAAGCCTCCGTGGATATCTGCCCGACGAAGAACGTATCGGCAGCATTGTACAGCGTGGATATGAGATTGCTTATGACCGTAGGAACGGAAAGCACGAGGATAAGCTTCCTTACAGGAGTCCTCGTCATCCTCTCGAACTGCTCTTCTACATTCTGTGTTCTCATCGCTGCCGTCTTTCTACATAGGAGGGAGCCGGAATCCGGCAAAGCGGCCGGAATAGGCTGGCTGAATGTATTATCCTGAATGATAGCCCTGAATCTACGGAATGTCTAAGAATACTTGCAAGCAACGGATCTGGACTGCAATATCAAAAGGCATCTTGTTTCCTTGCATGATGTTTTTGTTCCATTCTTCACAGTTTGATTCTACAATAGGAAAAAGGAAGCGTGTTTTTATGGAAAACATCACTATCCGTGATATCGCCCAGAAAGCGGGAGTATCAATCGCCACGGTATCAAGGGCTATAAACAACAGCCCGAAAATCGCTCCGAAAACAAAGAAGATAATCGAAGACATCATAGAAGAGTATGATTTCCGCCCGAATGTCTCAGCCAGGGACCTGAAGACGAAATCGAACAAAACGATAGCCTTGCTTATATCAGACGAGAGCAGCGAATACTATTTCGCCATGGTACAGGCCATCAATGAGATCGTTGGTCCGGAAGGCTACAACATCATCCTCTGCAACTCATTCAATAACCCGAAGACCGAGATGAACTACATCTCCCTTCTTGCCAACAGGAATGCTGACTGCATCATACTGAACAGATGCTACGGCAATGAGGAAGCCATTGCCAGGCTCAGCCAGAAGATGCCTATAATCCTCCTTCACCGCAAGCTTGAGGATCCAGGGTTCCATGGGGATTTCGTAGATGTCGATTTCGGCCATTCCACATATGCTTTCACGAAGAAGCTCCTATCTTTCGGGCACAGGAAGATCGGCATCATCTCAGGGCCTCTGGTCTTCAGCTCGTTCCGTGACAGATTCGATGGTTTCTGCAGGGCAATGGCACTTGCAGGTACGGAAGTCGATACCAATTATGGATATTTCCTGGAGGGAACGACATCTTCTGAATTCGGCTATGAAGCAATGAAGAAGCTGCTGTCTCTTCCGGATCCGCTAACTGCGATTGTCATATGCCACAATCTAACATGCATAGGTGCCGTAAGGTACTGCAGGGAAAACGGCATAAGGATTCCAGAGGATATCTCGATAGTGACACCTTGCAATCTGAATCTGAGCGATCTCTTCTATGTGCGTATCTTCTCTGCGATTCCTGATATCCATGCAATGGGGAATTATATCGGACGGCTGGCGCTGGACAGGATGAGAGGCATTGGCGGGGATAGCGATACAAGCATGCTGTTCCAGCCGATTGAGAGCGACGGGAACAGCATACTCAGGATCTCATGACAGGAAGAGCCTGCGGAAATTCAAGCCCAGTATCTTGGCGATATCCTCAGACGGATAAGACCTGAATACATCCATATATTCATCAAGGCGTTCCCCTGGATCATAGAACGGGAAATCGCTTCCGAACAGGACACGGTCAGGCCCAATCTCATCAACGGCTATACGGACCTTTTCCACTGAAATCGCGCTGCCTACGAGATACATATTGCTATGCGTCTTTGCGGTCTTTATGACATCAGCGCTCCTGTCAGGCTCTCCTGCCCCACCCATATGGACCATCAGCACGGGCATATCAGGATAGGCTTCTGCGATTACGGAAGCCCTCTTCGGACTTGTGTTATCCGGGGAATCCGCACCGATATGGAAGGCAACCATGCCTTTATGGCTGCTTATGATAGACGCCACCTCAAGACAGTCCGGCAGGTCTATCGGATAATCATTCTGGGCCCCGTTGATCTTTATGCCGCGGCAATGAAGCTTATCAAAGCATATGGCAGCATCCTTGAGCGCCTTATCATGGCCTTCCCTTATGTTGACCCATCCAAACGGTATCAGATGCTGATCCATAGCAGCTGTCTCGCCTACATAATCATTGCTTTCAGATACGTTATCGACCCCATGGGGATAAAGCCAGCAGAGGGAATAATCTACATTATTCTTCTTCATACTTGCCACAAGATCCTCTCTTGAGAGCTTCTTGTCCGGTACCTTATATGGCGAGATATGTGTATCTGCATCGCATATCAGAAAGCTTTCAATCATTGTCGTTCCTCCTTGTCTTCACTTACTGATTCTTGCTTTTGCGTTTTCCAAGATAGGCTTCCCGCACCCTTTCATCCGAGATCAGCTCTTCTGAAGGGCCTTCGAGAGTTATATTCCCACGCTCAAGTATGTAGGCTCTTGCTGATACGCTGAGCGCAAGCTTCGCATTCTGCTCGACGAGCAGCACAGGCGTTCCAAGCCTGTTTATCTCGACGATCTTGCCGAAAAGCTCCTCAATCACCTTCGGAGCGAGACCCATCGAAGGCTCATCGAGCATAAGCAGCTTCGGATTTCCCATGAGCGCCCTGGAGATTGCCAGCATCTGCTGCTCTCCTCCGGAAAGGGACCATGCAAGCTGTGTCCTCCGTTCCTCAAGCCTGGGGAACAGCGAGAACACCATATCCAGCTTCTCCTTCTGGTTTCCTGCCAGGAGCCGTATTCCTGTGATGGCAGTCGTTCCTACGAAAAGGTTCTCCTCGACAATCAGTCCAGGGAATACGTGACGTCCCTCCGGAACCTGGAGAAGACCGCACCTAGCAATCCTATGGGCAGGCATGTTGCTTATGTCCGTACCGTTGAATTCAATCAGCCCTGACTTCGTGACATGGCCGGAGATGGAATTGAGCAGGGTGGTCTTTCCAGCTCCATTGCTTCCGATCAATGCGACGATTTCATCGGAACCGACGCTCAGGCTTATCCCATGCAGGGCCTCGATTGTCTTGTAATGGGATACAAGGTTCTCAATCTTCAGCATTGGCAGAACCTCCTAGATATGCGGCAATGACCTCGTCATTGTTCTGGACTTCATCAGGAGTACCGGTCATGATCTGCTTCCCGAAATTGAGGACCGTTATCCTATCGCATATCCCCATGACGAGATCCATGGCATGCTCGATAAGAAGGACCGCGATTCCTTTCTTCACGGCGATATTGAATAAAGCGACGATGTAGTCCATTTCGCGGTGATTAAGCCCGGCAGCCGGTTCATCGACAAGCATGATATAAGGATGGCTGAGGACAGCCCTCACGATCTCCAGGAGCTTCTGCTGGCCATAGGACAGCTGTCCGACAGAGAGCGAAAGGTCGACATCCTGCAGATTCGCTGCCTCAAGAAGCTCCCGCAGCTCGCTTTCATCCACATTCTGCTTCTGCGTCCGCTTCGTGAGGTCGATACCCATCTGTATGTTTGTCAGGATATCGCATCGCGTAAGGAGCCTCGGATGCTGGAAGGTACGGGCAATGCCCATCCTGGCTCTCTTGTATGTAGGGAGCTTCGTTATGTCCGTTCCGCCAAGATAGATATTCCCCTTATCCGCATCGTATATCCCCATGATGATGTTCAGGATCGTCGTCTTCCCTGCACCATTAGGTCCAATCAGCCCGAATATCTCTCCCGGATTTATCTCGATGCAGATATCATCAGCCGCGACGACGCCTCCGAAATTCTTGGAGACATGCTCAAGCTTCAGAACGTCTAAGTGTCTTTCTTTCATTGTATTTTCCATATAGAGCCTTGATTCCTCCAAGTATTCCTTCTGGCTGTACTATCATGAGAAGCATGATTCCCACACCATATATGAGCTGCATATAGTTCTGCAGGGGTCTTACGAATTCCTGAAGCAGGGATATGATCATCGTACCGATAAGCGCGCCAATCGGATTTATGGTTCCGCCGAGCATGATCATGATCAGGTACATAGTCGACTGGTTATACGTGAAGACCTGGAAGCTCAGATAGCCTGAGAGATATGCATACAATGCTCCGCCAAGCCCGCAGAGGGCACCGCCTATCGCGAATGCCTTGCTCTTCGTGAGAAGAGGGTTGATTCCCATGCATCCTGCGGCAAGCTCGTTGTCCCTGATAGCCATGAACTGCCTTCCAAGAGAGGAGTTGAACAGTATCTTCATCAGGAACGTCACGACGAATGCACAGAATATTATCAGGAAGAACTTCGATGTCTCATTCGAGAATTCGAAGGAGAAGATGGCAAAAGGAGGTATTCCGGAGATACCGAGCGCACCGCCCGTCACTTCCTTCCAGTTCATGAAGAGGCCATTGAATATGGTCATAAGGCCGATGGTCGCGAATGTGAAGTAATACTGCTTCAGCCGGAAGAAGGCAAAACCGAGGACGAATGCGAATAATGCCGTCCCGGCAATGGCTATTATCATCGAGACAATCGGGCCAAGATTCAGCTTCAGCAGGCAGTTTGCCGTTATATACGCCCCTACGCCCCAGAAACCCGCCTGCGCGAATGAGTTCTGCCCGCACATACCCAGAAGCACGTATACGCTGAGAACGCACATATAGGATATCAAGGCGATATTCATTACGCGCAGCATGTAGCTTGACAGCACAAGGGGAAGGAAGCATCCCGCTATCGTTATGCAGGTAAGCGTTATCATATACCTGCCGGTTATCAGATTCCCTTTCCTGGTTCCTTTCATCATGCCTTCTCCTGTATCTTCTCACCGAAGAGACCCTGCGGCCTGAGCATCAGGACAATGAACAGAACCACATAAATCAGGACGAGCTGGTAAGTGCTCGATATATACGCACCGCCGAAGGCCTCGACCAAGCCGACTATTATCCCTCCGACGATTGCGCCCGGAACGCTTCCGAATCCGCCGATGACAATCGCTGCGAAAGCCTTCGCTCCCGCTGTCGTTCCCATTGTGTTGTTCAGGAAGAACAGAGGCGCAAGGAGCCCTCCTCCTATTCCGGTGATCATGGCGGATATCGCGAATGTCATGCCTATCGAGACTATCACAGGGATTCCGGTAAGGGATGCCATATACTGATCCTGCGCCGTTGCCTGCATTATGTTCCCGATGAATGTCTTCTCAAGAAGGAGATAGATAAGCACCATGACCATGAATGCGATCACGATGATCGCGATATTCTGCTTCATGATCACCGCAGTGCCTATATTCACGACGCCTTCCGAGGCCCTGTCCACAGTCACAGGCACAGCGCCCCATATAAGCCTTGCGCCTTCCTTCAGTGCGATGGATGCACCCATCGCACTGACAATGATCGCCTTAGATTCTGCATGCCGCAAAGGCCAGTATGATGTCCTCATGAATACGACCCCGACGAAACCCATGCATATGGAAGCAAGGATCAGCGAAAGGCCAATCGGCAGGTCCAGGAGCCTATTGAACATATAGCAGAAATAACCGCCGAACATCAGGAATTCACCCTGTGCGAAGTTCATGATTCCAACGGACCTGAATATGAGGACCATTCCCATAGCTATCAGGCTATAGATTATCCCAGTGGAAAAACCGGAAAACAGCAGCTGCAGATTCATAAGGCGCCTCGTTTTCAGATATCTTTCTCGGAGATGATTTCGCCAAGGACCTCAGCCTGTCCCTTGGTAACCCTTACGAGAAGTCCACCAAGGCCGCATCCGCCGTTCGTCCTGCAGTCATAAGTCGTAATAGCTCCATGATAATCGCTGATCGTGCTCATGGCATCCCTTACGGCTTCCCTATCCGTCGTTCCCGCAATGCGGATCGCCTCGCAGATTATGTTGATATTGTCATATACCTGTGCTGCGGATTTTCCGCATGCTTCGTTGAATCTCTCCTGATACTCAGCCGCGAGCGCTGCACCCTTCGGGTTCGTTGTCTCCGGAACCCACTGGACTCCTGAGTAGACGTTATCGCAGAGTTCGCCAGCAAGGCCGATAGTCACAGGATCCGCGAATCCATTGGAACCAAGTATAGGGGAATCGATTCCCATTGACCTGATCTGCTGGATAAGGATCGCTGCCTCTGTCTGGAATGCAGCTGCTATGATCACATCGGCACCAGACTGCTGGATGATAGCGATATGCGACGAGAAATCCTTAGTACCTGTCGTAAACGGAACAGTCACAAGAGGTTCTACGCCATGAGCCTGGAGAGCCTCGGTGAAAAGCCTTGCCTGGTCATTGGAGCTTGTCTCGGTATCATGTATCACCGCGTATTTCGCATCAGGTCCGAACTCCTCATAAGCATAATCAATAAGAGCCTTGCAGAGCGTCTCGTCACATGTCCTTATCTGGAAGAGATACGGATTGTCGTTATTGCACATATCACGGAGAGTCGGAGATGAACCCTGTGCTGTCGTAAGGATCCTGAACTCAAGAGCAGATGGAGACTGAGCCATTCCGTCATTCGATGAATCAGGCGTGATGATTGCCACGATATCATCATCAGATGCCAGCTTCCTATATGCATTGACAGCTCCGATATCGGTTCCAAGCGAATCCTCAATGACAATCTCTATTGGGCGTCCAAGGACTCCGCCGCTGCCATTGATTTCCTCTTCGACTATCTCGATTACCCTTCTCGAGTACTGGCCTTCGAGGGACCTGTCGCCAGTCAGTACGGCAGTCAGACCGATCTTTATCGGTTCCGGCCCATCAGATGATGATTCTGAATTTCCTCCTGCAAATACAGGAAATGCTAACAGCATTGCAATCAGCAGCAATGTCACAGCCTTGAGTTTCCTTGTCATAGCTAACTCCCTTTTTTTGAGTTGTGTAAACGTTTACACTTTTTAGGTTAAGGCAGTTTCCTGATATGTCAAGTTTTAATTCTAAACAGGTCATGGCACTCGGAACATACAAATGAATTCCATACATAACAAAGAAATATCCAATGACATAAGTATTCATGGGAACATAACCTGCACTCATTGCAAATACAGTATGGGAAAACGCATCAGAAGGCGATTAATAGGGTCACGATGAACAACCCAATGCATAAATTCCGCTTGCTGCTGCAGTGATCAGCCGTCATGCAATGAGCCTATACGATTTTCCCGTCCCAGAGCCATTCGAGGAATAGATCCCAGGGAAGGAGGATGATGCCATCTTCTGTTGTCCTGGGGATGCTATCCCTTGAGACGACGATGTACTTGCTGAATATTCCCTCCTCCTTCAGGGCACGGAGGCCTCTCAGGTCCTTGCGCTCATTCACGAGCTTTGCCGTCTTAGTCTCGATAGCGACATCATCGCCGATTACGAAATCAACTTCAAACGAGGATTGCCTTGTCCGCCAGTATGCCAGCTTCTCCTTGCGCTTTTCGTAATCAAGGTAGGCGGCCAGCTCCTGGGCGATATATGTCTCAAACAGCTTGCCATACTCGGTCTGCGTATCGGCGATATCAGACAAGCCAAGGAGAAAGCGGACAAGGCCTACATCGAAATAATAGAAACGTTCTGTCTCAACGGCTTTACGCTTCTTCGTCTTCGGGTATGGAGGAACGGCAGAACCTATCAGCGTATCGTACAGGATCCCATACCATTCGGTTATCGCTCCCCTGCTCATCATCACATCGCTGGCTATATTCGAATAGTTGATTTCCTCGGCATTAGTAAGCGCCGCCATCTCCAGGAACCTCTCGAATTTCGGCAGCTGCCTTACAAGCCCTTCGCCTGCTATCTCGTCCTGGAGATAGACATTTATATAATCATCAAGGACTGTCTCCGGATCATCGTCAAGGAATACCGAAGGAAGCATACCGTATTTGAGGATCCTGTCCAGAGAAAGATTGAACTGCCTTATCTCCGGCCATACAAACGGATGGAGATTCATCTTCCCAGCTCGTCCCCCAAGGAGATTCACGCCCTTTTCCTTGAGCCTTCTGGCACTTGACCCTGTAAGCAGGAACCTGATGTCTGTCTGCTCGATCAGAAGATGAACCTCATCCAGAAGCTCGGGTACCTTCTGTATCTCATCGATTACCACAAGCCCATCATGGATTCCCCTGGTCTCAATCTCATCACGCAGCACTCCAGGATCGGCCTGGCATCGTCTTCTTATCCTTGCATTGAGAAGTGACCATGACAGCTTTACGTCATCCTTTATCTGATTGCTTATCAGCAGGCTTTTACCTGTCTGCCTCGGACCGAAAAGGAATAGCGACTTCTTCTGTACCCTGCTCTGGATATCTATTATCCGCTGTACATAGTCATCCATGGCATCACCTCTGCAATCATAATATCATTATTTTCGTCATTGCTAATAGCGATTTTTATAGATTTTCGCCATTAGTATTAGCGATTAGATGGAATTATGACCCCACAAGTTCCGCAAAATAGTATCGGGCCCCATTTCTGAGGCCCTAGCATTGATATCTCCATATAGGGCATCACACCCTTTCCCGATATGCCCAAGAGTCATCGCCCTGGGCGTACCTCCGCCTGTAGTCCCTGACCGTGTACTTGTTCAGCCCAGTCATAGTGGCCGTGCTCTTGTACCCGTTCCCTTCCTGGAACAGAGCCAGGCATTCCTGCCTCTTGTCCAGCGAGACCCAGTGCTTCTTTCGGAGAGAATCTCTTTCTTCCATAGTTCCCTCCTGATTCACTTAACAGTTTAGACCTCTTCGTATGTAAATGTAATTGAAGAAGTACTTACTGTGACTGCCGGAACACCTTCATCAACATCATATGTAAACGTCACCGCTTCACCTGAAGTGCTGTTCTTGAGAGCAGGAACACTGAACGTCACATTATTGAATGCTGAATCATATGTCTTTGTTGTATTACCTGCCATGGTAATTTCAAGTTTGTACCCACCAGCCTGGAGAACCTCAAGCGGTGTCGCACTTGGTGTTGAGTACTTGATTGGGTTAGAAGAAACAGCAGCATTATCCTTATCGACAATCTGAACCGACTTCACACAATCAACTACAGAAGCTGTAGCAAGATTACTTACAGCATCACCTGAAGTTTCTTTTGCATATGCCTTTACAGTCTTTCCATATTCATACGTTACAGTTGTAGACCCAGTCACACCCTCTGTATATACAATAGTGAAACCAGTTGTCACTTCATCTGAATTACCGTTCTCGTCTGTAGCAACAACCTTCCAGTCCGTATTTGCAGCAGTTGCGCCAGCGTAAAGAGTCTTTGCAGGTGTAAGTGTGTAGCTTACGATCTTGCTCGTATCAAGAGTCTTAGCTACGACATTGACCTTCCATTCTCCTTCAACAGTTACAGTCGTTCCAAGAACCTGCGCGAATTCTACATCCTTGTCTTTAGCCGCAGAAGTCGTTCCATCTTTGACCGTTGCTGTTGCAAGAGCTGTGACATCCTTGGTCTTGCCATTGTCATAGTATGCAGTCACAGTGACGCCATCGAGGCCGACAGAAGTCGAGCCTACAGCAACTTCCTTGACCGTAGCACCTGAAACATCAGCAACGACCTTGTCAACTGCATAGACAGTCGGCGTGTAGACAGCATTAATTGGAGCTGCCTCGCCCTGTACGGAAGCCGTTACGTAGACACCAGTAACATACTTATCGGTTGCAGCATCAGACGAATCCATAAGAGCGAACTGGCCTGCATACTCGCCGGGCTTTCCGTTCTTGTAGGTGATTGTCGCGGAATACTGAGTCGCATCGAAAGCCTCTCCTGCGAGGATGTCCTCACCATTGTACTGGATGGAGAGTCCTGTAGGAACGTAGCCATTCACATCAATTGGTTCCTGGCAGGCAGCAAACGAGAAGAGCACCGCTACTGCGAGCGCGATTGTAATGAATTTCTTCATACTTCGAAATCCTCCGATTATTGATGCCACTAATATACCCCCCCCCCCCAGTTGTGGATTGTCAACACTTTTCTGCGCGATTTTTCAGGTTTTGTAGAACAGGGGCTGGATTGGGGATGATGGTGCATGAAGAAGCTCCCCCGGGATGAGGGAGCTTACGGGCTATCCTGGCTTGGGCTCAGTTGCTGAACCAGGCTGCTGTCCTGACTGCGACATTCTCCTGCAGGTTGCGGTAGAAGAACAGGTAATCATCAAGATGGTAGATGCCATCAGGGAACAGAGGGTTGCCATAATCCTTAGGGACTATATCGACAGCCTTGAGCGTACCCCGCTCCGGGTCAAGGTATGCACCTGTGAGATTCGGTATCTCATCAACTATGGCTCCGGAATAATCAGTGAAGCAGGCTCCCTTGTTGAGGGACTTATCGGCAAAGGCGCTGTCCGTCTGCCAGTTCAGCGGATTGATGCCGATGGTCCTCACGCCCTCAGGGACGATTATCGAGCCAGTGGACTCAACGGACTCGGAATTGAATGAGATGATGACGCCTGTATCATCCTCGCCCTGGGCCATCTTCAGATGGGGATATTCCCCAAGCTCCTCCTCGGTAATCCGCCACCCGATGCAGTAGGCAGCAATGAGCCTATCCTGGAGGGATGGGTCATCGAAATAGTCCTTGAGTAGATTGATGATGAGCTGGGATCCCTGGGAGAATCCTGCCAGGATGAATGGGCCATCCGGGCATATCTCCTCAAGGAAGCAAAGGAATGCCGCCTCCACATCGCCATATGCAATCTCGAAGTGCCTGCCCGATGTCGATATCCCCTGCTCGAAGACAGGGAACGTCATCTGCCTGTAGAACGGCGCGTATATGATGGCAACCTCATCATAGATGCCGCGCTCCATATTCAACGCGCCTACGAACGAGGACTTCGCATCCTCATCGGAAAGCATCATGTTGAGCCTGCCATCCCCGCCCATATCGACGCAGGGGCATACCATGAAGAGGTCGACGCCATCGGCGTTACCTTCACCGTAGTATGCCCAATAAGAGGAATCCGAGTAGTCCGGAGCGGTATCGACAGTCTGGCATGATGATGCGAGGACGATGGTCGCGAAAAGCAGAATGGCAAGCTTCCTGATGGTCATTGCTGAGCCTCCTCCTGAATCTGTATTAGCAGAAGGAAGGAAAGAGCATCAAGAGCACGGAAAGCTATTCCAAAAAGGCTGCGCAGGGACTAATATCAGAGGTCGAGCGCCATCATGACACCGCATACTATCGATAAGAAGAGATTCGCTCTCATGGGAATCGGCAACATAGGGCTGGGAGCATTCCTGTCCCTGCTTCTCCAGGTCGGCTATGGAACCGATACGGGAGCCTTCCTCAACTCCTCGCTGTCTAGGAGGACAGGGGTACAGCTCGGTACCGTAATGCTGTGCTTCAACAGCTCGCTGTTCATCCCGGAGCTCATCTGGGGACGTAAGTACATCAGCTACGGCACGCTGGTGAACATGGTGATAATCGGCTACGTCTCGGATTTCTGCACATTCCTCGAGAACAGGTACATACCCGGCTATGTATTCACGGACCAGCCCTACCGCACGGCGATCTTCATCGGGGCGCTTGCCTTCTTCCTTGCCAGCGCTGCCATATACATGAATGCGGATATGGGGCTCGCGCCATTCGACGCCATACCGAAGATGCTAAGCTCAGCCCTGCATATCCCCTTCTGCGCGGCACGCATGTCATGGGACTTCCTCATCATACTGGCAGGGATCCTCGTCGGCGGCCATCTCCCTGTAGGGACAGTCATCCTCGCATTCACGATCGGCCCCGCCGTCTCCTCCATAGGCAGGCTCATGCGGGAACGCGGAATCTGCTAGGCAATAATCAGCACGCCCTTACGGCAGAAAGCAGCCCCATAGGAGAGAATATCCCTGTACCCTTCCAGATCAGTCCCATATCCCCTATCCTGTATCTGTCTGAGCGCCGCCTGCGCATCCCTTGCCATATCATTATCGGAAGCCGACCTCTTCACCTCGAATACGGCTGCCCGCCTGTTCCTCTTATCAAGAAGGACTATGTCAGCGCGCCCGCGGCCTGTTTCCCTGTTGGAACGCACCGAATACCCCGCACCTGAAAGAAGGCCAGCCAGGAACGCATGGTAATAATCCTCCCGGTAATCATAGTAGCTTATCGTATCGAAGAGATACTGCGAGACAATCTCGGATAGACCGGCAGCATCCCCTGACCAGATAGCACTGAACAGAGGCTTCCTATCACTCTTCCTTATGCTATCGGAGAACCATTCATCCACGGATGAGGCAAAAAGGCAGCGGATCTCATCATTGGGAAGCCTGAGTTCCGTCTCGCCGTTCGGATAGTACTTGCCTGCGAGGGTAAGATAGCCCGTCATCAGCAGCAGGCTCCAGATGTTATCGGCAGAAGAATAGAGATTGCTATACGTAAGCGTCTCATTGACCCGCTTCCTGACCGAACCGCCGCTGATAAGCAATGAATAATCATCGCCAACCTCGGCATCGGTCATATCAATCAGGCGTCTGATGACATCGTTGCCGCTCGAGTTCGCCCAGTAGTTCTCAGGCTCTGCCTCAGGATTCGACTGCAGCCTGTCGACATATGAGACGACATCCCATGGCGTATATATATTCATACCGCCTATGATATAGCCGTCATACCATTTCCTTATCGTATCTTCCTTGGCTTCGAGCCCTGCAGCTGCAAGCAGCTTCGAGACATCATCCTCGGTAAAGCCGAAAGCATCTGCATATCTATCGCTCGTGACGGAATATACAGAAAGGTTATTCAACCCTGTGAACAGGCTCTCCTTTGATATCCGCAGGCATCCTGTAAGGATTCCCTTCTCCACATAAGGGCAGTCCTTGAGGACAGGGAGCAGCATGCCGCGCATGATATCAAGCATCTCGTGATAGTATCCATTCCTCTCAGCCTTATCGAGCGGAACATCATATTCATCGAGAAGAAGGATTGCCTTTCTCCCATAATGCCTGCAAAGGAGCCTTGAGAGAATATCCAGGGACTGCCTCATCTCGCTCATGGAACAGCTGCCATCATAGATATTCCTGAAGATCCGCGCCTCTTCCTTCGCATCGGGAACACCAATCGAGCCATATTCCTGGAAAAGCTCGGAGAGCTTGCGCCTAAGGACATCCATGGCTATATCGAATACGGGACCATCGATATCCTTGAATGTGAGATAGATGACTGGATACCTATTCATCCAGCCATCGACGGCCTCTGCATCGTCCATTATGGCCAATCCGGAGAAAAGCTCCCGGCTATCTTCCCTTATATCAAGGAAAGCCCGAAGCATTGACTGGAAAGTCGTCTTGCCGAAACGGCGCGGCCGCGTGAAAAGGATGGATTTGGCACCATCCCTGATGATGCTGCCGATTGATGATGTCTTATCCACATAGTAGCAGCCGATTCTGCGTATCTCAGCGAAATCCGTCCTACCAATCGGAAGCATCACCATATCTGCCATTCCATCCTCCTTATCAAAGTATACATTGGTATCCGGAAATACTCACGTACCAAAGCTTATGGAGCAATATCCTGCCGCCCCTTCCCGCAGCTGCCGCTATATGGGCATCCAGGGCAGCGGTGGCGCTTCCTCCTCCGCAGGGCGCCGCGGACTGCAAGCGCTATGCAGAGGATGAGGATGGCTACGACAGCCGCGGCCATATCAGAAGATGAGGCAGGCTGCCTGGTATACGAAGAACGTCACCACCCAGGCCACCGCCAGCTGGAAGAGCGCTGCAGCTCCCATCCATGACCAGCTGCCGGATTCCTTCCTTATAGTCGCAAGCGCCGCTGCGCAGGGGATATAGAGGAGGCAGAAGACCATCAGGCAGAACGCATTGATAGGACCGAAGCCGATGCCCTCCAGAGCCGCGTCGAAGGCTGCCATCCCCTCAGGTGAGCTGGCATTGACGATGCCGAAGAGCACAGCGCAGCTGGAGACGACGACCTCCTTTGCAGATATCCCCGCGATAAGCGCAACCGCAATCTGCCAGAAGCCGAGCCCAATGGGTGCGAAGAACGGCACCAGCACCTTGCCGATGGAGGCACCGAAGCTGGTGGACATGTCGCTGACGAGCCCGGATGGCCCGAAGTTCAGGAGCGCCCAGATGATGAGCGTGGCAAGGAATATCGTCGTGCCGGCCTTGCCGAGGTAGTCCTTGATCTTCTCCCACACGTATATCGCTACCGTATGGGCATCAGGGAGCTTGTACTCGGGCAGCTCTATCATCAGGTAATTGACGCTCTTCTTCCTGTCCGCAAGGTGTATCAGCCACGATATCAGCAGGGCGACGACGATGCCGATCAGGTACATGGAATAGGCCACGACCATGGCTTTATCGGCGAAGAACATCTCAGAGAAGAGTATGTAGATCGTCAGGCGCGCATTGCAGCTCATGAAGGGCGTGACGAGCATGACCTTAAGCCTGTCGCGCCTGCTTTCCAGCGCACGCGAGGCCATGATGGCAGGCACCGTGCAGCCGAAGCCGAGCAGCATCGGTATGAAGGCCTTGCCGGAAAGCCCCAGCTTGCTCATGACGCCTTCCATCACGTATGCGACCCTCGCCATATAGCCGCTGTCCTCCAGCAGCGCGAGGCAGAGGAAGAGTATCAGGATATTGGGCAGGAACGTGACGATGGTGCCGACGCCGGCGATGATGCCATCCACGATAAGCGACGAGATGACCTCACCGCTCCCCGCCGCCGCAAGCCCCGCCTCAGCAGCCCCTGAGAGCCAGTCGATGCCAAGCTCGAGGAAGCCCTTGATCCAGTCGCCCACGGTGAAGGTCAGGAAGAACGTCACCGCCATGATGCCGAGGAAGACCGGTATGCCCCAGACCTTATCGGTCAGGATCCTGTCCGCGGCATCCGTCAGCACATCCTGGCGCTCCTTATGCAGGAGGACCTCATGGATGATCTCCTCGATGAAGTCATACTTCTGGTTGATGATATCCGACTCGAAATCGGAGCCATCAGCCTTGCGCGGGATATCCACAGGATACTTCTCCGTGATTTCCTTATCGCCTTCCAGCAGCTTCAGCGCATGCCACCTGTAGTTGGCAAGCCCCGGATACTTCTCCTTCAGCATCCTGATGACGGTATCGATGCGGTCCTCCATGTCATCGGAATAGACCATGGCGAACTCGCTGTGGTGGTTATGCTGGTGGTGCGAGACCGTCTTATGCTCATGGATGAGCTTGTCAGGCCTGCTGCTGTCCTTGTGGTGTATGGCAGCATGGATGAGGACATCGAGCCCCCTCCTCTTCCTCGCAGATACAGGGATCACGGGGATGCCGAGCATCTCCGGCAGGCGGTGCAGGTCCAGCTCCATGCCCCTCTTCGCCACGATGTCCATCATGTTGAGCGCCATCACGACAGGCTTGCCCAGCTCCAGCAGCTGCAGCGTGAGGTAGAGGCTGCGCTCGATGGCAGAGGCATCGACGACATTGATGATTACATCCACGTCATCGCTGAGGATGAAGTTCCTGGATACCGTCTCCTCCATCGTATAGGAAGTGAGGCTGTACGTGCCAGGCAGGTCTACCAGGTGTATGAGCATGCCATGGTCCTTGATGGCGCCCTCAACCTTCTCGACAGTCACGCCGGGCCAGTTCGCGACCTTCAGGTTCGCGCCGGTGAAGGCATTGAAGAGCGTGGTCTTGCCGCAGTTGGGGTTGCCGATGAACCCTATCGTCATCTCGCTGTCGCTCATGCGGCCTCCCCAATCGCTATCTCTATATTGCCCGTTATGTTGCTTCCGAGCGCGAAGCGTGTCCCGCGCAGGCGGATGATCATTATCCCCTTCCCCTTGCGGTTTATCACATCGACTGCCGTCCCCCTGGTCATGCCCAGGGCCTCAAGCCTCCTCTCCAGCTGGAAAGGGAGGTCCATATCCTGCACGATGCATGTCTGCCCTATAGCTGCATCCTTAAGCTTCACAAAGCACCCCCAAGTCACTAGGAATAGAGCCATTCTACATTTTTGCCGGGATTATTTCACTAAGGCAGGAACGATTCCAACTGGCTGCATGCAGGTGCGGAAATGGAGCATCGGATACGTCCCCAGGATTATCGTTAATCCTGAGGAATCGCGCTAATTCCTTGCAACAGCTGTATATTTATCTTGCCGATCCGCCATTCAGTGTTAACATTAATCTATGAGGACCACACTGAAGACCATCGCGGATGCAACCGGTTTCTCGATCAATACGGTATCGAGGGTCCTCAGGAATGACAGCCGCATAAGCGCCGGGACGAGCAGGATCATACGCGAGAAGGCCGATGAGCTGGGCTATATACCGGATGCCGTCGCATCGAGCATGCGCAGCCCACGCACCAAGACCATCGGCGTCGTCAGCGCCGACTCCTCCAACCCGTTCTTCAGCGAGGTCATCAAGGGAATCAGCGAGAAGGCCGAGGAACTGGGCTACCAGATGCTGATCGGCAACACCGAGGAGCATGCGGAGAAGGAGGAGCACCTTATCCGCCTCTTCCTCTCCCGGAAGGTCGATGGCCTGATAATCATGCCGTCCTATGACAGCAGCGCCAGCCATCTCGCCTTCTATGCTTCTCTGCCGGTGCCCTTCATATTCGCCGGGCGCTACCTTGACGGGCTTGAGAGCCACAGCGTCCTGCACGGGGACGTGGAAGGCGAAAGGGAGGTCTTCCGCTACCTCCTCTCGCGCGGCCATGAGCGGATCCTCTACCTCTCCGGGCCGCCATGCGTCAGCAACACGGCAGACAGGGACAGGGGCATGGCGGAAGCCTATGCGGAAAGGGGCCTTGCGGTCGACGAGAGGCTCATCCTCCACCTTCCGGGGCACATGGAGGATGGATACCAGGCAGTGAACAGCGCCATCAACAAGGGACTTGGATTCACGGCGGTGGCCTGCTTCAACGACATCGTCGCCATGGGAGCGCTCAAGGGCCTGGCCGAGAACGACCTCTCGGTGCCGGATGATGCGGAGGTCATCGGCTATGACAACCTGATGTTCTCGCAGTTCATGGCCCCTGCCCTCTCTACGGTAGACGTGCCGAAGCACAAGCTCGGCTACACGGCGATGGATATCCTCAGGAGGCACATCGATGACCCATCGCTGGCATATGAGACAGAGAATCTGCCTGTCAGGCTGATCTTCAGGGACAGCACGGCAGGGAGGATGAAGAGAAACAAAGGAGGAAAGACATGAGAAGGAAGCTTATAGCCATAATAGCTATGCTTGCAGCCGGGATGATGCTCTTCGCATCAGGGCCGCAGGAAGCCCCCGCAGCAGGGGACGGCCCCATCGAGCTCAAGTTCTGGTCCCTGTTCACAGGAGGGGACGGGGAGTTCTTCGATGCGATGATAGAGGAGTTCAACTCATCGCAGGATGAGATCCACATGACCAACGACATGGTCAAGTTCGATGACTACTACACGAAGCTGACCACGGCGCTTGCCGCAGGGACCGCGCCCGATGTCATCGTGCTCCATCAGGCAAGGCTCATAAACTACGTGCCGTCAGGAGTCCTGCTTCCTCTCGACGGCTATGTCTCGGAGGAGATGCTCGCGGACTTCCAGGCAGCGCCTCTCGAAGCATGCCGCATGGACGGAAGCCTCTATGCAATCCCGTTCGATGTCCACCCGATAGTGATGTACACCAACAGGGCGCTCCTTGAGGCAGCAGGCATCACCGAGCTGCCAAAGACAGCTGAGGAGTACTCGGCGGCAGCCAAGGCAGTAAAGGAAGCCACAGGGCAGTGGGGCTCGCTCATCGACAACACGACAGGCACATACAAGGCCTATACCCTCACCCGCCTCTTCGTATCGCTGGTGAACCAGCAGGGCGGATCGATGCTCACCGATGACCTCAGCGCCGCGGCATTCAACAACGAATACGGCTACAATGCGCTCGTATGGCTGCAGGCCCTCGTCAATGATGGCGTCAACCCGAACGAACTCGACTATGATGCGGCGATGAACATGTTCAAGCTCGGCGAAGGCGCCTTCTACTTCAACGGCGTATGGGCGACAGGCACGCTTGAGCAGACGGAGGGCCTCGATTTCGTAGCAAGCCCGCTCCCGGCATTCATGGGAGAAAGCGCGGCATGGACCGATTCCCACACATTCGCCATCCCGGTGCAGAAGAACCAGGACCCCGTGAAGGTCGAGGCGGCCATCAGCTTCATCGACTGGATGACGGGCCATGCATACCTCTGGGCCAAGGCCGGCAATATCCCGACGAGGAACAGCGTCCTCGAGGGCGAGGAGTTCCATGCCCTTCCATACAGGGCAGACTATGCGGCAGCCGTATCCTCAGTCGTAGCCAACCCGCCGACAGCAGCCTGGGGCGAGATCTACGAGACGCTCAGCGACCTGCTCGAGGCAGCGGTGACCAAGGACGCGGATCCGCAGGCAGCCCTCGATGGCATGGAGAGCACGGTCAACGAGATCATCAGCCGCTACTGACGGCCACGCTCCCTCCGGGGAGCGATGCCCAGGATCCCCGCCACGGCGGGGACCATGGGGATCGGAGGAACAGATATGATACCTGGGAACAGAGACATACGGGACGGGATCTTGTTCTCGCTGCCATTCATGGTCGTATTCGCGCTCTTCATGGTGTATCCGCTTGTATTCGGCTTCTACATAAGCTTCTTCAGGTGGAACATACTGGGGACGCCTGCCTTCCTGGGACTGCAGAACTATGCGGACCTGTTCCGCGACGAGAAGTTCTGGTCATCCCTCTGGCACACCGTCCAGTTCGTGCTGATGACGACTCCCGTGCTGCTGGTAATGGGCTTCCTGATGGCGCTCCTCGTCACGGGGAAATCGCCGCTGAAGGGATTGATGGAGACCGTCTTCTTCGTCCCCTACATCTTCTCGATGACGGTAGTCGCCACCCTCTGGGCCTGGATCATGCAGAAGGACTTCGGCATCCTCAACCATATCATCAGGATGCTCGGCGGCGAAGGCGTGAGCTGGCTCACCAGCGAGAGCAATGCCATGTGGTCGATATCGATAGCGACGTACTGGTGGACAGCCGGCTTCAACATGGTGCTCTTCACCGCAGGCATCAAGCAGATATCGAAGGAGGTCTTCGAAAGCGCCACGGTAGACGGGGCCAATGCGCTGCAGAAGGTGCTGCACATAACGATCCCCCTCGTCAAGCCGACCACCATCCTCTGCCTGATACTGCAGGTGATAGCCTCCTTCAACGTCTTCGGCCAGGTCTACGTGATGACAGGCGGCGGGCCGGCAGGCTCCACCAGGGTGCTGATCCAGTATATCTACGAGACAGGCTTCAGCTACTTCAGGATGGGATACAGCGCGGCCATGAGCTATATCCTCTTCGCCATCATCATGGCCATATCCGTCATCCAGTACGCAGTGCTGGGAAGGAGGAACGACTGATGGCCGCAAGGAAGAAGATACTGCCGCGCATCCTCGAGATCCTCCTCATAGCGGTCTGGGTATTCCCCCTGGCCTGGATGGTGATAACCTCCCTCAAATACGAGAACGAGGTCGTCACCAGGGCATTCACGTTCCTGCCGGCCAATCCCACGCTGTACAACTACATCGAGGCATTCGGTTCCACATACATACTCAGATGGCTGCTGAACTCGCTCATCATAAGCCTCGTGACGATGGCCGCCACGTTCATCCTCGACGCGCCCATCGCCTATGCATTCGCCAAGATCCGCTTCCCCGGCCGCAGCATCCTCTTCTGGCTGGTGATGGCGGGGATGATGGTCCCCTTCCAGGTCCTGATCGTCCCCCTATACCTCCAGTTCAACTCATACGGGATCATCAACACGCTGACAGCCGCGATACTGCCCCGCCTGGCGATGCCCATCGGCATCTTCATCCTGCGGCAGTTCTATGAGGGGATCCCCGACGCGCTTGAGGAAGCGGCCTTCATCGATGGCGCCGGAAGGCTGAGGACCTTCACGAGGATCATACTGCCGCTGGGCAAGTCGGCAGCGACGACAGTCATCATCCTGGCCTTCATCAACGCCTGGAACGACTTCCTCTGGCCGCTCATCGCTATCAATGATTCGGTCAGATACACGATAACGGTGGGAATCGCCAATTTCCAGGGCACGCACGGCACCGAATACGCCCTCATAATGGCCGGCGCCGTAATCGCATCGGTTCCCGAGCTCATCTTCTTCCTCATCTTCAGGAGGAAAATCATCGACGGCATAGCCATGACAGGACTCAAGGGTTGATATGGAAGCATTCATACGCATTGCATCAGGAGGGACATCTACGGAGCTGCCGCTCAGCGGCACGGTGCGCATAGGGGCGATAGAGGCCGCCATGGAGCCTGCAGGCAGCGGCCTTTCCTTCACCGCACGGGCACTGGAGGACTTCCATGGCAGCATATCCCTGCGCTTCCCGCTGGGAAAGCCCGGAGGCGGCGTATTCATCCCTGCGGTATGGTATGCAGGCAACACAGAGGGAGAAGGATGCTTCCCCTCCTCGAGGAGGGCCCCCTGCTGGACATTCGAGGAGACGCGCATGCCGCTCCCCGGCATCATAGGCATGGAAAGCGACGGCTGGACATTCATCTGGATGGACAGATGCGCCAGCCAGGACAGGCTTGCCTCATCAGGATGGGAAGGAAGCTGTGCGGTATTCCGCTTTCCCCCTCATGAGGCGCCATGCAGCTACAGGGGGAAGACGAAGCTCATACCGGCAGGGACGCCTCCCCTCCTCAGCCTCCGCAGGGGAGACTCGCTGCAGAGGACCTTCCGCACATTCCATGCAGATGAGGAAAGCGCCTATGCCGCATACCGCCGCCTGATAGGGAGTTGCTGCGGCAGCAGCCCTTCACGGGCAAGGGACTGGAAGCATTACCGTGGCTCGAAGCTGGAAAGGCTCCTTGGCATGGTGATCAGGACAGATGATGGCAGTGCAGCCCTTATCATGGGAGAGGGAAACGGCGAGCACCAGCCTGTCTACCGCTTCACGGCAGGCTCCTTCCTGGTCAAGTCGCTTGAGGCGGCCTCCGCCTTCCTCCGCACGGAAGACGATGCGCTGGGAGCGGCAGATCCCGGCAGGATCGGGGAGATCGCCACGAAGCTGGGCATACCGGCAGGGAATGGCTTCCTGTACAGCCTGGCGATGAAGATAGGCACGTACTTCCTCTCTGCGGAGACGGCACCGGGATTCTACCAGGACTCGATCAGCCTCGACACCGATGAGCGCGGAGGATATCTCGGCATCAGCGAGCATCCTGAATACCGGAAGCTGATGAACGCGAGATGCACCGGCGAGGCGATGTCGGCTTTCATAGAGCTCTACGGGAAGACGGGGCACAGGCCCTTCATCGAGCTTCCCCTGCGCGTGCTGCGCTTCTATGCCGCCCATCAGCTTGCGGACGGCTCATTCGGGCGCTGGTGGGACAGCGAAGGCAATGCCATCGACCGCAAGGGTACCAATGGCGCATATATAGGGACCGCGATGATGCGGCTGCTCCCCTATGCGGGAGATGAGCGCGACGCGTTCCTCTCCGCGGCGCTGAAGGCGATGGGATACTATGCAGGCCTGGCGCTCTCGGATGGCTTCCATGGCGATACCCTCGATGCCGATTCCGTAGACAAGGAAGCCGGCGTCAGCATCCTCGCCTTCCTCCTGGAATGCCTGGAAGGAGGATATGGCGGGGAAAGGGAGCTGGAAGCGGCAAGGGAAGCCGCCTCCTTCATCCTGACATGGGTCTGGCAGGAACCTTCCTGGCTGCCGCCTGATTCACCGCTCGGCAGGCTCGGCTTCTCGACGGAGGGGATGACAAGCGTATCGGCAGCACACCACCATCTCGACTTCTACGGCATGCTGATTGCCCTGCTCTACCTGAGGCTTGCCAGGCTCGACGGGGACAGGCTCTGGGAAGCCCAGGCCCGGAAGATGATGGATGCCTGCCTCTCGCTGATAGGCTGCGAGGAGAACGGCTACCTCGGCAGGGATGCATCCTTCGCAGGCTGGCAGCCTGAGCAGATCAACCATACATCATGGGACTACTTCTCCGATGAGGGCAACATGAACGGAACCTTCGGGATAGACATCGCCTGGGTCAACGTACTGGGCTACAGCTCCTTCCTCTCCATCGCCGAGGAGTTCCCTGACATCCTCAGCCAATGAATCCGAACGGCAGGATGAACCTGGCATCGCCGCCTTCCGCGAAGATGCCTACGAGCGTTCCCGTGAACGTCATATACATGGTTCCTTCCGTGGCGAATGATGCCGTGGAGGCGCTGCCGATGCAGTGGCCATCGGCATAGAACGTGTACCGCTCCCTATCAGCCTTCACCTCAAGGCGCACGCTACTGCGCCCGAGGAGGATGATGCGGCCCTGCACGGCCTCCAGGTCATGTATATGGCGCCTGAGGGATATGGCGATACCGCCATCGGTGCGCTCGCAGAGGATATCTGCATGGTAGTCGCAGCTGTAGAACACCGTGACGCCTGCCCTGCCGGAAAGCGTCGCATCAGTACGCAGCACGGCCGAGAAGGAGATATCGAAATCCTCCTGCCTCATCAGCAGCGCAGCAGGCTCGCCAAGGGGCTCTGACAGCCCCTCCCCGCCATGGAGCGCCAGCTCACCGCTCTCCACATCATAATAGTCCCGATGCCTTGCGCGCAGCCTCAGCAGCGGGGATGCGTCGATATCGCAGGAGGATGAGAACGAGAACGGCCTCCTGCGGACAGTCTCCACAGGCGATTCCATCTCCAGCTCCACCTTCCCGCCATCGCCTATCACAGGCCAGCCATCTTCCCATGAGACCTCTGCCATGAACGTCTCCCTCCCGAGATGATGCAGAAGGGGCTTCCCCGGCATCCTGATGGCGAGGAACACGGCAATCCACCTGCCATCCGGGAGCTGCAGCAGGTCCGCATGCCCCGTCGCCTGCACCTCATGGTTCTTCCTGGCCGTATGGGAGAGGATGGACTCAGGCCTCAGCTCATAGGGGCCGTAGATGGAAGCAGAGCGTCCGACAGCCTCATGATGGCCGTATTCGGTCCCTCCTTCCGCGAATACAAGATAGTACATGCCATCCCTGCAGTAGATATGGGGAGCCTCAGTGGCATACCCTGTCTGCCCGGGGCAGATCAGGCGGAGATCCTCCTGCAGATGCCCGCTTGCGGGATCTATGTATGCCCCATATATCCCTCCAGGGCCATTCTGGACATAGAAGCATGAGCCGTCAGGGAGGAACGTGAGGCTCGGGTCTATGCCCGTGGGATAGACCGGAAGGGGCTCGCTCCATGGCCCTGCGGGGGAATCGGCATGGACGATGATGTTCCCCATCCCGCTCTTGACTGTCGTGGCAAGGTAATAGCGTCCTTCATGGAACCTGATGGCCGGGGCATAGATGCCGCTGCTGCTGCGCACGCCGGCAAGGGAGAAGCCGTTATCCTCGGTCAGCGCCGAGCCGGCATATTCCCATGAGGAGAGGTCCTCCGATGCATACAGCGCCACCCCGGGATAGTACTCGAATGTCGATACTGCTATCACGAAGCGGGAGCCATCGAAGAGGATCGAGGGATCGGGGTTGAAGCCCGGGATTACCGGGTTATGGATCATACAGGCACTTCCGCGAAGAAGACGCGGCCCCGCACGTTCATCCCATAAGGAGCGACTGAAGCCGGTATCATGGCGCACTCGCCCTTGCTGAGGACCAGGCTCTCACCCTTATAGGAGAAGCGGACCATGCCCTCCACCGCGAGGGCGAACGCGAACCTGCCGCCCTTGACCTCATAGCTGCCGCTCCCGGCAGACCTGAGGATGAAGGTATCGGAAGGAGTCTCGTACGTAGTGCGTCCGGAGCCCGTCTTCGATATCCTCGCCTTCTTCGGCTCGATGCTGCAGAAGGACATGATCCTCCCCAGCTCGTCCAGGTCCACCCTCTTCTTCGTCAGCCCTCCCCTGAGGACATTGTCGGAGGCGTCCATCAGCTCGATGCCATTGCCATATACATATGAATGGAGGATGCCGGGCTGGAGGTAGAGCGCCTCCCCGACCTGCAGCCATACGGTATTCATGATATACGGGAAGATGGCCCCGATATCCCCGGGATACTCCCTGAGGCACTCGGATGCTATCCCCTTCCGGGTAAGGAAATTGCCCTTCCAGTCAGGCTCCGGGGAGCTGGAGACCGCAGCGGAGAGCTCATCAAGCAGCGCCTCCCTCTCCTTCTCCGGCAGCGCATAGAGCCCTAGGAAGAGCGACCTGGGCGATGATGCTATCGGCATGACCGAGGAGATGAATGAGGACGGCAGCAGCGCTGCAAGGTCAGCCTTCGCCAGCTCGATATCGCGGAAGCCGCAGAGGGCCGTCACCGGCGAGAGCGCCGCTATGACCTCTGCCTTGCGGTTATCATCCTGGTAGTCGCAGGGCTTTCCTTCCTTCCTCAGCGTCTCCTCCCTCTTCCAGCCTTCCTCCGCCTGCGCCTTATCGGGATGGCACTGCAGCGACAGGGGCTTCGCGATGGCAAGGACCTTGAAGAGGAGCGGCAGCCTGCCTGAGTACCTGCGGTACGCTTCCGGCCCGAGGATCGATGGATCTGAGGCAATCAGCGAAGAGAGGCTGCTGCCATCCTCCGCATGGCTCTCGCCGGAGGGATGGGTGCCGAACCAGAGCTCCGCCTGCGGCCTGCCGGTATAATTGCCTATGAGTGATGGGATGAAGTCATCATTGCCCCATGCGTATTCCTTTACGGTACCTGTTATCTTCCTGATATCCATAGCGCTATTGTACCACAGATGCCGATAGCGCCCTCAGCTTCCTGATGAAGTGGATGAGGAAGAAGACGGAGAGGACGAACGTCATCAGGTCGCTCAGCGGCTGGGCGAGCTCCACGCCCTGGATCCCCATCAGCCGCGGCAGCGCGAGGACGAGCGGTATGAAGAATATTCCCTGGCGGCATGATGCGAGCACTGTGGCGCTGAGGGCCTGCCCCGTGCTCTGCAGCCCCATGTTCGTGGTAGTTGTCAGCCCTGTGAGGGGCAGCACGAGCGCCTGGTACCTGAGTGCGGCAGTGCCTATCTCCAGCACCATGGCATCCGATGACTGGAAGGCCGCGACGATCTCACGCGCGAAGATGAAGCATATGGAGGATGTCACCAGCATCAGGACAGTACCGACGGATGCCGTGAAGGCCGTTGCCTTCATAACCCTGCCATAGCGCCTGGCACCGAAGTTGAATGATGCGACAGGCTGGAAGCCCTGGCCGAAGCCGAGCATGACGGAGAATGCGAACATCGTGACCTTGGTGGAGATGGTCATGGATGCGACGGCGGCATCACCGAATGAGGCGGCAGCCACATTGAGCGCAATCATGGCGATGCTGGAAAGCCCCTGCCTTGCCAGCGTAGGGAGCCCTATGCGGATCACCGAGATATATACGGCAATCCTCTTCGCCGCCTTCCCCAGCGACAGGCGGACGCTGCTCTTGCCTGTAAGGAAGAACGCCAGCAGGATGATGAAGCTGACGCACTGGCTGAGGGCCGTGGCCATAGCGGCGCCGGCGGTGCCGAAGCCGAGCGTGAAGATGAATATGGGGTCAAGCGCTATGTTCAGCAATCCGCCGGCCGTGATGCCTATCATGCCGAAGAGGGCCTTCCCCTCCGAGCGAAGGTAGTTGTTCATCACGAAGGACAGGCACATCACCGGGCAGCCATAGAAGATATACTCGGCATAGGCCGATGCATACGGCAGGATCGTCTCCGTAGCGCCGAGGAGCATCATCAGCTCATCGGTGAAGAGGATGCCGACGGCAGAGAGGACAAGGGAGAGGGCAAGGGCGAGGAAGAATCCGGAGGAGGCCGTGGCAGTCGCCGCGTCATCCTCCTTGGCGCCGAGCTGGCGGGAGAGGATATTGCCCGCTCCCATGCCGATCGTGAATCCTATCGCCTGTATGATCGCCATGATGGAGAAGACGATGCCTACCGCGCCGGCGGCGCTCGTGCCGAGCTTGGCGACGAAATAAGTATCGGCAGTGTTGTAGATTGCCGATACGAGCATCGATACGATCGTGGGGACAGCAAGGCGGCTGATCAGCTTCGGGACAGGCGTCTCCGTCATCTTCCTGTAATGCTGCGCTCTCTGAATGTCATCCATAGCATTGCCAATTATATCACTTTCGGCTATCATCAGGTTAACGCGACCGTCATATAGTGGCTATTACCTCAGCTTCCCAAGCTGAAGATGCGGGTTCGATTCCCGTCGGTCGCTTTTCCTATGCCTAGGACAATCGTCATAGCAGGCGGTGCCGGCTTCATCGGCATCGCATTCACCCATCTGGCGCTTGAGCACTACCCGGAAGACAGGATCGTGGTCTTCGACAAGCTCACATATGCCTCGGATATACGCGCGCTTGACGATATCCGCTCCAGCAGATACAGCTTCATCAGGGGAGACATCTCATCGCCTGGGGACGTCGAGGGTCTCTTCCGCCGGGAGCATCCTGACATCATCGTCAACCTCGCGGCCGAAAGCCACGTCGACAGGTCCATCGAGGACCCGGCGCTCTTCATCAGGACGAATACGGAAGGCCCTGCCGTGCTGATGGCGGCAGCGGTGAGGCATGGCCTCAGCCGCTTCCACCAGGTCTCCACGGATGAGGTATACGGCGACCTCCCCATCGAAGGCGATGGCTCGTTCAGCGAGGACTCCCCTCTCCGTCCTAGCTCGCCGTATTCCGCCTCGAAGGCGGCAGCGGACCAGCTTGCGCTCGCGTTCATGCGGACATACGGGCTTGAGGTGACAGTCTCGCGCTGCTGCAACTGCTTCGGGCCGCACCAGCATCAGGAGAAATTCATCCCGACCATCATCGCCAGCGCGCTCTCAGGCCATCCGGTGCCGATATACGGAAGCGGCCTCAACGTGAGGGAATGGATCACGTCAGCTGACCATGCGAGGGCCATCCTGGCAATACTCGACAGGGGAAGGCCCGGGGAGATATACAACACCGGATCCGGCGTCAGGCTCTCCAACATCGAGCTGGCAGGCATGCTGCTCTCCATCCTCGGCAGGGACAGGTCGCTTATCAGGCATACGGAGGACAGGAAGGGCCATGACAGGCGCTACAGCATCTCCTCGGAGAAGATACGCCAGGAGCTTGGCTTCGTGCCCCAGGACAGCTTCATCCCCTCGCTGGAGAAGACCGTGGCATGGTATGCGGCAAGGGGGCTATCATCGTCTTCCCCGGATGTGCTATAGTCACGCCATCATGGAATACAAGGTACCGGACAACCCTTCAAAAAACCGGACTGGGGACTTCTCCCCTCTCACGGTCATCGCATCGCTCATCATCACGATGTATCTGATAGCAAACCTCATGGCTGTCAAGATCATCTCCATCGGCCCGCTGGCGCTGTTCGACGCGGGAACCATCACCTTCCCCATCGCCTACATGCTCTCTGACGTGCTCGCCGAGATATGGGGCTACAGGACTGCCAAGAAGGTCATCTTCCTGACATTCGCCTGCAATGCCATACTCGTGCTCTTCACCTCGATAGGGACAGTGCTTCCCTATCCCGACTACATGGCAGGCATCCAGAGCGCATACAGCACGATCTACACCTACGTGCCGCGCATCGTCCTCGCCTCGCTCATCTCCTTCCTTGCCGGAGACATCATAAACGCGAAGATCCTCGTCATCATGAGGGACAGGTCGAAGGACGGCAGGAGGCTCTGGATGAGGACGATAGGCTCATCCGTCGCAGGATACCTCATCGACTCGGTGCTCTTCGTGCTCATCGCCTTCACAGGCACATGCCCGGCCGGGGACCTTGCCTCGATGATCCTGGCACAGTATCTGGCGAAGATGCTGCTTGAGTCGCTCTTCGGCACCCCGCTGGCATATGCCGCGGTCAGGTATATAAGGAGAAGGTGGTCATAATGGAAAGGTACAGCCTCATAGAGACAGGACTGAAGAGGGAGTTCATCCTCCTGCAGGGCACTGGCTGCCGATGGCGGAAGTGCACGTTCTGCGATTACTACCTCGATGTATCGCCTGACCCGTATACCATCAACAGGGAGGTGCTCGGCAGGGTAAGCGGCATCTATGGCGTGCTCGACGCAATCAACTCAGGCTCCTGCCAGGAATATGACGGCGACACGCTCTCCCTGCTGCGGAGGACCGTTGAGGAGAAGCATATCCATACGCTGTGGCTGGAGACCCACTGGATGTACAGGAACACCCTGGAGGGATTCAGGAAGCTCTTCCCCTCAGCCGAGGTGCACTTCCGCTGCGGCGTGGAGACATTCGATCCCGAGCTGCGGGCCAGCTGGAAGAAGGGCATCGGCAAGGATGTCACCCCCGAGGAGATAAGGCGCTATTTCGATGGAGTCTGCCTCCTTGCCGGGATAAAGGGCCAGACGGCGGAAGGCATCATGGAGGACGTGAGGATAGCCGATGCGCTCTTCGGCTACTACTCGGTGAACCTCTTCTGCCCCAATTCGACGCCGGTGGAGCGCGATGATAAGCTGGCGGAGGCATTCATCAGGGAGCTTGCCCCTGAGATACGCAGGAGCCACAAGGCCGAGGTCCTCATCGAGAATACCGACCTAGGCGTCGGCTGATACCTTCATGAAGAAAGCCCCGTCGCCGGGGCTTTCCTTATCATCGCATCGGGCATCAGTTGCCTGAATTCGCGAAATAGACCTCGAAGAACCTGTTCTCGAAGAGGTCGGATCCGAGCACCGCATTCTGCAGGTCGTTCATCACGAGCTGCGGCATGAACGATGTATAGAAGGAATCCATATACGACGTCATGAGGCTGTTATCGGCAGAAGGAGCCAGCGGGCGCGCGATGATGTAGGTATTGGCACCAGCCTGATGCGGCTCGAGCACCGTTCCTTCTTCCGCGCTGTAGAGAAGGCCGTAGTAGCCGCTGTCAGCTGCCGCAGCGCTCCTGAGGAGGCCGCTGGCATCGGTATACTCGAGTCCGATGACGAACTGCGAAGCTGCCGGGTTCGGCGATGCCGGGCCTGCCGTGGAGACAGCGAGGCCTGCAGACTCAGCAGCACCGCTGAAATCAGCCTGGGCTGCCTGGTAGACCTCATCGGCCTCTGCCTTCACGAATGCATCCATCGTCTCCGCATCATTGGCGGAGATATATGACTTGACGGAATCAAGGACCTCCTCATCGGCAAGGTCAGCAGCATGGGCTGCCGTATCGATGCGGAATACCGACCAGCCATACCATGTCTGGAAAGGACCTGCGAGCGTTCCCTGCTCTGCCGCGAACACAGCTTCACTGTCCGCCTCATTGCTCAGGTAATTGCCTGCCTGGTAGAAGAAGACATCGCCGACAGCGCCACCGGCTGAAGCCGCCGGGTCGATGGAGGAAGCGGCCGCATCCTCGAATGTCCTCATCCCTGCATTGATATCAGCAAGGATCTGCTTCGCCTCGTCCTCGGTCGCCGCCGTGACCATGCTCAGCCCCACCGTCTCGAAAAGCGACGGGTTCGCCTCTGCATATGCTACGGCATCGGCATCAGGATATGACCTGTAGTCGACAGTGATGTACTCGAAATCCCTGACCGTGTCATTGATGGCGAGGGAGTATTCCCTCTCGGCATCCGACACCTTCACCGTCGCGATATCGTTGAGGACGGTCTGGGCAGGGAGCGTATCCGTGATGTTCTGGCGCACGGCAGCCTTCTCGACATCGGAGAGGGCCGCATAGAGGGAGCTGTCATACTGCCCATCCTCATTGACGAAGCCGCCGCCATTGACGATCACGTCATCGACGGCCTTGTCGGTAGGCATATAGCCGACCTGGTCAGCGAGCTGATCCAGGGCCGTCTTGTAGACCGTGAGATTGAATGCCTGCAGATAGGCGCCGAGCATATTCTGCGGATTCGATGCCATCAGGCTGTTGACCTGGTTGAAGAAGTAGTTGCCGTAGGCAAGCTCGATCTTCTCCCCGTTGTATGAGCCGAAGACCACTGAGGAGCTTCCGCCGCCGAAAGCCGTCACAGGCAGCACGAGCAGCAGGGAGAGTATGATGAGGATAATCACTCCGAGCACCCATCCGAAGCCCTTGCCATTCTTCTTATGCTTCTTCGCATCGCTGCCATTGATGCTTATGGCATTTCCCTTATCTTTATCTGAAGGCATTTCCACAACCCCTTTCACTGGATTTCATCAGCTGCAATGAAAACAGCTCTTCTGAAATTATCATTGTGGTGGCCATATGTCAATTGAAGCCGGCCTGCCGATGACCCTTTCCGTCTGGAAAGCATCGCCTACTAGTAGTACACTCTCGTTATGGACTCTGACAGGTTCGGGCATCTCCGCCAAGGCTGGAACATCTATGCATTCGACGATATGGCTGTGGGCCTGTCCGTCGAGGCATCATTCATCGACATGGGCCTGAAGAAGGGCTTCTCACTCGTCGTCACGGACCTAGCCAGGAAGGAAGCGGCCGTGCTCTATGCGTCCCCTGCCAAGCCCATGGAGGCCATGCCATCATCCCCGGGCGATGCGGCATTCGGCTTCTATAACGATGAGATGACGCTCTCCTTCTCCCGGAGAGGCAGCAGGCACCGCCTGCTCTTCACCGCCCCATACCTCAGGCTTCCCTCCGGAGAGAAGGGAATCAAGGGCGATATGCTCTTCCTTGCAGGCGGGGAAAGCGCCTGCCATGAGGCACAGGCTGACAGCAGGCACGGCATCAGGATGACAGCCTCCGGACCTATGCCTGCGGAGGGCGTGCTCTTCATCGAGCATATGCGCCGCGACATAAGGAAGGCGAAGGCGGACATGTCATGGGGGAGCGGGAGATTCACGGCCTTCCCTGCCTGGTCATGCGCCTATGCGTCATGGCTGGATGGAGGCGTCCCTGCCATGCTGCTCATCTGCGGCAGCAGGGGATACATCTCCTATGGCGGCGAGAAAGCGGCATTGGGCGGCATCGTGATGGCGGACGGCAGCCTTCGCGACAGCACGGGAGCCCTTTCCCTCTCCTATTCCGCCGCGGCACCGGCCCGCATCGCCATGCACAGGTCCTCCTACGTGAGGGAAGCGGCCGCCTTCTCAGGCATCATCAGGCTGCCTTCGGGGAAGGAAGCCAGGCTGGACGGCACCAACGGGGTTATCAAGCATGCTGAAAGATAGATACTACCATCTTGCCAACAGGTTCTTCCAATTCGCGTTCTCCAAGTTCAGGGGAATCAAGGTCTATGCCCTCGTCGGCCGCTCTGGCACCGGGAAGAGCTACCACTCTAAGCTCGTCGCCGCCAAGTACAGGATAGACCTGATCATCGATGACGGGCTCCTTATCAGGGGGAACAGGATACTCGCGGGCCACAGCGCCAAGCGCGATGCCGACTTCCTCGCTGCCGTCAGGACGGCTGTCTTCGATGACGATGAGCACAAGGACGAGGTGGTGAACGCACTGCTGAAGGAGCGGTACAAGAGGATACTGATCATCGGCACCTCGGAGAAGATGGTGCGCAAGATCGCCAAGAGGCTCGAGCTGCCGGAACCAGAGAAGATCATCCATATCGAGGATATCGCATCGCCGGAGGAGATCGAGACGGCCATGAGGATACGCTTCACGGAAGGGAAGCATGTCATCCCCGTGCCCTCGATAGAGATCACGCGCTCGGCGCCGCAGATAGTGCTGGACTCGATGAAGGTATTCTCAGGCAAGAAAGGGGCGCTGAAGAAGAACCAGGCCTTCGAGAAGACCATCGTGCGCCCAGAGTTCTCCAAGCCCGACAAGGAGGAGCTCTCCGATGCGACCATGACGCAGATGGTCAGGCATGCGATCAGCGAATACGACCCGGTGATGAAGGTGAAGAAGGTGCGCAGCACGAAGAATCCGGATTCCACGTACTCGCTCTCCATCACGCTGCAGCTCCCGGTGCGGCACTATCTCTCGACCACGATATCGGACCTGCAGGAATACATAACCGACTGCATAGAGAAATACGGCGGCATAATGGTCAGGGGAGCCAGCATAGAGATCGAGGAATGGGGCTAGGCGTCATGCGCCTCGGCAAGCGATGCCGCGGTATTCTCCAGCCTCGCCGCCTTGACCTTCTTCCTCTTGCTCATGCGCCTTTCCGATGCTGCCGAGGAAAGCACTTCCTCCGCTGCCCTCTTGCGGCCCATGGTATTGGGCTTCTTCCTCGGCGCCCTGGCTTCCGCGGACTTGCGGGCCCTGCGCACGCCCATATCGGCGAGGATCGCATCGACTGCCTTCTCCAGCTCATAGTTCGGCGGCGTCATCGGCGATATCAGGACCTTGGCCTGCCTGAACCCTTCCCTGAAAAGCTCCTCAGGCGATGAGGATGCCGTATCCGGGAAGATGATGAGGGGCCTGAGGATGATGGCGAAGACCTCATCCTTGGCAAGCGGATTGCCGCTGTCCCTCCCCTCGCGGACCTTCCTGTCGGCCTCATCCAGCGCCCTGGCGACCTCGCTGTACTCCATGTACATCGAGAAGCATGGCAGTATGAACTGCAGCAGCCCGTACTTCGCGAGATTGGCGAAGATGGCGGCAGAGGAGCCGCTCATGATTATCTTCGCCACCTCCTCGGTAAGGCGTGATGTGGAGACGCCCTCTATGCGCTCCGCATTCTTCCTGATGGCCTTCTTCACGTCCTTCTCCAGCGAGAAGCCGGTAGTGGCCTGGTACTTGAGCGCGCGGATCATGCGCACGGGATCCTCTGAGAAGGAGTACGAAAGCGGTATCAGGGAACGGATCGTGCGCCTGCGGAAGTCCTCCATGGCATCATTGAAGTCGAGAAGCTGCCCGCTGGCAGGATTGTAATAGAGGCTGTTGATGGAGAAGTCGCGGCGATGGGCATCCTGCTCCATCGTGCCGAACATGTTGTTCCTGCCATCCTCAAAGTTCTCCTCATCGGAGCGGAACGTCGTGACCTCGATGATCTTCTGCCCGAAGAAGAGATGGACTATGCGGAAGCGGCGGCCGATGATGCGCGCGTTCCAGAAGAGGCGCTGCACCTGCCGCGGGGAGAGCGATGTCGCGATATCGAAATCCTTCGGCTTCCTGCCGAGGAGCATATCGCGGATAGCGCCTCCTACGATATAAGCCTCCCCTCCTGCGTTCTGGATCTTCTTTATCGCCCAGAGCGCATCCTTGTCGATATCGGCATTCCTGATCGAATGCTCCTTCTGCGAATATATGCTTGCAACGGGAACGCTCCTGCCGTTCTCGTCCGTCTTATATCTCCTGAACACACCACTACAATAACCCGTAGCAGGAAGGTATGCAAGAAGCGCCGGAAGGCGTTCTATGGACGGGACAGCCGTTCGATGGTATCATCAGCCCATGATAGAACCAGCAGTCCTCAAGGGCTTCAGGGACAGCCTGCCCAAGGAGGAAATCCCCAAGAAGAAGATAATCAGGAAGCTGGAGGATGTATTCTCATCCTATGGCTTCGTACCGATAGACACCCCCGTGCTGGAGTATACCGAGGTGCTGCTCGGCAAGGGCGGCGGCGAGACCGACAAGCAGATATTCCGCTTCAATGACAACGGCGGCAGGGACGTCGCGATGCGCTTCGACCTCACCGTCCCCTTCGCGCGCTTCCTAGCCCAGCACCAGGCAGAGCTCGGCATCCCCTTCAAGCGCTACCATATAAACAAGGTCTGGCGCGGGGAGAATCCCCAGAAGGGACGCTACAGGGAATTCATCCAGTGCGATTTCGATATCGTCGGCCCCGATAACGCCGAAAGCGATTCCGAGATCCTCATGATGATGAACAGGTCGTTCTCTGCCCTCGGCATCGATGGATATACCTTCCACCTCTCTCACAGGGGCATGTTCAATACGTTCCTCTCATCCATCGGCGAAAGCGGACGGAGCGTGGATATACTGCGCACCGTCGACAAGCTCCGCAAGATCGGCAGGGACGAGACGCTCAGCCTCCTTTCCGGCATCACCGGAGATGAGGCGAAGGCAGGGAAGATACTCTCCTTCATCTCCGCGGACGAAGGCTCGTTCATGGACACGCTCGAGAAGCTGGAGGAGCTCTCCGGCGGCAGGTCTGAGGCATCGGAGAGGATGAGGGCCATCTACGGCATGCTGGATGAGGCCGGCATCGCCTCCTCGTTCGTATTCGACCCATCGATCACGAGGGGGCTCGATTACTACACGGGGCTTGTCTATGAGACATTCCTCGATGCCCTCCCCTCGCTTGGCTCCGTATGCTCGGGAGGAAGGTACAACGACCTGGCATCGCTCTATACGAAGGAGAAGCTGCCCGGAGTCGGGTCATCCATCGGCCTGGACAGGCTCATGGCGGGGCTCGAGGAGCTGGGAAGCCCGCTCCTTGCCTCCTCCTCATCGGCGGATATCCTAATCGTCCACAGGCCCGGAGAGGAAGGGCCCGCGATAAAGGCAGCCGAGCTGATACGCGACAGGGGCTTCAGGTGCGATGTCTATCTCATGCCGGAGGCGAAGATGAAGAAGGTATACGCATATGCGGAGAACAGGGCCATACCATACCTCCTCACGTATGCGGACGGGACATACACCCTCAAGGACCTCAGGACCCGCGAGGAGAGGAAGGCCGGGACGGCTGCAGAGCTCCTGGAAGGAATCGCCATTGGCTGATTTCACGTCGCTTCCCGTATACCGCCACCGGCAGGACATACTCGATGCCCTGGAGAGGAACCAGACGATTATCGTCGAAAGCCCTACAGGGTCCGGCAAGACGACGCAGATCCCCCTGATACTCAGGGAAGCGGGCTATGACAGGTCCGGCATCATAGGCATCACCCAGCCCAGGCGCATCGCGGCGATGTCCGTCTCGGAGTTCATCAGGAAGCAGATCGGCGACAGCGGCGCTTACTGCGGCTACAAGATGCGCTTCGCCGACACGACCGGGCCTGACACGAGGATCAAGATCATGACCGACGGGATCCCCCTGCAGGAGGTGAAGCTCGATAAGACGCTCTCGCGCTACTCCGTCATCATGGTCGATGAGGCGCATGAGCGCAGCCTGAACATAGACTTCATACTCGGCCTGCTGAAGGAGATATCGTTCAGGCGCCCTGACCTGAAGATCATCATCTCCAGCGCGACGATAAACGCCGCTTCGTTCGCGGAGTTCTTCGGCAACGCGCCCATCATCTCCATCGACAGCAGGCCCTACGAGGTCGAAGTCAGATACGACCCCGCCGTGCTCTCGCGCGATACCGAGTACATCTACTGGGCGAAGGTCTCGGAGATCGTCAGGCATACCGTCGACGACGGCAATGGCGATATCCTAATATTCCTCCCCGGAGAAGCCGAGATCAAGGCCTGCATAGATGAGCTGGAGCACACGCCGTTCTCCGGCCTGCTTGAGATCTATCCCCTCTACGGGCGCCTCTCCAAGGATGAGCAGGAACGCGTATTCACGCCCACATCCCGGGGCAAGTGCAAGGTCGTGGTATCGACGAACATCGCAGAGACATCGCTCACGATAGACGGAATCCGCACCGTAATCGATTCAGGCATGGCCAAGGTCAACTTCTACAACCAGAAGAACTTCACCTCCGCCCTGCTGCCGCTGCCTATCTCGAGGGCATCGGCTGACCAGAGGAAGGGGCGTGCCGGACGTACGGCCCCAGGCATCTGCTACCGCCTCTACACCGAGCTGAGCTACGACATGAGGCCACAGTATTCGGAGGAGGAGATCCTCCATTCCGACCTGGCCGAGGTCGTGCTGCGCATGAGCGAGCTCGAGATCTACAACACCGATTCCTTCCCCTTCATCACGCCGCCCAAGAAGAGCGCGATGCAGAGCGCAGAGGAGACGCTGCTGACAATCGGCGCCATCGAGAAGGACCACCATCTGACATCGATCGGCAGCATGATGATACAGTTCCCGCTCCTGCCGAGGCTGTCGAGGATCATCGTCGAAGCGATCATGGGGTACCCTGACGTGATGGAGCAGGTGCTGATCGCAGTCGCCACCATGTCCGCCAAGACGCCGTACGTGCTTCCTCCTGGAGAGGAGCTCGAGGCGCGCGATGCCCACCGCTCGCTGAGGGACCCCGTATACGGTGACTTCCTCTCCATGGTAAGGCTCTTCAGGCGCTATGCGGATATCACGGACAGGCGCGAGAGGAAAGCCTTCTGCAAGTCCAAGTACCTCGATTACGAGACGATGGAGGAAATCCAGCATATCAAGACGCAGCTTGAGGCCATCGTCTCGGAAATGGGCATGCCGATATCCTCCGCGAAGGAGAGCCACACGAAGATCGCGGAGTACTTCATGTGCCTGATGACAGGCCTCAAGCAGTACGTCTGCATGAAGATCGACAGGTTCTCCTACCGCTCGCTCACAGCCGATTCGATCATGATCCATCCGGGTTCCGCGTGGTTCTCGGAGCTGCCGCAGTATATCCTCGCAGGGGAGATCGTGCAGACGACCAAGATGTATGCCCGCACGGTATCGCCTATCCAGAAGAGCTGGGTGGAGGCCATCGTACCCGAGCTCATCGCGGGAAGGCGCTCTCTCAAGGCAAAGGAGCGCAAGGACAGGGAGCGCAGCCTGAAGGAGAGCCTGGAGCAGTACAGGACGCGTGTCGGCAGCAAGGACGTATACGTGATACCGCTCAAGGACGCCCAGTCGATGGCGAAGGCTCCCAGGGCATTCAGGTTCTATCTCAGCATAAGCGGCTGCCTCTCCAAGGCCCTCATCCCCTCGGCCTGCATCGGCAAGGAGCTCTCGCTCATACCGAAGAACGCCGGCATCTCGAAGGCGAAGCTGAAAGGGAGATTCAGCCCGGAGGCCAAGCAGTACGGGGAGCTCGACTCGATGCTGAACATGGCCCTCGTACCGTTCAGCTCAGGCAAGAAGACCTTCTCGTTCCTCATGCTGCACATGGGCAGGAACTCCTACTCCCTCGTACCCCACCCGTCGCTGCAGTATGCGGCCAAGGAGACGCTCTACTCGCTTTCCTGCCTGATCGAGACCGTGCCGAAGAAGCAGGGCAGGCTCAGGAACAGGATCCTCAGGATGATGGGCGCCTACGCCAAGGCGATGGACCTTGAGGAGGATGGCACAGGCGGCCAGATCTGAGGCTGCCGCTGCCTTCGCTTTCCCAATGAGCCCCATCACCGGGGGATTCCCTCGCCTTTCCATCCGATGGCATCCTGGATTTTTCCATCTCCACGGCTTTCAAGCCCTTTACTTCCTGGCAGATCTGTATATCTTTTATTCTAGGCTAGGTTCGGGGGTTCCTGGCCTTAGGTCGCGTAAGCGCTCCTGCTATGCAAGGCAAGTCGAGAGGATGCCCCATCAGGCATCGCGTTGAATCGTGCTCTTTTGGATAATTCGGGGTGGAGCAATGTTATTCGGAACCAAGGTATTCTTTTCAGGAAGACGGGTGCATCATCGTACGGAATGCATATCTTCTTTTGCATCTTTCATCATTAAGTACAGGAGGAACAGGGCCTCAGTGCCGCCAGGATTCGTCTGAGGATGAGGGGGTGTCATATGAGACGTCTTTTCACCATGATTGTCCTCAGCCTCTGCCTGGCATCCTCAGCATACAGCGCTGTCATCGCAACCGCGACACTGCATCTCAAGCTTACTGTCCCTCCTCCTCCCATCACATCGGAAACGAAGAGCGGAAGCTATGACGGATATAGCATCAGCCGCGGCAATGGCACGATAACTGTATCAGCGATATAGAGCCGATAACGGCTGTATCTCCACGTTATTGTCGGAGATGCGCCATGATTGTTCACAATCGCCATCCGAGTCCGTATAATCCAGATATGAAATCAGCAACCGTATCCGTGATAGGACGTCCAAGCGCAGGCAAATCGACTCTCGTGAACACGATAACCGGCATGAAGGTATCGATCACATCGCCGACTCCGCAGACGACAAGGAACAAGATCCGCGGCATCTACACCGACTCAAGGGGCCAGCTTGTCTTCACAGACACGCCTGGCTTCCATCTCTCCGACAAGGAGATCAACCGGCGCATGCAGGAAGTGACCGTATCCTCGCTCTCCGATTCCGATATGATCCTCTATCTCATCGACGGCACAAGGAAGCCTGGCAAGGAAGAGGAGACGATAGCTGACCTCATCCTCCAGGCGGGGATACCTGTCGTCGCAGTCGTCAACAAGAAGGATGTCCTCAAGGAGGAACAGGCCAGGGAGGCAGAGGATTTCCTCCGCCAGAGGTTCCCCTCATCGCCCGTGCTGCTGGCTTCAGGCCGCGATGACGATGGCGTCGATGAGATACTCATAGAGCTCTTCAGGTATGCGCCTGAAGGCGAGCTCATGTATGACGAGAGCATGTATACCGACCAGGACCTTGAGTTCCGCATCTCCGAGATCATCAGGGAGAAGACCATATCATCGCTTACCGAGGAGCTCCCCCATGCGATCTATGTGGAAATCGAGGATATGGAGTACTCCGAAGAGGAGAAGCATGTCTGGATACGTGCCGTCATCAACACCGAGCGCGATGGGCAGAAAGGCATCATCGTCGGCAGGGGCGGGGAGAACATCAAGAGGATAAGGAAGGAATCGTTCAAGGAAATCCGCCCGATATTCCCCGGATCCACGCTCACGCTGGACCTGAGGGTGAAGTCGGATCCGAAGTGGAGGACGTCCCGCAAGGCGCTCTCCAGGATCTTCAGCGACTGAGATAGCAGTCCGTCAGACCAGCCGTATCTCAACCCTCTTTCCCAATGCATGGGCAACCTTCTCCAAGGAACCGACCGTGGAATTCCCCTTGAGGCTCAGCATCCTATCCAATGAGCTGCGTGAAGTGCCGAGCCTGCTGGCCATTTCCATCTTGCTGGCCATCAGCCACCTCAGCGGCTGAACTGGCTGTTATAGAGATTGCAGTAGAAGCCTCCTGCCGCCATCAGCTCATCATGGCTGCCGCTCTCGATTATGCTGCCGTCCTTCATCACCAGGATCAGGTCGGCATTCCTTATCGTCGAGAGGCGATGGGCGATTATGAATGAGGTCCTCCCCTTCATCAGCGAGTCGAAAGCCTGCTGGATAAGTATCTCGGTACGCGTATCGACAGAGCTGGTAGCCTCATCAAGGATCAGCATCTCCGGCTCGGCAAGCATGGCCCTGGCAATGGACAGCAGCTGTTTCTGTCCTGCCGATATCGCTTCGGAATCATCGCTTATATACTCATCAAGGCCATGCTCGAGTGAGAGGATATAGCCATCGAGATGGCATTCCCTTAGGGCATCCATCAGCATGCCGTCATCAGCTGCGGGATTGCCTACCAGGAGGTTCTCCCTTATCGTGCCGCTCTTGAGCCAGGTATCCTGCAGGACCATGGCGAAGCAGCTTCTGAGGGAATCCCTCGTACAGCCGAGATAGTCCTGCCCATCGACGAGTATCGTTCCCGAAAGCGGGTCATAGAAGCGCATCAGAAGATTGATCATCGTCGTCTTGCCGGCACCCGTAGGCCCTACGATAGCGACCTTCATGCTGGGATGGACCGAAAGGGAGAAGCCGTCTATGAGGAGCCTCGCTCCCGGATAGGCGAATGAGATGCCGCTGAACGTGACCTCGCCATCCTTATGCACAAGGGCCGGCAGGCTGCTGTCATCGCTCTCCTGCTCCTCGCGCAGGAAGAGGAAGATACGCTCTGCGGAGGCGACTGCATTCTGGAACTCGGTCACCACGCCGCTGATCTCGTTGAACGGCTTGGCGTACTGCGATGCATAGACGAGGATGCAGGACAGGGCGCCTACGGTCATCAGCCCCGAGGCGGCGGCAATGCCTCCAGCCAGCGCGACAGCGACATAGACGAGGCTGTTGACGAACCTCGTCACCGGATTGGTAAGTGACGAGAAGAATGTCGCCAGAAGCGAATTGGCTGCCCACCTTGAATTGATCTCATCGAAGCGTACGCTGTTCCTTCCCTCCATGCCGAAAGCGGCCGCGGTATGCGCTGCGCTGACCATCTCATCGACGAACGCGGTCTGCTCACCTTTGCTTTCGCTCTGCCTGTAGAAGAACGTGAAGGTCCTCTTGGCAATGAAGGAAGCGGCGAAGAAGGAAAGCGGCGTCGTGAGGATGACGACTATCGCGACCTGCCAGCTGACGGTGAACATGCAGATAATCGTTCCCGCTATCGTCATCACGCCCGTGAAGAGCTGGGTGAATCCCAGCAGGAGGCCATCGGCCACCTGGTCCACATCACTGATCATCCTGGAGACGATATCGCCATGGGGATGGGAATCGAGATATGAGAGCGGAAGCCTGCCTATCTGATGGAAGATATCCTTGCGCATCTCCCTGGAGGCAGAATAGGAAAGCCTGTTGTTCGCTATGTTCATCACGAACTGGAACAGCGCGGTAAGCACTGCGGCGACCCCCATGAGGGCAACGCTGGCGATGAATGACCTGCCATCCATGGCTGCGATCGCATCGATTGCGGCACCTGTCAGCATCGGGAAGAGAAGCGTGGAAAGGACGGACAGGAGCGCCATCAGGAGCGAGAGGGCAAGATAGCCCTTCATCCCCCTGGTGTATGAGAGCATCTGCGATACGGTACGCCTGTACTCTGAAGCCTTCATCTTGCGCCTCCCGTCTGCGAATGGCAGATCTCCTGGTAGACCGGGCATGAGCGCATGAGCTCCTCATGGGTGCCTATCCCCACGGCATGGCCCTTGTCCAGCACGACGATCTTATCCATGCCCATCACGGAGCTTACGCGCTGGGAGACCACGAAGAGCGTGGAGCCCTCTATCGATGCGATGCTCCTGCGGATCCGGGCCTCCGTCTGGAAATCGAGCGCGGAGGTGCTGTCATCAAGTATGAGGATATCGGGACGGCGCAGAAGCGCCCTGGCGATTGTCAGCCTCTGCCTCTGCCCGCCGGATAGGTTCTGTCCGCGCTGCTCGATCTGGAAGCCAAGCCCGCCCTTCTCCATGACGAACTGGTATGCGCATGCCATCTCCAGCGCTTCCTCTATCTCCTTGTCGGAGGCATCCGGACGCGCCACCAGCATATTGTCCCTCACCGTTCCCTTGAGGAGGATCGCCTTCTGCGGCACGACGCCTATCAGGGAGCGCAGGGATGCAAGCGACCATGTACGCACATCGCGCCCGAAGACGCTGACGGATCCTGCTGTAGCATCATAGAAGCGCGGGATCATATTGACCATCGTAGTCTTGCCGGAGCCGGTGCCGCCGATGATGCCGATCTTCTCCCCTTTCCTCACGGTGAGCGTGACTGATGAAAGCGAAGGCTCCCCATCCGCATACGCAAGGGAGGCAGAATCGAATGACACGGCAGCTTCCCCATCGGCCTTGTCCGAGAATGTCCCATCCTGCATCGACGGCTCCTTGTCGAAGATGGCCTGTATCCTCTTTCCCGAGGCGACTGCCCGGGAGATGGTGACGATGAGGTTGGCGAGCTTGACAAGCTCGACAAGGATCTGGTTCATATAGTTCACGAGGGCAACGATGGCACCGACCTCTATAAGGGACATTCCGAAGCGTTCCCTGCCGAACCAGATAATCGCGGCGACAGCCCCGTTCACGGCGGCATATGTCAGGGGATTGAGCAGCGACGATATGCGGCCAGAGGCCATCTGCAGCGAGTACATGGCTTCCGCATCCTCCCTGAAGGCCTTCTCCTCATCAGCTGTCCTGCAGAATGCGCGCAGCACCCTGGAGCCATTGAGGCTGTCGCGGGTGCGCCTCGCGATGGAATCAAGGGCGTTCTGCACCTTCCTGTACATGGGGATGGTCACCCTCATGATGAGCGCGACGATGATGGAAAGCAGCGGGATGATGATGACGAAGATCCAGGCAAGGGTGCTGTCGACGGTGAATGCCATGACAGCGGCGCCGACCACCACGAACGGGGAGCGCATCGCCAGGCGCAGGAACATGTTTATGCCGTTCTGCACAAGCGTGGCATCGCTGGTAAGCCTCGTTATGAGCGTCGAAGTGCCGATCTCATCCCGGTCCTTCTCCGAAAGCGACTGGATATGGCAGAAGAGGGCGCTCTTCATCTTCTCGGCAAAACCCGTTGCCGCCCGTGCGGAGAAATACTGGGCAGTCACCGATGAGGCCAGCCCCACCAGGGCCAGCACGACCATCAGCAGGGCCATCCTGAGGATATATGGGATATCGCCATTGGCGATGCCCACATCGATAAGCGATGCCACCGCAAGGGGCACCAGCAGCTCGAAGACAGCTTCCAGGAGCTTGAAAAGGGGCGCGAGGACCGCTTCCGCCTTATGCCCCTCTATGAATGTCGAAAGCCTCACACCCATCAGCGTATGAAATTGGTCCTGATCTTGGCTTCCGCCTCAGGAAGGGGAAGGCTGGCCTTCCTCATGGCCTTGATTACGTATGCCATGTTCCTTGCGAGGATGCGCATCGTCTGGATGCCCTCCTCGTCCTTCAGCACCTCTTCCGGGGTATTGCCATGGACCTGGTTCCAGTAATTGGAGGAGACTATCAGCATCTCGGATATCGAGAAGAACCTGCAGATATCATCGAAAGCCGCGATAGCGCCTCCGCGCCTGCAGGACACCACAGCGGCTGCTGGCTTGAGCCTCACCTTGCCGCTGACCATGCCGAAGAGCTCATCAAGGAAGACCTTGGCAAGGCCGGAGAGCGATGCATAGTAGACAGGAGAGCCGACGATGAGGCCATCGGCGGCGATGATATCATCGGCAAGCTGCCTTATCGCATCCTTATCGGTAGTCGCATGCACGATCCTGGACTCGACGCCTTCCCTGGCAAGCTCCTCCGCAATCTGCGAAAGCGCCGTGAATGTACAGCCATGCTCGCGTGGCGAGCCGTTGACAAGGATCACCATCAGTACTTCCCGAGGATGCCGCCGATCCTCTCGCTGCCGCATGCCTTGAGGAACGGAGCAAGCTTGGGCCCCTTCTCCTTGCCGATGAGGACCATGTAGATAAGGCGGAAGAAATCCGCATTCTCCATCCCGTTGTCAGCAGCTGTCTTATAGATATACTCGGAGAACTCCTTCTCGCTCAGGGTATCGAGGTACTCCTCCGCATACGCCTTGAACTCGCGGATGGCAGCCAGCTCGGCATCGCTTGCCTCATAGAGGCTGCTGCCCTCCTCCGCGAGGGAGAAGCGGAATTCCTCCGGCGCGTACTTGCCGAGCCAGTTCCATGCGCATGTCATCCTCGTGCGCAGCCTGGCCTCCTGGCTTGCGGTGATGCCGTCGAGCCTGGAGATGACCTTGTCCTGGTCGCCTCCATAGATCTGCAGGTAATTGCAGAGATGGCGGAACGGGATCTGGTAGCCTGGCTCCGTCGGGATGGCCTTATCATCGACCTGCGAAAGCTCATATACCCTCGACTCCTTCTCCTTCTTCTTCTCGTTGACAGGCAGGAGGCCGAAGTAGATCCTCTCCGTGTTGTCATAGTCCTCATAGATCTTCAGGACATCAAGGTCGAAGGAGATGGCGAACTCCGATGATGGGCGCGTTCCCACGAAGAGATACCTGACGATCTCAGGAGGATAGATTTCCAGGACATCATAGAGATCCGCGACCTCGCCTCCCGATGAGGAGATCTTGCCGCCCTTGCCCTTGAGCCTGACGAAGTCATAGCGCATCGTGACCGGGGCTTCCGCACCGAAGAGCCTGACTACGCTCTTGGCGGTGTCATAGGAACCGCCCTCGGTGAGATGGTCCTTCCCGCCCGGCTCGAAATCAACGCCCTCGTAGGCCCATCTCATCGGCCAGTCCACGCGCCATGGCAGCTTGGTATTCGGCGTCGTGCGGATATCTATGGTCTCTTCCTTCCCCAGCTCGAGGTCGACATAGGTAAGGCCGTATTCCCCATCCCAGCCGGTCACCTTCGTCGTATCCTTATCGGTGAACGACGAGAAGACGGAGACAGGCCACCAGTCATCATCAAGCGGCTCTGTCCTGTACTCGTTGAGGATCTGGCGGATCTCATCGCGCAGCGAGAGCGCCTTGCGGATCTGCTCAGCATAGACATTGGTCCTGTAGCGCTCCGCCTGGTAGAGGAACTCCGGGAAGACGCCTACGGCAGGCAGAACCTTCTCGACAGCTACCTCATTGCCCCTCGCATAGTTCTCCGCGCGCCCCGTGGTATCAGGCACGAGCGTGATGGGCTTCCTGAGGTACTCCCTCAGCTTCTCAGGCTCCGGCATGTTGGACGGCACCTTGCGGAAGACATCATAGTCATCCCAGCTGTATATGAACCTGACGTCCTTGCCCTTCTCCCTGAGGGCCCTGACGACGAGCTCGACCGTGATGATCTCACGGAAATTGCCGATGTGGACAGTGCCGGACGGCGTGATTCCCGATGCGCATGTATATACTTCCTTATCGCCTTTCTCGCGGATGATCTTATCCGCCATGATATCGGCCCAATGCGTACTCTGGTTCTGGATTTCACTCATGTTCCTGATTATGGCAAAGAAGGTTATCTCATACAAGGCACTGCCTTTGCTGGATTAATCAGCGGCAGTGGGGCTATAATCACAGCATGAGACGCCTTACCATCCTGATTGCCACGGCAATGCTCATTGCCCCCCTGCCGGCTGAGATCGCACAGCTCTACACACCCATGGTGCCGGGGTTCACGACCCAGGCAGGCACGTTCTTCAGCCCCGATGCGCTGGAAGGGCTGAGCGATGAGATACCGATGGGATCCTCCGTCACGGTGACGGACAGGGCCACGGGCAGGACGACGACGGTCACGATCACGGGCAGGCTGCCGGAACTGCCGGAAGGAAGGACGCTCGCACTGACAAGAAGGGCGTTCGAGGACCTCGGCGACAGCGATGGCGTCGCCAGCGTCGATACCGAGATAGTGAAGGAAGGCACGATCAGGGAGAGCGATGGCCAGACAGGCTGGTATTCATTCGACCTGGGCCTCTACAGCCCTGAGGATGCATATGCCCTCTACAACACGCTATCGGCCAACGGCCTCAGGCCATATGCCGAGATAGAGAACGAGGACGTGCGCATCACCGTCAGGCACGTCCTCGCATTCCGCCTTGAGGATGCCATCTCCAGGCTCAGGGCTTCCGGGATAGCGGATGCCAAGCCCGAGATGGAAGCTAATCCATATACATCCTGATCAGAAATCGAGGAAGAAGAAGAACTCCCCTACGAATCTGCCAGGCCCGTTCTCATAGTTGTACCCGTCAATCAGATACGATATCTGGTATCCGAGGTCGAGCGCATCGATGAGCGTAATCGAGATGGACGCTCCTACCGACGCGATGAAATCACCGCTTGGCGACCAGTCGGAATTGAAGTACCTGCCGGCACCATATCCCATATCGAAGAAGACGATCAGCCTAGGATAGAGCAGCTTCGTGCCGAGCATCGGTCCGGTGAAGCGGAACTCGAAGTTATTGACGAGCGTCAGCTCCCTGTTGTAGCTGAAGTTCGCGAATCCCCTGACCTGGCGTCCGAGCGATCCGTCATTCTGCGCATAGACAGGGACCTTGTCGCCTGAGATCCAGCTGACGAGCATCCTGTCGAGCACCTGCACCGAGAACCAGTCCCAGTCAGCATCCCTGAGCGAGAAGATGGTCTTGGCCCCGACAGCCTCGAAGGCGATGGAATAGAAATCAGCCTCTCCGCCAAGGGCATGGTTCAGGGCATATGGCGACCAGTTGAGGTCGAGCTCAAGCAGGATGCCATCATTCTCGATGATCTCATCGGCCATCAGGTCGAACTTGAGGTTGAGGTTGAAGTTCGTGCCGAGATACTGCCTGTTGCCGAGAAGGTCAGGATATACGGAGGACCCCTCCGCTCCAAGGAACTGGTCCAGCGTAAGCACTTCCTTCGGATCCCCGAAGTTCGCCCTGGTCTCCCCTGCTACGCGGGAATCCATGCTGTATTCATACCTGCCCTCATAGGCAACCGAGAGCTGCAGGAGGTCAGAGCCCGGATCCCATGGGGATTCCCAGAAGCCCTGTATGAACTTCAGGGCCCAGTTCGCGAAGCCGACATCATATATAAGCGGCTGGTCCCATATCTTCTCGGTCGACTCCCCCGTCACGGGATCCTGCCAGAGCTTTCTCTGCCCATATCCTCCGCCGACGATGAGCTGCAGCCTTGTCTCCCTATCCTCTATAAGCTCGAATCCGTCATAGCTGACGCCGCCTTCGATGTATACAGGACAGAATCCCCACAGGATCTCCGGATGGATGTCCAGATTCGTGATAAGCGGTGTCCAGTCGCTGGCAGATGCCGAGAATGCAAGCAGCACCATAGCCAGGACCATGATGATTTTCTTCTTCATCAGTTCCTACCCCAATCTAATGTGTTGCTCTGATTATGGTCCAAATCAGGACAGCGAAACAACCACGGACAGATTACGGCCTGCCAAGTTCAGAAGAAAAGGAAATGATGGATCCAGCATCCTGCCAGCCTTGACAGCATCCTAGGCTGGCCCAAAGATTAATCCATAAAGGGGACGGGATCCTGCATCATGGGATTCCCGCATTCATCATCGTATCATCAGAAAAAGGAGAGATCATGATCAGAAAGCTATTGGTCCTGCTGGCAGTTCTGCTTGCATGCGCAGGCATCGTGACGGCAAGCGGCTCAGCGGAAGCGGCATCGCAGGGAACAGCGCTCAGGATGCTGTGGTGGGGATCGGAATCCAGGCATGCGCCCACTCTCGAGGCTCTCGACCTCTATGCAGAGGAGAATCCCGGCGTAACAGTCAGCGGCGAGTATCAGGGCTGGGATGGATATTACCAGAGGATCGCTACCCAGCTTGCCGGAGGGACTGCCGCGGACATCATCCAGATTGACCAGCCATGGCTCCATGAGCTATGTACGAGGGGCGATGTCTTCGCGGAGATTGATACATCGATCGTGGATACATCAGGCTTCGACCCGCAGTTCCTTGAGGACTACTGCACATTCGAGGGAACCCTTGTAGGACTTCCCACCGGCGTCAGCGTCAATACGATGGTCGTCGACCCCGCCTTCCTTGAACGCTTCGGTATCGATCCCGACACGAAATGGACATGGGAGAACATGGTCGAATACGGGAAGATGATCCATGAAGCGGATCCTACCTGCTACCTCAACGGCGCGTCTCCGGACCTCTTCAGATACTGGTGGGAGATGTACATCGCGCAGATTGCCGGCGGCGTCGTGAACGAGGACAAGGAAATCATGTTCACGCTCGAGCAGGCTACCCAGTCATTCGAATACTTCAAGCAGTGGCTTGATTATGGCGTAGTCGCGCCGTTCTCGAAGACTTCCCTCTTCTTCCAGAAATTCCATGAGAACCCTGACTGGATCAGCGGCAAGATGGGCCTTTCCTGGTCATGGGTCGCCTCCATGGAGAAGGATATGAGCTCCAGGGATATGACGACGACAACGCTGCCTGTCATGGAAGGCGCAGAGAACTCAGGCGTGCTGATGAGGCCTGCCCAGCTCTTCGTCGTATCCGAATCATCGCCCAACAAGGAAGAGGCCATGAAGGTCCTTGACTTCATCTTCAATGATCCGGAAGCCGTGAAGATCCTCGGGACGGCAAGGGCCATCCCTGCCGTGGAAGGCGCACGTGCAACCCTCGTAGAAGCAGGACTCATCTCCGAGCTTGCCCAGAGAGCTACAGATGAAGGCATAGCGCAGGCTGGATGGCCGCAGAGCACATGGCAGATGAACTCATCAGTAGCCCAGACGATGCAGGATGTCATCGACGAGTTCGGCTATGGCGAGCTCACGCCGGAAGAGGCTGCTGCCAAGATGATCGAGTCGCTTGAAGCTACCCTTTCACGCCTCTAGCAGATACAGGGCATGCATGCATACCAGGCGCATGCCCTATTTCATCAAGCTTAGGAAATCAGAGCTGTAATCAGGAGGGCTACTCCTCCTCTCTGCTTCATGGTATCACCGTCCCATACTTAATAATCCAGGAGACGGCAATGAAGAAAACAGCTCTGATTCTTCTCATGCTGCTTGTGGCTCTGATTCCATCATGCAAGCAGTATGTACCCGTGATTATCCCTAATACCAATGGGGGGGGGTAAATGATGAGCCATATCGTTATTATGAAGATAATGGCATGATTTACCAGCTTTCATCAGATGGCACGGAATATTCCCTGATAAGCTATTCTGGAATCCAAGGCGTCGATGAAATCGTGAATCCGACAATCCTTTCGGAAATCAATGGCATTCCAGTCACATCAGTAAGACATAATGCATTCTGGGGATTCCAGAACCTAACAGGGACTCTTACAATACCGGCATCAATAAAAGAGATTGGATCTTCGGCTTTCCGCGCCACCGATATTGAATCAGTTATCTTTGAGGAAGGAAGCCCAATAACAATATTGAATGAAAGCACATTCTTTGGTTGCCAGAAGCTTGGAGATGTAAAGTTACCAGAAGGCCTCAAGGAAATCCGTAATTCTGCTTTTGCGAGCTGTGACCTAAATCTTAAATTCATTGATATACCAGCAAGCGTAATTGATATCTGGTTTGATGCTTTCAAAAATTGCGTCAATCTCAGGGCAGTCCAGATAAACGGCGATGCAAACGTGAAAATCAACCAGACGGCATTCACCGGATGCATGGATAACGATGGTTTTGGTGTAACGCTCTATATGCCGAATATTGAAGAAGATGAGATGCCAAACGACTGGAACTATCTCGACGCTGTAACAAAATACAAACCAAAAGAGTCATATACACCATAATCCATGATGCAATCCTGGAGGATGCGGGAATCTTCTACTCCTCCAATCAAATGGATATCTAATCGGACAAGAAGACCGCCGCATTTTCTGCGGCGGCTTCTGATTCTAGAGGGATTCCTCAGTCCTTCCTTCCGTCGTATGCAGCACCCCATGTCTTCGGGACCCTGGAGCGCTTGACCATAATCGTAAGCGCGATGATGGTGATGACATAAGGAAGCATCTGCAGGAACTGGTTCGGTATCGCGGAACCGATTGTCTGCAGCCTGAGCTGAGCCGCATCCGCCGCTCCGAAGAGGACGCAGACAAGCATCGTCTTGATGGGATCCCAGCCACCGACGACGACAGCCGCCATGACGATGAATCCACGTCCGTTGACCATGCCGCCCGCAGCGAAGTATCCGCTCGATGCGAGGGTGAGGACGCCGCCGGCGAGACAGGCGAATATGCCGCTGAGGATAACGGTCTGGTACTTGACCTTGATGACCGAGATTCCTGCAGTCTCCGCAGCCTGCGGGTTATCGCCGATTGCCCTGACGTTGAGACCCCATCTCGTCTTATAGAGGATGAAGCCCGCTATGAACGGAAGGATGAAGGCTACCCATGTGCTCCATGGCTGCGCGAAGACGATCTTGCCGATGAACGGAATCTGCTGCATAGCCTCCGGGAAGAGCGGGGAGAACGTAGTCGCCCTGTTGTGGCGCGTTGCCGCCATCATGGAGAACACGATCTCCGTTCCGCCTGTGGCAAGCATATTGACCATAAGGCCGGTCACGACCTGGTTTGTCCTTCTGGAGACCGTCAGGAACGCCACCACAAGCCCGAGTACCGCACCTAGGACCAGACATGCCAGCAGCGCCGCAACCTGGCTGTTCGCATAGTAGCAGACAGCCACTCCGCAGAGTGCACCGCAGAGCATGATGCCCTCGATTCCCATGTTGATGATGCCTGAGCGCTCCGCATAGACCTCTCCGATAGAACATATGATCAGAGGCGCTGACCATCTGAGTATGGCTTCAAGCCAATCGATCAGGATTACAGATGTCATTCTGCTACCTCCTTCTTTGCTGCTGCGGCGGCTTTCGCCTTCCGCTTCCTTGCGCTAGCGCTCTTCTCGTCAGCGACTCCCACGCCTACCACGAAAAGCACGCAGAGGGCGATGATGATCGACGACATCGATGAGCTGACTCCGGTCTCGATAGCCATCGTGGCTCCTCCAGCCTTGAGGATGGAGAAGAAGAGGGCCGAGACAAGCACTCCTATGGGATTGCCGCCTGCGACAAGCGCTACGGCAACGCTCTCGTATCCGACATTGGTTACATACTCCATGTAGAGCCTGTGCCTGAGGCCGATGCATTCGATCGTGCCGGCAAGGCCGCCGAGCATGGCGCCGATGACCATGATGATGACCATCTGCCTCTTGGAGTTCACGCCGGCATAGCGCGCCGCAATCGGATTGTAGCCGAGCATCCTTGTCCTGAATCCGAACGATGTGTACTTCAAGAGGAAGTAGAACACCAGGCAGACCACGATGCCGATGAACGGACCGATATGGAGGCTGGTCCCCTGGGTGAGGATCGGCAGGTATGTGGCCTGTGCGAATGGCAGCGACATCGGATAGAACGCCTCTGGCTGCGCAATCGGGGTGCTGGTGACGATCCAGTTCGTGAGGTAGACCGCAATGTAGTTCATCATGATCGTACATGTGACCTCATTCACGCCCCTGTATGCCTTGAGATAGCCCGGGATAGCTCCCCATACGCCCGCGAAGAGCATGCCGACGAGGAAGCAGAGCAGGACATACAGCACCGGCGGCAGGCCGAGATTCATCGTGGATACGATAGCAGCGCCTATGCCACCGAGGTACATGAAGCCCTCGATACCTGTATTCCAGAGTCCTGACTTGATGCCGATGGCGACGCCGATGCCTCCAAGCAGGAGCGGTGACGACCTGACAAGCACGTTGGTGAACGATGCCCAGTTCCTGAAGGCTCCCCTGAGCATCGCCCCGTATGCATCGAACGGATTGACGCCTGAGATGAGTATCAGGATGCCTCCCGCGATGATTCCGAGGATGATTCCGAGGACAGAGTGTCCTTTGGTAAGTATGATGTTCCCTATAAGGGGAAGATTAAGTGTCTTCTTCTCGCCCATAAAGCTACCCTATATCCTCTTGCCGAGCATCATCTGCCCGATAACGGCCTGATCGGCGGTATCGCCATCGAGGTCGCCCATGTTCTCGCCGCTGTACAGTACGATGATGCGGTCGCTGAGCGCCATCACTTCCTGGAGCTCCGCGGAGATGAACAGGACTGCGGCTCCTCTCTCCCTCTCTTGCATCAGGACATCATGGACTCCCATGACCGCCCCGAGGTCCAGGCCCCTGGTGGGCTGCGATGCGATATCCAGGATAGGCTCGGGATTGAGCTCCCTGGCGATGACGACCTTCTGCTGGTTGCCGCCGGAAAGCGTCTTGACTGCCACATCCTTCGACGACGTCTTGACGTGGAACTTATCGATCATCTCGTTGGCATGGCTGCCGATCTCCTTGTACTGGAGTATGCCCTTCTTGGCGAACGGGGCCTTCATGTACTCCTTGATGATCAGATTCTCCGCCACCGTGAAGTCGAGGACGAGGCCTGTCTTATGCCTGTCTTCAGGGATGAAGCCGAGGAACGACGGATCGGAGATGACCCCGGTAACGGGCTTGCCCTTGATCTCGATGGTTCCGGACTGCGGCTTGATGAGGCCTGATATGCACTCCGCAAGCTCCCTCTGCCCGTTGCCGTCGATTCCGGCGACTCCGACGATCTCGCCCGCATGCACGGTGAGATTGAAGTTCTTCAGCGCATGCACGCCGCGCTCGTCATAGACATTGACGTCCTTCATCACGAGGACAGGCTCGCTGTCTGCAGGGACCTTGGCCCTGGGCCTGCGCTCGATTTCCACGGCCCTGCCTACCATCATCTCAGCAAGCTTGAGCTGGGTAGCATCCTTCGTGGCGATGGTGCCGATGACCTTCCCGTCCCTGAGGACAGTGACATTGTCGGTGATTTCCATCACTTCCCTGAGCTTGTGGCTGATGAAGATGACGCTCTTGCCCTGCGCGGTGATCTTGCTGATGGCACGGCAGAGATTATTGCTTTCAGAAGGGGTAAGCACCGCGGTAGGCTCATCAAGGACGAGGACCTTGCAGTCCCTGTAGAGCGCCTTGAGGATCTCAACCCACTGCTGCTGGCCTACAGGCAGCCTCCAGACCTCCGCATCGGGATCGACGAAGAGCTCGTACTCATGGCAGAGCTTGAGGAGCTTCTCCTTCGCCGGCGCAAGGTCGAGGACCTGCTTCATGGTCGGCAGCCCGAGGACGACGTTCTCGATTACGGTAAGCGTATCGACAAGCTTGAAGTGCTGGTGCACCATGCCGATGCCATGGTTGATAGCATCGGATGGGGACTGGATCTCGACCTCTTCCCCATCGATGAATATCTGGCCCTCATCAGGCCTGAAGAGGCCGTAGAGTATGTTCATCAAGGTGGTCTTGCCTGCGCCGTTCTCTCCGAGAAGGCCCAGCACCTTGCCGTGTTCGCACTCTATGGTAATATGATCGTTCGCCAAGGTGCCCGGGAACCTTTTCGTGATACCCTGCATCTTGAGCGCATAGGCTTTGTTATCCATGCAATCGGATCCTTATAATGAAAGAAATCTGCAGCTGCAGATAAAATATGCAGCCCAGGCGCCGGAGCACCTGGGCGCTGGGTCAATCAGAGGACGATGTTTCCTGCGATGATGTCGTTCTTAGCCTGCTCGAGGGCTGCGACACCTTCTTCGGAAAGGTTGTTGATCGTGATGTTGAGTCCGTCGTTGGCAAGGCCGACCTCATGTGCCTGGCCATCGCAGAGCTCGCCTGTGGACTCGAGATATCCAAGGCCTTCCCAGTTGAAGTCAACGGAACCTACTACGGCCTTGCATCCGTATACGCCGGCATAGTCAGCAACGGAACCTACGACCATCGCCTTGCCCTTGGAATCATCGGCAGCTGCCGCGACTCCTGCTCCAGCTGCATCGAGGCAGGGGAAGAGGATGTCATATCCCTGTGCGATAAGGGCATTGGCTGCATTGTATGCCGTATCGGTATCGGCCCAGTCATTGGTCTCGATCGCCGTGAACTCGATATCGGGATTCACATCATGGAGAGCCTTCTCGAATGCATCGCGCATCTGGCTCTGGTTTGCATAGAAGACACCCGTGATCATAGCGACCTTGTTGTTCTTGGTAGCATTCGCAGCCATGATGCCGCCGACGTATCCAGCTTCCTTGTAGCTGACTGTGGCAGCGGACATGTTCGGAAGGCCATATGTGTCATTGCCGACCGAGAAGATGAACTGCGTGTTCGGGAATTCCGTAGCGACCGTGGCAAGAGCATCGCCGAACTGGCCGCCCTGGCCGATGATGGTCTGGTATCCGGCCTGCGCGAACTGGCGGATGACCTCGATCTGCTCAGAATCCTTTACGGACTCCATGTAGGCTGTCTTGATGCCCTTCTCCTGGCCAGCCCTGAGCATACCTTCATATGTATACTGGTTGAAGGCCTGGTCGGTCTTCAGGCCCGAGAGGACCATGGCAACGCTTCCTGCCATATCATTGGATCCCTCGGATGATCCGCCTGCGAATACAAAAGATGCTGTGATAAGGAAAACAGCCAAAACTGCAAGAACCTTCTTCATAACTCCCTCCTGTTTTGTATCTAGGATAGCATCAGTTTCCCCAGTTGAAAAGAAAGTATTTAATAATTTTTTCGATTCTAAAATTCGGATTCTTCAAATTTTTTCAGAATTACTGAGAATTACCGCAAAAATTCTACCGAGAACTGATGTCTATCCAATCCCGTGCCTGCATTTTAGCAGAGAACCGAAGTAGGTCATATAGCAGGATAACGAAGCTGAAGCATATTGTGCGTTTTGCATTGGAAACAGCCCCGGACGGAGCCGGGGCTGCTGATGACATGACAGGCCTTGCGCTACCTGAGGCTGCGCCTTATGAACCTGCCCTTCGAGGCATTCTCATTGTATACGCCGTCCTTCACGAGGAACTCGCCGCGGCGTATCGTCGTGACGATCTTGCCCTTCGCGGAGAAGCCGTCGTAGATTGAGTATTCAAGCTCCTCCGGGTAATGCAGGTCAGCAAGCGAAAGGCTGCTTACCTTCCTCGGGTCGTATATCGCGAGGTCGCCATCGCTTCCTACGGCAAGGCATCCCTTCTGCGGATAGCAGCCGAATATCCTCGCGGGGTTCTCGGAAAGTATCCTGACGAGGTCATTATCGGTAATCCTGCCCTCCTCCACGCCATGGCGCATGAAAGTGAAGCGCTCCTCTATGCCGGATACCCCGCTGATCGGCTTCCTGAAGTCCGCGGGCCCTCCATTGAGCGGAGCCTCCTTCTGCTTGCGTGAGAACGTGCAGTTGTCAGAGCTGACGATGCTGAGCGTACCATCCTTGAGTCCTTCCCAGAGGGCCTCCTGGTCCGCTTCCGTCCTCAGCGGAGGGCTCATCAGGTAGAGGATGCCGTCCTCGCCCTTGTTGCGGCCCTTATTGAACGCAAGGTAATGGGTACAGGTCTCGGCTATGACATCGACGCCGCGGCTCTTCGCCTGGCGGATGAGGTCGACGGATTCCCTGCAGGTCAGATGGAAGAAGTACACGGGAGCCTTCAGCATCTCCGCATAGCGGAGTACCCGCTCTACGGCCTCGGCCTCGCATATATTGCCCTTGCATTCCGGGAAGTACTCCCATCCGAGCTTCCCTTCCGCAGCGAACCTCTCCTCATTGTACTCGGCTATGGCATTGCTCTCGGCATGGAATCCGACGCGGCCGCCATTGTCCCTGACCGCAGCCATGACCTTGAGCATGAACGTATCATCGATCATCACGCCCGCCTTGCGGTATGTCATGAAGAGCTTGAACGTAGGTATGCCCTCGTCCCTGATGATCCTCGGGATCTCGGACAGCCTTGCCTCTATGGCTTCCTGCACACGCGCCGCAGCAGACTCGGCAAGCTTCCTGTCCTCCTCGCTTCCTGTCTTCCTGTACCTGGCCTCCGCCACGGTGCACTCAGCCTCAAGCTCAGGCCTGACGAGATTGACGACCTTGCAGTGGCAGGCATAATCCAGCGTCGACTTCTCCATCTCGCCCTTCCTGAACTCGACAGCATCCACAAGGGAATCCCCTGGCAGCGTCGATGTGAAGTCGATGAAGGTTGTATCGCCGCCGAATGCCGCGCACCTGCTTGCCGTATCGAAGTCCATGATATCGACAACGCCGCCGAGCGGCGCCTTGATATGCATATGAGGCTCGACGAGCCCTGGCATCACGCACTTGCCGGACGCATCATAGGCCTCCCTGCCCTCATCAGGCAGCTTCCCCTTATCGGCGATGGCGGCAATCCTGCCGTCCTTTATGGCAATATCCCTGTATCCCGAGGATTCGGGAGTGATTACGTACCCATTCAATATGACCAGATCGTACATATAGGCCTCCTCATTCCGGATTATATCACTTAAGCGCAGACTTGCGAGCGGAAAATGAGGCATACGGAAATATATACGGATTTTTCCTAATAATCGCTCAATAATCACCTATGGGCATCTTGCCCATGCCTGTTTCCATGCCACCTATACAGCCACTGCATCAGACATCTAGACAGGTTGGTACAATCTAAGGCTATCGGATGCTGAGGTTGAGGAGAATCTGGAAGTCACTATATATTCCATCATGGCACTGCCTTTGATGGTAGGCGGCTGGCATCGCTTCGGACTCGGTACGGTATCTCCGGCCGGAAGGAGGTGGTGCTCATGGATGCGTATGAGACGCTGATGGTCGTGTTTACGGTCATTGGCCTGTTGATTGCCTGTTCACGAAAATAGCCGCCCAATTTGACCTACGGGGCGGCAATTCTGCTTAACCGGGCCAGCCGTCTATCGGCAGTGCCTCTTCACATGCTTATTATCACCATTGGCACCAAGAAAGTCAAACAAACGTTATTGCTGCTTGATAACATAACCCACCTTTCAAAGCGGGGTGAAGTGCCCAGAGGGGGACTCGAACCCCCATCTCCTTGCAGAGACTAGTACCTGAAACTAGCGCGTCTACCAGTTCCGCCATCTGGGCAG
>CALXQU010000009.1 GCA_944390725.1 uncultured Spirochaetaceae bacterium
GTGCTCCTGCGGATCTTGAAAGAGGTTCTCGGCCTGATTAGGGATATAAAAGATCTCCGCCGTCCAAAAGCCAAAAGGTAAGCGGAGATTATACTCTTAATATCTGAGGCCGCCGTCTTGCTGGCGACTTCTTCTACCCCAATAATACGGCTAGAAGCTGCTATCAGTCAACGCAAATCACCTCGATGGCATTGCTAGAAATCAGATGATGAAATACACAAATTCTACACATACATCCTTGCTTTCCGCTTTCTGCAATGTCTTTTCCGAGGCTGTCAGAAAATTTACGGAAATATTTTTCTGAACGCTATGTGTTTAGAAAAATCCGTGAAGTTTGCAGAATGCAACACCATTGCAGAAAAATGAAACACTACGTGTTTAATTTAATAGAATGTCGAAAATTAGCAGTGCTTGAACAAATGATGAGCTTCCATGATATTAAGAATCAATGGAAGCACTTAGCATAAAACTTAGTAACCTTGAAAAACTTAGAAGATACCTAGAGAAAACTATCCCTGATATATATGACAATGTGATTTCATCCAGGGTGATGCAAAGCTCAATATATAACCGATACATTGGTCTTTGTTATCGCATCCTGAAGGATTCAGTAATTGCTGAAAACGGATTCTTGGAGTATGGGAGAATACAATCAGATTCAAGCAAGAGACTCTCACTGCCTGAGCCATCTGATTTCATTAAGATCACTCATGATACTCTGGAGCGGATATCCTCAGGGCTAGATGAAGAGGCGCTTATATTCTTTTCTTCCTTCTACAGCAAGCTTCACAGGAAAAGCAACATGAGCTTTTCGACAGAGCTCTTTGCATACTCAATGCTCTTCTGGATTCTGCGAGGGAAAGGGAAAACAGTTTCACCCTACAAGGCTAAGAGAATTGCGTTCATGTTTGTTCTTTCTCCGAATATCCTTCCATCCATCTACAGATGGCTTCATTCAGGAAAGCTGTCACCATTGAGCAATGCCGCAATCCAGAATCCACGACTCAGCATGCTTATTACCCTTATTGCCAAGAACATTGATGAACTGGAAGAGACTAACAAGGAATTATCTTCATCACTTCTTATTTTTCTGGAAAGCAAAGGAGTAATTGCAAGAATAGCTGGTACTGATAAGTATATGATAGCCGTTGGCAGAGGAAGCCTTACAGATCTCTTCAATGCTTTCTATTCGTATTCATATGAGATTGCAGAGAAGAAGATAATGTTTCCAAGAAAGGAGATCCTTTTTGATTTCATAGTCAAGAATGAGAAGCTCGAACGTTTCTCATCAGCGACTGTGAGCAAGATGTACAGTATCTATCAGGAGATCAACTGGCTTTTCTATAATCTTCCAGCTCCTGAGAAAGCAATTTAACTGATTTTACTATTTTTATACCGATATCAGACTGCTAAATATGCATTCCTATTCTATGTTTTCCACATCAGATACATAGGAGGACACAGCATGATGGGAATGAACATACCTTCCAATCAGAGTGCGGAATATCCTTCCGCAAGAGTATTCATGAATATCGATGAGCTATCTGCATATATCGGGCTTTCTAAGAGAGCCATATATCAGAGAGCTGCCAACAGGACGATTCCATCTCAGAAGATCGGAGGACTTCTCCGTTTTGAGAAGAGCGAGATTGACAAGTGGCTGCGTTCCCAGAGCGTGACCGCTGATGAGTCGATAAAGATGATGATGTGAAGGAGGTAAAAGGAAGAGCTGAATAATCCAGAGAAAAGGTTTTAAGATGCCGGCAGGGAGAGGTTAACCGCCAAGTATTCCACTCTCCCTGTCCTCTCAGCTTTTCCCAGCAAGCAATGCAAGGAAAAACCATTGATATCCATCTCATTCATGGTAATGAGTATTTCAAGAAGAAACAACCTCAGAAATGGCTTATCAAGAACTGGATCCCGGAACGTGGTATAGGGATGCTTTACGGTGATTCTTCAACTGGCAAGACTTTCATAGCCATTGATCTGATGCTCTCTATCTCAACAGGTCAGTCGAAGTGGTTTGGAAGCAGAATTGACGATGAAAGGCGTTCTGTTGTCTATCTCTGCGGAGAAGGTGCGGATGGCAATGCCCAGAGAATCGGAGCATGGATAAAAGCAAAGAACAATGAAACAGAGGATACAGGGAACTTCTATGTCATTGAGGATGAGTTCAATCTCGATAACCCATTTAATGCAGATGCGCTTATCAAAGCAATAAGATCCAAAGTTCATATAGCTCCGTCGTTCATTGTTATCGATACACTCAACTGTTATTTCTCAGGAAACGAGAATGATGCTACAAGTGCACGGCTTTTCAACTTCTCTTGTAAGAAACTAAGCAAGGAGTTCGACGCGTTTGTTCTCATCATCCATCACACAGGGAAGAACAGGGATTATAAAGGTGAAGCAAGAGGCAGCAGTGCTTTCTTCGGAGCGATGGATACATCAATCTTCGCATCAATTGTAAGGGAGCATACCATCTCCCTGAAAGTTAACAAGCAGAAGAATGGAAAGATTCCTGAAGAGCTTCTTCTCTCTTCTGAGGTGATTACTCTAGATACATGGGATATGGATTCTGATAGCAGCTTTCCATCAAGTCTTATCTTCACGAGGGCAGAGAAATCCTTCTATGAGGGAATTGAGAAGGATAAGAAACTGCTGATCAGCTTCCTGAAAAAGACTGGAAAAGAAGAATTCTCTTTGAAAGAGACAAAAGAGGCAATGAAGGATCTCGGTTTCTCCGCAGATGCTATCTACAACACATTCAGCAGAGGACGGAGCAACTTTCTTTCAAGGCTTGTCAAAGCAGGAATTATAGATGAGGAGAAAGGAAATTACAGAGTCATCGATAGGGAGATTGCAAATGCAGTCAAAGAGATGTCGTCACTTACCTCCTCCCCTTTGGGGAGAGGTGTGACGACGTCAGAGTATGAGGGGGGTCTGATGTGACAGATTTCAAGGCTATCAATGCCTTCCTTTCAGATTATCTCTTCTCATCTGGCAGACTCGACTTCCCCAGCGAGAATGACAGGATTAGATATCCACGAGGAATACACTGCTATGTGTATTGTCCGATCTGTGGAGCAAAGACCTCAACTGAAATCATAAAGGGAACAAGGCGCTTCAAGAGCTGGCAATGCGATCATCTCTCAAGTTCAAGTCCTCTCGATTTATTCATGCTTGCTTCTGGCATTAAGGATACCTCGGAAGCAATAAGGCGAGTTGAAGAACTGAGAAGTGGAAAGAGCGTACCTTTTGAAGAAAAGCATCCGCTCAATCCATATCGGGATGATAAATCAGAATCCCTTAGAATGATGAATCTCGAGCTTGTGGAAGAAGTCTTCAGCAATCGTGATGGTAATCTCACTGGAATCTATCTGAAGAAGAGGGGCATTGATTTCAGGCTGCTTCCAGAAACAATTAGGAGCGATATTGCATATACGCCACGATTGGAGCAGATAAGCCAGGCTACAGGCAAAGTATTCCATGTATCAGGAGTAATCTTCAGGAATAGGTATCATGATGAGGTTTCATATACGCTCAGGAAGACTGACAAAGGATTCTATGTCAGTAATGGATTCAGAGTACTTCAGATAGGAAAGATTCTGCCGTTCGGATTAGCTGGAACAATTGATTCAAAGATAGTTGCTATCGCAGAAGGTTCTTTCGATAGTCTATCACTTTACGCAGTAGGATTGCCTGCTGTTTCCATTTCAGGTGTAGCAAATGCAAGAAAAGCCCCATTGTACCTTTCGTCTTGCTGCACTGACGTGGTACTTGCCCTTGATAATGATGAAGCTGGAATGGAGGCAACAGCAGAGCTTGGAGAAATCCTTAAAGAATCAAAGCGGAACTTTCACATTCTTAGGATAGAAGAGGGGAAGGATGTTAATGAGTGGATTCAGATAAATCCAAAGAGCCTTGAAGATGCTGTGAATAAGATTTTCAGGAGGTTGAAATGAGTAAAGAAGCTGTTGGAATCCGCATTGATGAGAATCTCAAGGAGAAGCTTCAGGAGCTTGCAGACAGTGCGGGAGTATCCCTTTCTGCCTATGCCTCTGAAAAGCTTGAAGAGGCTGTCTCTGAAACAGAAAGAATAGATCTTCTTGTCCGCAATATATGAACGCAATATATGAAGAGGTATTGAAGCTTGGCGACATGCTCTCTATCATCATGGGCTTCAATACGGATACATATGCCACAATCCTCAGCCGTCTGAATGCTGGCCTCTCAGAGAACCAGATGAAGGAAAGCATGGAAAGACGCAAAGGTTCTCTCAATGGACTTAGAAAGTACATAAGACAGATAAATGAACGTCTCAATGAAGGTGCGAATGTATGGAGTGGAGAGCCTGATATATCGGAACTGAAGAGCAATCAATGACATCTTTTCTTAGGTAAGCTGATAAATAGTGAATCATGTGTAAATGTTTACATTGGGCAAGATAAATAAGGAACGTTTACCTCGTTAAGTTTATTCTCATCAAAGCAAAGAATTATCACGTGTACCTGTTTGGCTGTGGCCACGCTATAGGTACACACTGGAGAAGACGGAAGGTAAACGGTACATAGATGATTTTCTATTGGGGATCCCAGTCTTTTTAATTTTGGGCAAGGCAACCTTCTTATTGAAATATGGTCTCATAAGGCTAAGCTCTAATGAGAGGGAGGAATCTACATCACTGGATTTATATGATGAGACAGCTTTATCTCAAAGCATCATTATCGCATTATTGATATTGTTCAGGAGGTTATTGTGAAAAGGATATATCAGGGTCAGTTCAGATAATCAGAGCACAGCCAGACAGGAAGAGGCTGGGGTTGAGCCATTCGGCTTTCTATAGGATGCTGACATAACATGTCAAGCAATAAGTTGTAAAAACTCATCAATATTCAGAACCAAACATTAAGTAAAGGCGAAAAGAGTTATCAAAGATGAGCGCGTATGATAATATTTGGGCGAGAAGGAGAGTCCCCTGGATTTGTAAAATCACTGCATCTAAACGGGTGCTTTTCTTTGGTGGTATCGACTTTTGTCTGTTGTCTGTAAGGGGATGTTATGTCGGATGTTTTCAATGAGGCAGTCTTTGAGAATGCTTTAGTCCAATACCTTGTCGATGAGCTTGACTATACTCATGTGTTTGGCCCGAATGTGGATCGTGATTATAAGGATGTGCTTTATGAAGATGATTTATATTTTTCTCTTGAGCGGATTAATCCAAGTGTGTCTCGCGAGGCAATTGACACTGCGATTTTCACAATAAAGAACAGGCTCGCGGGAAATCTTATTCAGAGGAATGAAACCTTTTTCGGGTATCTTCAGAATGGTATAACTGTCAGCATCATGGAGGATGGAAAGCCTTCGTACCCAATTGTAAAGCTTATTGATTATGACAACATTGAAAAGAATTCATTTGTTGTAGCCAATCAATGGACAATCATAGAGAAAGAACAGAAGCGTCCAGATGTCATCATCTTTGTCAATGGAATCCCTCTTGTTGTGATGGAACTTAAGTCCTGCACAAGAGAGCAGACAAGTTATTCAGATGCATATCTACAGCTTGAGAATTATAAGAGGGTAATCCCCTCCCTTTTCAACTACAATGCATTCTGCATCATCAGCGATATGATTATCACTAAGGCGGGAACGATAACAGCCGATGAGAATCGATATTCACAATGGAAGACAATCGATGGAACGCAGATAAATGACAATCCTGATTTTACTGTACTAATGAAAGGAATGCTAGAAAAAAACAGGTTTCTCGATATCATCAGGAACTTCATCCTTTTCCAGAAAGAGGAGAAAGGCGATATCAAGATCCTTGCTGCCTACCATCAATACCATGCAGTAAGAAAAGCTCTTACTTCAACTCTAAATGCTATCGGGAAATCCCGGAAAGGTGGTGTCTTCTGGCATACCCAGGGAAGCGGGAAATCGCTATCAATGGTTTTCCTCACCCACCTGCTTAGACAGGCATTGCCGAATCCGACAATAGTTGTGATAACAGATAGAAACGATCTTGATGATCAGCTTTACCTTCAGTTTGCAAAATGCAGTGATTTTCTTAGGACTGATCCTAAACAGGCGAATAGCACAAAGGATCTTACTGAAACGCTTTCATCAACTTATTACGGCGGCATATATTTCACGACAATGCAGAAATTCGAGGAAGCTGAAGAACCTTTCTCTACGCGGGATGACATCATAGTTCTAACAGATGAAGCGCACCGAAGCCAGTATGGACTTGAAGAATGGTTTGATACAAAGACCATGAAAATGAGGAAAGGTTCTGCAAGAGTCATAAGGGATGCACTTCCAAACGCTACATATGTCGGCTTTACAGGTACTCCTATATCTGAAAAAGACAGGGACACTGAAGCCGTCTTCGGTAAATGCATAGACATTTATGATATGACGCAATCTGTCATAGATGGAGCTACTCGTCCTGTCTATTACGAAAGCCGTGTCATGAATCTTAGTCTGAACAAAGATATCCTCAACGACATTGACAATCTTCTGAAGGATTATGTTGCAGAGGAAGAACCTGAATATAAAGTCAATGCAGAGAAAACCAAGAAGGAAAATGCCACGATGGAAGCCCTTCTCAGTGCTCCAGAGACAATTCATACGTTAGCAAACGACATCATCACTCATTATGAAGCCAGAGAAGATATCCTTACTGGAAAAGCCATGATAGTCGCTTATTCTAGGCCAATTGCAGTCCTTCTTTACCAGGAAATGATGAAACTACGGCCAGAATGGAAGGAAAAAGTCAAAGTCGTAATGACGCATGCTAACAACGATCCTCCAGAGTGGTATGAGATTCTCGGAACTGAATATACGAAGAAGGAGCTTGCGAAGAAATTCAAGGACAACGATGATCCAATGAAAATTGCCATAGTTGTTGATATGTGGCTAACAGGATTCGATATCCCATCTTTGGCCACGATGTATGTATTCAAGCCGATGGCAGGACATAATCTCATGCAGGCGATAGCAAGAGTAAACAGAGTCTTCAGAGACAAGGAAGGTGGTCTAGTTGTTGACTATATCGGTATTGCAACGGCCCTAAAAGAGGCAATGAAGCAATATACCAAGAGAGACCAGAAGAACTATGGCGATACTGATATTGCAAAGACAGCTCTTATTACCTTCAGAGATAAGCTTGAAGTCTGTCTAAGCCTTTTCCATGGTTTTGATATATCCCCATTCATTACAGGCTCTGATTATGATCGTGCGATGACTGTCACTAATGGGCTGAACTTCATACTTGGCAAAGAAAAGGAGAAGAAGAATTTCCTTGATGCAGCTTATCAGTTAAGACAGGCTTCATCTCTCTGCAGGAGCTTGTTGGATAAGACAGAACGATATTATGCAAGCTTCTTTGAAACAATAAGAGTTGCGGTTCATAAACTGGAGGATCCGACTGTAAAAACAGGAAAGAGCCTCAAGGAACTTTCTCACCAAATCAAGAAACTGTTAAATCAGTCCGTAACAAGCAATGGTGTAATCAATGTTTTTGAAAACATAGATACAGAGTTTTCTATTTTCGATGACAAGTTCCTTAAAGAAGTGAGTGAGCTGAAGGAAAAGAATATTGCTTCAGAGCTTTTGAGAAGATTGCTGCAGGATAAAGTTCACGACTATAAGCGTACTAACCTTGTTCAGGCGAAAGTCTTCTCTGAAAAGATGGAAGACATCATGAACAGATGGCGCAACATGCAGATTACCAATGCAGAGGTTATAGAAGAGCTTCTTAAGATAGCAGAGGAAATAAAAGCTGAAGCTACTAAGGCCAACGAACTTGGACTAACTGAAGAGGAAATGGCATTCTATGATGCGCTTTCAAAACCACAGGCTGTAAAGGATTTTTATCAGAATGATCAGCTTGTAGCTATGACTAAGGAACTGACGGAGAAACTCAGAAAAAGTCGCACCATTGATTGGAATAAGAAAGAACAGTCAAGAGCTGAAATGAGAGTTATGATTAAGCACCTCCTAAGAAAGTATGACTACCCACCTAAGGAAGCTACAGAAGCTCTTAAGACAGTTCTTGAACAGTGTGAGCTCTGGACGGACAACCAGGCAGTTTGAGAGGAAGAAAATGGCAAAGAAGAAAGAAGCAGTAAAAAATACAGGTAACGTCGGATTCGAGGAACAGCTTTGGGAAGCTGCAGAGATTCTCTGGGGCTCAATGGCACCAAGTGCATATCAGAATATTGTCCTTGGTTTGGTTTTCCTCAAATATGTTTCTGATAGATTCGAAGCAAAATACAATGAGCTCAAAGCTGAAGGTTATGGCGACGAAGAGGATGAGGACGAATATAAGGCAGTCGGAATATTCTATGTTCCAGAGAAAGCAAGATGGTCTTACATACAGCAGTTTGCAGGAAAGGAAGAGATCGGAACCGTAATTGATAATGCTATGGTTGCAATCGAAGAGCACCATCCAAATCTCAAAGGCGTCCTTCCAAAAGATTATTCCAAGCCTGATTGGGACAAGCAGAAACTGGGTGATGTCATTATCAAATTCTCTAACATTCTTATGGAAGTCGATGAGAATGATCGAGATGTTCTCGGACGTACATATGAATACTTTCTGACCAAATTCTCAAAGAATGCAGGCAAGGGCGGTGAGTTCTTCACACCTCCTTGCATTGTAAAGATTTTGGTTGAAGTCATACAACCATATAAAGGCAAGAGAATTTACGACCCCTGTTGCGGTTCTGGTGGCATGTTTGTTCAGTCAAGGAAATTCATTGAAGCACATTCTGGTAGAATCAATGAGGTTTCAATCTATGGACAGGATGCAAATCCTGAGACATGGAGACTTTGTAAGATGAATCTTGCAATCAGAGGTATTGAGGCAGATCTTGGTGACTCAGCCGCTGATACATTCCTCAATGATAAGCATCCAACACTAAAGGCAGATTTTATTCTTGCCAATCCTCCATTCAATCTCTCTGCATGGGGAGGTGATAAGCTTACAGATGATCCTCGCTGGGTTTATGGCATTCCTCCTGTTGGAAATGCCAATTTTGCATGGATAGAGCATATGATCTCCCATCTCTCTACGGAAGGAAGGATTGGACTTGTTCTGGCTAATGGTGCTCTTTCATCGGAAACAAGCAATGAAGGAGTTATAAGGAAGAATATAATCAATGCTGATCTGGTTGAAGGCATAATATCTCTTCCCGGTCAGCTATTCTACACGGTTCAGATTCCTGTAAGTCTCTGGTTCATTTCCCGCCGAAAAGAACAGAAAGGTAAAACTCTTTTCATCGATGCTCGGAACCTTGGACATATGGTATCCAGAACTCAGAAGGAAATCAGCGAAGAAGAGATTAGGAAGATAGCTGATACCTTTGATAATTTCCGAAAGGGAAATGAAGTTGATGAACTTGGATTTGCGAAATCTGCAACAACTGAAGAAATTGCAGCACAGGATTACATTCTTACTCCAGGAAGATATGTTGGCATTCCAGAAGAGGAAGATGACGGTATTCCTTTCGAAGAGAAAATGAAGACATTAACATCAGAGCTCTCAGATCTTTTCAAGCAATCTCATGAGCTTGAAGAAGAGATTAAAAAGCAACTAAAAGGGATTGGTTATGAAATTTGAGTTTTCTCTGGTATATAAAGCTATTGATTGTTGCAAGGAAGCTATTCAGAGATTCTATAAAGAAGACTATAATCTCATCGAAATGAAATCTTCAGAAAGAAGCATGGTATTTCGTATTGGCTTGTACATCAATGAAATTGTCTCCAATGATGAAAATCTGAGAGAATACAATATAGATTGTGAATATAATCGTAAAAACTTCAATCCTAAGAGGATTGATTCAGGCTGTATTACTCCAGATCTATTGATTCACAAACGAGGTACTAATAAAAATCTTATAGCGGTTGAATTCAAGAAGAGTGGTAATTCATTATCTCATGACAAAGATAAGCTCTCCATTTTAACAAATCAAAATGGAGAATATGGCTATAAAGCTGGATTGTTAATAATCCTTGAAAAAAACTCATTTAAAATATTTGAATATTGTAATGGAATACTAGAAAACCGTTACAAGGAGAAAATCTTTCTAACATGAATAAAGATTGGCAAGAATATAAGTTCAGAGAATTAGCTGAAATTTGTTATGGTAAGAATCAAAAATCAGTCATTTGTCCTAAAAGCGACATTCCTATTTTAGGTACTGGCGGGCTACTGGGATATGCGACACAATATCTTTACAATAAACCATCAGTGCTCATAGGTAGAAAAGGAACAATCTCTAAAGTTCAATACATTGAAAAACCTTTTTGGACTGTAGATACTCTATTCTACACAAAGATTAATAAGGACTTAGTTTATCCTCATTTCTTGTATTATCTGCTATCAACTATTGATTTAAGCCAATATAACGAAGGAACCTCTATACCAAGTTTACGAACTGAGACTCTAAACAATATTCAATTAAGCGTTCCATCTCTATCAATACAAAAGGCTATTTTAAACAAACTTGAATATATAGATAAGGAGATACAAGTAAATACTCAGATAAACGATAATTTAACACAGCAAGTAAATGCGATATATGAATACATGTTTATAACAAACGCAAATCCTTCCTGGAAAACAGGAAAGCTGTCAGATATTGTGACCGTACGGTATGGAAAAGATCATAAAAAATTAGCCGACGGAACCTATCCTGTGTATGGCTCTGGAGGAATAATGCGTTATGTAGAACGGCCTCTTTATAATAAAGAGTCTGTTCTAATACCGAGGAAGGGCACCCTCAATAATGTCATATATGTTAATCAGCCATTTTGGTCTGTTGATACAATGTTTTATACTGAAATGCGAATACCTAATGTAGCGAAATTCGTATTCAACTATGTCAAAACAAAGAATCTTTCCGCATTAAATGCGGGCTCGGCGGTTCCAAGCATGACAACCGACATTCTAAATGCCATGGAACTCGTTATTCCTTCCAAATCAGCACTTGAGAAATTTGAAGAGGTGGTTTCTCCACTGTATAAGGAAATGCAGAAGAACAATAGGCAGTCAGAAATATTAGGAAAACTCCGTGATGTCTTATTACCTAGATTGATTTCTGGAGAAATTGTTATTCCCTAGTTTCTTTAAGCAACTAAATTATCGTTTATCTTCTCATTTATCTCAATTTTGTTGTTAATTGCTTCAATATAATGAGCAGTATATTCTTGTTCTTTATATGACGGAAGATTTATTTTTATTTTTCTAAAATTCTTTAAAGGTTGGGAAAGAGCGGGAACTCCCGTCTGATTAGCAAAAGATAAAATCTTATATTGTCCCTCAAATGTATGAAAGTAAAAAACCAAATATGGCACATAAACTTCTTCAGGATTAAATGTTACTCGAAATTGTCTCTGTGAACATAAATATTCTGTATATTTTGAATCATCAGGAATATAGGATATTTGACCAATATTACCACTTATTGTAACAACAACATCTCTTCTTTTAGCGATAGATCGATATAAAGAGCGAGCCTTTTCATTTGTCACAAATTTTGTGATATTATCTGTTACCTTAAATCCTTTAAGGTTCGCCCCATCAATAATAGGAAATCCATTATCTACGAAACAATCAACTTTTAAATTTGAACCAAATGGTCCTGCTGCAATATCTGTAATTACTTCTGAAAGTTCAATCTGTCTTGTCTCCATACTATCCAATATATTTCCTATGCGATGTCTTAACATTCTGCTGTTTTACCATTGCATACTGCATGGTTGTATCTATCTTCTGATGACCAAGAAGAGTCTGGACTTGTTCAATAGGCATCCCCTTGTCTATTGCAGTCGTTGCAAGTGTCCTTCTGAATTTATGAGGATGAACCTTCGTAAGGCCTAATTCTCTTCCAAGTTCTCTCAATCTGACTTCTACAGCATTGATTGTAAGTCTAGAAACAGGATTGTTCAATGTGACGAATAGTCCGCAATAATCATCAGAACGAGATTCTAGATAGTTCTGAAGATGAAGTTTTGTCCTTGCATCAAAATAGACAATCCGCTCCTTATCTCCTTTACCAAGTACAACACATTCTCTTTCATTGAAATTAATATCTTCCCTATTAAGTTTCACAAGTTCACCAACACGCATTCCTGTGGAGGCAAGCATATCTATAATCGCTAAGTCCCTAAGACAAGAACAATTATCTCTCATAAGCTCAAGATCTTCATCTGAATATGTGTCCTTAACTACTTTTGTCGTCTTTATCTTGTGAATCCTTCTTACAGGGCTTTTGAGGATAAAATCTTCATCTTCAAGCCAGGAATAATAACTGGAAAGGATCCGTCTGATATTATCTATTGTTACTTTGCTTGCTTTCCTTTCTGTCTGGTAATAAGAAAGATATCCCCTAAGATCATCTGTTGTAATATTCGAAGCTTTCTTTCCTATATATTCATGCATTTTATTAATTGTGGACTCATAATAAGATATCGTTTTATCAGAGCAGCCTTCTATTCTTTTGGAAGTCAGGAAAAGCCCAACATAATCAGCTTCTGTCTTGGATATTCCTATATCCGCTATTTCAACAATTTCCTTTCCACGTAATGACATCTCAAGCGTATCCAACAGCTTTTTTGATTGCTCATTATCCAATACAGGCATCATCATGCACATTATTTTCTGGATTATCTGCTCTTTCATAAGTATACATCTCCTCATGATAAGTATGAGTCAATCCAAAGGATAGATTTAGAAAAATATCTTCTTTAAGTGCCGTTGGTTATCTATCATCCTATGATATACAATTAAGAGAGATTATTCCCTGAAACATTCGGAGAGAACTGTATGGATAAATTTATACCAAGTAAAATGACATTCAAAGGTTATAAATGCTTTGTAGAAGAATGCACAATCCCTTGGTTTTCTTCATTCAATGTCATAATTGGACGTAACAACTCAGGCAAATCTTCTTTCTTGGACATAATCCATGCTCTTTGTGATGCATATTTTCGTGCAGATATTTCAAGAACCATTGATATCACTATGACTTACACTATTGATAGTCATAGATACTTTGATATTGACCATGTTGCTTATGGATCTAGTGGTTTTGCTCTTCCTTATTTTGGCTATCATTTTATGAACAAAGAGATTGCAGTGCATGTAAATCTTAGCCAAACCAATTTTGGCAAGTCATATGTTAATTCATATGATATAGATTCCAAAACATTATCAGATGATCAATGCTCATTAAAACTGAGGGATGACATAATTATTGATCCATTCAATAATTCTGTTTTCAGATGTGTAGCAAGTGAAAGAGATATTAACCAAGAGCCATTTTTTTCTGAATCAGAACAAATTGAAATAGATTCCAATGGTATAGGAACAACTAGATATGCATGCTCAATACTCAACAATAAGAATAAAAATGATGCTATCATACAGGAAGACCTGCTAAATGCACTTAATGAAATACTGGGTCCTGATGGACATTACAGAAATATAAAGGTCAAACAAGATAATGGGGATAATTGGGAAATTATCTTAGAGGATGACAACAAGAATCAGTATCCACTATCAAAGTTAGGTAGTGGTTTAAAAACCATCCTGTTAGTACTTCTGAATTTAATTGCTATTTCTAATGATCATAAAGATAAAACAATAGTATTTGCCTTTGAAGAATTGGAAAATAACCTTCATCCTGCACTGGAAAAACGCTTATATTCTTATATATTCAACTATGCTAAAAAACATGACTATATCGTTTTCCTGACAACTCATTCACCTATTGCAATAGATTTGTTTTCAAGAGAGGAATCTGTACGCTTCTACAAAACAGAGAAAAATATAAATGGCTACCAGATTGTACCGATTTCGAGCTTTGATGAGTCAATTGAAGCAATAGATGAACTTGGAATCAAAGCAAGCGATTTATTGCAGGCAAATGGAATAATATGGGTGGAAGGTCCTTCCGACAGGATATACATTAAAAATTGGCTTAATATGCAATATCCTGGAAAATTTGAAGAAGGAAAGGATTATCAATTCGTTTATTACGGAGGACGATTATTAGCTCATTATACTGTCTGTGATCCTACAGATAAAGAAATTGATAACTATATCAATGTGCTTGCAGTGAACACAAAAGCTTTCTTCGTTATGGATAGTGATAAGACTTGTTCTGAAGATTCTCTTGATAATCGAAAAGAGCATATAATACAAAAACTTAAAGAGAAAAATATATCTTATTGGGTTACACAAGGCAGAGAAATTGAAAACTACCTTGATTTATCAAAAGAAGATATCAAGCTTGGCCAATTTGATAAATTGGGAGATAAACTGAAAAACTATGACAAAATCAACTTTGCCAAGCAACATTATGCCAATGCTGATTTTAATAAATATGATTTGAAGAAAAATTTGAGGGAACTTGCCACAGAAGTTGCGAGATGGAATAACAAAGAATTATCTACTGATAAACGATAATTTAGTAGCTTAACCTCCTATTGATATCTGGCCATTCAAAAGCTTAGGTAACAAATAATCACGCAAAGCTGTCAAAGATAGTATTTCTTCATTGTTGTTCATTACCATCGCATCCATAGGCGCCACTTTTGTTTCAAAAGAATAGATTTGCTCAGGTGATGGTATCTGAACTGATAAGTTATTCAGAGCATCCTGAGAAATAGACCCAAAAACAGTACCTTCTCCATTAAATTGATCAAGTTGAGACCTTAATGAAGCCATAGTGTAATAAAGAAAAGACGGCGTATTATGCAGACTCCTCAAACAGCTTAGGCCTCGTCCTATGCAGCATGATTCATTTGCGACATTAATATCACCAACAGGGGCTCTGACGCTCAAAAGAACATCGTTCTTAGCAGCCATTTTCTTAGGTTCTGTAGTGTACAATCTACGAGTTGGAAATCTAAATCCAAAATCAGTACGCCCCTGATAAAAGACAGTTCCCATTCCTTCTTCGTTATAGCTACTTCCTGCAGGAGATTGTCCCATAGTAATAGAGGCAATATCACAAAGACGACATTTTGACAGCGAAGTTGTACCAAGCATTTGTTCATAAACGAGCATTGCTTGCTTAGCTAAATTATCGTTTAGCTATGGTCGTTAGAAACGTTATTCGGCTCAAATCATTTCAGCAAAACATTGCAGTTGAGCCCAGAAAAAGAAACAACTCCCTGACTTGCAGAGAGTTGCTGGTGTTGGAGCTGATCGGGATCGAACCATAAACTTCCTGTGATATCGTTGAACTGCAAGGGCAAATGCACTGGACGATATACAAAGACAACATATCAAGATATCGGCGATAATTTTGAAACGAACAACAGTCTTTAATTATCTGAATAAGTTAGTGAATGCAGGAATAATATAAAGAATCGGTAATAATAGGAGCGGATACTGGAAAGTCCTTTGAGAATAGAGCAAATGCGAACGCAGTGCGTTCGCATTCATCTATGTGGTTGTTTTGCGGGATTTGAAGCTGGTAGCACAATTGGTAGCAGGTTGGGTATCAACTCTGGATACTGTAATAACGAGAAACAGCGGATAATGCTCAGAAAGGGATGCAAAACAGCATCTTGCATAAAATGAGAAGGGATGGTAATTTATAACAAAAGACAGTAACAGACGGAGCATAATTCATTGCAATAAAACGAATTATTAGCGTTTTGACATCGTGGAAGTCGCCAGTTCAATCCTGGCATCGCCCACTAAGGCTTATCAAATTCCAGACAAGGAGTCGGATAGGCCTTTTTCCTTGCCGGATACCCTCAGAAACAGGGGTGATGGCTAACCTGCTTCCACATTTCCTAACTATATGGAATGAAGGATGATTCCACTTGATGAGTACACGATTATAGTGTACTAATTGATTATGGAATACAAGGTTGCAATGACAAAAGCAGTTTCAAAGAGTGCGCAGAAACTTAGGCATTAGGAAAAGCTTGTACTTGCCCGTCTTCTAATGGACATAGAGGAAAGCAGGCCTATGCAGCGAAGTATTCGGGCTTCAGCAAGCTAGGGAAGGATGGATACCACTGTCATCTGAGCTATCATCATGTGGCATGCTGATACAACGAGAACGGTACTTATAAAGCAGAGGTGAATTATGTTGGTAGTCGTGAATCAGCCCCATATCAACGATTTCATCACAATCCAGGGGACAATCTCTGGCAAGGACCTTAGGTTCCTCAAGAAGCATTTCGGAGAAAGCCTTACTGTCAAATATGACGATGACATTGTCGATTTCCACGATGCAGATTGGTTCAAGGAAGTGGAGCCGGAGCTTACCCCTGCTTCCAATCTTGCATTCTACCGTAAGCTTATGAAGATGACACAGGCAGAGCTTGGCGAGAAGCTCGGCATCAGCAAGCAGGTGATTTCCGACATGGAGCATGAGCGGAGATCAATCAGCAAGGCTATGGCAAAGGAACTTTCAAAGATCTTCGATGTGAGTGTAGAACGCTTCATCTGAGATTATGTGGTATTACGCCTAAGGCATCCTTGGGATTTATATCGGAGAGCATCTCCTTTTCTTGCAGAATATTACCATCGGATAATCGAATAAATCAGGATCTCGGATGGGTAGAAGCAAGGAGCAGGCAGGGAATGTATTCCCTTTCATCATTCACCCTGAGGATCAGTCTTTTCGCTTTCTGATATGCCTTGTCTGTCATATTGATATGATAAATCCGATATAGGAATAGTCAGTATTCATTTCTACGACACCGACGCGGCCCCCATTCCGGGCTTCTAAGCAGAAAGATTCCTCACATTTTCGGGAATCGGAACCTGTATGAAGGAATGGCGATGAACTGGATCGATGGGAAGAATCTGCCATCACGGGCTGGCAGCAATTTCTGAATCCAGGAATTCCCTTGCTGTCATTATCCATTCATGGAAAGGGAAGTGCTTTGTGTTGCCTGTTATGAGAACATAATCATCGGATGAAAGAACAGCTTCGAGAAATGGGAGATCCTTCTCGTCTGGCAGCCTTATATCCGTCTGTATCGGCTCTGCTTCGATTGCCTTGCGTTTGATTTCTTCTATCAGTACCGATACGCTTTCCTCTGGGGGGAATCCGAATTTCCTGCGCCTAAGGACCTCTTCATATTCGCTTATTATCCTATCCGTGATAACCGGTAAGGCATTTCCCTTCAGCATCAGCTTCACTACCTGGACTGTAGCGCTATCATAATGGCTTGCAAGCAAGGCTGATACAAGGACATTGGTGTCTATGATGATTTTCCGCATCAGTCGCCGATTCCTTCCCTTGTGAGCCTTATCTCCTCGTTGATCTCATCAAGGCTCATATCCTGCATTCCGTTCCTTTTCGCAGCAGCACGCAGTGCTGTGAAAGCGTCCAATCCCTTGTTATCAGAGCGGATTTCAAATGGGATTTTCCTTTCTCTGACAACAGCTTTTGCGAATATATTTATGGCTGTAGTCGAAGACATTCCGAAATCCTCGCAAATTGAATCAAAGTCTTTCTTAAGATTGCTATCCATTCTGATGCTGTATGTAGTCTGAGCCATTTTATATTCTCCTATATCAATAAATACTATTACATCTTAAATAAAAATCAATAAATCTTCCTTGCCTTCGGGAATCTTCATCCCAATGGCGGAAATGGATAAGAAGTCCCGGAATAACGGACAATGCTGCCTACCCGAATGGATGCAATGCGGAAATCGCATCCTTCCCGACCCGCAGAATCCGCACCGACGCTCGATTTCCTGCGGATTTTGTTTGACAAATGGATATCGGTGTGGTTTTATCGGATTGTGGTGGTTGAAGCGATGAATCTATGCAGAAGGTATGATAAACGTTTGCATATTTCGGTCTATGTTCTTTGGACGGTATATGCAAACGTTTGCATACAGGAGGTGCTGCATGTCTAGGTTCGTTACGCTCAAGGATGTCGCGGAAAGGGCAGGGACCACTATCGGCACGGTCAGCTATGTCCTCAATGACCGCAAGGGAAGGTACATAAGCCAGGAGCTAAGGGCCAAGGTGCTGGCCGCGGCGGAGGAGCTGAACTACATAAAGTGCAATGGCGCATCCTCGCTAAAGGGGATGGACCGCAGGCTGATAGGCATCCTCATCCCCCAGTATGAGAACCAGTTCTTCACGAGGATCTGCGTCGCGGCGGAGGAGGTCTTCGCCAGCCATGGCTATGACCTCATCATCTGCGATACGTTCGACAATCCCGAGAGGGAGAAGGGCATCATCCACCGCCTCCTTTCGCAGCGTGTCGACGGGCTCATAGTCACCCCGAGCCTCAAGGGCTCAGAGAATACGAGGATCGTCCGCGATGTCGGGCTCAACATGGTCGTCGTCGACAGGCCCCTGGAGGGATTCGATGGCTACTACTGGGTAACGGCCGACAACTACGGATGCGGCTATGCAGGCGGCATGGACCTCTATCGCCATGGGCACAGGTCGCTTATCTATATCGGCTGGGCATCGGGGATCTCCGAGCTCGAGTCCAGGGAGCGCGGCTTCCGGGATGCCTGCAGCGGGTGCGAGGTCTTCACGTACAACGCCGGATTCTCCGCGAAGTCCGGCTATGAGACGACGATGAGGGCCGTGAAGGAGCATCCGGAGGCGACTGCTGTCTTCTTCGGCTTCAATGTGCAGGCCCAGGGCGGCGTCAATGTCTTCAGGGACCTCGGACTCAGGATAGGGGAGGATATCTCCGTGAGCCTGATCGGGTCTCCCGAGTGGTCATATACAGGCAACAACGATTTCACCCATGTCCATATGGGTGACTATGAGATCGGCAAGAAGGCCGCAGGCATACTCTTCGACCTCATAAGGGGGAAGGAAGTCCCCTCCAAGCGTGTGATACAGGAATGCACCCTCATCGGGGGTACATCCGTGAAAAATATAGGAGGTATAGAATGAAGAAGCTTCTATCGATTCTACTGGTTCTTGCTCTCGTCGCTTCCACATCCCTGTTCGCGCAGGGTGCTTCGGAAGACAACTATCCAAGCAAGAATATCAACCTGACGGTCCCATATGGCGCAGGCGGAACGACTGACCTCACGGCCAGGGCTCTCGCCAATGCGATGGGCAGGGATCTCGGAGTGACCATCAACGTCGTCAATACAGCCGGAGCCGGCGGCAGCGCTGGTACGCTCATCGTCCAGAACGCTCCTGTCGATGGCTATTCCCTGCTTGCGAATGGAATGCTCTCCTTCGTGACGCTGCCTATCAACGGCTATACCGACAAGACATTCCGCGACTGGGATGTATGGGTAGCCACATATGCTCCTAACGTAGTCGTCGTACCTGCCGATTCCCCGTACAACACGATCCAGGACCTGATCGAGGCCATGAGGGCCAACCCGGGCCAGATCACGATCGGAACAGCCGGCATCGGATCAGGCGGACACTTCGGTGCCGAGGTCCTCAAGCAGGTTGCCGGAGCTGACTACAAGCACATCACATACGCTGGCGGCGGCCCGGCTTTCACGGCTATCCTCTCCGGCGAGGTCGATGTCTGCACCCAGCTTCTCGCCGAGAACAAGGATGCTATCATCAGCGGTGACCTGAAGGCGCTCTGCACGCTTGCTGACGAGCCTATCACGATCGCTGAGGGCGTAACGATCCCGTCGATCAAGGAAGCTTACCCGGAAGCAGAGCCTTGGCTCCCGATGGGCGAGGTCACAGGCATCCTCATCCCGAAGGGACTCGATGAGGCCAAGCTCCAGAAGATCGACCATGCATTCGATGTCGCTATCCAGGACCAGGAATTCATCGATTTCTGCGCCCTCAGGAGCTTCGACATCACACCGTATGGCAGGGCAGAGAGCCAGGCTTATCTTGAGGATTTCGCTTCAAGGGTCTGCTGGATGCTCTATGATGCCGGCGCTGCTCCGATCAGCCCGGACGAATTCGGCATAGAGAGGTAATCGGAATTATCGGGAGCCTCCCCTCGAGGAGGCTCCTTCTTGAGGTATAGTCTATGGAAAGCAAAACAAAAGAGATGATCTTCTCGCTTGTGCTCATGGTCTTCGGCGTCTATGTCGCCATCGAGGGGTATATGATCTTCCTCAGAGCCGCAAGCGCACCGTATTTCATCACTGAATTCACGGTCTCACCCGGATTCGTCCCCGTCATCCTGGGTGTAGCCCTTGTCTTCTTCAGCATCCTCCACTTCATTTCCTGCATAAGGGAAGAGGGGAAGAAGCCCGGAGAGGTCATCAAGGAACACTTTGCCGAGGCAGCTGCCTGGGTGAAGGCAAACAAGAGAAACGTCGACATCGCATTCACGATCGGTGCCGTCATCATAATGGGAATATACACATACGTCCTTATGGAGCTCCTTCCGTTCTGGGCGGCTACGCTGATCTTCCTCCTTGCCATCTTCTTCTATCTGAGGACGGACAAGTGGTGGAAGAATATCCTCGTGGCCGTATTGGGCGTCATCGCAATCGTCCTGGTATTCCAGTACTGCTTCAACGCTGCATTGCCATAAGGAGGAAGACGGTATGGCTTTAGAATATATCGGAATAGCGTTCATGACGGCCCTCCAGCCGCTGAACCTGCTTGTCCTTGTCCTGTCTACGCTCGTAGGCCTCGTGATGGGCGTCCTTCCCGGACTCTCCGCGACGATGGCTATCGCGCTCCTGACAGGCCTTACATACAACTTCCCGACACAGACAGCGATCATCTCGCTCCTTGCCATCTATGTCGGCGCAATCTCCGGAGGCTGCCAGTCGGCTATCCTCCTCAACATCCCGGGCACTCCCGCTTCCGCCGCCACTGCGCTTGACGGCCATCCGATGGCGCTGCAGGGGAAGGGCGGACTCGCGATCTTCATCGCCACGACGGTAAGCTGCCTTGGTACGCTCATCAGCGTCGTTTTCGTCCTTACGCTCACTCCGCTCCTCACGTCGCTTGCCCTCAAGTTCACGAGCTGGGAGTTCTTCCTGCTCTCGATCTTCGGCATCCTCATCTGCGGCACGATCACTGCGCAGGCCAGCCCTGTCAAGGGATGGATCAGCGGAATCCTCGGCCTTATCGTCGCCATGGTCGGCCTCGATACCGTCGACACGATTGCCCGCTTCAGCTACGGCAACGTCAACCTCATGTCCGGCATCCAGCTGATTCCTGTCATGATCGGCCTCTTCGGCTTCCCCGAGATCGTCAGGGCATTCAAGAGGCATAGCGACGACCAGGTGACGAAGGCTTCCAAGTTCGAGATGAAGCAGGGATTCTCCCTCATCTTCCGCAACTTCGGCAACGTCCTCAGGAGCGCATGCATCGGCGTCGGTGTCGGCATCATCCCGGGTGTCGGAGAGGATACGGGCGGCTGGCTTTCCTACTGGGCTACCAGGAGCCTCGCTCCAGCGGATGAGAAGGATTCATTCGGCAAGGGCAACCCCAAGGGCATCATCTCTACGGAGACGGGAAACAACTCCTGCATCGGCGGAGCCATCATCCCTGTCCTCTCGCTTGCGGTCCCTGGAAGCGCGCCTGCGGCAGTACTGCTGGCAGCCTTCCTCATGCATGGCTACAGGCCGGGTCCGCTTCTCATGACGGAGTCCCCAGACTTCCTCTATAACGTCTGCATCTATCTTGCATTCGCATCGGTTGCCATGTGGCTTATCGCGCTTGGCCTTTCGAAGCTGACCGTGCGTCTCCTCGGCGTCAACAAGAAGTACCTGATGCCGATCGTCTATGCGCTCTGCGTAATCGGATCGTATCTGATCAACTACAACCTGTTCGACGTCAAGGTCATGTTCGTGTTCGGACTCCTGGGTATCGTGCTCACAAGCATGAACTTCCCGGCGGCACCGTTCCTTCTGGGCGTCATCCTCGGACCGATGCTCGATTCGAACCTGCGCCGTGCGCTGCGTCTTTCCGACGGTTCGTTCCTGCCGATGTTCCAGCGCCCGATCTGCCTTTTCTTCCTGGCGTTCATCATCTTGCTTATCCTTGCGCAGCTTGGCGTGTTCAAGGTACTGAAGGGGAAGAAACTTGCAGACTGATAAGATGGATGGGATGAACTACGCTCCTGTCTTCCAGGGCAGCGCCGTCAAGGTCGTGAAGCCTGGGGAGTTCAGGTTCTCCGTAATCGGCCTCGACCATGGCCATATATATGCCATGGTCAACGGGCTGATCGAGGCAGGAGCCGAGGTCGTGGCCGTGGCTGACAGCGATGCAGCCAGGGCCGAGGACTTCTGCAGGAGGTATCCTGGAGCTGTTGTCAGCACTGAGGACGATATCCTCGCCGACAGCAGCATCCAGCTGATAGCGAGCGCTATACGCCCCGATAAGAGGGCGGCCCTGGGCATCAGGGCGATGGAGAGCGGCAAGCACTATTTCTGCGACAAGCCAGGCATGCTGCGGATGGAGGATATCCAGAAGGTACGCGAGGTGTGCATGGCCACGGGCAGGAAGTACATGGTCTACTTCGGCGAGAGGGTCCATGTGGAGGCCGCGGTCTACGTGCAGGACATGATCGACAAGGGGCTCCTTGGCGATATCGTGACGATAACGATACTCGCGCCGCACAGGCTCAACGCGCCGACGCGCCCTGGCTGGTTCTTCGATCCCGAGCGGAACGGCGGTATCCTCAATGATATCGGCTCGCATCAGGTCGAGCAGCTCCTGACATACACGCACTCGGGGAAAGCCGAGGTCAGGTACAGCGCGGCCGGCAATATGCACACCCCGGACCATCCGTCATTCCAGGATTTCGGGGAGGCCGTGATCGATACCGAGAGCGGTGCATCCTGCTATGTCAGGGTCGACTGGTTCACGCCTGACGGGCTCGGTGCCTGGGGCGATGGAAGGGTATTCATCGTCGGTACCAAGGCTACATGCGAGATACGCAAGTACGTCAATGTCGCTACCGAGCGGAGCGGAGACCATGTCTTCTTCACGGACAACGAGGGTGAGCACCATTACCAGGTGACAGGCAAGGTCGGCTTCACGTTCTTCGGGCAGTTCATCAGGGACTGCATAGACGGGACGGATACGGCCATGACCGAGGAGCATGTGCTTGAGAGCATGCGGCTCGCCATCGATGCCTCGGAGAAGGCGCGGATACTTGGAGGTTTACGCTGATGGGAAGGAAGTACGGAATCGGTATAGTAGGCACAGGCGCTATCGCCAGGGTCCATGCGGCAGCTGCTGCTTCAATCGATGAAGCTGAGCTCGTGGCATGCTATGACCTCAACGGGGAGCGCTCTGATGCCTTCGCAGCGGAGTACGGCATAAGGAGCTACCACACGATAGAGGAGTTCCTTGCCGATCCGGAGGTGGAGATCGTCACGGTCACGACGCCTTCAGGCGCCCATCTAGAGCCGGCGCTTGCCGCGATCGGTGCCGGCAAGAAGGCCGTCATCGTCGAGAAGCCGCTGGAGATCACGACGGAGAGATGCGAGCGGATGATAAGCTGCGCGAAGGAGAAGGGCGTCCTTCTCACGGGCGTCTTCCAGTCGAGGTTCCATGAGGCCCCGCGCCTGATCAAGAAGGCTCTTGACGAGGGGAGGTTCGGCAAGATCTCCCTCATCGATGCCCAGATCAAGTGGTACAGGACGCAGGATTACTATGACTCCGTAGGCTGGCACGGGACCTGGAAGATGGATGGCGGCGGTGCCCTGATGAACCAGGGAATCCATGCCATCGACCTGCTGAGGTGGTTCGGCGGGGATGTGGAGAGGGTAGCCTCACTCTGCAGGACCATCGGCCACGAGAGGATCGAGGTCGAGGATACCGCAGGTGCCGTGATTGAGTTCAAGTCAGGCGCTGTCGGCATCATCGAAGGCACTACCGCTGCCTATCCCGGATTCCTCAAGAGGGTAGAGATCTGCGGTACGGACGGGTCTGTCATCCTCGAGGAGGAGAGCCTCAAGTTCTGGCATTTCCGCAATGAGACCGAGGAGGATGAGGAGATCAGGAAGAAGTATGCTGACTTCACCTCCACCGGCGGTGGCGCGTCAGATCCGAAGGCTATCGGGTTCCATGGCCATGCGTTGGCCTTCAGGAATACGATCGAGGCCCTCGAGACCGGCAGGGAGCCTGAGATAACAGGCGAGGAAGCCAAGAAGGCGATTGCCCTTATCGAGGCGATCTACCGCAGCTCCCGCGAAGGCGGCTGGGCAGAGCTGTGAGATACGGCTTCTGCACGGGATTCGCCACAGAGCCCCTCTTCAGCTTCGATGAGGGGCTCATAAGCGCGGTGATGCAGTGCGGCTATGATTATGCGGAGCTTCCGCTCTATGCGGTGGAGGCCCTGCCTGAGGCCGCATTCGCATCCTTCTGCGGCAGCGGATTCAGGTCCCCGGTGTCATGCAATCTGGTGCCGGGCCATCTGAATCTCTATGCATCTCCTGATGATGCGCTTGAAGCATATTTCCGGCATGCCCTCAGCCGCGCCCGCATGATCGGCAACGGCTTCGTCATATTCGGAAGCGGGGCTGCCCGCACGTATCCCGGGTCCATGGGGAAGGATGAGGCGTTCTCCCGCCTTGTCTCGGTCTCTCGGCGCATCATCGTGCCTATTGCGTCCGGTAATGGCATCACGGTGCTTGTCGAGCCCCTCAGGCGCGGTGAGTGCAATATCATAAACACGGTGGAGGAGGGAGCAGGTCTCTGCGAGGCGGTCGATGATCCGTCATTCTCCCTTATGGCCGATATCTACCATATGGAATCGAATGGGGAACCCCTGGATGAGCTGAGGGAGTTCTTCCCGCAGATCCGGCATGTGCATATAGCGGAGCAGGGCAGGAAGCTTCCCGCCGATGGCTTCTCCCCCTATATCTCCGCTGCCCTCGATATCCTCCGTATCCTTGGCTATTCCGGCGCCATATCCTATGAGACTGAGGATGGCAATAAGGCTGCTGCGCTTGCGCTCCTCTGGTCGCGTATCTGATCCTGCGGTCCAGCTGATAAGGCCGAATTAACAGATTACTAACACATTCCTCCCTAATGGCGTGTTTACACGGAATTAACTCCTAATTTACAGTTTATGGGGAGGATGGCTTCGGAATGGATGTCTCATTCGCTGATTTCTTTCGGCAGCTCTCGTCATCGCCAGCGCTGCTGATTACCGCTCTTCTCACGCTCGGGGTGATCTTCGTCAATGGATGGACGGATGCGCCGAATGCGATTGCGACGTGCATAACGACACGGTGCATGAGGCCGCGTCCCGCAATCCTCATGAGCGCGGCGTTCAATTTCCTCGGCGTGCTGATCATGACCAAGGTGAATGCCTCCGTCGCTTCCACGATAAGCAACATGGTCGATTTCGGAGCAGATACGGAAACCGCCCTCATAGCGCTTTCCGCCGCCCTCTTCTCCATAGTCGTCTACAGTACCGGAGCATCATATTTCGGTATCCCCACAAGCGAGAGCCATAGCCTCATAGCAGGCCTTACCGGTGCGGCGATTGCCACTGAGCAGGGGCTGGGAGCCGTCAACGGCGCCGAGTGGATAAAGGTCATCTACGGCCTCTTCCTCTCGCTGCTTCTCGGCTTCTGCGTAGGATATGCTGTCTGCCGCATAGTAGCATTCCTGTTCCGGAAGATGGACAGGCGGCGGGCAAACGGCTTCTTCACATACGCTCAGATCGCGGGTGCGGCATCGATGAGCTTCATGCACGGCGCCCAGGATGGGCAGAAGTTCATCGGAGTGCTCTTCCTCGGGATCGCCTTCGCCCATGGCGAGACAAGCGTCCATGGCGTGCTCATCCCCGTATGGCTCATGATACTCTGCTCGATCGTCATGGGCGCGGGTACCAGCGTCGGCGGCGAGAAGATCATCAGGTCTGTCGGCATGGATATGGTCAAGCTGGAGAAGTACCAGGGCTTCAGCGCCGATGTCGCGGCATCGCTCTGCCTGCTTCTCTCCTCCCTTACCGGCATCCCGGTATCGACAACGCATACGAAGACCAGCGCGATAATGGGTGTGGGAGCCTCCAGAAGGCTCAGCGCGATAAATTTCTCCGTCGTCAGGGACATGATGCTCACATGGGTATTCACGTTCCCTGGCTGCGGCCTCATCAGCTTCCTCATGGCTAAGCTGTTCCTTGCGATATTCTGATAAGGAGTGCGTGATTATGGCAAAGAAGCAGGATACTTTCTATTTCGATACTTTCGCGGCATGCGCCGCACATGCGGTCGAGGCATCTCAGATCCTCCGCAGGTGCATAACGGACTATGACCCTGACAACCTCAGCTCGATGCTCGATGAGATCCACAAGGTCGAGCATGATGCGGACATGAAGAAGCATGAGATGATGAACGTGCTGGCAAGGGCGTTCATAACGCCGATCGAGCGCGATGACATCATCCTGCTCAGCCAGTGCCTCGACGAGGTCGTCGACAAGCTCGAGGATGTAGTCCTGCGCCTGTACTGCGATAATATCCGCAGCATAAGGCCTGAGATGGTCGAGGCAGTAGATGTGGTTGAGAAGTGCTGCGCGGAGATGGAGCTGATGATGGTGGACTTCAGGAACTTCCGCCATTCGAAGACCCTCAAGGACAGGATAATCACCATCAACACGATGGAGGAGGAGGCCGACAGGATCTTCATCTCCAACATGAGGAAGCTCCATACCAGCGAGACAAGCCCCCTTGATATAATCATATGGAGGGATGTCTACAGATACCTTGAGCAGTGCGCCGATGCCTGCGAGCACGTGGCTGATGTCTGCGAAAGGGTGCTGATGAACAATACCTAAAGGGACTCCCTCAGGAGCAGGTGCAGGTCGACATAGTGCCTGGGATTCCCGGGCCTGATGCCTTTGAGTATATAGTCATTGGCAATCTGCATCGCACGCCTTCCCTGCGTATAGGGATTCTGGTATATGATGGCATCTATCGTTCGGTCCTTAAGCTTCGCCTTCGTGAACTCAGTAAGGTCGAAGGCGATGATGCGGGGATGGCGGCCATGGCGCTCGATTGCCTTTATGCCGCCTTCTGTACCAGCCGCGCCGAAGAAGAACATATCGATGTCCTCGTTGCATAGCAGTTCCGATATCTTGTCATAGGAAATGAAGTTATCATCCTCGTTTTCTATGACTGATATCCTTGCATCATTCCCCAATGTCTCCCTTATCACGCTTTCGAACCCTTCCAGCCTGAGCTTGTGCCCAAGCATCTTCCTCGAGCCTATCACTACTGCGAAGTGTGGATGCCCAGAGCTGGTGAGCGTTGCCATATTGCCGGCTATCCTTCCTGCCTTGAGGTGATCCGAGCCTACATAGGAGAGGAGGTCCAGGTCCGTTATGTCAGCGGATATGGCTATAACCTCCGTTCCGGATTCCTTTGCCATCCTGAGCTTCTCGATGATCGGCGGCTCATAGATAGGCGTGATTATCAGGACATTCGGCTTTGCTTCCAGCGCGGCATCGATGAGATGCAGCTGGTCGGCGACGCTGAAATCCGTGCTTGTGTGGGTGATATCGGTCCTTATCCCGAAGCTTTCCATTTCCCTTGCCGTCGTCTCTATGCCGCGTATTACATCGGAGAAGAATATATTCTGCTTCGTGTTGATTATGACGGAAACGAGGCTCTGCCTGTTCCTCGTAGCCAATGATTTTGCCACGATATTCGGGGTATAGCCGAACTTGTCGGCGAGCTCCCTTATCCGCTTCGCTGTTTCCTCATCGATGCGTCCGCGGTTGTTCAAGGCCCTGTCCACGGTTGCCCGTGATACACGTGCAATATCTGCAAGCTGCTGCATTGTTATGCCCATATGAAGCGGAAATCTCCTCTTATCTATAAGTATATTCGCTTGTAAGGCATTATCAACAAGCATGCTGGAAATGCATGAAACTTTTTCTTGACACACGTGCCCGCACACCTGAGAATCATATTTAACGAATGGTTGGCAAAAAGGAGGTATGACATGAAAAGGATTCTAGTCATTTTACTGGCCATATGCATGAGCTTCCCTGCATTCGCAGGCGGAAGCAGCGAGACGGATTCGTCAACGATCAGGGTCGGAGTCATGGCAGCCATGACGGCGCTTCCCGTAGTCGATATAGTCAACAACGGGCTGGATGAAGCCAATGGGATTGATGTGGAGCTTGTCCAGTTCACGACGGGTGCTCCTATGAATGAGGCCATGGCTGCAGGGGAGATCGATGCCTCCTGTATCGGAGCAGCAGGCGTATTCGCGCTTGCGAACTTCAATGCGAAGATGGCTGCGGAGCTCTGCGATGATACTGTTGCCATCGAGCTTTTCGTCAGGCCTGATAATCCCATCGCTTCTGTCAAGGGAGCGAATCCTGATTATCCTGATGTGTACGGCGATGCTGGAAGCGTCAAGGGCGCGGTAGTCCTCTGCCCTGCGGGAACGCTTTCCCAGTATGAGGTCCAGAGGTATGTGGATCTCTTCGGCCTCACGATGGATGACATCCAGTTCGTGCCGATGGAATACGGGCAGGCATATTCGGCGTTCGTGACAGGTGAAGGCGATATCCTCGCTACGCGTTCCCCGCAGACATATACAGCTGCCGATGAGATGGGCTGGGTATCCATTGCAAGCCTGCAGAACCTTAATGCAAGCGCGACAGCACAGCTCGTAGTCAGCGAGAAGGCATACAAGGATAAGGCTGATGCCCTCAACACGCTTGTGCGCCTTATCTATGAGAGAGGCGACTATCTCAATGAGAACGTGGACTATGCGGCACAGGCCCTGGCTGACTGGTTTGCGGAATGCGGGCAGACCATCGATATGGAGACGAGCAAGAGGCAGCTTGCTACGAAGCCGTTCTATGGTACAGCGGATGCCGCGGAGCGCGAGTTCGGTGCCGATTTCAGGAATACTCTCGTGGATTTCACGATTTCCAGCGGACAGCTTGATGAATCACAGCGCGAAGTGACCTACTCGAATGTAAAGGCGGACTTCGTAGAGCAGTTCAAGTAAGCTGCCATATTCCCTCGCATAGGCTGCGGAACTGGAAAGCAGCTTATGCATCCACAGACATCTTTAGGAGCATATCATGAAGAAATCCCTCAAAAGGCTGATTTCTGCCATTTCCATTGCCTCAGTGCTGCTGTTCTGGTATCTGATTACGGATGGGCTGCATCTGTTCTCATCATATCTGTTCCCCAGCCCGGTAGCTGTCTTCAAGGCATTCGTCAACAAGCTTACGGTCACGGTCCCTGATGGCGGTACGCTGTTCACCCATCTTGTCGCGTCGCTCCAGGTGGCGCTGTATGGGTATTTCCTTGGCATCGTCATCGGAGTGCCGCTTGGCATATTGATGGCATGGCACAGGAAGGTAGACCTTATCGTAAAGCCGATATTCGACCTTATAAGGCCTATCCCGCCAGTCGGCTGGATACCGCTTATGATCCTCTGGGTGGGAATCGGTCAGTCCGCGAAGGCGATGGTTATCTTCGTATCTGCCGTAACTCCATGCATCGTCAACAGCTATACGGGAATCAAGCAGACGAGCCAGGTGCATCTCTGGGTTGCCCAGACATTCGGTGCCACCAGAAGGCAGATGCTTTTCGATGTCGCGATTCCTTCCGCCCTGCCGATGATCTTCTCAGGGCTCAAGGTATCCCTGGGAGCATCGTGGATGGCGCTGGTAGCGGCAGAGATGCTTGCCTCGACGAAAGGCCTTGGCTACATGATCCAGATGAACAGGATGGTAGGGCGTGCGGATAACATCATCGTCGGCATGCTGATGATAGGAGTCGTAGGGGCTATCCTCTCGGCTATTCTCGGCCTGGTCGAGGACAGGTTCGTAAAGGGGCGTCACGTATGAGCAGCAGAAGTATCAGTATCGCGGGAAGCCGCACCGAGGTAGTGCTCTATGCAGTAGCTGCCCTTGCAGGGTTCTTCATTGTCTGGCAGCTCCTTGTCATGTATACGGCGGTCGGGATGGTCATGCCGTCTCCTATAGAGGTCGTGGAGGCGATGGTGGCCAGCTGTGCCGATCCAATCGGTTCCAAGACCCTTCCGATGCATATACTCTTCAGCTTGAGGAGGGTCCTTATCGGATATCTCCTGGCGGTGCTTATCGGAATCCCGGTCGGTATCCTCATGGGATGCTTCCAGGTGGGAGAAGCCATCATAAAGCCGGTATTCGAGATATTCAGGCCGATACCTGGACTTGCCTGGATCCCTCTTGCCATCCTCTGGTTCGGCATCGGCGAGGAAAGCAAGTACTTCATCATCTGCGTCAGCGCGGCCGTGAGCATCATACTCAATACCTATGAGGGAGCGAAGTCGGTGGACCCGACGCTGGTCGGAGCTGCTAGGATGCTTGGGGCGAATGACTTCCAGGTATTCGTGTTCGTCACGATACCGAGCTCTGTCCCGCATATCTTCGCAGGCCTGCAGGTCGGACTCTCATCAAGCTGGATGGCTGTCATCGCGGCTGAGATGATCAGGTCATCCGAGGGAACGGGATGGATCATCACCACGGGAATGGATAGCGGAAATACCGTCCAGATCCTTATAGGCATGGTATCCATCGGATTCATAGGGCTGATTCTTGCCTCGCTCCTGCGCGGTCTTGAGAAGAAGCTCTGCACATGGAGGATACAGGGAAGATGAGCAAGGAGATGATAGTCTGCAAAGGGATTTCCAAGTCATTCCCAGGAGCGAATGGCAGTACGCTTGAGGTACTGAAGGATATCTCGCTCTCAATCAATGAGAATGAGTTCGTTGTCGTCCTCGGTCCGGGCCAGTGCGGCAAGACAACGCTGATCAATCTTATCGCGGGTCTTGAGATGCCGACTTCCGGGAATGTCACAGTAGCCGGCAATCCCATAACCAAGCCCAATCCGGATATCGGCGTGGTGTACCAGAAGACGGCGCTCTTCCCCTGGCTGTCTGTGCAGAGCAATGTCGGCTTCGGGCCGATGATGAAAGGCATGAAGAAGGATGAGCGGAAGAAGATCGTCCAGCATTATATCGACCTCGTCGGACTGACGGGATTCGAGAAGAGCTATCCGATCAAGCTTTCCGGCGGCATGAGGCAGCGTGTCGGCATCGCAAGGGCCTACTGCAACAATCCCAGCGTGCTGCTGATGGATGAGCCTTTCGGCCATCTTGATGCCCAGACCAGGTATCTCATGCAGGAGGAAGTCGTCAGGATATGGGAGGCAGACAAGAAGACGATACTCTTCGTCACCAATAACGTAGAGGAAGCCGTTTACCTTGCTGATAGGATCATAGTCCTTTCCAACTGCCCGACGCATATCGTCACGGAGTTCGATGTGACGCTTCCGCGCCCGAGGGACTATGTCTCGCGTGACTTCCTCTCCCTGAGGAAGACTGTCAATGATTCGCTTGAGAGAACGAGGTAAGCCATGAGCAGAGTAGATGTAGTGAACCTGACGAAGAGATTCGGAGACCTCCTTGTCCTGGATAATATTTCCTTCTCGGTCGGCAATGGCGAGTTCCTGTGCATAGTCGGCCCGACGGGATGCGGCAAGACGACATTCCTCAACAGCCTTGCCCATCTTTATGATATCGATGCGGGCAGGATAACGATCGATGGCGAGGATGTCGACCTGCAGAAGCACAGCATCGCCTACATCATGCAGGAATATTCGGCGATGTCCTGGCTGACGGTGAGGGAGAACATAGAGTTCGGCCTCAAGATAAGGAAGGTGCCGAAGGATGTGATGAAGCGCAATGCCGATGAGGCCATAGAGCTCGTAGGGTTATCGAAGTTCGCCGATTACTATCCGAACCAGCTCTCAGCCTCCATGCTGCAGCGTGTCGCCATCGGCAGGGCATTCGCAGTCAAGCCTGACCTGCTGCTGATGGATGAGCCCTATGGGCAGCTTGATATCGACCTCAGGTTCCAGCTTGAGGATGAGCTGCTGAAGCTGTGGCAGCATACGCATACGACTGTCATATTCATCACGCACAATATCGAGGAAGCCGTATACCTGAGTGAGAAGATCCTCGTGCTCACGAACAAGCCTACGACCGTGAAGGCCGAGTACTCAAATGAGCTTCCGCGCCCGAGGGATGTGACCGATCCTGCATTCATCGATGTCAGGAACAAGATAACCGATCTTATCAAATGGTGGTAAAGGAATGAGGAAGAACATAATCTATCTCCACACGCATGACAGCGGAAGATACTGGAGCCCTTATGGATACAATGTGCCGACGCCGAATCTCATGGATTTCGCATCGGAATGCACTCTCTTCAGGCAGTGCTACTCAAGCGCGCCTACATGTTCCCCAAGCCGTGCCTGCCTTCTTACTGGAATGACTCCGCATGAATCAGGTATGCAGGGGCTGGCAAGCAGGGGCTGGCAGCTCAATGACTACCGCTGCCATATGGCACGGTACCTTGGCAGCTATGGCTACCATACCGTGCTCTGCGGAATCCAGCATGAGGCTCCGGATTATCATATGATTGGATACAGCGAGGTGATAGGCAGCCAGGACTTCTCCATGGACAGGACGGAGGCCAGCATGGAAGACTGGGATTATGCCAATACAGATGCGGCAGTCTCATTCATCTCCTCCTACGATGGCAATGAGCCGCTTTTCCTCTCAGTAGGGCTCTTCAATACGCACAGGGAGTATCCCAAGGCGAAGAAGGATATCAATCCGGATTATATCCAGCCTCCGGCAGTGCTCTATGACTGCGCGAAGACAAGGGAGGACATGGCTGACTATATGGAGTCCGCAAGGGTTGCGGATACCTGCTTCGGCAGGCTGTTCGATGCCCTCAGGGCAAAGGGATACCTGGAAGAGTCCCTCATCCTCGTGACGACTGACCATGGTATCGCATTCCCTGACATGAAGTGCACGCTCTATGATACCGGAATCGGTGTCGCTTGCATGATCTCAGTACCTGGCAACAAGCTCAAGGGTAGGGCAACTGATGCCCTTGTCAGCCATTATGATATCTATCCGACTGTATGCGAATTCGCAGGTATTCCTATTCCGGAATGGACTGAGGGATATAGCCTCATGCCGTTCCTGAAAGGCGAGACGGAGAAGGTGAGGGATGAGGTCTTCGGTGAGATAACCTATCATGCTTCCTATGAGCCTGAGCGATGCATACGCACCGAGCGCTATAAGCTGATCAGGCGTTTCGATTACCATGAGAATATAGTCCCGGCGAATATCGACGAGAGCCTCAGCAAGGACTTCGAGGTGGAGGCAGGGCTTCTTAGGGGAATCCATGAACGCGAGGAGCTCTACGACCTCTGGCTTGATCCTGTGGAAAGGACCAATCTGGTCGGCAATGCGGATTATAAGGATGTATATGATGACCTTTCGGCAAGGCTGCATTCGTGGATGGAGAAGACCGATGACCCGCTCTGCCATTATCGTTACCGCGTGCCTAAGCCACGTAACGCCAGGGTCAATAAGCTTACCTGCATGAATCCAAGGCTGGAGGATTTCGAAGCGCCTGAATCCTCCGACTACGATTACTGAGCAGGCCTTGCCTGCTGATGGCGGGGGCAAGCCTCCGCCATCGCTTCCACTCAATCAGAGCGATGCAACAATTATCACGCCGTCTCCCTTTTCCACGATGCAGTTGCCATAATAGCTGCCCTCAGGTGTCTCCATTGTCACCGGAGGCGACGGTACGGTCAGCTTGAGGCGGAGCGTAGATGACGCTATGACACGGCAGTAGCCCGGCGTAAGCAATGCAGCCGATATAACCAGGACCATGAAGAGGCATTTCGCCTGATGGCCTCCTGCGATGAGATGACGATATCCGTAGATTCCTGATTCCTTCCCGTTTCCCATTTTCCCAGCCTTTGCCTGCCTGTATCCTGACATATTCGGTTTATATGTCAGCAAAGTTGCCCTTAACTCTTCATTAAGCGACATGCCTTTATAGACATTGCTTTCCATACCATCAGGATGATGTGGGGCAGGAACCTAAGGCAGGGGCGAATGCGGCCATATGCTCTGATTCCAAGGGTAAGGAGGATAGGGAGTTATACAGGATGCGGCGATTTTCCAGCGCTTGGTACGTAATTATCATTGACAGATTCCCTAAGTCATCTTAGTCTGGGTCTTGATAAGTAATACTTAATGATTGTTAGGTATTACTAAATCGGGGAGGTAGGATGGCAATAAAGGAGGCGCTGTTCGCAGAGCTGAGGAATGCTGTCGAGAACAATGGCGGCATCCTTCCGTCTGAGGTAGAGCTTTCCGCGAAGCTCGGGATCAGCAGGACGCAGATACGCGATTATCTAGCCATATATGAGAACGAGAGGCTGATCATCAGGCAGAGACGCAAGGGCACCAAGGTCATCAAGGATGTCCTGGATATCCCGCTGCGGATGGATTTCGATATCCCATACAAGGAACGTTTCAAGGCGATGGGCTATTCGTCTGCATACGATATGTACGATTATGAGAACATCGCTGCCGAGGGGCTGATTGCCGAGAAGCTCGGTGTCGCCCAGGGCTCTCCTGCCATACGCCTGACGAGCCGTACCAGGGCTGATGGCCATGTGGCGATCTACACCCAGGAATATCTTTCCTACAGGATAATCAAGGACTATGACCTGCCTCCGCTTGACGGGATAGATGACGAGATCTTCGTGTTCCTGCGTAAATACTGCGGCACGGAGATAGATTTCGTGCTCAGCGAGCTCAATCCTGCCGTGGCGGATGATGAGGATGCCAGGATATTCGAGGTAGAGAAGGGGACTCCATACCAGGTCCTAGAGGAAGTCGCCTATAACAAGGAAGGGGAAAGGATCCTCTGGACAGTGGAGAAATACCTTCCGCAGTATCTCCGCTACACGATAGTGAGGAAGAAGAGCCTCAACAGCCTTGCCTGAGGCAGGGACACAGAAAAGGAGGTTGCATATGGTCCGGAGGAGGAATCCGCTTGCAGAGGTGTTCTTTCTGGGAATTCCGACGCTTCTTTTCATCTTCGTCATGCTCATCCCGCTGATGATGAGCGTATTCTACTCATTCACCGACTGGGACGGCATATCCAAAAGCTATGGCTTCGTAGGGGCTGAGAACTACGCGAGGATATTCACGACCGATACAGACTTCCTCGATGCGTTCCTGTTCACGGCAGCCATGTCAGCCGTGACGACCGTGCTGACGGTGCTGCTGGGAATCATCCTCGCGGCGGCGCTCTCCGGCGGGATGCGCGGCAGGAACATACTCCGCCTTGCCTTCTTCCTGCCCAATACGCTTGGGGGCGTGGTCCTCGGCTATGTATGGAAGTTCATATTGCTTATAGGAGTGCCGTATCTCGGCAGCAGGGTATCGTGGCAGATATTCCAGATCGCCTGGCTGGGAACTCCCTGGAGCGCATTCATCGCCATAGCGCTCGTGAGCATATGGCAGGGCGCCGGATATGTCATGGTCATCATGATCGCGGCCTTCGTCGGCGTCCCATATGACCTGACGGAGAGCGCTATCCTTGATGGGGCATCGCCACGGAAGATCCTCTTCAGCATCAAGCTGCCGTACTGCATGCCGTATATAACGGTCTGCGTATTCTGGGTGCTGTCGCAGACATTCAAGATGTTCGACCTCAATGTCGCCCTCACCAACGGAGGGCCTTACGGCTCCACGGTATCGATGGCTCTGCAGATCTACAGGGATGCATTCAACCTCAACAAGTACAGCCTGGCCAATGCCGAGGCCGTGATCTTCTTCCTCATCCTGTTCGTCCTGACGGGCATACAGATGAAGGTCAGCAAGGATAAGGAGGAGAAGTATGATGCGTCATGACACCGTGTTTAGCTGGGTAGGGAAGGCAGTGCTCATCATAGCCGCAATCCTCTTCTTCTCGCCGTTCGTCATCGTCATCATCGATTCCGTGAAGACGCAGGGCGAGGTCATCGAGAATCCGTTCTCGCTCCCCCTGGAGCTGCACTTCGGGAACTTCCCGCATGCATGGGAATCGATAAAGCTGGGGAGCGCGATGGCGAATACGGCAGTCACGACGGCGTTCGGCTCGCTGCTGCTTGTCTATCTCTCCGCATCCATATCGTTCTGGTGCGTCAGGCATCCGACGAGGTACTCAAGGATATTCGAGAAGGCGCTGCTGTGCTCGGTGCTGATCCCGTTCTCATCGATAATGCTGCCTGTCGTGAAGCTCCTTTCCATGGCCGACCTGACGGGAACCCTGTATGGCGGCATCATCGCATACTGCGGCATGGGCATGGCCTTCTCGTATTTCGTGATGAGGGGCGCGATGAAGAGCCTTCCTAAGGAACTGGAGGAGGCCGCGATGATAGATGGGTGCACGATCTATAGGACCTTCTTCAGCATCATCTTCCCGCTTACGGTCCCGACGGCGGTGAGCGTGCTGATCCTTGAGGCCTTCTGGATCTGGAATGACTACAACATAGCGGTCATACTCCTCAATTCGAGGACTACCAAGACGATACAGGTCGCCATACACGCGCTTTTCGCGCAGACGTACTCGCAGTGGGATATCGCGCTGCCGGCCCTGGTAATCAGCATGATGCCGATCATCGTGATGAATATCCTGCTGCAGAAGAAGATCTTTGCTGGCATGACAGCTGGTGCCATTAAAGGATAAAAGGAGACGAAAGATGAAGAAATGCATTGCACTGTTCGCATTGCTCCTCGTCCTCTTCCCGGTCTTCGCTGGCGGAAGCGGAGAAGAGGACGTGGTCGTGAGGATCTTCCAGCAGAAGATCGAGATACATGATGCCCTGGTAGCTGCTGCGGAGGCATTCAATGCAACCCATGAAGGCATAACCGTCGAGGTGGAATCAAGCGGCGATGATTACCTCACTATCCTCAAGGGACAGTTCGCCGCAGGCGATGGCCCGGCAATCTTCCAGTCGAACGGCTACAATGACATGGCGCTTTTCAGGGATTACCTCGTGGACCTCTCCGATGAGGACTGGGCGCAGTACCTGACAGATGTCGCCAGGGAGACGGGCTCGCTTGACGGCAAGGTATATGGCTTCCCGCTCTCTACCGAATGCACGGCGATCTGCTACCGGTCGGATGTCTTCGATAAGTTCGGCCTTGAAGTCCCCAGGACAAGGTCGGAGTACTTCGCGCTCCTGGACTTCCTGATGGAGAACGGCTATCCGGATGGCGTCATCAGCGATGGCTTCAATACATGGTACCAGGCGGGCATGTTCACATTCAGCACCGCAATCGCAAGGCAGGATGACCCGCTCGCATTCATCGAGGGGCTGAACAACGGCACAGAGAAGATAATCGGCAACGAGAAGTTCATCGAGCTTGGCGAATGGGTGAAGGATGAGTTCAAGAGGTCACTGAACCCCCTCAGCATCGATTTCAATGCCCAGACAGCGGCCTTCACAAGCGGGAACGCACCCCTTGTCATCGGAGGATCATGGCTCCAGCCTACCTGCGATGCGGTTGATGAGGATATGGATCTCGGCATGTTCAGCTATCCGTTTACTGAGGATGCAGAGGAAAACGACTATCTCTACACTTACATCGGACCGCTCTGGCACATAAACAGCGAAGCCGGTGAGGCAGAGATAGCCGCAGCCAAGGAATTCATCAACTGGCTCGTTTACGATGAGACTGGTCTGCAATACCTCACATCGGAAATGAAGACGATTCCCGGCCTTACGAATGTTACACCTGATTTCGAGGCAATTGGAACCCTTGGGCAGATTCTCTACGAGTATATTGCGGCAGGAAAGACCAAGGGCACATATAACGCCATGTATCCGAACGGGACCGGCGATGCCATCGCCTTTGGTGATGCGATCTGCGCATGCGCGGCAGGACGGGTGACGGTGGATGAATTCCTGGCAGAGGCCCAGCGCATCTGGGATTCCGCGCAGTGATCGGGGAGGCATGATGGATATTGATAAGACACTGAAGGAGATGAGCCTTGAGAACAAGGTGAAGCTCTGCATAGACGGGGCGCTCTGGCGCACTGCCGCCATCCCTGAGAACGATGTCCCCATCCTCTATATGAGCGATGGCACGAATGGCCTGAGGTTCTGGAAGAACCAGAAGGACCAGGATCCTATGTCACGCGACTTCAGCTCTGAGTTCGGCTCGATGACGATGGATGACGAGGATGGCATCAACAGGACGTACGAGGCGACATGCTTCCCGACGGGCTCCGCGCTTGCATGCTCATGGGACCGCGGCCTTGCCCAGGAAATCGCGGCAGCGGTCGCCAATGAATGCAAATCCCATGAGGTCGGCATGCTTTTCGGCCCTGCGATGAACACCAGGCGCCACCCGCTTGACTGCAGGGGCTTCGAGTATTTCTCGGAAGATCCCTGCCTTGCGGGCGAGATGGCCGGCAGCTATGTCATCGGGCTGCAGGAGAACGAGGTATCCGGGACACTCAAGCACTTCGTCTGCAACAACCAGAACTTCCAGCGCACCAACTATGACAGCGTCGTGGAGGAGAGGGCGCTCAGGGAGATCTACCTGGCGGCTTTCGAGCGTGCGATAAAGGTCGGGCATCCCGGCTGCATCATGGTATCGTACAATCTGCTCAATGGCGTCCAGGCCTGCGAGAATCCCTGGCTGATGACGCAGGTCCTGCGCGAAGAGTGGGGCTATGATGGCCTCATCATCTCCGACTCAAGCGCGGTAAAGGATGCCGTGAAGGCCTATGAGGCAGGCATGGACTGGATCATGCCGTTCAGCCTGGCATACCGCAACGAGGTGGTGGAGGCAGTCAGGAGCGGCAGGATGAAGGAGGAGACAGTCGATTTCCATGCCCGCAAGGTGCTCGAGGCTGTGGCCAGGTTCTCGCGCCATGGCAAGCCTGTGGAGACCGTGGACTACGCTGCCCATCACCGCCTTGCCCAGAAAGCCGCGGCAGGATGCGGCGTGCTGCTGAAGAATGACGGTATCCTGCCGATCGATCCCGGGCGCGTGAAGAGCCTTGCAGTCATCGGAAGGGTAGCCGAGGAGCCCGTATACCAGGGCAGCGGCTGCGCCTGCGTCCATGCGGTGGATGTAGACTCGCCGCTTGAGGCGATAAGGAAGGAATGCGGGGCCCGTGGCATCTCGATGGCCTATGTTCCGTGCTATGATGCCGATGACAATGCCGATGATGCGATGATCGCAGAGGCGGCAGCAGCAGCTTCCAAGGCCGATGCGGCAATCGTCTTCGCCGCAGCCAGGCTGCCGCACGAGGATGATGGGTACAACCGCAGCGATATAAGGCTCAATGGCTGCCATGACAGGCTCGTAGCCGCCGTCGCCGCTGCCCAGCCCGCTACCGCTGTCGTGCTGAACAACAACGAGTCGGTGGAGCTGCCATGGAACGATGATGTCAATGCCATCCTCGATATGTGGTATGCCGGCGAAGGCTCAGGCAAGGCCGTATCGGACCTGCTGTTCGGCAATGCAAACCCTTCGGGCAAGCTGCCGGTGACATTCCCGATGAGGCTTGAGGACACGCCGGCGTACCTGAACTTCCCCGGCGAGAACGAAAGGACCGTATACGGGGAAGGGATCTATGTCGGCTATCGCTACTATGAGAAGCGCTCCCTGAAGCCGCGCTATGCCTTCGGCCATGGGCTGTCCTATACCAGCTTCGCATATTCGGATATCAAGGTATCAGCAGAACGATGCAGGCTGGGAGATGGCCTCCGCGTCAGCCTCCGTATCAGGAACACCGGCACCATGGCTGGCGCCGAAGTCGTCCAGCTCTATATCCATGATGGGCATTCCAGGCTGCCGAGGCCAGTGAAGGAGCTGAAGGGATTCGAGAAGGTGTTCCTCGAGCCAGGAGAGGAAAGGGAGGTGTCATTCACCCTTGCTGAGAGGGATTTCCAGTACTATGACACCCTCTATGGCGGATGGATCGCGGATAGCGGCGAATTCGGCATCCTCGTAGGAAGCTCAAGCGATGACATAAGGCTGGAAGCCTCAGTCTATATCGAGAGCCCGCAGGAGTATGTGCCGCTCTATAGGAACGATACCCATTTCTCCGAGATAATGGGCAATCCGACGGCAAGGAAGCTGTTCTATGCCTTCATGCTCGAGCATGGCTTCCTCAAGCCGGAGCAGGTGAACGAGGCGACCGATATATCGCTCAGCTCCACGTTCTGGGGCGTAGGGCAGTATATGGACTACATGGTGCCTGCGGAGGTGACTCCGGAGATGATCCGCGACCTGGTCGATAGGATCAACAAGGCTGTCCACTGACCGCATAGGCTTTCTCGCTATCCATTCCATGCCGGCCTGGCCACGATGCCGGGCCGGCATCCTCATGTGTCAGAGGAATATGCGTATAAAGGGGCTTTGTGATTATGAACCTGCCTGCGCATCCTCTTCGCGCTGCATGCTTCTGCGCTCATAAAGCTCCTTCAGCAGCGTGAAGGCGATGGAGAAGACAGGCACAGCGAAGAGCATGCCTGCCAGGCCGGCGATGGCGCCTCCGATCGTCACGGAGGCGAAGACATATACGGCAGGTACCCCTGTCGTCGTCCCTACGACGCGCGGATAGATGAGGTCCCCTTCAAGCTGCTGCAGCACGAAGATGAATATGAGGAAGAACAGCCCCTGCCATGGATTTGCCACGGCGATCATGAATGCGCCGACAAGCGCTCCTATCACCGCGCCGTATATGGGGATGAGCGCCATCGCGCCCGTGAGCGCGCTTATCACGGGAGCGTAGGGGAAGCGGAATATAAGCATGCCGATAAGGCAGAGCACGCCGATTATGATGGCCTCCGTCACCTGGGCTGAGATGAAGCGTGAGAATGCCGTGGCAGAGACTTCCGCCGCGTGCCTGAGGTAGGCCAGGGTGCTGTCCCTGAGGAACAGCGAGAGCAGCTTGCCAAGATGGCTGGAGAGCATCTCCTTGTTGGCGATGAAGTATACGGCGAAGACGCATGCGATGAAGAACGTAGCCCAGAACGAGATGAAGCTGCCGATCGTGGAGAGCGTGAACGAGATTATCGAGGGAGTCCATTCGCCGATGTAGGACTCGATGGAATCTGCCAGGGTGAGTATCTGCGAGTCGGCATCGGCAAGATAGGGCCCGATGATGGGTATCGATGCCGCGTCGGCATTCCAGAGATTCTGCCTGCTGGCGAAGTCCCTGAGCGATGCGATAAGCAGCGAGACCGCATCGACCAGCTCCGGGACTACCAGCGTGATGAGCAGGGCCGCCGCGATGAGGAGCAGGATGATGGAGGCTGCGATTGATATCCCCCTGGCGTGGCGTACATGGAGCCGCTTCTCGATTGCCTTTGCCGGCATGTTGAGCACGAAGCCGATGCAGATGCCGAGCAGTACCGGGGTGATTACCGGCGAGAGCCTGCCTGAGAGCCACGGGAGCGAGGTCCTGTAGTTCCATATTGATGTGAACGCCGCGAAGAGCAGCACTGCCAGGATGGCATAGCCGATAGTCTCTTTCTTCTTCATCGTAGATGGGATTATAGCCCATACGCATCCGGATATCCATCGAAGGGCCGGCGGGGCTGTCTTTCATGAATCCGGTGATTTGGTTATACTCATGCCGTGTCAGTGCTTCTAGTATCGCTTGATGGGAATGCCTCGGAGATAATCGGCTGCAAGGCTGATGACCATGCGCTTTCCCTCGCGATAAGGCTTTACCATGAATATGAGGCTTCCTCGCCGATAGTGATCGCCTCGCCATCGCCGGATGCCGTCGGATACCGAGGCTCCGCATTCTTCTCGATAGCGTATGCATCCCCGGTAAGCGGCAGGATGGAGGCGTCGTATTCCAATGTCCCCTTCGGATACTCCATGCGGAGGCTGGGATTCGATGCCATAGTCATCATCGGCAGGGCCAGGCATCTTGCCGGGCTCTATATCTCTGAGGCAGGCGCGGAGGCCATGGAAGCGGGGCAGGCAGGCCTTCCCTCATGGGAATGGGCAGCCGGAGCCAGGAAGAGCATTTCCGATACGTATATGGCGATAGGGCCGGCCGGGGAGAACGGGATCGTCTTCGCCTCGCTGCAGACGCCCTCCCGCGATATCGCATCGAATGGGCTCGGGTACCTCTTCGGGCAGAGGAACCTGAAGGGCCTCATCATCCCCTCGTTCCAGCGCAATGACACCTATTCCGATACCCGGAAGGCCGCGAGGACCGTCAGGTGCATAGAGCGCTCGGAGCTGGCGAAGCGGTTCAGGAAGGAGGGCGACGGGTGCGTGATCGACGATGCGCTGCGCCTCCGCTGGCTTCCTGTCGATTCATATTCCAGGCGCTTCGACCCGAGGGCTTCCTTCCTTGACGGGAAGGCCATCTCCGATAAGTACGGCATGTTCCCGCAGAGCTGCCAGGACTGCTTCTTCTCCTGCGGGAGGAGGACCAGGGATAACGAGGCCATCCCCTCATATGCCGAATGCATCATGCTTGGAACCAACCTGGGCTTCTTCGCTCCCGAGAGCGTGCTGTCCCTTGCCAGGGAAGCCAGGAACAGCGGTCTCGATGCCTCCCATCTGGGGGCGCTCCTTTCCTATCTTTCCGAAGATGGAAGCGGTGACTTCTCGATGCCGCATCCGCGCAAGGGGAGCCTTGAGGAGCATGTACGGGCCATACGCATAATCGCACAGGGCCATAGCCGCCTGTCCAAGGGCCTTGCCGCATTCCCCGATGCGGTCCAGAGCGGATACCATCATCCGATAACCTCTGACCTCCGGGGGGATTACCCATCGGCAATCGCTGCCTCCGTGGGGCTTGATGAGCCGCTGATAGCGAGGATGCTGCCCAGGGTGCCGCTTCCCGCGGAAAGCGCGGCTGCGTTCTTCCTCTATGAGAAGGCCATCTCCTATGCGCTCCTTTCCCGGGGCTATTCGCCGCTTGCGTCAGCCGTGCTCTGGTGGCGGCTGCTGCCGAAGCACCTGTACCGCTTCCCCGCCGCGATAAGGATATTCGCATCCATGGCCTCGATGTTCGGGATGGGGAGAGGGGAGATCCTCAGCGAGGGATTCCGCATCCTCGAAGAGCTTGAGGGCGAGCCCCTGCCTATCCCGGAGCGCTTCACCTTCGATATCGATGCCATGTCCGATGTCAGGACCGTTCCCTATACGCGCCTGATGGCTGCCTACCGCTCGGAGAAGCTCAGGCTTGAGAATACCCTCAGGTCCAGAAGGGAGAGGAGGCTCAGGCCTCGCTCATCCAGCAAGGCCGCGGAAGGACCTGCCGATGACCTGGGCCGCGATGGCGACCCCGGATTGCAGAAATAGATCCCGTCCCTTTCCTCCAGCAGCGGCACATGGGTATGCCCAGATATGAATACATCGCCGGGCTGGATGCTGAAGCTGTCTGCCCACATCCTGTCGCCATGCGTCATGAATATCCTCCTGCCGTATTCCTCCAGCGTGCGGCTCTGCGGCGGGAAGGGCATGCTGCCGTATTCATAGAACCTGTCGCAGTTCCCCCTGACGGATACCAGCCCCGAGAAGAACGCGGCCTCCATCGGGTCCGGGCACTGGTCGCCTGCGGAGAGGACCTTCTCTGGACGCAGGGCCCCGATCGCCTTCTTCACGAGGCCTATCCCTTCCGCGCTTCCATGGATATCAGAGACAATCAGTATCGCCATATGCCGATTGTACGGCTTTTTCGCTGACTATTGTATGGAATACTCCGGGAAATCGTTTAGTATCTTATATAGCTACCCATTGAAGGAACTGCTATGGACGAAAGGATTATACAGCTGCGGGATGGCCATCCGATGTTCTTCCGCGTATGGCCTGCCGCGGAGACGAAGGCTACGATGCATATCAACCACGGCATGACAGAGCATAGCGAGCGCTATGGCTGGTTCGCCGCCTATCTGAATTCCCTGGGGATAACCGTCTATGCCCAGGACCACAGGGGCCATGGGTACACGAAGGCCGAGGATGAGAAGGGCTGGTTTGCCGAGCATGATGGCTGGTCCGTCATCGTCGATGATGCCTGGGCCCTCGATATGCTCATAAGCCAGGAATACCCGCATGTGCCGCATCTGCTGTTCGGGCATTCCATGGGCTCCTTCCTGGTCCGCACCCTGATACAGTCGCACTCGCAGCACTATGCCGGCGTAATCGTCTGCGGCACAGGCGCGTCTATGGGGCTGATGGGGAAGGCAGGCAAGCTCATAGCTGCCCGAAATGCGAGGAAGTACGGGGCGAGGATGCCTGACAAGCTCATGGAGAAGCTCTCCTTCTCATCATATGGCAGGCATTTCCCCGGAGAGGGTCAGTGGGCCTGGCTTACCAAGGACAGGGAGGCGCAGAAGGCATATGAGGATGACATCCTCTGCGGCTTCACCTGCTCATCGGGATTCTACGTGGACCTGCTTACCGGAATCGAGAGGGCGAATGATGCCAAGGCCGCGGAGGGCATCTCCAAGGACCTTCCCATGCTCATCATCTCCGGGGATAAGGATCCTGTCGGAGCCTATGGCAAGGGAGTGAGGAAGGTCTTCCGCCTCTACAGGAAGGCAGGGCTCGGCAATGTCAGGCTGCGCCTCTTCCCCGATGACAGGCATGAGATCCTCAATGAGACCGACAGCGATGCGGTGATGGATGAGATCGGCAGGTTCTGCCTCTCCGTCATGGAGCATGGCAATGAGTAAAGGCAGCTCCCGCTTCCTTCTCTGGTGGAAGCGGTACGCGAGGACGGCGCTGTACGCCTTCAGCGGCATGGAGCGCGACAACGTGCGCATGGTGGCATCAGGCCTCGTATACTCATTGCTGGTCGCCGTCATCCCCTGCATCACGTTCCTTGTGGCCTTCCTTTCGGCATTCGGGGTGCTGGAGCCCTTCATGGGCATGCTGGCCAAGATCTTCGAGGACATGTTCGGCGAGGAGACAGGCTTCGAGCTCATGCGGTATATACGGCAGTTCTCCAGCAATGCGATGAGCCTCGGCCTCATCGGCCTTGGCTCGTTCATCGTCTCCGGGATCTTCCTCGTCGATAAGATCTACATCTCCATCAACCAGATATTCCACATCAAGCCGACATCAGGGACGATGAGGCGCTTCTCCACCTTCCTGACCTTCATCATCGTCTTCGCCTTCATGATCGCGGCATTCCTGACCGTGCAGTCGCGCGCGACCAGCTTCATCGCCGGGCTTGCAGTGGGGCGCAGGGCCGTAGGTAGCATCCCCAGGAGCGTGACCGCGTTCATCTGGCTCTGGCTGCTGCTGATGTTTCTCTATTCGATAGTGCCCTCAGCGAGAATCAGGTTCGGCTCCTCCGCCATGGGTGCGACGACAGGCGCGATCGCGCTCTTCATCGCCTCGCACATATTCCAGAGCCTGACCCATCTGATGGTATCCCAGTCGGTGATCTATGGCTCGATGGCATCGCTCTTCATCACGCTGCTCTTCCTCTACATATGCTGGTACATCGTCCTCTACTGTGCCGAGATGGTATACATCTACCAGTTCGAGCCGGAGAAGGCTGTCCTCTTCGGCCATATCCATCCGCCGGCCATGCAGATCTCGGAGGCGCTCACGATCGTGCTCATCATCGCATACAAGCATAGGAAGGGCGAGGGGGCCACTACCGTCAGGGAGCTGATGAAGAGGCTGAGGGTGCCTTCCGGCGTGATATCCTCCTACTTGTCCGATCTCGCGAATGGAGGCATCATACTTGCGGTCAATCCGCGGAAGACCGCGTTCGTGCCCTACCGTCCCATGGACCAGGTGAAGGTGCGCGACGTGATAGCGATCGCATATGGTTCCGCAGGCGATGAGACGCTGGGCGAGGAGGTGGCTGCCTCCTTCCTCGGATACGGGACGGCGGGCTTCGGCGATATGACGATGAACGAACTTCTGGAGAAGATATGATAATCGACAAGAGAACGGCGTCGGACCTGATGCCCGATGGCTTCCAGACGCTGCCCGCCAGGGACTCAGGCGTCGTAAGGAGATATGGATATGCGGATATGGAGGTCCTGCTCCATAAGGATCCCAGGCCTGTGTCTGACTCGACGGTGGTCGTGCTGACCCATGCGGCTTCCGTATACTGGAAGGGCAGGCTCATATTCGCCGCATCGCTTGAGCGTGAGGACCTGAGGGTGATGGCCCCGCTTCTCGGCATGTCCCTGAAGGAGCTGCAGGCTGACTATGGCATCAGGGGCTTCCTCGCAGATCCGAAGATCGTGCTCTACGGGAACGGCGAGAAGGAGAGCCTCGGCGCCTTCCTCGGCAGCGATGATGATGACGCGGTCTTCCGCTTCCTGCTCTCGCTTGTCGATGACAGCTTCGATGCCGGCGCAGACTTCGAGCCGCTAGAAGGCTAGGTAGAGCAGATATAGGCCGATGGCCAGCACCAGGGCTCCAAGTATGGCGTTGAGCACCGTCGACAGGCGGTGCATGCGCTCATCCCTTGCGAGCTTCCTCAGCATGGAGGGCGAGGTGCCGAAGGCTATCGCCAGCACTGATACGCCGGCTGCATATACGAAGAGGAGGAATCCGCCCCAGAGCGCCTCGCCATCGGCTGCCGCGATCGTCAGCAGCACCACGAGGACAGGCGTGGAGCAGGGCGATGAGAAGATCCCCGCGAGCATGCCTGCTATCAGCGCACCCGCATATCCCCGCTTCGTATTCCTTCCCGCGAGGAACGATGACGGGATGAACTGGAAGATATCCCAGATCTGCAGCGCCATCATTATCATCAGGACGCCGAGGATCCCCAGCCAGATGCCTGATGAGGAGCCGAGCAGGCGCCCAAGGAGGGCGGCGGCTATGCCGAGCGCCGTGAAGGTGATTGCCGAGCCGAGCGCATAGGCAAGCGAGAGCCTGAATGCGCGGGATGTATCGGATTCCCTGCCGACATAGGCAAGGACGAGCGGCAGCTGCGATAGCGAGCACGGCGTGACGGAAGTTATAAGGCCGGCGGCGAAGGCTATCAGCGGCGCTGTCCAGCCTCCTGCGGATATCACGGAGCCGAGGGATGAGAGAAGCTGGTCAATCAACGAGCAGCTCCTCGGCAAGGGCCCTCAGCATGTCGAGGGGCAGCGCGCCCTCGGCGACTGTCACCATATGCTCGCCTGTGTTCCTGTCTGAATAGAGTATGAAGGGGATCTTATTGCCTTCTGCGGGCACGAATGGCTTCCCATCCGGCATGAAGACCGCGATGGTCGGCGTGACGCGCACGGGAATCGAGTACATGACCTCGGGATTGTCATTGATATCAAGATAGGCGACATCGACCCTGCCTGCGTAGATCTCCCTGAGCGTCTCCAGGTCCGGAAGCATCCTCATGCATGGTCCGCATGTATCGGATCCGAGGACGAGGATGAGCGGGAGCTCGTTATCCTCGATCATCGACCTGTCGAATGAGGCAGCCTCGAGAGGGTCGCTCTCTGCCTGCAGGTCGCCTGCATTCAGGCTGACGGCATCTTTCAGGCCGGCTATCTCTCCGTAGTTCTTCGCGATATAGACGCCGGCGACGAGGATGAGTATGAGGGCTATAGCCGCTATGCGGATGAATCTCTTGTCCATAGTCCCGCTTATTCTACCATCAAGCCGCAGCCGTGTCAGGCAGTAAACGTTGCCGCAGCCTTCCTCTCCATCACATCATGGTAGAATGGCTCAAGCTCCTTCGCGGTCATCAGCCTGGGGACGGGGTAGAGCGGATTCGCTTCCTTCTCGGCCATGGCCGCCAGCTCCGGGATGTCCTCCTCCCTGATTCCGCGGATCGATGAGGGGATGCCGATGCCCGCCTCAAGCGCTTCCACAGCCTTGATGAATGCATCGCCGTTCTTCCTCATGCCGATAGCCTCGGCAAGGATGGCGAGCTTCCTCTCGGCGCTCTTGCCGTATGCCTTCAGTACATGGGGAAGCAGCACGGCATTGGCAAGGCCATGCGGGGTGTTGTACCTGCCTCCAAGCGAGTGCGCTACGGCGTGGACGTATCCGACATAGGACTTCGTGAATGCGCTTCCGGCGAGGAAGGATGCCCTGAGCATCTTCCTCCTTGCCTCGATATCGCTGCCATCGGCTACCGCCTTGGGCAGGTTCTCGAATATCAACCTTACGGCCTCGATGCTGGCTTCCCTTGTCTCGCGTGTCGTCGAGCGCCCGATGAATGCCTCGACCGCATGCGTGAGCGCGTCGATTCCCGTCGAGGCGGTAATCGATGGCGGCAGCGAAAGCGTCACCGAAGGGTCGAGCACCGCATAGCGCGGGATGAGCGGGAAGCTGTTGATGGGATATTTGTGCCTTGTGCCGCTGTCGACGATGACGGATGCGAGCGTCGTCTCGCTGCCTGTCCCTGCCGTGGTCGGCACCGCGATAAGCAGCGGGAGCCTGCGCCTGACCTTGAGGATGCCCTTCATCTTCGAGAGAGGCTTCCTGGGATAGGCGATGCGGGCACCGACGGCCTTGGCGGCATCGATGGATGAGCCGCCTCCGAATCCTATCAGTGCCTGGCATCTTGACCTGATGTACATCCCCCTTGCGTCCTCGACGTTGTCCGTCGTCGGATTGGCGACGGTGGAGTCGAATACGGAAACGGAGATCCCTGCGTCTGCAAGGCTGTCCTCGAGTCCCTTCGTCAGCCCCAGGCCCCTGATGGACCTGTCCGTGACGACCATCACGCTATTGATGCCCTTTCTGATAAGGAGAGGAGCGACATCATCAAGCGATGGGAGAATCTCGGGAGTGCGGTATGGCAGGAAGGGCAGGGCTATCCTCAGGCTTATCTGGAATGCCCTGCAGTACATCATCTTAATCGGATTCATGGCTCTTTATTAACACTTTAGAAAATAAGTGTCAATAAAGACAAGAATAATAAAATCTGTCAGCTTACTGAGAGGATGGAAACCGCCGCATCTATCTCCTCGCTGCTGAGCCCGAGCTGGCTCTCTGCGTAGATCCTTGCAGCCTGCTGCAGCATGCTCCATGGGAACGGGCGGCCGTTCATCTCCACGAAGAACTCCAGTATCCTCTGCGATACCTCCTGATACTGCTCCGAGCCATCCACGACGCCGCATGACGCGGTGAATGTCCTCATATAGTCCTTGACGATCCAGTTTATGTTCACGCCGGCAAGCGCCTCGAGGTATGCAGCCATCCATGCGGTCTCCGCAAGCCCGTCGCTATCGTGGATGAGATATGGGCCAGGGTTCGCGATGATGAACCTGATTGCCTCAGCAGCCTTCTCCTTTGATTCCGCAGAGAAGAAGCCTCCGTCCATGCCGAGCCCGATGGCCCTGCCTTCATCCGCGATCTGCCTGTAGGAGACGCCTGCGCCTGCCTTCCCCTGGAGCTCTTTCTGGCTGTCTTCCAGGTTGATTATGCTCATGATGCCGTTCTCTCCGATGAGGGAATCAGCGGCAAGAGACCTTGCATCGCCCTCGATGGGGCTTGAGCTCCTGTAGAGGATGCCGGGGATGACGGCACGGAAATCAGCATATGCCTCGTCGGACTCATAGTAGTCCCTGTCTTCCATCCTTATGAGATTCCTCCTGCTGTATTCCTCGAGGTATCCTCCTTCCTCGGAGATCGTCATGGCAAGCTCAGCTCCTTCCTCAAGCCCTGATGACTCCTGGAAGCTGCCATCCCTGATCATGATCGACAATCCATCTTCCTCATCCAGAACTGCAGCAGGCGAGCCTGCGTCGACATCGCCGGCAGAGCTGCAGAGCGGCATCGAAGAGGTGTATTCGCCTGATGCGATGGAGACCATGTCACCATAGGAGAAGCCGCTGGCGATGACGGCATCATAGCCGATATCCGTGATGGCATCGCCTGCCTCGGAATAGCCAGTGATGGTCCCATCGATCTCCCCTTCGGTCACTTCAAGCGTCAGGCATGATGTGAAGAGGATAGGTATAAGCATGGCAGCAATAAGCTTGGGATGGTTCATGGATGGATTATCGCACAGAAATGGACAGCGCAGAAAGCTCAGCCTCTGCAAATGCCGTGGTGTTTATATATAGATATAAAGTACAAACTCTTTTCTATTGCATCATGAATATGGATCAGACGGAGGATTCCATCCCGTATGATAGCGTAAGTAAACCCGTATCCGTATTGGTAATTCCTGAATTCAGAATCAATTGAATCAGATATTATCCAAACTGACAGAATCCAAGATAAGCAAAAGGCAGCTTCGCAAAACAGCTCACATACTCCAGATAATCCATCAAAGCCGGCAACGATGGAATGGAAACACCAAAAACTGAAAAATCGTGCAGAAAAGTATTGACAATCCACAACTGGGGGGGGGGGGTAGACTTAATGGCAGATTAATAAGGAGAGGGTTGAGAAATGAAATCAACGAAAAAGATCTTTGCTGTAGCGCTTGCTGCTATGATGCTCTTCGCATTCACGGCGTGCAACAATACAATGCCTTCTGCATTCAAGAGTGTAGAATACGTTGAGGTGCAGCAGATTGAGAGCTATCTCAAGGGCGAGACACCGAAGGCATCTGGATTCCAGGTCGTAGTTAACTACACAGAAGGTGAGCCTACTGTCCTGAAGGGAAGCACTGGGACGATTGCTTTCGACAGTGCCACTGACGCAAAGCTCGCTGCTGTTGCAGATGGGATTGAGTTCCTTGATAAAGGCGGCCACCCAGTTGTAGCAGTGCCTGCTGAGATTGCTTATGAGGAAGTAACATCCGTGACAATCGAAGGAATCGAGGAGTACACTGTCGAGACATCTACTGATGATCCTTGGACTCTTTCTGATTTTGATTATAACGATGAGGCTCTCAAGGATATGACAGTCACGCTTGCTGGCGGTGATGCATCTAGGACTTATACAATCCAGGACAAGCTTAATGATAAGATTGATTTCGTCCTTTCACTCTGGAAGGATGGAAAGATTCTTGAAGAGGGTGATTCTGTAGCAGTCGGTGATACATACACTGTGACATTTGACAAGTATCGCTATGCAGCTACGGGTGAATGGGAAGCGGACTTCACGAATGGGGATAAGAACCCTGGACTTGAGACTGGCATAACTGTTTCCGTTGTTGAGAAAGAGACTCCAGCTCCGAATCCGACAAAGAATGATGTTACGGCACTTCGCGTAAAGTGGGCTATTGATGCCAAGGAAGTCGGAACAGAAAATTCACTTACAGCATATGCTGGTCAGAAGGTGTCATATGTAATTGTTGGAGTCGTAGGAGATAAGGAAGTTTCCCTCAGCTCTGCTGACTACAAGGTAACAGGTACTATTCCTACAACTTCTGCTCTTACTGCTGATAACATTACTGACGATGCCCAGCCTGCTTATACTGCAACGGTTGAGTTCATCTCCAATGAAGGTGCAGGCAACTGGGAAGCTGGTTCTGTCGCTCCTATCACGCTGACACTCACTGTAAAGGATGCAATCAATCCCGCCAATCTCACCAGCGCAACATTCACATATGCTGATAAGGTTATCGCAGGGACTGCCGTTACTCTTGATCCTGCTAAGTTCACAGCAACTGTGAAGACCTTCGATGGAAAGGATGCAAAGCTTGTTGGAACAGCAATCAAGGATAAGGACACATATGCAGCTTCTGAAGTTGTGGCAGGCAGTCCGCTTCCTGTAAGGATTAAGTGGGTAACAGCAGATGATACATACCTCCACTATGAAGGATATGCCAATACGACTGTTGCTGTAGAACCAGCTACAACCTAACTGTAATCTGATTGTCTGCCATCATAATCGATGGCAGACATACGAGGAGGACGGAAATGGAAGAACGAACAACGTCCCTTCGACACAGGATTCCAAACGAGAAGCGCCGTGAGTGCCTGAGGCTCTTCGATGAAGGCTACGGGTATAAGAAGACGGCACAGCTTGCAGACCTCAATACCTATACGGTGAGGGACTACAAGAGGCGCTACGCATCTGGTGACTTCACCTGGGCGGAGCGCGGAAGGATCTAGGATCCTACAGGGATATCAATGCTTGGGCTCTCGGTAACGGGAGCCCGATATTCTCTCCGGGGTTCTGATAGGAATGCATCCGATGTGTGTATTCCTGTGAGGGCCTTGCCCTCAGGATGATATCTCATCCTTCGATTATTGATGCGGTCCGCTGCTGATATGCAGCGGGCTTTCGCAATAATGCACGTATTCCCGGATTTCCTTGATGCCGCCTTTGATAGATGCAGGGGTGGCAATTTCAAGTAAATTGGACATCAGAGGGAGCCCATATATAATTAAGGCATGGCAAAGAGACTCCTGATACTGGCATCGATCATCCTGTTCCTTTGTGCGTCATGTATCATCTATGACCCTTATGGAGGTGTTGCGCTGCATCACGTGCCTGGATGGCTCCGTGGCGTATGGCGTGGGCAGTATTCCTATGATGAAGTCACGGTGACTCCATACAATATCTTCGGGTATGGGCCTGATGGAATATGGTTTGATATGGGACGTTATCCGCATAATCTGCTTAACGAGAAGACAGGAAGCAATACTGCGTATGAGGTCGATTATGACTACGGCAGGATCGTCTACCGCTTTGAGTATCATTCCTGGGACCGCATCACCTTCACGGTAACATCCGGAGGGACAGTGCGGAGCGAGGAGTATTACTGGATTCGGGATATACCTCGCTACTGATTTGCCTGGGAAACGGCTCATTATTCACTTCTTCTTCACAAATCTTCCAGCACACTTCACGCATATTGCTTTAGATTATTTGGTGTGGAGGATGAGAAGATATGAAAAGACTGATGGCGACTGCTCTGGTCCTGATGATGACGGCGACGCTTCTGTTCGCTGCCAGCGCGGAGGACCTCTACAGCCAGTTCTCCGATGCGCTTGATGCTGGAGACGCATCGAAGGCAATCGATATCTATGGAAATCTCCAGGAAAAGGTCCGCAAGGACTATATGAATGCCGAGCGCAGCTATGAGAAGGCTGTCGATGCCGGCAATTTCGCGAAGGCACGCCAGATCATGGGCGAGATCCATGAGATGAATGCGGCACCTTATCTGATGACGGAAGAGGACAGCGATGCCCTTCTTTCGCTGATACTCAAGGCCGATGAAGGCAAGAAGGCGGAGATGGCGGAATGGCTCTATGCCAACAGCCCGTACTATTCGCCGACTGTCACCTACAACTGGTCATCTGACGGAGCGAACTTCAGCTACAGCTTCTCGAGAAGCATATCCGTTACCCCAGGCAACGAGATCACGCTTCCGAGCGCTTCGGATATCGGGGCGGATACGTCCCTTGCCGGAGTACTGGAAGGCTGGGGAGTAACCCGCAGCGAGGTGATGTATCAGCCCGGAGAGGTGATAGCCGCACCATATACGAGCCAGACGTACTATGCGATCTGGAAGACAGGGGTGGTATTCACCGATGAGCTTACCGGCGTCAATACCACGATCGATGGCTCTGTATCCGGAGATGTGGTAGAGGTTCCCGTGCTGACGCCTCCCGATGATTCCTATATCTTCGCGGGCTGGGTGGACAAGTCCAATGGCGAGTACATCCCCGCGGACGAGACCGAGTACACGCTCTCAGGCAACGGCGCATCATTCGAGGCGCTCTGGAAGAAGATCGAGATCTCCGATGTATCGGCTTCCCCGTATGACATCAATGCGGTTCCCGTGGATACCCAGGTCGATATCAGCTTCACGATAGGCAATCTCGGCAATGAGAACATGAGGAACAGCGTTGTAGACCTTACCTCCGATTCAGAGGGGGTCGAGATACAGAAGGGACATGGAAGGGTGCCATCGCTTCCTGCAGGGAAGGACATCTACGCCACAGGCCTGAGAGTCGTAGCTACTGAGCCGGGCTCCCATGACCTGACGATAGCGTTCACTGACCGCGATGGCGATACCTGGACCCAGGATTTCCAGATCCAGGCAGAGTGATCAGAAGGGGAGGGCCCTGACCGCTTCCGCTGAGTTCTCGATGCTCTCAGGGAGGCGGACCTTCCCGTCGAATGCCTTCATGTCCTTGAAGCCGGTACCGGTGAGGAGGACGACTACGGAGGCATCTTCCCCGAGGACAGAGACCAGGTGGTCCCTGTCCTTTTCCAATGCCGCATAGGCAGCGGCAGCCGCAGGCTCTGCAAGCACGCCGCTTTCCCTTGTCAGCGTCAGCTGGGAATCAAGGATCTCCTCATCGCTTACGCGCACTGCCCATCCCTCGGAGGCTATGACGGAACGCGCTGCCATCCTGCCGTTGGCCGGCAGGTCTACGGAAATTGAATCAGCCCTTGTCGATGCCTCGATTGCCCTGAAGTCATCGTTCTCAATCGCATTGGCGATAGCCGCCGACTTGGTGGACTGGCAGGCAATCAGGCGCGGTACGCGCTCGATGAGCCCTGCCTTCATCAGGTCGTCGAAGCCCTTCGCCACGCCGCCGATGATGCAGCCATCCCCGACGGGGACATAGATGGCATCCGGGGCCTTGCGTCCCATCTGCTCGAAAAGGTCGATGGAGACGCTCTTCTTGCCTTCGATCGTCATCGGATTGTAGGCTGTGTTCCTGTTGATCCCGCCTTTGAGGCGCGTGTATTCGATCGATAGCGCGAAGGCATCGTCGTAGGTGCCCTTCACAGGGACTACCTTCGCCCCGTAGAGCACGGACTGCATGAGCTTGTTGATGGGGGCCGTCTCCGGCACGAAGAGGATTATGTCCAGGCCCATGGCGGCGCCGACCGCGCTCATGGCGGCTCCTGCATTGCCTGTCGAGGCAAGGGCGATCTTCGTCTCGCCCAGCGCCTTGGCCTGGAGCGCTACCTCGTAGCTCGCCCTGTCCTTGAAGGAGCCGGAGATGAGCTGGGAATCAAGCTTGAACATGAGGTTGGCAAGCCCCAGGCGCTTCGCGATGCGCTCCGGCTTCATCAGCGGGGTGGTGAAGATGGGGTAGAGGGAAGGGTCCTCTCCCGGATATGGATAGAAGTCGTCAGGGGTGACATGCTCCTTCTCCCTGGCGGCCTTCAGCACGCTCTCGTCAAGCTCTACGCGGAGGTTGCCATATGGGAAGGTCTTCCCATCGTTCCTCTTCGCGCACTCGGGGCACTGATACATCAGCCCCTCCGTCTCGAATACCCTGCCGCAGTCAGAGCATACGTAGTGGAATCTCATTATTCATCGCTCCTTGTTGAAAAGCCGCCCGAAGGCGGCTTCCTGTCAGCTGAGGACCATCGTGTTGAATGCCGTGATCAGCTTGTCTATCTTCTTCGTGAGCTTCGGAAGCTCCTTCCAGTAATCCCTGTCGTACCACTGCCTGTTGAGCTCCTCATAGGTCTTGCCCTGCTGCTCTACCCATGTGTAGTACTTGAGGTTGTGGATGCGGAGCCTGTCGTAGTATCCGAGCTCGAGGGCGTTGTCGATGCCCTGGTGCATAAGCGCGGATGCATGGACCTTGGCAGCTTCGGTGGCATTGAACGGGCCCTGCTGCTCCGTAAGCTCGGCCAGGCGCGATGTGTACATCACGGAGCTGTCCGTGAGGATCGTGAAGACGACGTCATCCTCCTCGAGCTCGTAGTACTTCGCCATCTTGATGGCGGAGAGCATGTTGCCGATTCCGGAGATGCCGAAGAGCTGGAGGTTAGCGATATCCTCTTCCTTGACGCCGATGGACCTAAGGTAGTCATGGCCGTCCTTCTCGTTGAAGAGGCGGTAGATGTCCATGCAGTCCTGGTCATCGATGGAGAGGACCATATCGGTATTCCTCACGTTGTGGATCCATGGCACGTGCTTGTCGCCGATGCCTTCGATGCGGTGAGCCCCGAAGCCATTGCGCAGCAGCGTCGGGCACTGCAGGGCCTCTCCGGCGCCGATCTTGATGCCAGGATAGACATCCTTGAGGTGGTCGCCTGCGGCTAGCGTGCCGCCGGATCCTGTCGATGACGCATAGCCCTTGATCCTGTCTGCCTTGATGCCAAGGGACCTGATGACCTCCAGGATTGCGGAACCCGTGACCTCATAGTGCCAGAGGTAGTTCTCGAACTGCTCGAACTGGTTGAAGATGACGATGTGGGCGCCCCTCTCCTCATCGAGCTCATGGCACTTGTCGAAGATCTCCTTGACGTTGGACTCGCAGCCCGGTGTCGCGATGATCTCGCCGGCTACCGTCTTGAGCCAGTTGAACCTCTCCTGGGACATATCCTCGGGGAGGATCGCTATCGACTTGCAGCCGAGGAGGGCGCTGTTGTATGCGCCGCCTCTGCAGTAGTTGCCTGTCGATGGCCATACGGCCTGCTGCTCAACCGCATCGAAGTTTCCTGTCACGAGGGCTGGCGCGAGGCATGCGTATGTGGCGCCGACCTTATGCACTCCGCATGGGAACCACTTGCCTGCGAGGGCGAGTATCCTTGCCTTCGTGCCTGTGATCTCCCTGGGGATCTCGATGAAGTTCACCGGTCCGTACCCGCCGCCGGATTCCTTCGGCTCGTTATGCCAGTTGATCCTGTAGAGATTGAGCGGGTTGACATCCCAGAGGCCTACGTTCCTGAGCCTGTCCTTGATATCCTGGGGTATCAGCGATGGATCCTTCATCTCGGCGAATGTCGGAAGGACAATCCCCTTCTCGCGGCAGCGTTCCGCGTTCTTCCTGATGATTTGTGGTTTCTTCTTGAGATTGATCAGCATGTTCGTCTCCTGGGAATGAGTATAAGGCAGTATATGGTAATTTGGAAGTTTTTTCATGAATCACTTCCAATATTGCGCCAAACCTCAATAAGCATGGCGCTTTTTGGTGGCAAGTGAAGAAATCACTGCATGCCGTTCGGCCTGTACCTGCCGTTTCCGGTCCTGGATACCAGCTCCGAGCGGGCAGCCCTGCGGAAAAGGGCATCGACCTGAGAGCCGAGGCGGTCATAGCCGAGCTCCTTGCGGAAGAGCACCGCCAGCTCGGATTTCGTTATGATCCGCCCCTCGCGGTCGAGGATATAGTTGATGCACATGGCGGCTTCCCCTGTCGGTATCTGGTACGAGTACCTGTCCGATTCGGGAGACGTGCGGAAGAAATTTTCATCGCAGCCGCTGTGGTAGACTTCCTCGCCATCGTCCATCGTCACCTGGAAAGGCAGCGATGCCGCGATTTCCCTGAACACGGGCTCTATGCGCGAGCCGACCTTCTTCAGGGAGAAGGACGCGATTACCCTCTTGAAGAGGAGCGGCCTCATGATGGGGCCTTCCGCTTCCACCGTGCGCATCATCCTCTCCCTGATCTCGCCATCAAGTGACCTTGCGATGATCATCTCCGCCGTAGCTTCCGTCTGGGGAAGCTCTACGGCACTGTAGCTCCGTTTCTCTATCATGTATGATATTCTACCCCATCTTCCCAGCTATTCCAGTCCGGATATTTCCCTCATGCATCATGCCTTATGCCGTGGCTCTTGCTTGCCATGATGCCATGAGGGCAATTATCATCAGAGTGTGTTCGATGTCCCAGAGAGAAAGGAGAGGGAATCCGCCAAGGATTACGTCCTCCGCGCATTGATAGATAACATAGTCAGCTGCAGCCTCGAGCCGGGCAGCAAGCTGGAGGAGGATGCCATCCTCCCGCTGCTCGGCGTGAGCAGGACCCCGTTTAGGGAGGCGGAGCTCGAACTCGACAGCCGCCGGATCCTCGAGATCAGGCCCAAGCGAGGCACATATGTCTCCCTTATCGACCTGGGGCTCGTGGAGGAGGTAAGGCATCTGAGGAGCACGCTTGAGAGCGAGCTTGCCCGCATTGCCTGCCGCATCTTCACCTCCGGGGATATCGACTCGCTGTATGAGAACCTCGTCCTCTGGCGCATGTACATGGACAGGAAGGATGAGAAGCGCATCCTCCTCTATGACAAGGCATTCCATGCTGTCTTCTACAGGCGTGCGAGGCTTTCCTTCTGGTATGAGCTCTCCGAGCGCTATGCGCCCCTGTTCGACAGGACCACTATCCTCAGCTTCCGCGTCAGGCCCACATCCAGGATACTCTCTGACCATGAGGAGCTGGTCCATGCGGTCGAGGAGCGCGATGCGGAGAGGGCAGGGGCCATCGCCGAGAGCCATATGTCGCGCTATCTGGAGAACATCCCGGAGATAATCTCCGCTTATCCTGCCTATTTCGCGAAGAAGGATTGACTCCGCCTTATTGTTATATATAATAATCAATGAAATATATATCAGGAGGCTGTATGCTCCATTTCTTTGACGCTGCTGTCATCGGAGGAGGGGTAGTCGGAAGCGCGATTGCCCGTGAACTCTCCCGCTATGAGCTGTCGATTGCCGTTCTGGAGGAGAACCCGGATGTCGTCTGCGAGGCGAGCGGCAGGAATTCCGCCGTCGTCCATGGCGGATTCGCCTATGACAGGGGGTCGCTGAAGGCCCGCTTCTGCGTCGAGGGCAACCGCATGATGGATGAGCTCTCCACTCAGCTCGGGTTCAGGTTCATCCGCTGCGGCAAGGTCCTGGTCGGCAATACAGATGAGGACCTCAGGCAGCTTGAGAGGACGATGGCCCAGGGCTTCGATAACGGCGCCACCGGCCTTGAGCTGATAGACGGGAAGCGCCTCCATGAGCTTGTCCCCGCGGTCAATGGCAGCTTCGCCATGCTCTCGAGCAGCTCAGGCATCATGGACCCGTTCCTCTTCACGATCAACCTGGCCGAGAATGCCGCCGAGAACGGCGCCCGGTACTTCCTTTCCCATAAGGTCATCTCGATAGCGAGGAAGGATGGCCGCTACCTGATCCACACAGCTGAGGATGATTTCTCCGTCAGGTGGCTCTTCAATGCGGCGGGGAAGGGCGCCAAGGATATCTCCGACATGCTCGGCATCACCGGATACAGGGTCATCGGCAGCAAGGGCAACTACCTCGTGCTGGATAAGAGGCTGGGGCCTCTCCTCCCGATGCCGGTCTATCCCGTCCCTTCCAACACCTATATGGGCATACATGTCACGCCGACGGTCGATGGCAACGTGACGGTCGGGCCTGATGCCATCAATACCGATGACTTCGGCTACTATGGCGTCCCTGCCGACAGGATGGAGTACCTGAGGGAGAGCGCATCCACGCTCTGGCCCCATATCGACAGGAAGGATGTCATAAGGACATTCTCCGGCATTCTGGCGAAATGGGTGGATGACAAGGGCGTGATACAGGATTTCCGCATCGAGGTGCGCGATGATATAGCGCCGGGCGCTGTCAACCTCATCGGCATAGAGTCCCCGGGCCTTACCGCTGCCGTGCCGATGGCGCGCTATGCGATATCGCTCCTCAGGGACCGCTTCGACCTGGAGGAGAGGAAGGATTTCGATCCGGTCCATGCGACGGCGAAGCGCTTCGCCGAGATGACCTCCGAGGAGAAGGCTGCTGCGATTGCAGGCGATAGCCGCTACGGCTCGCTTGTCTGCTCCTGCGAGGAGGTGACCGAGGCCGAGGTCATCAGGGCGATACACAATCCGCTGGGAGTGCATACGATGACAGGCATCAAGTACCGTACCAGGGCGATGATGGGCGGCTGCCAGGCCGGCTTCTGCCAGATGAAGATAGAGCAGCTGCTGGAGAAGGAGCTCGGGATCGCTCCCGAGGATGTCAGGTACCTGAGGGACTCGTCATGGGTCCTTGCGGGAAAGATGAGGGAGGGCTGATATGTCCGAGCGGAAAGATGCCGTAATCATAGGAGGAGGTCCTGCAGGGCTTGCTGCGGCAGTGGCCCTCGATAATCTAGGGATACATGATATCGTGATCCTTGAGCGCGAGAGCCAGCTCGGGGGCATCCTCAGGCAGTGCATACATGACGGATTCGGCCTGCAGAGGTTCGGGGAGAGCCTTTCCGGCCCTGAGTATGCCGAGCGCTTCATCTCCGAGGTGAGAAGGCGCGGCATCGAATACCATACCGATGCGACCGTCATCTCCCTTACGGAAGACAGGAAGGTTGAGGCGGTGACCCCGTCAGGGCTCCTGGGCTATTCCGCCAAGGCCGTTGTGCTCGCGATGGGCTGCAGGGAGCGCTCCAGGGGATCCATCATGATCCCGGGGGAGAGGCCGAGCGGCGTATTCACCGCAGGCAGCGCCCAGGCCTATATGAACCTGTACAACAGGATGCCGGGACGCGAGGCCGTGATACTCGGCAGCGGCGATATCGGGCTGATCATGGCGCGCCGCCTGACGCTGGAGGGCATCCGCGTCAAGGCCGTCTTCGAGATACAGGACCATCCGAACGGGCTTGACCGCAATATCGTGCAGTGCCTGGATGACTATGGCATACCGCTCTATCTGAGGCATACGGTCACTGATATACATGGCGGTTCGCGCCTTGAGGGCGTCACCGTAAGCGAGGTCGATGAGCGCTGCGTGCCGATAAAGGGCACGGAGAAGCTCTATCCCTGCGATACCCTGATACTCTCTGTCGGGCTCAGGCCCGATAACGGGCTGCTCAAGGATGCCGGCATAGCTATCGACCCCAGGACGGACGGTGCCATCGTCGATGAGCATCTGATGACGTCCATTCCCGGCGTCTTCTCCTCAGGGAACGTGCTCCATGTCCATGACCTTGCCGATTTCGTGTCGCTTGAGTCCGAGCATCTGGCGGCATCCGTCGCCGCATATCTCTCAGGCGGCCTCGGCTCCGGCATGGATGTCAGCGTCAGGTGCGGAAGCGGGGTCGGGCATACCGTTCCGCAGAAGGTTGTGTCGGACGATGGCTTCACGCTCTCCCTGCGTGTCAGGTCGGTGATGAGGGATGCTGTCATCAGCGTATCGCAGGGTGGCAGGCGTATCGTGGAGAAGAAGATGAGGAAGGCCAATCCCGCCGAGATGATAATGATCGATATACCCGGCGGATCGGTATGCCCGGACGGAGACCTGGAGGTGGTCGCAGGATGAAGAGGACGCTTACATGCATTATCTGCCCCAATGGATGCTCCCTTGAGGTCGAGAAGGAAGGAGAGGAGATCACGGTGAAGGGCAATCTCTGCCGGAGGGGCGCGGAGTATGCCAGGGAGGAGCTCACCGCTCCCAAGCGCACGATATCATCATCGATGCGCCTTATCGGGGGCGATATGGAGATTGTCAGCGTACGCCTGGACAGGCCGGTCCCGAAGGAGATGATATTCCCCGTGATGGATGCGATAAAGTCCGCCAGCGCCGAGGCTCCCGTCCATATCGGCGATGTACTGCTGCATGACGTGCTCTCCACAGGCGCGGATGTCATCGCCACGAGGAATGCGGAGAGGAAGGAAGGGCGGTAGACCGCTTCCTGTACCGTAGCAGCATGAGGCCAGGACGGATGGATGCACGCAGCATCCGGAAGCCTGGCCTTTTCCCTTATTTCCCATTCCTTCAGCAGAATAGCCTCTGTCTGCTTTTGGAAAAACAACTTGGTGAAAAACATCGCTTATGTAAACTTCTGAAAATACAGGATGAAAATAAATATTTTTTCTGTCTACTTTTGTTGACAAGTACACCATGCTCATTGATGATGCACTTACTTTGTCATTTGAGGTGTTGCATTTTGTTGCATAATTTTGTTTGACTTAGCCATCCGCTGATTTAGAATTAGTAATGGATAAGGAGAGCTTATGGGAGATATTATGCGACCAGTGCCTTTCGGGGAGCTCCTCGGGAGGATCGCAGGGGAGTTCAGGAATCATGGCTCCATATTCGGCATCGACGGCGCCCAGTTCTACCATGACAGCGGGAAGAAGAGGGCTGATGTCTTCTCCTCCTCATGCACGATGCCGCTCGGCCCTGCAGCCGGCCCGCATACCCAGCTTGCCCAGAATATCATCACATCCTATCTCTGCGGCGCGAGGTTCATCGAGCTGAAGACGGTCCAGATCCTCGATACGCTGGAGATAGCGAAGCCGTGCATAGATGCGCGCGATGAGGCTTACAATGTCGAGTGGTCGACGGAGTTCACCCTCGAGAAGGCATATGATGAGTACCTCAAGGCCTGGATCATCCTCCATATAATCGAGGCGCTGATGTCAGGCAGGATGCCAGAGCATCCGTCCTTCATCTTCAATATGTCGGTGGGCTACAACCTCGAAGGCATCAGGAGCGAGAGGATGCAGGCCTTCATCGACGATATGATCGAATGCCGCCGCATCGACTTCGGCAACTACATCGCCGAGGCCGCCTCGCTTCTCGAGGACAACCTCTTCGAGGGCACGGAGTGGGAAGGCGCGGGGCTTAAGGCCGCGAAGCACCTGGACATGATCTCGCGCCGCATCGCCTCAAGCGTCACGGTATCGACCATGCATGGCTGCCCGCCTGACGAGATCGAGAGGATCTGCTCGTATATCATCGAGGAGAAGCATATCGATACGTTCGTGAAGCTCAATCCGACGCTGCTGGGCTATGACAGCGTGCGCAGCATCCTCGACAGCCATGGCTTCGGCTATATCGTCCTCAGCAGGTCCGCGTTCGAGCATGACCTGCAGAAGGAGGACGCGCTGCCGATGCTGGAGAGGCTCAGGGCCCTTGCCAGGGAGAAGGGCGTGGGCTTCGGCGTCAAGATCACCAATACCCTCGGCACGTCCAATGACGGCAAGGTGCTTCCGGGAAGCGAGAAGTACATGTCCGGAAGGGCGCTCTTCCCGATCTCGGCCAGGGTTGCCGGGATGATTGCGTCGCACTTCGGCGGCGATATCCGCATAAGCTATTCAGGAGGCATCAACGCCGCCAATGCAGGACTTCTCTTCGAGGCAGGCATCAGGCCCATCACGCTTGCGACCGATATGCTGCGCCCCGGCGGCTACGCCAGGATGTCGCAGATCGCATCGATAATCGCCGAAAGCGATGGATGGGATGCGGAAGGCGTTGACGTGGCCAGGCTGGATGCTGCGATCCAGGCAGCTGAGGAGTCCGGGGCCTATGACAAGGATGCCAGGGGTACGGAGAGCGTCAAGATCGGCACTCCGCTGCCGCTGACCGACTGCTTCGTCGCACCCTGCATGGAAGCCTGCCCGATCGGACAGGATATCCCGGACTATATCGCCCTTGCCGGCGAAGGCAGATGGGCTGAGGCAATCGGCCTCATCTACCTGAAGAACGCCCTGCCATCGATTACGGGCTGGATCTGCGACCATCAGTGCCAGAACCACTGCGCGAGGATGGATTACGAGGGACCTGTCTCCATAAGGGAGATCAAGAAGCTTGCCGTGCAGAACGGCTTCGAGGAATTCAGGAACGAGATCTGGGAGAAGCCTGAGCCATCGTCCGTCAAGGCTGCCGTGATAGGGGCCGGGCCTGCAGGGCTCTCCGCCGCGTTCTTCCTCGCCAGGGCCGGGTTCGAGGTCTCCGTATTCGAGAAGGAAGCCAATGCCGGAGGCGTCGTCAGGAATGTGATCCCGGGCTTCCGCATCCCGGAGGAGGCCATCGACCATGATGTCGATTTCATCAGGGAGAACGGCGTGTCGTTCTTCTTCAGCACGGAGAGGACCGTCGCGGAGCTCAAGGCTGAAGGCTTCCAGCATATCTTCGTATCGATCGGAGCCGGCAGGTCCAGGGATCCGCATATTGAGGGAAACGGCCCTGTAGAGAGCGCGATCAGCTTCCTCTCGCGGGCAAAGCGCGGGGAGGAGATCTCCCTGGGAAGGCATGTTGCCGTCATCGGCGGAGGCAATACGGCCATGGATGCCGCCAGGATGGCTGCCCGCATAGCCGGAGTGGAGTCCGTCACCGTCATCTACCGCCGTACTGAGGCCGAGATGCCTGCTGACAGGGAGGAGTACAGGGAAGCTGAAGAGGAAGGGATCCGCTTCATGTTCCTCCACAATCCCGCGCGTTTTCAGGATGGCGTCCTCACCGTATCCATCATGGAGCTCGGGGAAGAGGATGAATCTGGAAGGAGACGTCCCGTCGATACCGGCAGGACCGTCGATATCGAGATGGATTATGTGGTATCCGCAATCGGCGAGGTCGCTGATAAGGATGTTCTCAGGACCATATGCGGCGAGGATACCGAGGGTGTCTACCTGATCGGCGATGCCGCGACCGGCCCATCCACCGTAGTGAGGTGCATCGCATCAGCAAGGGCCGCCGTGGAGGAGGCCATCGACCATGTCTATGAGGATATGGCCGAGGAGGATGATGACGAGGATGAGTGCGGCTGCGGCCATCACCATGGGCATGGCGAGGAGTGCAGCTGCGGGCACCATCATGAAGATGGGGAGGAATGCAGCTGCGGCCATCATCATGGAGATGAGGAAGAGGATGATGAGATCTCTCCTGAGGAAGAGGAGGAGATGCGTACCGCCGAGGATGCGTTCTTCGCTGGCATAGTGCGCAAGAAGAGCCACCTCGTGCCGCGGACAGGCCCGTCCGATGAGTTCTTCGCCATGTCGGAGGCCTCGAGATGCATAGAGTGCTCATATCTCTGCCTCAAGTGCATGGAGGTATGCCCGAACAGGGCCAACGTGGCAATCGACCTCAGGGACACTGGCCTCTTCGAGGATCCGTTCCAGGTCGTCCACCTTGATGCGTACTGCAATGAATGCGGCAACTGCCAGACGTTCTGCCCGCATGATGGGAAGCCATATCGTGATAAGTTCACGCTCTTCTCGCTCTATGAGGATTTCGAGAACAGCATGAACAGCGGCTTCTATCCTGCAGGGGATGAGATACTCATCAGGCTTGATGGCAAGGTCCTCAAGGGGACCATGGACGGTGATGGGAATCTCGAGGCTGACGTTCCTGAGGAGGTAGCGGCGATCATCGAGAGGATATATCTGTCGTATTCCTACCTTCTGGGAGCTGTGGAGGAGTGATGGGAAGGACCGTAATAAAGAATATAGCGATAATGCAGACGGAACCGCCTTTCGGCATCACCGTCGGCGATATCGTGATATCAGGAAGCGTAATCGAGAAGGCCGGGCCTGATGCTGCCCGCGGCATCGATGCCGAGAAGGTCATCGACGGGACCGGCAGGATAGCCATCCCCGGCAACGTGTGCGCGCATCACCACTATTATTCGGGGCTTTCGCGCGGGATGCTCATCTCCGCAGGTCCCCAGACCGACTTCATACAGGTGCTGAAGGAGTGGTGGTGGCGCCTTGACCGTGCCCTGGATGAGGAGGCCCTCTACTATTCATCCCTCATCTGCTCGATGGATGCGATCGCTGCAGGCACCACATCCGCGATTGACCATCATGCCTCCCCGACATTCATCGAGGGCTCGCTTTCCGTCATCGCCAAGGGCATGGAGGAGGTCGGCATCAGGGGCGCGACATGCTATGAGGTCACCGACCGCAACGGCGGCATGAAGGAAGTCGAGGAAGGCGTGGCTGAGAACATGCGCTTTGCCGAGGAGGTCGACAGCAGGGGCGATGATGCCCTCTGCGAGGCCATGGTCGGCGGCCATGCTCCGTTCACGATCCCAGACGAGGGGCTGCGCATGATGGCGGACTGCGCCAGCCGCACAGGCCGCGGCATGCATCTCCATGTCGCAGAGGACAAGTATGATGTCATCCATTCCCATCATATCTACGGGAAGGATATCGCGCGCCGCCTCGATGAGTTCGGCCTCCTCACGCCGAAGACGCTGCTGGTCCATGCGGTCCATCTGAGCAAGGATGAGATTGCGCTTGCGAACGAGCGCGGATGCTTCATAGCCCATAACGCCAGGTCGAATATGAACAACGGCATCGGCTATTGCAGCAACCTGCCGCTGATACGGAACCTCGTCCTGGGAACCGATGGCTGCGGCGGCAATATGTTCGAGGAGATTAAGATCGCCTTCTTCAAGAACAAGGATGCAGGCGGGCCGTACTGGCCGGCTGATTTCCTCACGGCACTCAACCGCGGCAACAGGCTCGTGGAGTCCTGCTTCCGCGGACGCGGGAAGTGGGGGCGCATCGCGGCAGGCTACAAGGCCGATATCGCGATACTCAGCTACAAGGCGCCTACGCCGCTTGTGGAGGATAATGCCGCAGGGCATTTCGTATGGGGCATGTCTTCCGGATGCGTTGATACGACGATAGTCAACGGCAAGGTCATCTACGAGGATCATCGGTTCGTATCGCTCGATGCGGACAGGATCTACGGTGAGGCCCGCCGCGTCGCCAGGCGTGTCTGGGAAAGGGCAGATAGAATCAGGTAACGATAAGGAGAAGAAGTATGGTATCCGAAAAGATCCGGGAACTGGCTGAGAAGTATCGTGATTACACAGCTCAGAACCTTTCGAAACTCGTGCAGACCAAGAGCTACAGCTCTAAGGAGGAGGATGTCTGCAAGCTGCTCGTCAAGCTCTGCGAGGAAGCAGGCTTTGATGAGGTGAAGATCGATGATCTTGGTTCCGTTGTCGGCAGGGTAGGAAACGGTCCTAAGAAGCTTGCTTTCGATGCCCACATCGATACGGTCGAGGTAGGCAACCTCAAGAACTGGGATTTCGACCCGTTCTCCGGAACCATCGAGAATGGCCTCGTCAAGGGCAGGGGCTCATCCGACCAGAAGGGCGGCGCCGCTGCGATGATCACGGCCGGAAGGATCCTCAAGGAGCTCGGCTATGGCGGCGAGTACACGATCCTGTTCACCTTCACTGTCATGGAAGAGGACTGCGACGGCATGTGCTGGAAGTACATGATCGAGGAAGAGGGCATCAAGCCGGACCTCATCGTCTCGACAGAGCCTACATCCTGCCGCCTCTACAGGGGCCACAGGGGAAGGATGGAGATCCGCGTCATCCTCAGGGGCATCTCCTGCCATGGCTCGGCACCAGAGCGCGGCGTATCCGCGGCATACAAGGCTTCGCGTGCAGCCCTTGCGATCGAGCAGCTGAATGAGGACCTGCAGCCGGATGATGACCGCTTCCTCGGCAAGGGAACCATCACCGTCTCCCAGATGGACGTGAGAGGTCCTTCCCAGTGTGCGGTCCCTGATTACGCGATGCTCTACTGCGACCGCCGCCTTACATGGGGCGAGGATGCGGAGCTTGCCATCAACCAGGTCAAGGAGTATGTCTCCAAGGCCACAGGCGACAGGAAGGAGGATATCATCGTCGAGATGCCTGACTACGACAAGGTGGCATGGACAGGCAAGAAGTACTCGCAGGAGCTCTACTTCCCGACATGGAAGCTTGATGAGAGCCATCCTCTCGTGCAGGCAGGCATAGCGGACTACAAGGAGATGTTCGGCAAGGATCCCGTCGTCGACAAGTGGACGTTCTCCACGAACCTCGTCGCGACGACCGGCAGGCATAAGATACCTGCAATCGGCTTCGGGCCCGGCGATGAGGCGCAGGCGCATGCACCTAACGAGATCAACAGGGTCGAGGACCTCGTGATCTGCTCCAAGTTCTACGCGATGCTTCCATACGCGCTGGAAGGGAAGAACTGATCGATGGATGGCCAGGGAACGCCCCTGGCCATCATCCTTCTTGCATCGCCGGTTCCATGATGCGATGCATGAATATAAACAGAATCCCGATTATCATCAAATTGCCATTTTATGCATATAAAAGGATAATTATCCAATAGATAAGCAATAGTTTCGGGCTTTCCTTGTATTTCGGATATATAAATGCATTTTGTAGTTTGGATGTCCTTGACGTATCCCGGACTCCGGCTATACTCGTTATCCAGGTGGATACTGAGATGGTTACCATAGCTTTCATTAACCAGAAGGGCGGCGTCGCCAAGACTACATCGGCTGTCGAGATCGCCTCCAGGTTCGCCCGGAGCGGGAAGCGGACCCTCTGCATCGATGCTGACCCGCAGGCGAATATGACGTACATATACGGCATCAATCCCGACAGGGAGGGGCAGAGGAGCCTCAAGGATGTCTTCTCGAAGGAAGCGGAGATAATCGATGTCGTCCAGAGGAGCGCCGAAGGCCCCGATGTCGTGCCGAACAACATCCTCATGAGCAATGCCGACAGGATGTTCGTCGGCGTGAACTCGATGACGCTGCTGCGCAATGCGATACGGCCCGTGGCTGGTTCCTATGATGTCTGCATCATAGATTCGCCTCCGACGCTGGGCATGATCAACTGGAACGTGCTCATCGCGGCCGATTACGCTGTCGTGCCGGTCAATGCCAACGCGCTGTCCATCCAGGGGCTGAGGGCACTGTCGGAGACTGTCGCGGAGGTCAGGGAGGAGGCCAATCCCGGGCTGAGGATACTCGGCCTCCTGATAACCCGCTACAATCCGAGGACGAAGCTGGGCAGGGAAGCGCTGCCCGACCTGGAGATGATAGCCACCAGGTATCTCGATACCATCGTCTTCCAGTCAAAGATCCGCCAGAGCGTGGCAGTCGAGGATGCGCAGGCGAACAGGATGTCTACGGCAAGCTCGCGCAGGTCGAAGATCGCCAGCGACTATGATGCGCTGTTCGGGGAGATCGTCTCCGAGCTGAGGAAGAAGGGAGGGAGCATATGAGCAGGCTTATGGATGCCTGGACAGCAGCGGAGGAGAGGCCGGCGGCAATGCCCGCGGCAGGGAAGCCGGCAGCGGCGGAGAAGGCTGATGCGAAGCCGTCTCCGAAGAAGATGGGCCGTCCGTCCGCGACGCTTGACAGGACGAAGACGATAAAGAGCACCTCTATCAAGATGGCAGAGGATGATTTCATATACTGCACAATGCTTGCCAAGGAGCTGAAGGAGGATGGGGTCTGCGGCGGCGATGTCTCAAGCCTGATAGCCCACTTCATCAAGCAGAGCAGGGCGCTCAACCCAGAGGTCTCCAAGGCTGCCGAGGCGATATACGAGCTTCAGAATAAGCGCAGGAAACGCTAGATAATTCTTAAGCATAAATGCGATATATCCTTGAATTGCTAGGGTATATCGCTTTATATCTATAAAATATGAATTATAATGCCGGTTTGCCTCGATGGTGCCTGGACCGCTATAGCGGCTGGTTCCCTTCCTGCAGGTCATGCAGCAGCTGTCGCATCCTGCCGAGGTCGAATGACACCGTCGTCCGCGGTATGCCCAGCAGCTTGGATATCTGCCCCTGCGAGAGTCCGCGCCTTGCCTTCATCAGGTCGGCCCTCCGGCGCCTGTGCAGCTCGGAGATGCGCTCAAGCGAGGAGCGGAGCAGCCTGAGCTTCTCGGCATCCGTCTCGTAGAGTATCGACTGCTGGATGCTGTTGATGAGCGTCCAGTACCGGCCGGCGATCCTCTCGAGCTTCGAGATCGCTTCCTTGTCCGTGTCCAGATACTGGCTCCTGAGATAGAAGAAGCGGCTGATGACTGCCCCGTCGACCCTCATGACCCTTGATACGCCGGCAATGAACGACGGGCTCTCGGACTGCGGGAGATAGAGCAGGAACTCGATGAAGCGGCGCCTGTCGATCCTGGCGGAAAGGGCATCTCCCAATGTCCTCTCGACAGCACTGCACCTGCCGCATTCCCCCTTCGGGTTCCTGATCATCGCATTGATGAGGGAGCGCAGGTCCATCTCAAGGTAGTCAGGCCTGAACTTCCCCACATAGGCGCGGTCCTTCTCGCGCAGCGCATGCGGCTGGTCGTATACCGTGATCTCCGAGTGGAGCATTGCGGACTCGAGCCTCTCGGCCTTCTCCTTGTCCCTCATATAGCGCATGCAGCGGTAGCGGCAGATCTGCGTCAGGTATGCGATATACGATGTCCCGCTGATGCTGTACGAGGATATGAACCTGCCGATATCCTTCATCACGTCGAGGAGGAAGCCGGAGAGGTCCTCCTCCGCGATGAAGCAGGCGCGGAGCGGTATCAGGTAGAGGAGGACCCTTGTCCTCTCGGTGATTATGTTCTCAAGCCTCAGCTTCTCGTCATCGGTTTCATCCAGCGAGTTGTACCTGATTACCAGCGAGCTGATGGCCCTGTCTGCCTCCTTGGTGAAATACTCGGTCATGTCCAGCCTCCTTCCCAGTTGTGTATCTATCCTCTCTGCAGATTGCGTGCCATGATCCATGGCCCAATGCAATTCATTACAGCTGCATAGGTTACACATCGCCGGGGAAGTATACGCGTGTGAAGCGGCCGCCTCTGCGGCAGCGTATCCTGCAGAAGCTTCCCTTATTGCCGTGGAGGTAGGATAATCATCATATGATTGGACGACGCAGAAGCAAGGCAAGGCAATGGGACAGGGAGGCGCTGGAGCCTGCCATCCGCAAGAGCATATGCACGGGCGAGGAGACCTTCGGCTTCGTGCGCAGGGCGGACGGCTCGTTCATGGATATATGCCTGCTGAGGGATATGGATGCGAGAAAGGAGATCCTCAGCGAATACGGCGTCGCCGAGGATGAGGTGAGGATATTCTATTGAGGAGCGGCCATCCTCATTCAGCCGCTGTTTCCTTGTATGGCTTGTCCCATGCGAGGTTGCCTTCCTTGTCGGTGTATGTATAGGCAATCGCATAGTAGATGATCGGATCCTTCTCCTTCCATCTCCTGTAGGCCGCGGATACCGCGGAAGCCATTCCCCTGTTGTTGACGTAATCCTTTCCCTTGTCAAGCATTATCGCCCTTAGAGCACCTAGCGAGATCCTGATTTTCTTCGAGTACAGGGCAATCGCGAGCTCGCCGATGAAGTCATAGATTTCGTCGTTGGTCATCGTCTTTCCTCCTTGCCTGGATTCTACCATCGCCATGCCCTCTCCTCAAGTTTTTCACACACCGCAGGCCTATTGTTGTATAATGTTGCAGAAGGAGAAGCAACTTGTCATTGCATAAGGAAAAATACAATGGAAGGAGGCCATATGTCCGCAACTAGGATCGACGACAGGATCGTCAGGGTCGATGCGATGGAGAAGGCCCGCGGGGAAGCGGAATATGTCTGCGACATCAGGTTCCCCGGCATGGTCTACGGGACTCTCGTAAGGTCCACGGTCGCACGTGGGAAGATCCTTTCCATCGATGTGCCCGCCCTCCCGGAAGGGTACAGCTTCATAACGGCCGATGATATACCGGCGGAGGGGCGCAACGAGCTCTGGATGATAGCGAAGGACTGGAGGTGCTTCGCCTCAGGCGATGTCCGCTATGTCGGCGAGACTATCGGCATCCTCTGCGGTCCGGACCGCGGCATGCTCAGCTACCTGAAGAAGCATATCGCCATCAGCTATGAGGAGGAGACGCCGGCCGTTACCATCGATGAGGCGCTTGCGCTCAAGGGCGGCCCCATCGCCGGGGAGGACAACATCATGTGCTCCCTCTACTGCGAGAAGGGCCCGAAGATGGATGACGTCTTCCGCCAGGCCGATTCGATATTCGAGGAGACGCTGGAGACCGGATTCCAGGAGCATGTGCATCTGGAGACGAACAGCGCCATCGTCAGGCAGGAGGATGGACGCTTCACGTTCTATATCTCCGCGCAGTGCCCCTTCTATGTGCGCAAGTCGGTCTCCGGGCTCCTGGGGCTCAGGCCTGAGGATATCGTCGTGAAGCAGACGACGACAGGCGGCGCGTTCGGCGGCAAGGAGCACTTCCCCGATGTGCTGGCCGGCCCGCTGCTCGTCGCGTGCAATAAGATTCATAAGCCGATCAAGATGGTCTTCGACAGGGAAGAGGATATGCTCTATTCCGTCAAGCGCCATCCTTCCAAGGTCGTGTTCAGGACCGCGCTGGATAAGGAAGGCGGCATCCTCGGCATAGACGGCAAGATCTACTACAACTGCGGAGCCTATCTCTCCGCATCCTATGTCGTGCTGCAGAGGGGCGTGTTCCATGCCAATGGCGTATACGATTTCCCTGCCACCCATCTCGAGGGATATGGTGTCGCCACGAATACCTTCCCCAGCGATGCCTTCAGGGGTTTCGGCGCGCCGCAGACGCTCTTCGCCATCGAGATGCACCTCGACCATATAGCGAGGAAGTTCGGCTATGACCCCGCAGAGTACAAGGCGAGGTATTTCCTGAGGAAAGGCGGCGAGACGGTCACCAACGGCCATATCGTCGAGGATGTGAAGCTTCCTGAGATGCTCGAGCAGATCGCCACGGCTTCCGACTACTACCGCAAGGCAAAGGAGTACGGGATCGGTTCCGGCAGGGGCATCGGCATCTCCTTCTACAACCATGGCGGGGCTTTCACCGGCAACGGCGAGCAGGCTATCATCAAGGCCCATGCACGGCTCGTCAAGGAGGGAAGCAGGGTAAGGATAGAGGTCGGCTCCACGGAGATGGGGCAGGGCTTCCAGACGACACTGCGCAAGATCGCGGCCAATGCGCTCGGCATCAGCATCTCGCAGATCGACTATCCGAATCCCGATACATCGCGCGTGCCGGATTCCGGGCCTACCGCGGCATCGAGGTCGACGATGGTCGTCGGCAAGATCGTCGAGGACTGCGCCAGGGAGATGAAGGAGCGCTGGGATGAGGGCGACTTCTCGGTCGAGAAGGAGTATGTGCACCCCGAAGGCCATCCCTGGGACCAGGACACGTTCCGCGGAGATGCATACCTCGGCTATGGCTGGGGCGCCTGCATCGTGGAAGTGGAGGTCGACAGGCTGACGAACGAGGTGCGCACTGTCGGCATATGGTCGAGCCATGATATCGGCAAGGCCATCGATGAGCTCGTGGTGCACGGCCAGGTGAACGGGGGCATCATACAGTCGCTCGGATACGCCTCGATGGAGAAGATGGAGAACAGGGACGGACGCTTCAGGCAGTCGTCGATGTCCGACTATGTCGTTCCCACCTCCATGGATTTCCCTTCCCAGGAATGGTTCCTCGTGGACAATCCCTACCAGTGGGGCCCTCAGGGTGCCAAGGGCATGGGCGAGCTTGTCTTCAACGGCGCCGATGCCGCATACGTCGATGCGGTGGAGAGGGCGCTCGGCGTGACAGTCGTGAAGATACCTATCCCGCCAGAGGATATCGAGGAGGCGATCGAGAATGCGAGATAAAGTTGTTTTCCATGTGAATGGCGAAAGGGTGGAATTCATCGGCAACCCGATGACGCGCCTCATAGACGTGCTCAGGGATGACCTGGGCCTCACGGGAGTGAAGGAAGGCTGCGGCGAGGGCGAATGCGGCGCATGCTCCGTCATCAAGGACGGGAAGCTCGTGACCAGCTGCATAATGCCTGTCGGCTCTGCCGATGGCAGCGAGATACTCACCATCGAGGGGATCAGGGATACCCCGAAGGGCATCTGCATCACGGAGGCGTTCCGCGATGGCGGCGCCGTGCAGTGCGGATTCTGCATCCCCGGCATGGTCATGGCGGCATATGCCCTCCTGGAGGAGAACCATCATCCGACGGAGGAGGATATCAGGATGGCGATAAGCGGCAATATCTGCAGATGCACAGGCTATGACCTTATCGTGAAGAGCGTTCAGCTCGCGGCAGAGCGTGGAGGCAGGCTATGGCAGTGAGGAACTATATACCGGAAACGCTGGAGGAGGCTCTCGAGCTGAGGCGCGATGAGCACGCCATCCCGCTGGCAGGCGGCACCGATATCATGGTGCAGCACCGCGAGGGCATAGGCATAGCCCCTGACGTAGGGAAGCCTGTGATGATCATCTCCAACCTTGCCGAGCTGAAGGGCATAAGGCGCCGCGATGACGGATTCGTGGAGATAAGGGCGCTGGAGACGCCGGCCTCGATTGCCTCGTCGGACATCGTTCCCTGGCATGTGAGGCAGGCTGCTGCCCGCATGGGAGCCATCGCGCTGCGCAATATGGCCACCATAGGCGGCAATATCGGCAACGCATCCCCGAAAGGCGACCTCCCGCAGCCGCTGATACTCCTCGATGCGGAGGTCGTAGTGGCCTCTGTCGGCAGCGAGAGGCGCATGCTTCTTGATGAGTTCATACTCGGCTCGAAGAAGACGGCGCTCAGGGATGACGAGATCATCACCTCGGTGCTTATCCCGGAGAAGGAGTTCACCCATCTCTTCTACAGGAAGATAGGGACGAGGCGCGCCAATGCCATCTCCAAGCTCTCGCTCAGCGCCGCAGCTGTCATACGCGATGGCATCATCGAGGACTTCAGGGCCTCGTCGGGCGCTGCCGGCCCCAAGGTCATCAGGTCAAGGGAAGCCGAGTCGCTCCTGACGAAGAGGCAGGTCTCCGAGATCCCTGACATAGCCGACGACTTCATCGCGGCATGGGACCGTGCCATCAGCCCTCATGCAATGCCTAGGTACAGAAGGAACACGACATCCCGCATGCTGCTCCATTTCCTGGAAGCGCTGCAGGATGAGACCCTCACGGGTATCATCGGATAGGAGGACTATGAGGATACATATCCCGCAGAGCATCGCGGAGGCGATGTCCATGAGGAAGGAGCTGCCGGAGGCGCCCTTCTTCGCAGGAGGGACCGTCGTCTATGCGCTCGGCCACAGCTATGATGATGCGATAGATATCTCCAAGGCAGTCGGAAGCGAGATCTTCCACACCATGCGCCATGTCCATATCGGGGCGATGGCGAGCCTTGAGAAGATAAGGCTCTCCGAGCTTTCCCCCAAGGTCCTGAGGGATGCTGCATCCTTCTGCCCGTCATTGCAGCAGCGCAATGCCGCGACGATCGGCGGCAATGCGGCGCAGAGGAGGGATGACGGCTATCTCACGGCAGCGCTCCTGGCATCGGATCCCACGGTTGTCCTCATGACGGAGGAAGGCAAGGCGGAGGCCACGGTCTCCGATTACCTCGCCGGGCGCGCGGACGGGCTCATCCTCGAGTTCGTATTCCGCAAGAACCTCCCCGGGGAGGCCAGGCGCATCGGCAGGTCGAGCCATGCCCATATGGCGGTATCAGGCGCGCGTGTGGGGGATGCATATGCGTATACGGCCTCGTCCTCCGGCTTCGCCAGCGGCGGGAAGGACTGCTGGCAGGAGCTTGGTTTCAAGGATGATCTTCTCGGCAGCGCCGATTACAAGCGCTACCTTCTCTCTGTGATGTTCTAGGAGGCCCTATGGAAGTCAGATGCACGCTTAATGGCAGGAATGCCATCCTCAGGGGAAACGGTGACGAGAGGCTCAGGGATGTCCTCTACCGCTCCGGCTGCACATCCGTCAGGGACAGCGATGATGCAGAGGGATTCACGGGATCCGATACGGTCATCTTCAACGGCATCCTGCGGTACTCCAACCTCATCCCGCTCGTACGCGCGGAAGGTGCCGAGATCATGACAGCCGAGGGGCTGCTTGATGGCCGCGAGCCGAATGACGTGCAGGAGGCGATAGTCGCTGCCGGCGTGGTGCAGAGCGCATACAACTCGCCGGCGATGGCCCTCGTGCTCACATATCTGCTGAAGATCAGGCCGGAGGCCGGCAGGGAAGACGTGAAGCGCTTCCTTTCCGGCATGTTCGTCCGCGATGCGGGATACGAGAACTTCTACCTTGCCGTGAGGCTTGTGCAGGAGAAGAGGAAGTACGGTGAGTACAGGAGCGAGATCGCGCCGTCGTTCAGGCCAGGGCTTTCCGTGATCGGCAAGCCGGCTGCCAAGATAGACGGCAGGGCGCTTGTCACCGGGGAGAAGCTCTATGTCGAGGACAGGGTCACTCCGGACAGCTATGTGCTCCATGTGCTGCGCTCCCCGTTCGCGCATGCGGTCGTCAGGAGCATCGATGCCTCAGAGGCTGAGAGGCTAGATGGCGTCGAGGCCGTGTACACCGCATTCAATGTCCCTGATGTCTACTACATGCAGGCCGGCCAGGGCAATCCGGAGCCATCCCCGTATGACAGGAAGCTCATCAACCGCAAGGTGAGGCATCAGGGGGACAGGGTCGCCGCGATAGTGGCCCGCGATGAGGAGACTGCCATGAAGGCGGCTTCCCTGATAAGGGTCGAGTACCAGCCGCTTGAGCCGGTGCTTTCGGTCGAGGATGCCATGAGGGATGGCGCACCGCTCGTGCATAACGGCATCGTTGAGTATGTCTCCGGCGCCCCCGATGACCTTGATGCATACAACAGCAGCGCGGATCCGGATGAGGAGAAGGTCATCTACCAGTTCCCGCTCCACGCGGACATAAGGAGGAACATCGCGGCATCGGCGCATGGCGGCATCGGCGATATCGAGAAGGGATTCGCGGAGGCTGATGCCATAGTCGATGAGACATACCGCACGTCGCAGCCCCAGTGCACGCCGCTGGAGCCCCATGTCTGCTTCGGCCATATCGAGAACGGCAGGCTCGTCCTCAATGCCTCCACCCAGGTCCCGTACCATGTGAGGCGCATCGTCGCACGCGTCTGCCAGATCCCTGAGCACAAGGTCCATGTAATCAAGGAGAAGGTCGGCGGCGGCTATGGCTCCAAGCAGGACATACTCGTCGAGGACCTCCTGGGCTACTGCGTATGGAAGACAGGCAAGCCTATCTACTACAGGAATACCAGGGCTGAGGAGTTCTATGCCAATTCCACCCGCCATCCGATGCGCATCCGCGTGAAGATGGGAGGGAAGAAGGACGGCACTATCACTGCCATCTATATGGATGTCAGGGCCAATACGGGGCCTTATGGCAACCACTGCCTCACCGTGCCGATGAACGCATCGTCGAAGACGCTGCCCATCTTCAGGGTCGACAATATGTACTACGACCTCATCACGTACTACACGAACTGCCCTCCTGCCGGCGCATACCAGGGATATGGCGCGCCCAAGGGCTATTTCGCCATCGGCTCTGCGCTTGGCGAGCTGGCGATGAAGCTCGGCATCGACCCGCTGGAGATGGCGAAGAGGAACATGGTCGAGGAAGGGTATATGCTGGAGATCCTCAAGGGGCTCGGCGAAGGCCGCGAGGGAGCGGTTGTCCCTGTGGGTTCCTGCGGGCTCAGGGAGGCCCTCGATAAGGGCGCTGAGATGATAGGCTGGGGAAGGAAGGAGGAATCCGGCGACCCCGACTGGAAGATCGGCAAGGGCTTCGCGATGATACAGCAGGGTTCTGGCCTGCCTGGCCTTGACCATTCCAACTGCCAGGTCAAGCTGCTGACCGATGGCACGTTCGTGGTGCTCTCCGGAGGTGCGGACCTCGGCACCGGGCTCGATACGATTTCTGCGAAGTGCGTGGCGGAGATCCTCAAGGTACCGATGTCCGATGTCTCCGTCGTCTCCGGCGATACCGACAGCTGCCTCTTCGATACAGGCGCCTATGCATCGTCCGGCACCTACTTCTCGGCAAGCGCCTCCCTCAATGCAGCCATGGACCTGAAGCAGAAGATGCTCCATGAGGCCGCGCTGCAGATGGATGAGGATGAGAAGGACCTCGAGGTGATGGCCCCTGGCCTGGTGCATTCGGTGAGGACGGGACGGAAGCTCAGCTACTATGAGCTTTCGCATACGGCCACTTCCGGCACTGGCAGGGGAGCGCTTATCGGGACCGGCTCGTTCTCGACGCCGAATTTCGCCGTGCCCTATGGCGCACACTTCGCCCAGGTCGCCGTCAATGTGAGGACAGGCGAGATCAGGGTGCAGAAGTTCTATGCGCTCCAGGATGCCGGCACGCCCATCAACCCAGAGCTCGCCATGTGCCAGATGTACGGCGCCGTGATGAAGAGCATCGGCCATACCCTCTACGAGGACCTGGTCCTCGATAAGGACGGCAGGTGCCTGACGACGACGTTCACCGATTACGGCGTGCCGATGATAGAGGAGGCTCCTGATGACTTCAAGGCGGTGCTGATCGATATCAATGACCAGTATGGCCCGTTCGGAGCCAAGTCGATATCCGAGATCGCCTGCAACGGGGCTGCCCCGGCAATCGCCATGGCCATCGCCGATGCGACCGGGGCCTGGGTCCGCAGCTGGCCGATAACGGGAGAGAAGGTGCTCCGGGCGCTCGGCCGCTTCTAGTGCCTGACCCTGGAGAACAGCAGCGTAAGGGAGCCGCCGCAGATCATGGCGGCGTTCCCTCCCTCGCTGAGGTCATAATGCCCAATGGCCGTATCCTCGCCGCCGGCAAGCATCTTCCGTGCCCTTTCCGCCGCCAGCTTCTCCACCATGCCTCCGCCTATCGTCGAGAAGACGCGTCCTTCCTCCACGAACATCGCCGCGCCCGGCTCCTGCGGCCCTGATCCTTCCTTGGCGATGATGCGGACCTCTATCCCGTCATTGCGCGACATCTCCCTGAGCAGGTCCGAGCTGATCCTGATGGATTTCCTGTCCTTGCGCGATACCCTGATTATCTCGGCAAGGATCGATACCGCTATCTCCGCTGGCGTCACGGCATTGATGTCCAGCCCTATGGGCGCATGGACCCGGCTGAGGTCCTCTTCCGTGAATCCCTCATCCCTGAGGATATCGTACTGGGCCCTGACCTTCCTTGCCGACCCGATCATGCCGATATACATCGCTGGCCGCCTGAGGGCATAGCGCAGGCACTCCAGGTCGCATGCATGCCCATGCGTGAAGATGATATAGCAGGGAAGGGCATGGTATTCTGCCGCCAGCAGCTCTGGAAAGGGCCCCGTATGCCTCTCTGCCCTGGGGAAGCGCTCCTCCGATGCCATACCGGGCCTGTCATCAAGCACTATGGTCTTGATGCCGCATACCGTGGCCATGTCATAGAGGGCCTTGCCGACATGGCCGGCCCCGAAGAGCACGAAGACAGGCTCCGGGACTATCGTCTCCGTGAGGTCATAGGCGCCATCCTCTCCCGAGAGCAGCTTCCCGCCCTGCCAGATCGATGCGCTGCCTGCCACTGACGATGTGCGCCTCTCCACGGGGCCTTCAGCCAGCGCGTCAAGGAAGATGCCGTAATCTATCATCGCAATATCTCCTCCAGGGCCGAGAGGGTCCTGTCTATCTCATCATCGGTAGTGAATGGTCCGGGAGAGAGCCTCAGCGTGCCCGTGGGGAATGTGCCCAGCGAGCGGTGCGCTGAGGGCGAGCAGTGCAGCCCGACCCTGGTCTCTATCCCGTATTCCGAGGAGAGCCTGCCGGCTATCCCCGCGATATCCATCCTGCTGCACGAGAGCGATACCACGGCAGTGCGCGGCTTATCAGGAGAGGGGCCCCTGACCGCTATGCCATCTATGCGCATCAGGCCCTCATACAGCCTTTCCAGTGCATGGCGCTCCCTGTCCCTCAGCGTCCCGAGGTTCTCCGTCACGTATCTGAGGGCGTGTTCCAGCCCCACGAGCCCCGTGAGGTTCTCCGTCCCTCCTGAGAGCCTGTCCGGCAGATACGATGGCACCTCCTCGCTGTCGCTCTCGCTTCCCGTGCCTCCCGTTACCAGCGGCTCGATCGATTCGGCTATGCTGCGCCTGAGGACCATCCCCCCGGTCCCCTGGGGACCGAGCAGCCCCTTGTGGCCCGTGAAGCAGATGGCGGCGGCATCGAGGCCCATGAGGTCAATGGGGAAGAAGGGAGTCGCCTGCGCGGCATCGATTATAAGGGGGATGCCGTGCCTGCGCGCTTCCTCCGCTGCCGGCGCGAGGTCCTGCACGGCTCCCGATACATTGGAAGCCGCATTGATGATGACCGCCTTCGTCCTGCTGCTGAAGAGCGCAGGAAGATTCCCGTAGTCATTGTATCCATCGCCATGCGAGGGTATCCTCACCGCATGGGCCCCGATCTGGCTGAGCGGCCTCATGGCCGAGTTATGCTCATTCGATGAGACAATCACCTCATCGCCTTCCCTGACAAGGCCCTTGATGACGGCATTGAGCGCCTGGGTGGCGTTCTGGGTGAATGAGATGGCCTCAGGCCAGGGGGAGCCATAGAGCCCTGCAATCATCGAGCGAAGCCCATCGACCGCGGCGAAGGCCTTCTCCTCAAGCGGGCTGTCCGTGCGGTAGAGGTTCACGACCTCCTCATCGAGGTACCGCCTGACCCGTTCGCCCAATCCCGGAGCCTTGGGGAATGATGTGGCTGCATTGTCGAGATAGATCCTGCGCATGATGACATTCTAGCATAATCGCCATTGTTTAATGGATACTCTAATGGTAAAATCGTTTGGTATGAGTGAAAGGATAAGGGTCGCAGCCGCCGGAGCCGTCATCGGCCTCGCTGCAGTGCTGCTTGTGGGATTCGGCAATCCGCAGAACATGGGATTCTGCATCGCATGCTTCATCAGGGACCAGGCGGGAGCCCTTAGGCTCCATACGGCGCCTATCGTCCAGTATTTCCGTCCGGAGATTGTCGGTATCGTACTCGGCTCGTTCGCCATCAGCGTCATCCATGGCGATTTCAGGCCGCGTTCGGGTTCCAGCCCGGTCCTGCGCTTCCTGATAGGCTTCGCCGTGATGGTCGGCGCGCTGGTGTTCCTCGGCTGTCCGCTGAGGATGGTCCTGCGCCTCGCGGGAGGCGACCTCAATGCGCTGGTCGCGCTTCTCGGCTTCATCGCAGGCATCGGCATCGGCTGCGTATTCCTCTCCAGGGGCTTCTCGCTGGGCAGGGCAGGGCAGGCATCGGGCGTGGAGGGTACGGCCTTTCCGGCTTCGATGACGTTCCTCTTCGTGCTTTTCCTCGCGGTCCCGGCCCTCTTCGCGTTCTCTTCCTCAGGTCCCGGTTCCATGCATGCGCCGGTGGCTATATCGCTGGCAGCCGGCCTGGCTGTAGGCATCGCGGCCGAGCGTACGAGGCTCTGCATGGCAGGCGGCATACGCGATATCATCCTCATCCGCGACTTCACGCTGCTTGGGGGCTTTGCCGCCATATTCATCGCGGCCCTTATCGGCAACCTTGCCACCGGCAGGTTCAGCCTTGGGTTTGCTGACCAGCCTGTCTCCCATAGCATGCATCTCTGGAACTTCCTCGGCATGCTTGCCGTGGGCCTCGGATCGGTCATGCTGGGCGGCTGCCCGCTCCGCCAGCTCATCCTCGCAGGCGAGGGCAGCAGCGACAGCGCATGCGCGGTCCTCGGCATGGCTGCGGGAGCTGCCTTCGCCCACAACTTCTCGCTTGCGGCCTCGGCCGGCACAGGCCCCGGCACCAATGGCAAGGTGGCTGTGGTGATTGCCATCATCATGCTGCTTGCGATAGCGGCTGCAAGGACAGCCAGGAGGGAATCATGAAGGAACTGGATTGCAGGGGCCTCAGCTGCCCCGAGCCCGTGGTAATGACGAAGAAGGCGCTGATGGAGAGCGCAGAGCTCGATGTCCTCGTGGATAACCGCGCCTCGCTTGAGAACGTCAAGCGCTATGCATCTGCCATGAAGAAGGCCGTGGATGCCGTCCAGGAGGGCTCCTCGTGGAGGATTTCGATCAGGTAGTGACATTCCATACGCATTACGGCGCGCTGCGCTTCAGGAAGCGCCATGGCAGCATCTGCACGCTGAAGCCGGTACCGAGGAGCCTCTCATCCTCGTGCGGCACCGCGGCGTTCATCAGGGGCGCTGTTGACATGTCCATGGTCGATGAGTACGTGGAAGGCATCTATGAGAAGGAGGGAGACGGATGGAGGAGGGTGATGTGAGGCTTACGGACCTGGTCCGCTCATCGGGATGCAATGCCAAGCTGCCGCCAGGTGACCTGGACAGCGTGCTCAGGAGCCTGCCCAGCTTCCCCGATCCCGCGATACTGGCAGGATATGAGACGGCGGATGATGCCTTCGTGTATGACCTCGGCGACGGCAGGGCGATGCTGCAGACGGTGGATTTCTTCCCGCCGATGGTCGATGACCCGCAGCTCTTCGGCGAGATTGCCGCGGCCAATGCCATCTCCGATATCTACGCGATGGGAGGGGAGCCCAGCGTCGCGCTCTCCATCGTCTGCTTCCCCTCCTGCCTCCCGCTCTCCGTCCTGCATGATATCATGCTGGGGGCCATCGGCAAGGCACGGGAAGCGGGATGCACGATCGCAGGCGGCCATACGATCTCCGACAGGGAACCGAAGTTCGGGCTCGCGGTGACCGGATTCGCCGACAGCGGCCATGTCTGGCAGAACAGGGGAGCCAGGGAAGGGGATGCCGTGGTCCTCACCAAGAAGCTCGGCACCGGGATAACGATGACGGCGCTAAAAGGGCGGGAAGCCGATGCAGGGAGCGTGGAGGAAGCGGTTGAGTCGATGAGGACGCTCAACAGGAAGGCCTGCAGCCAGGCCAGGCGCTGCCGCATCCATGCCGCGACCGATGTCACGGGTTTCTCCCTCGTAGGGCATGCCTCCGAGATGGCAACGGCCAGCGGCGTCACAATCGAGCTGTCCTTCGGCAGCCTGCCGCTGCTTGAGGGAGCCCGCTATGCGGAGCTCGGCTTCATCCCTGAGGGAAGGTATACCAATGAGGATTTCCTCGGATCGAAGGCCGACCTCTCCGCCCTCAGCCAGCTGGAGCGGGATATCGTGCTCTCTCCCGAGACCTCGGGAGGGCTGCTCCTCTCCCTTCCTGAGGAGGATGCCCATCTGGTCGATGGCTGGGTTATCGGCCATGTGTCCGGCTATAGCGGGAAGGCTGTAGCCGTCAGGTAGCCCTGGGCCCTACGTTCCCGGCATGTACGTGTTCGATGCCGGAGCCGCTGAGCATATCGGCAAGCGAGTAGATGAAGCTGTCTGAGGATGGCCTGCGGGAGCTCATGCGCCTTTGTGGATAGAATGCCGTGATATGCCACACCGATACGCCGAGCCTTATGAGCTCATCCCTTAGCGAGAGCATCATCTCCGGCGTATGGATGCCTTCGATGGCCATCGTCGTCACCTCGATATGCGAGCCATAGGAGACGATCCTGCCGATGCCGTCGAGCACTGGCCTGATATCCCCATGGACGATGCTCCGGTAGAACTCCGCATCCCCTTTCAGGTCGATGTTATATGCATCGATAAGGGGAAGCAGCCTCTCCAGGGCTTCCTCCGAGAATGATCCGTTCGATACCATCACCGTATGGATGCCCATGCTGCGTGCGATCCTCGCGGTCTCGATGGCATAGTCCTGCCAGACCAGCGGCTCGGTATATGTGAAGCTGACCGAGGGGATCCCGCATTCCCTGGCCATTGCCGCTATCTCGCCAGGCATGATGGTCCTGCCGCTTTCCATATCATCCTTGGCGATGGCATGGTTCTGGCAGAAATCGCAGTCGAATGAGCATCCTGCCATGGAGAGCGAGAGCGTCCTCGTGCCTGGAAGGAAGTGGTAGAGAGGCTTCTTCTCTATAGGGTCGGCAGCGAGCGCGTTTACGCGTCCGTATGCCCTGTCTGTGACTCTGCCGCCTTCGTTCTTCCTTGCCATGCAGTAGCCATAGCCGCCCTCTTCGATCCTGCAGTGCCTGTAGCAGAAATCACAGGATGCCTTCATCGAACACCTCCGCCCTGAATACCATGAACCTGGCATCGGGCCTCTTCCAGGCATCAGGCGGGAGCCCTGCCTTCCTCGAGAGCGCCGCGAGCATCTCCTCCCGGGTCCAGCCTGTCTCCTCCGCCACCTGCGGCAGGAATACCGCCCGCCTGGCGCCCACGGACATATGGATGCCGTCCCTGCCGGGGACGAATGCGGAAGGGGAGGGTATCGGTTCAGGCTCCGTCAGCAGCGAGACCTCCAGCGTGCAGCGCCCCAGCTCCTCCTCCGTAAGCGGCGGGAACCGCGGGTCGGAGAACGCGGCCTCCCTCGCCAGGTCCGCGACCATCTGGCCCAGCGGCCCGATGCCTTCCATGAAGCCTATGCATCCACGGAGGCTGCCTCCGAGCCGTATCGTGACGAAGGCGCCATGGTTCTCCGTGCCGTCATCCGCCGCATGGTATTCCTTGCCTCTGAATGCCGCCGAGATGGAGTCCCTTGCTATCCTCAGCAGCTCCTTCCTCTTCTCCTCTGTCATCTCCTCCTCCAGAGCACCGTGGCATAGGAGACGAAATCGTCTTCCTCCCCGGTGATATCCGCAGATGTATAGTACCCGCCTGCGTAGCCCTCAAGCCCCTGTATGCGCGAAAGGGCCGATACGATGGCGGCAGGCGCGATTCCGCATATGGTGCTGTTCCTGTATTCATCGTATGCCGCTGCTGCCTTGCCGGATGCAAGGAGCCTGGCGGCTTCCTGGTCATGCTCCTTTACGTGCCTGGCAGCCTCTTCCGCATATGGGGCATAGCCGAAGCGGAGGCCGTAGTGCGTGAAGTCCGATGACGCGATTACCGCTGTGCTGCCGTCAAGACGTCCCGCAAGCTCCGCTGCGATATCCTCCGCCATCCTCCCGGAGGAGAGGTGGCTTATGAGCGCGAAGGAGACGGAGAGCTTCCTTTTCCCAATGAACGGCAGGAACATCTCGATGCCATGCTCCCTGTCGACTGCATCACGGCATTCCCTGTACGGAAGCGGGAAGGGAACGGCCCCGATATCCCCATATGGCGTCTCTGCCTCATCATACGGATATGAATAGAGCGTATCCGCCTTCAGTGGATAATAATGCGACGGCGAGAGTATCATAACGGTCCGGACCCCTTCGGCGAGGGAGCCGAAGAAGCCAGCGATGAGGGGCGCGGAATAGAGGAGGCCCGCATGGGGCAGCACCCCGTTCGCCAGCCCTCCCGGCTCCTGCTGCGGAGGGATCATCCTGTCAAGCCCATCGGTATCCGCAGGATACCATCTCCCTGCCAATGCAAGCGTTCTTCTCATGGTCCTATGATAGCCCCCTACGGCTCATGCTGGAAAGGAAATGCTGGAGGCTGAGGGCAGTGCAACAAAACGCAACAAAAAACTTGCCAGCTTCGATATCTGGTGCTAGAGTATCCTTGATAACCCAAGGAGGACGCTATGGCCAAAGACAAAGCCGATATCAAGCGCATGATCGGGGAGCTTAAGGCTCTTGATACCGATAGGATGTACCTTAATGACTTCTTCCACACATGGAAGGAGAGCGATGATGAGATTGCAGCGGTATTCAAGGTCGCTGAGATCCTTCGCGGACTGAGGGAGAACAACATATCCGCAAAGGTATTCGATTCCGGTCTCGGGATCTCGATCTTCCGCGATAACTCCACGAGGACGAGGTTCTCATTCGCTTCGGCCTGCAATCTCCTTGGACTCGAGGTCCAGGACCTCGACGAGAAGGTTTCCCAGATCGCCCATGGCGAGACAGTCAGGGAGACTGCCAACATGGTCTCGTTCATGGCAGATGTCATCGGCATCCGCGATGATATGTATATCGGCAAGGGCCATACCTACATGAAGACGGTCGCAGATGCCGTTGACCAGGGATACAAGGACGGCATCCTCGAGCAGAGGCCGACCCTCGTCAACCTCCAGTGCGATATCGACCATCCGACGCAGTCGATGGCTGACATGCTCCATGTGATCAACTACTTCGGCGGCGTGGAGAACCTCAAGGGCAAGAAGATCGCCATGACATGGGCCTACTCACCGTCATACGGCAAGCCGCTCTCGGTTCCGCAGGGAATCATCGGCCTCTTCACCAGGTTCGGCATGGACGTCGTCCTTGCGCATCCTGAGGGATATGATGTGATGGGAGATGTCGAGGAGATCGCTGCCGCTAACGCGAAGAAGTCCGGCGGCTCCTATAGGAAGGTCTCCTCGATGGAGGAGGCATTCAAGGATGCCGATATCGTATACCCGAAGTCATGGGCGCCGTTCGCCGTGATGGAGGAGAGGACCAAGCTCGTAGGCGAGGGCAGGTTCGATGAGCTCAAGGACCTCGAGAAGAGATGCCTTGAGAACAACGCGAAGTTCAAGGACTGGACATGCACGGAAGAGCTCATGAAGACGACCAAGGATGGCAAGGCGCTCTATATGCACTGCCTCCCTGCGGATATCACAGGCCTTTCCTGCAAGGAAGGCGAGGTCGATGAGTCCGTGTTCAGCCGCTACCTCGATCCTCTCTACAAGGAGGCATCCTTCAAGCCGTACATCATCGCGGCCATGATCTTCCTTGCCAAGTTCAAGGATCCTTCATCGAAGCTCCAGTCGCTTCTCGACGAGGCGAAGCCGAGGATCAAGTAAGGATATCCTTCCTTTGGATAGATGCCGGAGACCCTGCACGGGAATCCGGCATTTTCCTTTTCAGCTGAGATGCATGATGGATGCGGCCCTCCCATCCGTGAGGTCGAATCCATAGTAGAGCCTGTAGTACTCCTTCGCCTTCTCGATGATATCCACCGGATACAGCTCAGGGTAAAGGAGGCTGCCAAGCCAGTATATGCCGATGATCCTGTTCGTGGCAGGAGGGTTGTCGATGAAGGAATAGGGCTCCTCCGGGACGAGATAGACCCTGCCGTTCCGCACCGCATCAAGGCTTGCCCAGATCGCGCTGCCCGTCACCTCATCGTATGCCGCGCTGTCCGAGAGCAGTATGACATCAGGGTTCCAGAGGTAGACCTGCTCCATCGACACGGTTCCCTTGTTAGCTCCGAAGGACCTCGGCACGACGTTCCTGGCGCCTATCTTCTCTATCACTTCACCATGGAAGCTTCCCTCCGGCACTGCCTCAAGCCCGTCAGGCGACGAGGCGTAGTATACGGTCACCGGGTCGGTTATCCTGCCGCGGGCGTCCTCCGCCATCTGCAGCGCCTCCTCTGCGAATGCGGCAAGCGGCTCCGCTTCCTCCTCCTTGCCAAGCAGCGTGCCGAGCGTCCTGTAGACCTCAGGCGTGTTCTCCAGGTATGCCTCGATGAAGATGACGGGGATCATGATGTCCCCGGAGAGCGAATCCAGGTCGTTCCTCATCGAGTCCAGGCTGCCTTTCAGCTCGCCCATGTCGATGACGACGTCTGGGGCTGCTGACATCAGCGCCTCCTTGTTCAGGTTGGCCTTCTTCCCGTAGAAGGTGCCGAATATCGGCAGGTTGACCGTGTCCTGCCTGAAGAACTCCTCCTTGGCCGATCCCGATAGCTTCTGAGACCATCCCGTCAGCATCTCCGGCGCGATGGAGTAGAGGACCATCTGCGAGAGATTGCCTGACGGGACTATGCGTTCGATACGCTCCGGAAGCTCCACGGTCCTGCCGAGCGAATCGGTGAACGGGACCGCATGGAGCATCGATGCTGCCATCGCGAGGATGAGCAGCGCTGCTGCCTTCTTCATCTTCCCTCCTTGCCGTAGATGGTGAATATGCTCATCATCTTCCTGTTCCTGAGTATGTATGGGGATGCCGTGCCTTCCTCGACCATGGAAAGGACCCTTTCCTGGCATTCCGCGGGGTAGCATGTGCGTACGAATGCCATGGCATCCTCCCGTGAATCCAGCGGCTGGTCGAAGCTGAGCGCAAGCTCCTCCTCGTCATATGCGCATCCAGCTTCCCTGAGGATGCCAAGCAGGAGGGCCCTCCTGCTTTCCCTCGTCTGGAAGCCCTGCCCCCTGTGGTGGGAGATGACCATCGCCATGCGCCTGCAGCGGGAGAGATAGCCATCCAGCTCCGCCGCCGACCCGATATGGCCGGAGAACACCATCAGCAGCTGATCCGTATACGGTATCGGGCCATCAGCGTCCAGATATGAGAAGATATCGAGGCCCGTGCGCTCCGAAGCCCTCCTGAGCGCATTCCTGTCGATATCCGTGGCCTTGATGCTGTAGCCATCGCCGTGGAGCAGCTGGGCGCAGTATCCCAGGCCGCATCCGAGCTCCAGCACGGGGCTGCCGATGAGGAGGTGCCTCTCCAGCGCCGATACGAGGCTGCGGTGGAAGCTGCTGCAGCCGGCGGCCTTCTCGTACCATGCGATCCTCTCGTCGCTCCACCAGCTCATTCCGGTACGCATGCTATCCTCTCGTTCCTGCCCGTATCTATGCGCCTGATGCAGAGCTTCCTGCCGTATAGCGCGGAAAGCCTATCTGATGAGATGAGGGTATCGGCATCGGTTATCCCGATATGCCCGCAGTCATCGATGAGCATCACCGAATCGGTATCCATCAGCGCCTGGTCCGGGCTGTGCGTCGTAAAGAGGACGGTATATCCCCTGTCCCTGAGCTCCGCCATCGTCTCCAGCACCTTGAGCTGGTTCGCATAGTCCAGCGATGAGGTGGGCTCGTCAAGCAGCAGCACCTTGGCATCCTGCACGAGTGCCCTGGCAATTAGCGCGAGCTGCCTCTCTCCCCCTGATACCGCATCAGCCGCACGCGATGAGAGGTGGAGTATGCCGAGGCTCTCCATCACCTCATCGGCCCTGCGCTCATCCTCCTTCCCCGGCCTGGAGAAGACAGGCAGCGAGGATGCCCTGCCCATGAGGACGATGTCCCTTACCGTATGCGGGAAGATGATGGGGGAGGACTGCGGTATGTAGGCTATCATGCGCGCCCTTTCCCTGGGGGATATCCTGGAGATGTCCTTCCCGTCTGCCGATGCGCTGCCTGCCGAGGGCCTCAGGAAGCCCATCAGGATCCTCAGCAGCGTCGTCTTGCCGGCGCCGTTGCGGCCGAGAAGGGCAGCCAGCGATGCGTCGCCGAGCCTGAACGATACACCCTCGAGCACCTTCCTGCCTCCATATGAGAATGATATTCCCTTCGCTTCTATCACCATCCCCTGCGGCCCTCCCTGATGATGAGATAGAGGAAGAAAGGCGCCCCGATGAACGATGTCAGGATGCCGATGGGGATCTCCGATGTCGTGAGCGTCCTGCTGAGCGTGTCCACGGCAGTGAGGAATGCCGCGCCGAGAAGCAGGGAGGAGGGGAAGGTCCTGGCTGCATCGGATCCCGCGATCATCCTCGTGATATGCGGTATGACGAGTCCGACCCAGCCGATTATGCCTGATACAGCTACCGATGAGGCGGTCATCAGCGAGGCTGCGGTTACCGCTATGGCACGCATCAGCCTGGTGTTCACGCCAAGCGACAGCGCCTCCTCTTCCGTGAGCGAGAGCAGGCCGATCCTCCAGGACAGCATGACCAGCATGGCTGCCGGCAGGGCGATGGGCAGGATGATCAGGCCCAGCTCTTCCGTGCCTACTCCCGCCAGCGAGCCCATCAGGAAGTACGTGATGGCGGGAAGCGTGTCATCCGTATCGGCGACAAGCTTCACGAAGCTCGTGGCAGACTGGAAGACGGAACCCACCATGATGCCGCCGAGGACGAGCCCCAGGACCTGGTTGCCGCGCACCCGCGTGCCTATCATCCAGACGATGCCGACCGCCAGGAGGCCCATGATGAACGCTGATGCCGATATCCCGATGCTGCCGAGTCCCAGGAGCAGGGCAAGCGATGCGCCGAAGCCGGCTCCAGTGGAGGTGCCGAGGACGTCAGGGGAGACCAGCGGGTTGCGGAATATGGTCTGGAAGACGAGCCCGGACAGCGCCAGCGCGGCCCCGATCAGCGATGATGCCGCTATGCGTGGCAGCCTGATGCTGAAGACGACCGATTCAGCCTGCGGCGTCCAGTCCATGCCGATGGGCAGTATCCTGGAGGCCAGTATCTTCAGCAGCTCTGCCGGGCCGACCGGAAAGCGGCCTATCGAGAACGAGAGGATGAATACCGCGATATATACCGCCGCAAGGAGCAGGATAGGGTGCCTCTTCATCGGAAGATCTCCTCCAGCCTGGCCCTGGCAGCCTCCTCGACTGACTTCCTGAGCTCTGAGTATCTTGCCATCAGCGTCTCGGCATCTTCCGTCAGCTTAGACCTGCCGCCGCCTTTCCCTCCCTGCGTGCAGATGACGAGCGGTGCGCCATATGCGTCCTCCGTGTCCCTGACGATCTTCCAGGCCTTGGAGAGGCTCAGCCCCATCTTCTGGGCAGCCCTGCTTACGGAGCCTGTCTCCCTGATGTATCCGAAAAGCTCCTCGGAACCGGGCCCGAAGAGGATCTTCCCGTCATCGCATGCGATCCTGAGCTTGATGAGCGTTTCCATACCGAATAGTTTTCCAAAAGTATTCCATTGGTGATTGTACACCTCGCCGATGCCCGGCGCAATATCATTCTGCGGAACCTGCAGAAGGAAGGGGCTGTTAAGAAAGTCTAGGCTTTCTGAGCAGCCTCTTTTTGAGTCTTCTTATACTTGTAAGAGTCCCTGACC